>JAAEUE010000337.1 GCA_024227565.1 Alphaproteobacteria bacterium
GATCGCAACATCTTCCAGCACACGCCCCGCCTGGTGCCATCGGCCTGCAACCAGGTGCTCGACCGCTGCAATGTGACCGCATTCGCGCGCGTCGCCGCCTAAATGGGCCGCTGCCACCTGACTGGCTAGCGCCACTGGGACTTCCGCCGGCTCGGTACCAAGCAGATGCAGGTAAGCTTTGAGCACATGGGCCATGACAAAATCCTGGGACTCGGCAAGCGCTTGATCCACGCTCGCCACCGGATCCTCGATATAGCATTGAAGCTGGCGTAACGCCTGCCCGTAGTTCTCTAAACTGGCATGATTGGCCCCGGAATACGTCAAGCCATGGTAGTCGCGAATTTTCATAATGTTTCCTCCTTTGGAAAACTTTTATACGTTCTATTTATACGTCATGTCACCGGCGGCTGCCGGAACCAGCACGTAGTGCTAATATATTCAGGAGTGCACAAGGTGCGATATGCCTGAGACGCCGGAACCTTTGACATAAACGCCGAAACACACCTGACCGGCTGGAGACAAGATGCTGTGGACGCCCTATCCGACGTACTAGCCGCGGTGCGCCTCACCAGTGGCGCTTTCCTGGATGCGCAGTTCACCGCACCTTGGTGCGTTTCATCGCAGGTAGGCCCGGAGGACTGCCAACCGTTAGGTTTCGTACCGGCGCACATCATCGCCTATCACTACGTGGTCGCTGGCCGAATGTATTTTGAGCTGGTAGGCGCCTCCCCGGTCGAGGTTGCGGCTGGTGAGATTCTACTGCTGCCGCGCAACGACCGGCATGCCTTGGGCAGCGCGCCGGGATTATGCCCGGTTGTTATCGATCATCTCATTCAACTACCCGATGCCATGGGGCCGGCTGTGCTGCACTTTGGCGGCGGCGGCGCAGTCACACACATTGTCTGCGGATTCCTGTGTTGCTATGTACCACAGAATCCATCGGTTGCGTCCTTGCCTCTGATGCTGAAGTTGAACGTACGAGAGGGGGCTGAAGGAGAGTGGATCGGACAATCCTTTCAACGCGCTGCCGAAGAATTCGCGGCGAGCGGCCTCGGCTCAACCACCGTGCTTAGCAAACTGGCGGAATTGCTGTTCGTGGAGGCAGTGCGGCGTTA
>JAAEUE010000338.1 GCA_024227565.1 Alphaproteobacteria bacterium
CTCCAACTGCAAGCCCTCTCCTATCTGATTGCAAACGGTGATCTACACGCCAAGAACATCAGCATTCAAGTCGCCCACGGACACACCCGCCTGACCCCAATCTACGACCTGCTATCCACCCTGCCCTACGGCGATGGGGACTTGGCAATCCAGATCGAAGGCCGAGGCAAGAAGCTCAAGCGCCAGCACTTTTTGGCCTGCGGGGAACGCATTGGGATTCGTCCCGCCGCCACAAACCGCATGCTAAACTCCCTTCTCAAGGGGATCGCCCCGAGCATCGCGCGCCTGAATCAGATTGGACTGCCCCCGCGCAAGACAACACATTTGGAGCGCACCATGCGTCAACGCCTTGCGGATCTGGGCGACTGAAGCATCAAGCGGTTGATGCTCCATTTTACAACGAGGCCGTCGCCCTGCATGGTGCGGGGCGACGGCCTCGTTGGCTTGGAAACGCGAAGCCCTACGCCTCAACCAAAGTCGAAATCTTCAGCGCTTGGTCAATATCCGCGATCAGGTCCTCAACATGCTCGATACCAACCGATAGCCGCACAAGACCATCTTGCAGACCAGCCGCATGGCGCACTTCCGCCGGGATTGACGCATGCGTCATCGACGGAGGGGTTTCGACCAACGATTCTACGCCGCCGAGGGATTCGGCGAGGGTGAGGACTTTGGTGGAGCTGGCGAACTTGTCACCTGCGGGCACGCCGCCTTTGAGTTCGAAGCTGACCATGCCGCCGCCGTTTTTCATTTGGCGTTTGCAGAGTTCGTGTTCGGGGTAGAAGACGCGGTCGACCGAGGGGTGGGCTTCCAGGTGCTTGGCGATGGCCATGGCGTTTTCGGCGTGGCGGTCCATGCGTAGGGGCAGGGTTTTGATGCCGCGTATGACCAGGAAGCAATCCATCGGGTCGGGGGTGCCTCCGACGGAGTTTTGGTAGTGGGCCAGTTCGTTCGGCGAGCTTTTGCTCGTTGACGATCAGGACGCCGGTGACGGCGTCAGAGTGGTCTCCTGGGTGTTTCGTGAGGGAGTGCAGGACCCCGTCGGCGCCC
>JAAEUE010000339.1 GCA_024227565.1 Alphaproteobacteria bacterium
AAATATCCGGCCCATGATATGAGGGTAGCCGCCGACTCCGCCGACTCCGCCGCCGCCGCCGCCGACTCCGCCGACTCCGCCTCCGCCGCCGCCTACGCCGCCGCCTACGCCTCCGCCTCCGCCGCCGCCGCCTACGACTCCGCTGCCGCCGACTCCGCCGCCGCCGCCGCCGCCTACGCCTCCGCCGCCGCCGACTCCGCCGACTCCGCCGCCGCTGCCGCCGATGTTTGGCATGCCATCAAACAGGACATTGCTGCTCTGCAAGCCAGAGAGGACAAGGCCCCCTCTGCGGCGCGCGGACTGGTGAGTAAGTGGTTGTGGATTGATGAGAGCGGCAAGCGCAACACACCGGAATGGTACACAAATTGGAATCGGCAACTGATTGACCGGTTGAATGAACTCAATGACAATTGGCAGGTGTGGACAGACTGGCACAATGCCGGCTACCGCAACTCATCGCACTGGGGTTTGAAGGCCAAACAATCAAAACAGCTTGTGCTGCGTATTGTTGATCAGGACGATAAGTGGTGGGAGCGCGGACCAAGCGCGGTGAACAGGGAGATTGCCGGGTGGATTGAGGAATTGCGGAAAATTGAATCCACTGTCCAGTCATCCGTGGATCCCGAAGAAACCGATCCTGATGTGAAAGCCGAAAATGATGACACATCAACTTCCTCTGGCACACCGGAACTGCCCTGGCTCAGTGATGGCGTTGATCCGGATGTGGACCATCTTGGCCGCTCCGGCATGGGCTTTGCCCTTGCGGTGCGGGTCAATGAAATATGGGATACGCTCAACAAAACGGAGGAAGAGCCGCCAAATTTTCCTTCGCGGGATTGGTGGAAATCCAAAATCAAGCGGTTTGATCCGCGCCCGATATGGCGTGGTGAACGGCTAGCCCGGCTGGAACCCGGTTTTGTTGTCCATCTCGATGCCCCGTGGGGTGGGGGCAAGACCAGCTTTGCAAAATTTCTCACGACAATTCTCAACCCTGCTGCCATTGAAAGTGAAATACCGGCCTGGCTTGACCGGCTCAATCTTGAAACCAACATGCCGCAGGACTATCAACGGCAATGGCATATTGTGCAGTTCAACGCGTGGCGGCATCAGCACATTTCACCACCCTGGTGGGTGTTTTATGAAACCATCCGCAGGCAATGCAGCGCTTCACTTTATGCTGGCGACGGTTCAACCGGTGGAAAATGGTGGGCAACCTTTGTTGCCAAGATCAATGTCGGGCGATTGTGGTTGCTGGAGTATCTCTGGCGGCTTTGGTCCCCCGGCACACGGATTGGCATTGGTATTTCGCTGGTAATCGGTTTTGTTGTTTACTATCTGGCGTCGCGTGGTTTGATCGGGTTTGATCTGGCCAAGCTCAAACTGACGGCTGGTGGATCAAAAAGCGCGGGTGGCAATGGTGGTGTGTTCTGGACAACCCTGATCATGCTGTTTATGGGTGCCGCCGCGCCGCTGGTGACAATATTCAAGGCTTTCACCAGCACGCTTTTGCCCGGCACACCGGCCGCGGCGAAGAACTACTCGCTCGGATCGGGCGATCCG
>JAAEUE010000340.1 GCA_024227565.1 Alphaproteobacteria bacterium
ATGACGCTTTGGGAGCATGCCACCCCGAAGCGCTGATCAATTATCCGGACCAGATCAGCGCGTCGCCAGCGTATGACGCCATCGGTTTCCAGGTCAGGTGTAGCGCGACAATCAGGGTGAGAGTTGCGCGTCAATCAGGATGAGAATCCTTGGTCGCGACGCTTGTGACGATGCCGCCATTTTCTGGCGCGATCAAGGGTTTTGTGCTTTTGTTTGTCGCGGAGCGTCACTCAGCTTTGATGTTTGCCGGTGTGGCTTTTTGAGCAGGGCGACCTGGCCCCTTTGCCTTTTGGGCTGCTCTTCGCCGGTAGCTATCGACATTCATCTCGAAGATGGTTGCGTGGTGTACAAGCCTATCGACGGCGGCCAATGTCATGGCTGGGTCCGGAAAGATCGCATTCCACTCCCCGAAAGGCTGGTTGGCGGTGATCAGCATCGAACGGCGTTCGTATCTGGCACTGATGAGTTCAAAGAGCACACTGGTCTCGGCCTGATCCTTGGTGACGTATGTGATGTCATCGAGGATCAGCAGATGGAATTTGTCGAGTTTCGCAATGGCACTTTCGAGGACAAGATCGCGGCGGGCTTGTTGGAGTTTCTGGACCAGATCGGTGGTGCGACTGAAGAGGACGCGGTATCCTTGCTCGACAAGAGCGAGCCCGATGGCTGAGCCGAGATGCGACTTGCCCACACCAGGTGGCCCAAACAGCAGGATGTTGCTGCCCTTTGTGATCCAGCTGTCGCCAGCGGTGATGGCACTGACATGGGCTTTGGACAGCATGGGGACGGCTGTGAAGTCGAAGGTCTCGAGCGTCTTTCCGGGCAGCAGGCGTGCCTGTGCGAGATGTCGCGCGATACGGCGACGATCTCGTTCCGCCAGTTCATGCTCCACCAGGGTGCTGAGCAGCCGAGCGGCGGGCCAACCTTCCTTGTCGGCTTGTTCAGTGAAGCGCGGCCAGAGCGCCTTGATGGCTGGTAAGCGCAATTCGGTCAGAGCCAGAGTGAGGCGGGCGGTATCGGTCTGGGACGATGTCATGCTGCAACCTCCTCATCGGATGGCGCACCGCCGACCAACTGGTCGTAAGATGACAGGTCAGCCAGTTGCACCTCGACGTGGGGGAGCGTGTCTACTGACGGGCTAAACAGAGCGCGTAGGGCCGCCATGTCAGGCGGGCGCTTCTGGCGAAGGTCCTCCTCAAGCTGCGCTGCCAATTCAACCTCGCAGCCCCGGTCATGTGCCAACGCCAGAAGATCGACAGCCATGCGACACGTCGCCTTCTCACTGGTTTGCTCCAGCAGGAATGCGAACATGTCACGGAACGCCCGGCGTGGAAATAGCTGATCCCTGTAGACCAGCCCCATCAGCGCCATAGGCTTTTTGCGCAAGGAGTGGATGACGTGGTGGTAATTGACCACGTGTCCATGGCTGCCGTTGCTCGATGCGCGACCGCGTGGCAGCGTTAGCAGGGCAGAGCTTCCCAGAAACAACTCCAGGCGATCATCGTAAAGCCGAACCCGCAGCTGATGCCCGATCAGCCGGGATGGCACGGTGTAGAACACCTTGCGCAGGGTGAAGCCGCCGGAAGACGTGACGCGCAACGTGACCTCCTCGTAATCCGTGGTGCGTTGCGCAGGCAAAGGTCTGAGGCTCGCGCGTTCCGCATCGATACGCTTGGCATTGCGGGCGTTGATCCGGCCCACAATCTCGTCGATGAAGCGACGATAGTCTTGCAAGCTTTCGAAGTCGCGCGACCCACGCATGATCAGTGCGTCCTCGATGGCGCGCTTGAGATGCCCATTGGGGCTCTCGATGGAACCGTTCTCGTGCGCGACGCCCTTGTTGTTGCGCGTCGGTATCATTCCATAATGGCTGCACAGGGCATCGAAGCGGTCGGTTAGATCGGCCTGGGCTGACTTGTCCAGGTTCTTGAAGGCCGCCGACAGGCTGTCAGTTCTATGATTGTGAGGCACGCCGCCGAGCGTCCAGAGAGCGTTCTGCAACCCTTCGGCCAGCGCCACATAGCTTTCGCCGCCCAGCACGACGTGGGCGTGCTGAAAACCGCTATAGGCAAGCCGGAAGTGATACAGTCGATGATCCAGTGCCGCACCGGCAATGGTCACGCCTAATTTGCCCATGGCGGTGAAATCCGACAGGCCCATCTTGCCCGGCGTGTGGGTCTGGCGGAAAATGACTTCCTGTTCGGGACCGTGTTCGGCGTTCCAGGCACGTATCCGTCGCTCCAGAGTTCGTCGGATGCCCGCGCCCAGATCGGGATGTCGGCGCAGTATCTCCTCATAAACCGCCACGGGCCGGATCCCCGGTGAGGACCGCAAAAGCGGCACGACTTCCGCTTCAAAAATGTCCGCCAGCGGGTCCGGGCGACGCCGACCGCGAGGGGCCTTCTTCTGTGATGGCAAAGTTGGGTCGGCTTGCAGCCGATAGCCCGTTGCCTGGCTGATCCCCGCCTTGGCGGCGGCAACGGGAACGGTATGGGTCTGTCTGAGCGTCATGAAGAGCCTCATTTGTTGGTCAGTGACATGACAGCCCGGCATGAACGATCCCCTTGCGTAGAAAATCATCACATAGCCGAACTGGTCACGACCGTCAGACCAGCCCGATTTGGGCAAAACGCGGGGGTGGGGCCTCTCCAGTCGGGCTACGCCCTCCCTACGAGTCCCGACCCCCGCGTTCTCATCCTGATTGCCGCGGGATTCTCACCTGGTTTGTCGCCCCGCAAGCAAGGCACCAATGACGTTGACCCGCCCTTTTGCGTGCCAGTAATGCTTGCC
>JAAEUE010000341.1 GCA_024227565.1 Alphaproteobacteria bacterium
CTGGCGGCGCTGACCAATCTCACCACGCTCGACCTGCGCAACAACAATCTTGGCGATGCGGGGGCCAAACACCTGGCGGCGCTGACCGACCTCACCGCGCTTGACCTGAGCGGCAACAAACTCGGCGATGCGGGGGCCAAGCACCTGGCGGCGCTGACCAATCTCACCACGCTCGACCTGCGCAACAACAATCTTGGCGATGCGGGGGCCAAACACCTGGCGGCGCTGACCGACCTCACCGCGCTCGACCTGAGCGGCAACAAACTCGGCGATGCGGGGGTCAAGCACCTGGCGGCGCTGACCAACCTCACCACGCTTGACCTGCGCAACAACAATCTCGGCGACTTGACCCCACTAGCTGGGTTGCCCATGCTCCACACCCTTAATGTCAGCAAAACCCGTGTAGCCAATTTGACGCCGCTTGTGGCTCTCATCGAAAAAGGCGCATCCGTTCAGTGGAAGAGTTACGGTGACGGTATATTGGTAGAGGATTGCCCTTTGACGCACCCGCCCCCGGAAGTAATCAAAGCGGGCCGTAACGCCGTTCTGAACTACTTTCGAGAAACTAAGGCGCAAGGCGTTGATAGGCTGTTCGAGGCTAAAGTGTTGCTTGTCGGTGAAGGCCGTGCGGGCAAGACCAGCTTGCTGCGGCGCTTGTATCAGCCCGAGCTGCTGCTCCCGCGTGAAGGCGAAACCACCAAGGGCATTGACATTCATCCCCATGACTTCCCGTTAGCGGATGGGCGGTCATTTCGTCTCAATGTCTGGGATTTCGGGGGACAAGAGATTTATCACGCCACCCATCAGTTCTTTTTCACAAAGCGCTCACTCTATCTCCTGCTCGACGACACCGCCAAGGACTATAAAACGGTCCATGATGCCGGCTTCAAATACTGGCTGGAGGTCATTGAACTGCTCAGCGAGCGCAGTCCTGTGCTGATTTTCCAGAATGAGAAGGGTGGGCGGAGCAAGCGCATCGATGTCGCCGGTATCATGGGTCGGTTTCCTAATGTAAAGGAGGTCTACCACGGCGACTTACAGCGCCCGAATGCAGCGGATGAGGTGC
>JAAEUE010000342.1 GCA_024227565.1 Alphaproteobacteria bacterium
GACTTCGCCAGATGTAACCCTGATCCACGCCTTGGCCTTGGACAGATCGACGCCGTCCGGCAGCAAATTGCGCAGTGTCAACGCCGGAGCAAATTGGGGCCACGGCGCCGGAGTAAAAAGGGGCCATTGTTGGTATTGCCAGGCTCGGTTTTTGCGGGTTGTCCCGGTAGTCCATAGGAGGGACCCGCGCTGTTTCGTGTAGCGCTTCAGCGTTACGCGAAGCGAAGCAGCGTGGGAGGTCCCTGTGGGCCCACCGGGGCAACCATGGGCACGGAGTTCAGGTCCGCTCAGTTTTTGGGGATTTCCGCCGTTTTTGGCTTTGTTTGAGGCGGAAGCTCTCACCGTTCATTTCCAGAATGTGGACATGGTGGGTCAGCCGATCCAGCAAGGCTCCGGTCAGGCGTTCGGAGCCGAAGATTTCCGTCCATTCATCGAACGGCAAGTTGGAGGTGATGATCACCGAGCCGCGTTCGTAGCATTGGGAGATGGTTTCGAACAAAAGTTCGGCGCCGGTTTTGGATAGCGGCACGAAGCCGAGCTCATCGATGATCAACAGATGCTGGCTGGCCAGTTGTTTTTGCAGGCGCAAAAGGCGCCGCTCCTCACCCGCTTCCATCAGTTCATGGACCAGGGCGGCGGCGGTGATAAAGCGAACCTTCAGGCCCTTTTGGCAGGCCGCCAGGCCGAGGCCAAGCGCAACATGGGTCTTGCCGGTGCCAGAGGGGCCAAGGGCGATGACGTTCTCCCTGGCTTCAATATACTGACAGCGCGCCAATTCCATCACCAACGGCTTGTTCAGCGATGCCATGGCCTTGAAGTCGAAGCTGTCCAAGCTTTTCACCGCCCCGAACCGGGCCGCCTTGATGCGCCGTTCGATCATGCGCCGCTCGCGTTCGATCAATTCCAGCTCCGAGAGACGAAGCAGATACTGCACATGATCCCTGTTTTCAGCAGCGCACTGTTTTGCCAGTTTTTCATAGTCAGAGAGGAAGGTCGGCAGGCGCAGCTTTTTCAGATGATGATGCAGGAGGAGTTCGGGGGCTTCGCTCATAGGGCTGCCTCCTCCGCCAGGAGGTTCATGTAGGCGGCGGGCTTTGTTGTCTCGACACTCGCCCTGGGCAGGTAGGGATAGATATCCAGGTCCAGCCTTGGCGGCCGCCGTTGAATGCGGCAGAGCAGCAGATGCTTGACCGCATCATAACCAATTGCGCCCATCTTCAGCGCCCCTTTGACGGCGCCATGCACCTCCGCCATCTCGAAGTTTTCCATCAGCCGCAGAACCTGGACATATTCGCGTTTGCCGGCCTTGCCCATGCGGGCTTCGAGAAGCCGGCGCAGGGTTGCAAACGCCTCCGGAAGATCCCAGCCTTTCAACGGCGCCGCTTGATCCAGTGCGCCGACCTTTTGCTCAAGCAGCGGCAGAAAGTGCATCGGGTCAAAGACCATATCCCCTTTCTCATAAGAACGGCGGTGGCGGGCGATAATCTCTGCGCCACAACCGATAATGACCTGGTGAACATAGCCTCGCACCCGAACCTCGTGATGGGCATAGGCCACCGGCACCGAGTAATCATTGTTGCGATAGCGCACCATCGAGATGGAATTGGCCGATGTGCTGAGCTGTTCGCAGGCATCATAAGGCGTGGCGGGCAGCGCCATCAGGGCATCTAGATCCCGCATCAGGCGTGCTTCGATGGTTTCTCCATGGCCGCGCAATTGATCGTCCTGGCGCTTTAGGCATTGTTCCTCAAGCCAGGCGTTCAGGGCAGCAAAACTTTCAAATCGAGGAATGGGGACAAGATAATTGCGCCGCACATAACCGATCAACCCTTCCACCTTGCCCTTATCATTACCCTTGCCGGGACGGCCGAAGCTGTCCTGGAATAAATAATGTGACTGTAGCTTGGCGAAGCTCTCCGTGCGGACCCGCTCGCCGCCTTGCTTGATCTTGGCGACGGCGAGTGTCGTGTTGTCGTAGAGGATCGAGAGAGGTACGCCGCCAAAAAAGCCAAAGGCGGCGACATGGCCGTCGCAGAATGCCTCCGTGGTTTCCGCCGGGTAGGCTTTGACAAAACAGGCGTCGCTGTGGGGCAGATCCAGGGCAAAATAGTGAACCTTCAACTTGACCCCGGCAATGATCGCCCAAGCTTCGCCGAAGTCGACCTGGGCATGGCCTGGCTCATGCGCCAGCGGCACAAACACCTCTTTGCTCAGGCGCTTCCGCGCTCGGATATAATCCGTCACGATGGTGATGCCGCCGCTAAAACCATGCTCGTTGCGCAGCCGTTCAAAAATACGTTTGCAGGTATGACGCTGCTTCTTCGGCTGCTCTTTGTCGTCTTCCAGGATCTGGTTGATGATGCCGGTATAGGGATCAAGCTTTGGACGCCGTGGCGGCTGGCCGCGCTGATATCCCGGCGGGATCGAATGGTTGAGAATCTTGGCAACCGTCTTGCGGTCTATACCAAACCGCCGCGCCGCCGCGCGCTGGCTCAAGCCGTCATGGTGACAGGCAAGACGCACCCTTCGGTAAAGGTCCACGTGATACATCTCCCCGCCTTCCGCTC
>JAAEUE010000343.1 GCA_024227565.1 Alphaproteobacteria bacterium
AGCGCCTGAACTTAGTAGTAGTGGCGCATGCACCGGCGGTAGCGGCGCAGGAAGTAGTAGCGGCCCGTCCGGCGCCACTTGCGCTTCCAGTGGCGGCAAGGGTTGCGGTAGTAGCCGTGGCCACCGCCATAAAAGGTGGCGCCAAAGCCGCCATGTCCGCCACCAAAGTAGAAACCGCCAGCTTGTGCGGTTGTGGTGGTGCCCGACAGGGCGGCTACGGTGATTGCTGCTGCGGCGGTGATGCCGAGGATGGTTTTCTTGAACATTTGTTCTCTCCTTCGTCGGACCGAGCCCCCTTGGCCCGCTGTTGTCCGTGTTTGTTGATGCCGGTTATAGAGAGATCGGCCTGAACCAAGTCTGAGCCGTCAATTCACCTGGCGTTCATGTGAATGTGAACCCCCGTGAGGCTTTGATTTCTGCCGAAAACGCAGCAGGAGAAGCAGTCCGGTTAGGGAAATGCCAATCACCATCCCGAACCAAATCCCCTCAGCGCCGTGCTCAAGAGCCAGGCCAAACAGAGCTGCGGCCGGTAAGGCAATCCCCCAGTAAACCGTGAACGTGATCAACAATGGCCCACGCGTATCGTTGTAGGCGCGCAAGGCCCCGATGCTGATGCCTTGCACCGTGTCGGCCACTTGAAACAGGCCGCCCACGGCCAGAACCGCAACCGCCAGTTTGATGGCACCGGCATTTGCTGACTCCTTTGGGTCGAGGATGAGGGCGATCAGGGGCTCGCCGAGAAACAGGAACGCAGCCGCAGGCGCAATCGAAATAAAGGCTCCCAGGCAAATTGCGGTCCACCCCGAGAGAGCGGCCAGTTCGGTGTTGCCTGAACCGACAGCGCGGCCGACGCGCACCGTGGCAGCCTGGGATATCCCAATGGTGGCGGCAAACGCGATCGCGCAATATTGCGCCGCCACCGCATTGGCCGCCAGTGCGTTCGTTCCAATCAACCCCATCATGAGCGAGATCACCAAGAACATGCCGATCTCCGATATTTCGGTGAACCCAATCGGCAAGCCAAGCTTGAGGAGGCCGGATATGCGGTCCCCCTCGATCTTCCAAATGTTGTGCAGAAGCCGGTATCGGCGCATGCGCCGGTCCACCAGCACGAACCCGAAAAGGGCGCAGAACATGAAGAGGTAGACCACCGTGGTGGCAAGGCCGGCCCCATCAAGCCCCATGGCGGGAAATCCGAAATGGCCGAACATCAGGGCATAGTTCGCCAGCGCATTGAGGCCGATGCCGGCAATGTAGGTAAGCAGCAGGGCGCGGGTCCGCCCGTGTGCGGCCAGGAGCTCGCTGATCACGAACAGCCACAGGCCCGGCAGCATCGCGAAGAGCAAGTGCCTCAGATAAGACTGCGCGTCGCCGGCAAGCGCGTCCGATTGCCCGAGCAGCGCCAGAATATGCTTGCTGTGCCACAAGATCACCAGGCACGGGATCGTCAGCATCACTGCCGCCCACGCCCCTGCCCGAACGGTGGGGCGAATGTCCTTGGTGCGCCGCGCGCCCAGATGCTGCGCCAAGGTGGGTGAAACGGCGCACAGAACGCCCAGGGCGAAGTAGTCGAAGAACACGTAGAGATACCAGGCCAGCGAGCCGGTGCCCAAGGCCTCCGGCCCGAGCCAACCCATCATCAGCACGTCGGTGGAGATCGTGGCGATGTAGGACAAGTGAGTGAGAGCGAGCGGCAGCCCAAGTTGGAGCAGGGCTGAAGCCTCGTTGAGAACGTGTACACGGCGGGTGAAACCCGTGTTGAGGTTCAGAGTATCGTGGGACATATGCAGACCGAAATGGAGGAAACACAGCGAACAATGTGGCGCACAACAACGATTGAACACGCGTGCGAGTGAGGTTCAACGCGCGTGTATCTGGTGTGCGTGTAGCTTGGTTAGCTGGTCATCTGCATGGGCCGCTTATAAGCCAGCAGGCGATAAACCTCAAGCGGGCCGGTAGAAGGTGCGGCGCGCCGTGCGAACGTATTCCTGCCGCAGCTTGAGGGTGAGGGGGCCAGGTTGACCGGTGCCGATCTGCTTTCCGTCGATCTGCCCCACCGGATCCACATAGCTCGATGCGCCGGTGATGAAGGCTTCGTCGGCCCCATAGGCTTCGTCCAAGGTGATGGTTCGGGTTTCGATCGCCACCCCTTCGGCTTCCGCCACGGCCAGCATGGATTGCCGGGTTATCCCGTGGAGAATGTCATTGCTCACCGGCCGGGCGATGATGGTCTGGTCCTTGACGATGAAGAAACTCGTGGCGCCGCCTTCGGTGATGTGGCCGTCTGGCGCGATCATCAGGGCTTCATCGGCGCCGGCCTCATCTGCTGCGCGTTTGGCCAGAACCTGGCCTAGCAGGTTTGAGGTCTTGATGTCCCGGCGGGCCCAGCGCAGATCAGGCGTGGACTGCATGCTGACGGGCTTGGGCTCATCGTCAGCTGTTTGATGGGTTTGCGGCTGTGTGAACGCAAAGATGTTTGGCGTCAGGCCTTCAGGATAAAGGTAGTCCCGGTCGGCGGCGCCTCGCGTGATGTGCAGGTACAAGAACCCCTCAGCCAACCCGTTCCGTCCCACCAGCTCCATCAGAACGGCGAAGAACTGGTCTTGGGTCATGGGTTCGGCAATGGACAATTCCCCAAGCGAGCGGCGCAGCCTGGCCATGTGGCGGGGGAAGTCGATGATCTGGCCGTCGAGGATGCCAAGGCCTTCATACACAGCGTCAGCGAAAAGCAGGCCCCGGTCAAAGATCGGCAATTTGGCCTCGTCTTCGCCAACAAATGCGTCGTTCAGATAAACGGTGCGCCCCACGTCACACTCCTCCGCCTCAATCATTCAAGACGCTGTGGTACGGCCTCAGGCGCTGATTATGCAACAGGAAACTGGCGGCTTGCCTGGCGGAGCTTTGCTAAGCAGCCGAGGCAGGCATGTTGCGGCGGTTCTCAGAAAAGGAAATGAGCTTCTTGGCCTGCTCATCCCAAAGGGTCAGGCGGATGCAGCGCAAGCTGTCCCAGAGGGTCAACCGGCCAATCTCCTTGAGCTCTGGATGATCTTCCAAAACCCGCGGCAGTTGGTGAAAAGGAATGCGGCTCGAAAGATGGTGCACGTGATGAATGCCGATATTGCCGGTAAGCCACATTAGCGGGCGCGGCAGGTCATAGTATGAACTGCCATGCAAGGCGGCATCTTCCCGGGTCCAGTTTTCGCTTCGCTCCCAGTGGGTTTCGTCGAACTGATGCTGGATAAAGAACAACCACACACCCAGAGATGAGCTGAGGATGACGATCGGCAGATAGACGAAGGTGAATGCCCTGATGCCGAGTGTGTAGATGATGGCAGCCCACAGCACTGCAACGCCAACGTTCGTCGCGATCACGCTGCGCAACGGCATGGTGCCCATTTTCAAGACGCCGGTCGGGAACCGGTGGCGAAGCAGAAACATATAGGCCGGGCCAATGCCGAGCATCACAAAGGGATGCCGGTAAAGCCGGTATTTCAGGCGGCCGATCCTATCAAATTCGCGGTATTCCTCCACCGTCATCGTATCGATGTCGCCCAGGCCGCGCCGGTCCAGGTTTCCCGAGCTGGCATGATGCTGTGCGTGCGAAAACCGCCAATAGTCGTAAGGCGTAAGCGTGAGAACGCCTAGGCCACGTCCAACCCAGTCGTTCACCCGCCGGGAGGAAAACATCGATCCATGGCCGCAGTCGTGCTGCAGCATGAACAAGCGCACCAGGAAAACCGAAGCAGGCAGCGCACCAATGATGGCCAATAGGGGATGCACCTGGAAAAGCGCCCAGGAGGCCCAGCATGCCGCGCAGAAGGGAACCACGGTGGTGACAAATTCAATGATGGCCTGGCGATCATCAGGCAGTTGGTAGGATGCCAACTGCGATATCCAAGACCGTGAGCTGCCGCTCACGCGGAAAAACTTTTCACAAGAAAGAACTTTCTAAGACACCGCTTCCCAGGCCCATCCCGAACGGTAGATGCGCTATAGCACGATCAATCGCACTTTGGCCAAAGTTTATCATCCACTAAGTGGGAAAAGGTTCGTGATGCCCGGCGTGAACGCCTGCGTTCCCCTCTGGTTCCACAATTGGGGGTATTTAGTTTATCTGGCTAGATTCGGATTCTCCCTCTATTTTGCGGATTCGAATGACGATCTGGGAAAAAATATCAGCGCTGCTCGCCGAAGGGGTTGAGACCCTCTCAAGCTGGCTGCGCACCGGCGAGCCCGAACAGCAGGTGGCGTTCACCATCGGTGTGATTGCGCTTGGCGCCAAAATGGCGAAGGCTGATGGCGTGGTGTCGCAAGCTGAGATCACCGCGTTCAAGCAGGTCTTCACCGTGCGCGACGAGGAGCTGCCGAACGTTGCCCGGGTCTTCAACCTGGCCAAGCAGGATGTGGCTGGATATGACGCGTATGCCCGGCGCCTGGCGCGGCTCTTCAAGGCCAAGCCCGAAGTGCTGGAAACGGTCCTGGATGGATTGTTCCACATCTCCAAGGCCGACAATGTGGTGCACCCGGCGGAGCTGGAGTATCTGCACTCGGTGGCAGAGATCTTCGGCATCTCCGACGAGTGCTTCTCGCGCATCAAGGCGCGCCATTTGATTGAGGACATGAACCCCTACTTGGTGCTGGGCATCGGCCCGGAAGCCAGCAACACCGAGATCAAAGACTGGTACCGCAAGCTCGTGCGGGAAATTCACCCCGACAAGCTCGTGGCCAACGGCATGCCCGAAGAGGCGGTTGACCTGGCCGGCAAGTCGCTGGCCACCATCAATGCGGCCTACGACGAGATTTCCCGGGAGCGCCGGCTCTAGTGCGCACCAAGTTGCCCCATCTCTGGAAACCGGCGACGAGCTACAATGAGCGCATCGGCGGGGCGAGCGTCAGCATGCTCGTCTTGCACTACACCGGCATGGTCAGCGCCGAAGCCTCTGTGGAGCGGCTTTGCGATCCGGGCATCGAGGTCTCCTGCCAATACCTCGTCGACCTTGAGGGCACCATTGTTCAAATGGTGGAGGAACAGAACCGTGCCTGGCAGGCCGGCAAATCCTCGTGGCATGGCATCACCGACAACAACAGCCGTTCCATCGGCATTGAGATCCAGAACAAGGGCCACGAATGGGGCTACCACCCGTTTCCGGAGGCTCAGATGAATGCGGTGGAAGCGCTCTGCCTGGACATCCTTTCGCGCCACGACATCGCGCCGCGCAACGTGGTGGCCCATTCCGACATTGCGCCGGGCCGCAAACTGGACCCTGGCGAGATGTTCGATTGGGAACGCCTGGCCAAAGCGGGTATCGGCCACTGGGTTGAGGCAGCGCCCATAGAGCCGGGCCAGTTCCTGCAGCTCGGCGATCAGGGCCAGCCGGTTGAGGCACTTCAAACCATGTTTGCGCTCTACGGCTACGGCATCGCGTGCACGGGCACATATGATCAGGCCACTCACGATGTGGTGTTCGCCTTTCAGCAGCATTGGCGCCAAAGCCGCTGCGATGGCGTGGCTGATGTCTCGACCATCAAAACCTTGCGCAACCTGATTGCGGCGCCCCCGCCTGAAGACAACGCGAGTTGACGGGCCCGGCGTTAGGTCCTAGATCAACCAGGCCAGCTGACCGGATGGCTGCCCTGAACCGCGCAAGCGGGGAGGGGAGGAAAGTCCGGGCTCCATGGAGACACGGTGCCGGGTAACGCCCGGCGGGGGCGACCCCAGGGACAGTGCCACAGAAAGCAAACCGCCATCCGGCCTTCGGGCCAGAGGGTAAGGGTGAAAGGGTGCGGTAAGAGCGCACCGCGCGTCTGGCAACAGGGGCGGCAGGGTAAACCCCACCGGGAGCAAGACCGAATAGGGGCGGTGTGGCCATCGCATGCGATGGCCAGATCTTGTCTTTGGATCACCGCCCGGGTTGGTCGCGCGAGGCACATGGCGACATGTGTCCCAGATGAATGGCCATCCAGCGTGCTGAGGCTTCGGCCAAGCGCGTGGACAGAACCCGGCTTACAGGTCAACTGGTTGTTCAAGGCCGGCCCGGAGGAGACCCTTCGGGCCGGCGCCAATCTTGCCCGCCCTTTGTCCAAGCTTGCGATGAAACACATTTGAGCATGGTCTCATAGACATGCAGCCACAGTCGGAGCGCTGCGGGCTTGGGCAAGGCGGCAACGTCATGCTCTTGTTCGGCACTGCGGACCAAGCAGATTGGCAGGCACTTGTGCACGTGATTTGCAATCGCTTTGTAGCCGGCGATGTTGCATTTGATGTCCGATGTTAAGGGCGATGCGGATGTCCTGCTGCCGGCCTCAAAAAGGGGGAAAATGACCCAGTCTGTGTGGAAACGCGCGAGTCAGGTACAGTTCTCCAAGTGATCGGAGGATTTGATGTCTCGCTTTATTGAAGGGCTTGATCGCAG
>JAAEUE010000344.1 GCA_024227565.1 Alphaproteobacteria bacterium
CTACCGAGATGGGGGTTTGTTAGCCAATGAGGATGGATTTGTGCCGCCGGTGGAAGATGCAACTGCATCACAGGCCAGCTTGCGGCTGGGGTATGTGCTCAGTCAAGACACCTACGGCGCATCGGTAGAAATTGACCGCCGCAACAGCAGTATTCCGATTCCAGAGCTGCCGGTGGGGCGTTTGGTGGAAACGCCAGACGAGATTATCTCTGTAATTGATGCGTTCTTGGCCACTGGCGGGATTGTGCCCACGCCGTCTACTGCGCTGGTGACAGGGTATGACTTCTTGGACGATGCGGCAACGGCCGTTCAGTCTGAGTTTGAAGCTGGATTAGGAAGCAGCAACCCAGTCGACAGCCTTATCTCGGCCGCTACCGTAGCCCCGGAAAATGCCTGGAATGCAGATCAGATGCGGACGGCGTTGTTGCAAAACGGCCGTCACGATCTCATCTTCCTGGCCGGTCACTTTAGCGCCGCCTCGGCCCTGGCCGCCGATTACGACACGCGCCTGCTGGCCTCTGAAGTCGCCGGCAGCAGCGTAGATATGAGCAACTCGATTGTCTTTAGCGCC
>JAAEUE010000345.1 GCA_024227565.1 Alphaproteobacteria bacterium
CCGCGGACTGAAGAAGAATCGCGGGATCGTGGTTTCGCCGGAGGCCATCGAATCCTTCTTTGCCCAGCATGGTTTAAAAAAACGGCCGGCCTCCGGAAGTTGACATTTTGCGCCTGTTGCACCAGCAGATGGAAGCGCTCTGGGCGCATACCGCGGGGGCGACGCTGTTTCCACATCCGCCGCTGCTCGCTTGCCGGCCGAGGCGGGAGACTTGTCCTCATTGCGGCGCCAAGCTCAAGGTGTACAAGAGCCGGACCCGATCGGTGGTGACGCTTCACATCGGCGCGTGGGGCGCCCAGGAAACCCTTCTGCATTGCAATCAATGTCCGGCCGGCAGCGTCTATTGCTCCGAGGCACTGGCCCAGCTCGTGCCGCCGCGCTGTAGCTTCGGCTACGATGTGCTCGTTTACGTGGGTAAGGCCCTGTTCCAGCGCTATCGCACCAGCTTGGAAGTCCGCGAGGGGCTGGCCGCTCGGAACGTCTCCATCAGCACCAGCGAGATCCACCATCTCGGACGAATGTTCATCATCTATCTCGCCATCGCCCATCGCCAGCGTGCTCCCCACATCCGGCAAGCCATGGAGCACAATGGCGGCTATATTCTCCATCTCGATGGCACCTGCGAAGGGGCCAGCCCCATGCTCATGGCAGGGCTGGACTCGATCACCGAGATTGTCCTGGGCAGCGTCAAGGCGCCCACCGAACGAGCCGAGTACATCACCCCCTTCCTGCAGCAAATCCAGAACCGCTACGGCGATCCTGTCGCCACCGTCCGGGACATGGGCCAAGGCATCGGCAAGGCCATCCAAGAAGTCTTCCCCCATGCCAAAGACTTCATCTGTCACTTCCATTTCCTGCGCGACATCGGGAAAGATCTCCTCGGCGACGACTATGACACCATCCGAAAGCGGCTGCGCAACTATGGCGTCCGTGCCAAGCTTGGCCGGCACGCCCGGGCTTTGAAAACGACCTTCGAGCAGAACCCAGCCCTGCTGGATGTACTCCCCCTCACCTCCGAACCCGCTTCCGTGCCGGATGCCCTCCTCAAACACACCCCCGCGGTCTGCGCCTATGCGCTGATCCAATGGACGCTCGCCGGACTCCACCACGGCGACGGCTATGGGTTCCC
>JAAEUE010000346.1 GCA_024227565.1 Alphaproteobacteria bacterium
CTGGCGCACTCGATCCGCTCGCCATCCCCGCGCATTTAACGGTGACGTTTGCGGGGCCGAAGCGGGGGCATTTCATCTTTCCTGGTGCGGCGGCGTGTGGGGAGTTGGTGGTAGCAGATATTGATGTATCGCTAGATTTGCCGGTGGTGGATGGGGTGAAGGTGGAATTGGCGACACGGGCATGGGCGCGGCGGCATTTGCCGAAACGGCCGTTATCCGGCCACAAAGGCACCTTCGGCAAAGTGCTCATCGCGACAGGATGCGAACAATACCGAGGTGCGCCCGTCTTGGCGGCAAAAGGGGCATTTCGGGCGGGTGCGGGGTTAGTGGGGTTGGCGGTGCCGCGTGTTGTGCGGGAAACGGCCGTTCTGCAACTCCCCGAAGCCACCTACCCACCGACAGGTGATGACCTGATGCTGAGCGAAAAATCAGCGCATACATTACTGCAAACCATCATCCAATACAGCGCCTTGCTGATCGGCCCAGGGTTAGGCGAAGCGACAAGCTTCATCAAAACCATGTTCAATGCAGAGACTGCTGTGAAGTTGCCGCCATTGGTTGTGGATGCAGATGGGTTGAACGAGCTGGCAAAGCTAGATAATTGGCATCAACGATTACCAACGAACACGATTCTTACACCACATCCGGCAGAGATGGCGCGGTTGATGGGCATCTCGTTGGCGGAGATGAAGGAGTTAGATCGGGTGGAAACGGCCGTTTCCCAAGCCACCACCTGGGGACACATCGTTCTGCTCAAAGGGGCATACACCGTCATTGCTGCGCCAGACGGCCGTGCCACCATTTTACCATTTGCCAATCCGGTGTTGGCCGTTGGCGGCAGCGGCGATGTGCTCAGTGGTGTGATTTTGGCGCTGTTGGGACAAGGGATGGGGGCGTATGAAACGGCCGTTTTGGGTGGGTATTTGCATGGCGGGACAGGGGAGGTTTGGAGGGGACGTTCTGGCCTCCTTGCCAGTGAAATCGCTGATTTAATTCCGCAGGTTGTGCAACAAATCAGCACAATTCTAAACACACTGTAGGGGTGGGACAGGCGGGGCAACCCGCATTACCACACAAAACCACCCTGTTTCCCGCCTGTCTCACCCTCTTTGGTGGTTTATGGACATGATGGGCGAGACTCGTTTCTTCTAGATTGTTGCCCGCGCCGTCCCGCCCCTACAATTGTGGTGGCGAATAGGGGCAGCTAATCATACAATTGCGGCATGAGTGAAGCATCCGTTCAAAAAAACAGTTTCGTTTTATACAAAAAACACCCGGCACGTATTGCTGAGGTGAGTGCGAAGAAGATCCTTGTGCAAATGGCAAGTGGCAAATCTGTGAGTGTGCGTCCTAAGGATGTGACGCTGCTGCATCCGGGGCCGTTGAGCAGCATGGCGCAGTTATCATCGGTTGAGGGTGACCTGGACACGGCGCGTGAGCTGTTAGCCGGTGAGACGACTAC
>JAAEUE010000347.1 GCA_024227565.1 Alphaproteobacteria bacterium
AATGGCACAAAACGCCCTTGCAGAGCGGTCGTGGATCACGGTGATTGTTGGGGTTAATCCGGACGTTTAGAGCCTCAGCTTCCGCTTTTAGAGGTACTTTCTCCGTATGCTGAAGGGCCGGGAGATGGTCAAAAGTGACCCGAAACGGAAGTCGCCTATTGGGTCAGCGTCAATCGATGAGCTATTTTTCTAGATCAACCCGGCCGTGTGTGGTTCCGGTTGGAGATTTGTAGGTTACGGTTGCAAAACCATCGGTGTCGAAAAAGTTATACGTGGCAGTTCTTCCACCCTTGAATGCTATCTTCAGGGTTTTCTCATCCATCTTCGCCTTTTTCCGGAAGCATCCTTTTCTAATCTTGAATTTTTTCCAAGCACCATGGGAATAGAGGACATCCGCTTTTCCATCCGCCTTAACGCTACGTACAATGAGCATGTGCTGCATGCCGCCGCCGGGACCAGTGAACTGACCACTCCAAACACCAGTACGCTTTCCTTTGACGAAATTGACCTTGTGGCCGCTACGTTTGCATAGCTTCAGCAGATCAATTTTTTTGGCTCCAGCATTTGCAGTGATGGGGGTGCCAACCGAGCCTAGGCCAAATGCAAGGACTGCGGCAAAAATTGCTTGTTTTGAGTACACTGTGAACTCCTGTGCTAGAACATTGGACAAGCCCAGCGGGCGCCGGGCAATTTATGATAGGTGAACAGAGAGCGATAGCAAGCGCTGCCAATTTCCCGTGGGTATTGTTGAGGAACCTCCCGGCAATTCCAGTTTAGTACGATGGCGGCTATTGGCACAAAGTCTCCTTCTCCCGCGGCTTCAACAGACGGCAGAAATTCGGCTAAGTCCGGACATCATGAGGCGTCCCGGATTTCATCCAGCACCGGCATCAAGTAGTCCTTGAACGCCTCGGGATGCTCGCTCATGGGGAAATGCCCCATGCCCTCCATGACCTTAAACTTGGCGCCCTCAATCGCATCGGCGGTGGTTTGGCTCATCTCAGGTGAGCAGCTGAAATCATACTCACCGGTCAACATGTAGATCGGGCATTTGGCCGTGTCGATCTCACCAACATGATCCATGATATCGCCCTCAACGGTGTAGAAGTGCAGATCGCCCTTAAAGATCCCGGGGCCCCCTTGCATGTAGTGCCACAGCGTCTCCCAGCGGTGTTCGCCTGGCGCGGTGGGTGCGATGAGCCCCGACACCATGCCGGCACAGACGTGTGCGCCGTGAACGTCCGGCCGATAGAGCCAGTCGATGTCATAGTAGGGATTGATCATGCCCGCTGACTGCAGGCCGATGACGCAACGCGCCGCATCCGGATGTTCGCGGGCCAGATGCAAGACAATCCGCCCGCCAATGGAACAGCCCATGACCACGGGCCTATCTAGCTCCAGCGCTTCGGATATGGCGAGGATGAGGTCCAGGTATTTCCGGGTGGTCAGCTCATAGGTCTCTGCCTCCCAGCCAGCCGGCGGTGAAGATTTTCCATGCCAGGGCATATCGAATGCGATGACGCGGTACTGCGCCGTGACCTCTTCATCGTTCATGAGCGCACGGAATTGCCGGCCGTCCGATCCCGCCGTGTGCAGGCACAGGAGCGGGATGCCCTGGCCCGATTCTTCCCAATAGATTCGGTGACTTGCGCCCCATAGCTCAAGTTGCATGTAGCGGCCGGTGATGGGCTCGATCATTGACTTTCTCATTGCAGCCACCCCTCGATTCGCGGCAACTCCAGCATTCGCTTCACATAGAGAATGTTGGCGAAGAAGCCGGTCAGCTCTCCCTCGATGGTGATGTGGCCGGCGGTGCGCATGGCAATAATGTCGTGGAACGTTGGGGCGGGAACCGGCGCCCAATGGGCCTGCCAGGAAGACTGCGGCCCCGCGATCGCAAAGTCCCATGAGGTGAGCTTGGATGGCCGCTCCCGCATGGCCTCGATTTGCCCTCCCCGGACCTCGACTTGATAGTGGTCATCCCCCACGCCAAACATCAGATCGAAGGCGCAGTTCTTGGCCCAGCGCCGGGCCAAAGGATCGCGATTGGCAAGGTCCATGAGTTGCTTCATAGTTGCAGTCCAATTGAATTCAGGCTGGCTCATGATTGGCATAGCCTTCCAGCCGGTGCAAACACGAGGAGCCACCTGTGTCAGAGATTTTCAAACTTGGAATTGCCGATCTGAGTGCGCGCTATAGGGCCGGCGACCTTACCCCCAGCGATGCCACTGCGGCCTGCCTGGAACGGGTTGAACAGCTTGAACCGAAACTCGAAGCCTTCGAGATCGTCCTGGGCGATCAGGCCCGCGAAGCTGCAGACGGGGCCACCAAGGCCATCGCATCCGGTCACCGGCTTGGCCCCTTCCACGGGGTCCCCTTCGCCTTGAAAGACCTGATTGATGTGGAGGGCCAGATCACCACCGGCGGCAGCAATGCCTATGCCGACCGCGTCGCCAGTTCCACGGCCACCATCGCCAAGCGGCTGATCGCCGGAGGCGGCATCCTCGTTGGGAAGACAAAGACCGTTGAAGTTGCCTATGGCCCCTGGGGCACAAACCAGCAGCGCGGCACGCCCTGGAACCCCTGGGATGTTGAAACGCACCGGGCACCTGGCGGGTCTTCAAGCGGTTCGGGTGCGGCAACCTCTGCTGGCCTCACTGTGTGTGCGGTGGGGACCGACACCGGCGGGTCCGTGCGGATCCCTTCATCGTTCTGTGGCCTGACCGGATTGAAGGTGACCGAAGGCCGTTTGCCCCTGGAGGGGATCTTGCCCTTGTCCCACACGCTGGACACACCAGGCCCCATGTGCCGCTCGGTGACCGATGCGGCGATCATGTACCAGACCATGGATGGCATGGAACCTCGCCAGATTGATCGGCAACTTGCCGGAGACAGCGGTGTTTACGGCGCCATGTCCAAAGGCATGCGCGGAAACACTCTGGGGGCCTTGACCATGGCTGACCGCGAGTTTCTGGATCCTGAGGTAAGGCAGTGTTACGCCGAGGCGCTGGCGCGCCTTGAAGGGCTGGGCGCTGAAGTGGTTGAGTTTACCCTGCCCCGCTCCATCGACGACATGCGCGGCGTGGTGGCCACACTGATCGGGACAGAGGGCTACTACCATCATGGCAAGACCTATGAGAACCCTGCCAACAAGATGGATAGCGACATAGAAAAACGCATAATGGCCGGCAAGGCTATTACCTCATCCCAGTACATTGACGCTCTGCGAGAGCGGATCCAGGTGCGCGGCGAGTTCCTCAACGCCATGCACGGGGTCTCCGCCATTGTGACCCCCACAACGCCCATTCCCGCGCCAGTCGTTGCGGAAATCGATCAGGACAGCGTCCCGTCTCAACTGACGCGGATAGCCAACTATCTGGGGTTCTGTGCGTTGTCCCTGCCGATGGGTCTGTCAGATGGCGGTCTGCCGTTAGGCTTGCAAATCATGGCCAGGGGCCGTCACGAGACCACTGCGCTGCGGATTGGCAAAGCCTTTGAGAACGACTTTGGCGGCATCGGCTGGCCGAATATCGCTTAGGCGCGTATCAGCGGTTGGTGGGCGCAGCGGAATGATCCGCCCACCATGCACGGCACACGGTAGGGCGTTCTGATGACTTCGAACTTGCGCTCCTTGAGCGCCTGGGCGATGGGCTCCAGCGGCTCCTCGGACGGCACAATCACCGTGTGATCGTTCAGCACCAGGTTGTTGCAGCCCATATGCCCCTTGGCCAAAGCCTTGGGCACATCGACCACATCCCAGTCATTCATGTGTTCCGGCAAACCGTCCGGCAGCGCTTCCAGGCAGGCCACAGCCACCCCTTCGCGCGGCGTCATCAAAACACAATCAAGGTGCGGGAACATGGGATCGACTGTCACCATTTCCACATCGTACTGGGGCCCGAGCATATGTTGCAGCCAGCGCGCGCCCTCAGGGTTGCTGTAGCCGCCTGAATGCCCCACCAGGATCTTTGGGCCCAAGACGAAGATATCACCGCCCTCAAGGTAGCCCCATCCGGGACCTTCGGCGCTGTCGTCTGCGCCGCAGTCGGGTTGGGCAAAGTAGCGCGCACCGCGCTCCATCGTTCCGGCCAGAATTTCCCGGATCGCAAAGCGCTGGCGGCGATGGAACAAGGTGCGCGGCGCAAGTTCGATCACATTGTTGCCGATCGTAACGAAGGGATCGCGCATCCAGCCTGTTTCCACGCCGTGGTCTTCGCCGCGCGGATACTTTCTGTTCTGCTCACTGATTTCCGTGGCCACGTGAACCTTCACATCGAGGCTTTCCAGAAGCTTGATTGCTCCAGCAATTTGACTCTGGAACTCGCCGAAAAGCTCCGGGTCGGTTTGGCTTAAATCAGCGCCCTGATTATCGATCCAATATTGGGTGAACGGCCCTTGGGCCCTCAGCTTCGCGTCGCCCAGGAACACAGGCAACACCCAATAATCCGGCGAGCCATAGACGCACTCGCGCAACTGAGCCCACTCGGCCACCACATTGATTTGAGATTGATCATCCATAACGGGCGAGCATACCGGGTGGAACCGGAGCCGTCACCGCCAATTTGTGTATGGGGAGTGCGTGACACGAACGCACAGAGCCGGCAAAATACAGAGACTGGAATGCTTCAGCCCAAGAGCCCGATGGCTCAGAAACAGATGCACTCCAGTCTCCCTAGACCCCCCGGCAGCCAAGGTGTGTTTGTCACTCACGCAATCATGTGCCGAATTGGAAGGTGCGTCAAATAGCGCGTATTTTTATGGTTTACTCTTTTTAAGAGCAATCATGACAAACTTATCAAGCCGCTTCCCGGTTCAACGGCTGGCACATGCAATGCACGCCCCCACCGGCCCGGGTAAACATGCTCATGTCGGGGTCATAGACTTTGAACCCTGCTGCCCGCATGTTGGCGTTCAATTGAACCGCACCTTCAGTGGACAAAATCCGGTCTTGGCCCAGCGCAACCACGTTGCAGCCAAGCGCCATGGTTTCTTTGAAGCTTGCCGGGATGATCTCAATCTTCTTGGCTTTAAGCCAGTTGACGATTTCTGCGTCAGTGGTGTCCAGGCAGACGGCGGCGCATTCGGCGTTCAGCATGCAAACCATCAAGTCGATATGCACATAGAACTGATCGATCGGCGCGTACTTGATCTCCCAGCCTTCTGCCGTGAACCAGTTGCCAATCTGCTGGGCTGCCACTTCCTCGCTGCGGTGGTCGGTGTATCCGATCAGTGCGCATTTTTCGCCGATGATGTTGAAATCACCACCCTCGAAGTTGCCGGCGCTCACCATGTCATAAATGGGAATGTCATTGGCCAGGTAGAACCTCAGAACAGCTGCATATTCGCCGCGTCGACGCGGATTGGCGAGCTGACAAATCACGGCGCCGTACTCGGTCATGAAACTCGAATCACGCGCATACACCTGGTAGGGGTTCGCCTCGTCCAAAGGCAGGAAATGGCAGGTAATGCCCGCGTCCTCGTAGGCATCCACCATCTCACGATGTTGACGCATGGCCACCTGCTTGTCGAACGAGTAGCCCCTGCGAAGGGTGTCGCGCACAAGGGAGCTATAGGCTGCATTTTCAAGACCCATCCAGCGGAAGCCTTCCGCTGGTCCCAACAAAACATCTGTCAATCGGCCCGATTCGGAGTTCAATGACCATTTGGGCATCGTAGCAGTGCCGCCGCCTTCAACCCTGGCCTGCAGGGCAGGTGCTGGGTTGGGTTCGTTTGAGTTCTGGGGATTTGATCCGGCCAATGGTCTACTCCTCGCTGAAAACCGCAAATCCCTGCCTATCTCATCTTTTTGCAAGAGGGAAGCCTTCCCTGTTCTGCGAGCGAAATTTGGACTGAGTCGGGACTTTCAGGCTGAGCGTGAAATTTCACGCACAACACGTCCCAACCCCAGGCATTTGTTGATACAAGGCTCTGTTTTTTTGAGACCAGATTCTCAAACTTCGCCCCCCGCGAAAAACGACATGGTTGTAAAAGCTCCCCATGACGACCAATCGGATTTCACACCGGAGATCGTTGGGCTCGTTTCCATTTATCATTTAGAAACAGTTTGTTAACCACGACACACCTGGAATGTCGAATGCCAATCGGGCGTTAATTTGATGGTATATTTTTGTACCATCAACGTATTATCGATTAAACATAGGCTGGAAAAAGATTTCGCATATCAATGAAAAATAGGGAATTGCCACAGAGGGAAAATTTGCGCACACTGCATTGACATTGATGATTACATATTGTAGTTGTCAAGCATAACTTGACAGTCTTTACAGAGACACAGGTTCCCGGTTTTCCGGGAAACGGTCGAGGCTCCTGCCTTTATGATCCCCCGGTGGGTGGGAGTCTCGATCTAACCTCTTCATAACACAAAAACCATTTGGTTGCAAATTTTGCCACTATTTGTTGTATTTTATTTTTGAATCGCGCAATTTGTTCCTGCTGATTATGTGAGCATTCTGAAAACTGAGGCCCGGCAATCATTCAGCCTGCGGCAAAAAGCGGTTGCCCGATATCAAAATTGTCATGTGCTGGCCCTATTCATCCAACCACGAGCACCCTATTTAAGCCATCCACATCCCTGCCACAGGTGGGTGTGGAGCACCAATTCAGAACAGGCCGGCCATGACGAGCATTTCTCGACGCACCCTTCTAACATCAGCTTCGGCCGCAGCCGTGTCGTCTCTCGCCGCCCCGGCGTTGGTTTCTGATGCCCTTTCTTCGTCTGGTGAACTCAATATTCTAATGTGGTCTGACTATCTTCCACAGAGTTTCGTTAAGGCGTTCACCGACAAGACCGGCATCAAGCTCAATCACACAGCGATTGGCTCGAACGAGGCCATTGTTGAAAAGATGCGTGCATCCGGTGGTGCGGGCTTTGACATTGCCTCACCGACAAATCACCGCAATTTGCAGTGGGCCGAGCTGGGGCTGTTGCAGCCTTTCGATATGACACGCGTTCCAATTGAGGGCGTCACCCCGAGCATGGGCAAAATCGGTTCAAGCGTCTGGAACTTTGGCGACAAGGGACCCCATTGGCTGCCGTTCCTGTGGGGCACCGAGGGCATTGCCTGGCGTACCGACCATTGGGCACCGAAAGATGGAGTCCCGTCCTACGGCGACATCTGGGCCGAAGAGACTGCCGGAAAGACCATGGGCCGGCCCCAGTCGATGATGCTCGGCGCTGGCCTGTACCTTGAAACCACTGGCGTCCTCAAACCAGGTGAAGTGTGGACGGCCTACGAGAGCGAAGAGAAGATGCGCCCGGTATGGGAGAAGATCACCGAGTGGTGCATCGCCCGTAAACCGGCCATCAAACTTTTATGGAACGACGCAGGCGCCCAGAAGAAGGCGCTGCTTGATGGAGACGTGGTGGTTGGCCAAACTTGGGATGGCCCGCCGCTGGCCCTGAAGAACGCCGGCAAGCCCGTTATGTACAGGGCCCCCAAGGAAGGGGCGCTGGCCTGGGTGGATGGCCTGGCCATTTCGGCAGGTGCGAAAAACATCGACCAGATTTACGCGTTCATCGACTTTGCCTACACGCCAGAGCCTGCCGGACGGGCGATACAGATCCACGGCTACAACTCACCGGTGGTGGGCGCAGACAAATTCGCCGGCGCTACCTATACAAAGAATTTTGGCGAAGCCTATCCAGGTGATGCCCTGGGAAATCTGAACACCTGGCCGGCCGAGCCGCCATGGTATGCAGCCCTTAGGACAGAGTTTGTAACCCGCTTCACATCTGCCTGATCACTGCAGCCCTCAAGCCTTGCGTGCTTCAACCACGGCCGTGATGAGATCCTCCGGCACGTCGCCAGGCGCAAAGGCAGCATCAGCCTGCCCACCCTTCTTGCTCAGCTCGATTGAGGCGCGATAGGCCCTCAGGTACTCCTGGCACTCGCGGCAAACCTTCAGATGCAGCTCGAACACGAACTTCTGCTTTGGCGGCAAGTCATCGTCCAGATAGGCCAGGATGAAATCCTCAAACACCTCGCAGGTGATCATCAGCGGCAGTTTGAACATTATGCCGTGGATGCGGCGCATTTGCTTTCTGCTGAGACCCATCATAGCGCCTGACCTCCCATCAGGGGCTCAAGCAGCTTCTTCAGTGCTGCTCTGGCCCGGTGAAGCCTGACTTTTACGTTTGCTTGGCTCAAGTCCAACATTTCGGCAACCTCTTCGGTCGACAGTTCTTCGATGTCTCGCAACATCAAAACGATACGGTAGTTTTCAGGAAGCGTGTTGATCAGCTCGGTGATCTTCGCAGACGCCTGAGACTGCTGCAGCACCGCTTCAGGCGTTTGAAACACCGCCCACTCGGCCTCGATGCGGCAGCCACTCTCATCAAAGACCGGCAGAAGCTCATCGATCGGCTCTTCGCGAAGCCGGTGCGTCTTGCGCATCAACATCAGAGCCTCGTTGACCACAATCCGGTGCATCCAGGTCTTCAAAGCTGAGCGCTGGTCAAAACGGCTCAGGTTCTTGAAGATGTTCGCAAAGGCATTCTGTACCGCATCGTCGGCCTGGGCGCCGTTGCGCAGCATCCTGCGCGCCAGCGCCAACATCCAGCCGGCGTGTTGGCGGACAAACCGCTCGGTTTCGGCCCGGTCACCGTTGCGCAGCGCCTCAAGTTCGCCAGCAGCCCCGGCGGAGGTTATGCTCTGCTCACCTGGACCGGACACACGCTCGTCTCATCGGTGAGGGCAAGACACCCGGGAAAGTGATGTTCTGGCGGTCGGTAAGAAACCTCATGCCGGGAGTGTAACCATTTTTCGGGCGGCGGCATCTGACAATTTGTGGGCCAGCCCATCGAGACACGCGAGCAGGATGAACGAATGACAGTGGGCCTCTTGATTGTAACTGTTTTTGCCGCAGGCTTTGCCATGCTTGCGCGGCGCCTGTCGGCAACCATCCTGACCGCCCCCATGGTTTTCATTGCGTTCGGATACGCCCTTTCACACGGCAAGCTGTTTCCCCATTCAAGCGCCGAGCAGCTTCTGCACATTGTTGCGGAAATCGCCCTGATCCTGCTGCTGTTTCTTGATGCTGCGCAAATCAGGCTCAGCGCCCTGCGTGAGCGGCACGTGTGGCCGGTGCGCATGCTCGCCATCGGCCTGCCCCTGTCCATTGCCATCGGCACCTTCGCCGCATGGCTGTTCTTGCCCCAGTGGCCGCTGTTCGCCCTTGCCCTCTTGGCCTCAATCCTGGCCCCCACCGATGCGGCGCTGGGCCAGGCGGTTGTGACCAACCCTTTAGTGCCGGAACGCACCAGGCGAGCGCTCACGGTGGAAAGCGGCCTGAACGATGGCATGGCGCTGCCGGCCGTCCTCCTGTTTGCCAGCCTCACAGCCGAGGTGATGCAGCAGGACGGCACGAATTGGGCCTTGTTCGGCGCCAAGCAACTTATCCTCGGCCCTCTCGTGGGTTTGGCCGTTGGGTTTGCGGGCGGGCATGTTCTGATGTGGGCCAAACGCAGGCAGCTCACGGCAGAAGCCTTTGAGGGCGTTGGCGCCATTGCGCTGGCCGGCGCTGCCTATCTGGGAGCCACCGTGCTTGGCGGCAACGGCTTCATTTCAGCCTTTGCGGCTGGCTTGTGCTTTGGCCACGTGGTTAAGGGGCAATGCAAGTTCGTCTACGAATTCACCGAGAGCGAAGGCTTGATGCTCACCTGGGGCGCCTTCTTCCTGCTGGGCCTTGCCCTCTTGCCGGATGCCTTGAGCCACTTCACCTGGCAAACCCTGGCGATCGTTGTCACCAGCCTGTTTGTGGTCCGTCCCCTCGCAATCTGGTGCTCCCTCATCGGCACGGACGCCTCCCCGATCACGCGGCTGTTCTTCGGCTGGTTCGGGCCAAGGGGCTTGGCCACAGCCTTGTTCGCCCTTCTGGTGGTGCCGCAGATTGATCACCAGCTGGCCGAGCCAATTCTGGCGCTTGCCATCAACGCCGTATGGATCAGCGCCCTGCTCCACGGGCTGAGCGCCCAGCCCGGAGCCAAATGGTATGCGGCCCGCGTCCAAGCCATGGGCGACTGCGCCGAGATGGAACCGGTGCAGCACACCGCCAAACCGCTCAAGACGAGACACACCTGAACTGCCAAACACCAAAAAAACCTTAGAGGACAAAATGAACAAAGTTGCCGTGGAGAAACTGGAAGACCTGAAAGACCGCAAACCGGCCTATGCCCTGGTGGGCGAGGTTGATCTGGTGGTGGTGCGCATTGATGAGGACGTCGCTGTGTTCTACGGCCGTTGCCTGCACCGGGGCGCCCTCATGTCGGATGGCTTTGTGAGAGGCAACAACCTGATTTGCGGCGTGCACTACTGGGACTACCGGCTCGACAGCGGCGTGTCGGAATATGCCAATGAGGAGGCCCTGCCGAAATTTGCATCCTGGGTAGAGGACGGTGCGGTGCTCGTTGATGAGGACGAGATCGCGGCCTGGGCCCTGGAAAACCCTCAACCGTTCAACCGGGACGCCTATCAGGGGCTTTATGCCGACACGGCCCACGCCAACGAGGAAGAACCCTACACCGGCCTGATCCAGCAATATGCCCGCGACGGCCTCTCCAAGACCGGTCACCACGGCCAGGTCTCCGCCATGGGCGTGCCCAGAAACCAGTTGCCCGATTGGGACGATTTGCAACTGCTCACCGCCCAGCTGCACCGCCCTCCCCTTTTGGACGATTACGAGATTGGCACTGAGATCGTCATCGGGCCCAACGCGCAAAAGCCGCTCAAGCTCAAGATCCCGCTGTTTGTCTCTGACATGAGCTTCGGCGCCTTGTCGGAACCGGCCAAAGCGGCGCTGGCACGCGGCGCCGAACTGGCCGGCACCGGCATCTGCTCCGGCGAAGGCGGCATGCTGCCTGAAGAGCAGGCGGAAAACTCGCGCTATTTCTACGAGCTCGCCTCAGGCCGCTTCGGCTTTGGCTGGGACAAGCTGGAGCAGGTTCAAGCCTTTCACTTCAAGGGCGGCCAAGGGGCAAAGACCGGCACGGGCGGCCATCTGCCCGGCGCCAAGGTGAAGGGCAAGATCGCCGAGGTGCGCGGCCTGAACGAAGGCGAGCCGGCGATTTCACCTGCCCGCTTCCCAGAGTGGACCGACGTGAGCCAGATCCGCGACTTCGCCGACGAAGTGCGCGACCGCACCGGGGGCATCCCGATCGGCTACAAACTGTCGGCCCAGCATATCGAGAAGGACATCGATGCGGCCCTGGCGGTTGGTGTCGATTACATCATCCTGGACGGGCGCGGCGGCGGCACCGGTGCTGCCCCCATCATCTTCCGCGACAACATTTCCGTGCCCACCATTCCAGCCCTGGCCAGGGCCCGGCGGCACCTGGACCGTTCGGGCCGCCAAGACGTGACCCTGGTGATCACCGGCGGCTTGCGCAAACCGGCAGACTTCATCAAGGCGCTGGCACTTGGGGCAGATGCCGTGGCGCTGTCCAATGCCGCCATGCAGGCGGTGGGCTGCATCGCCATGCGGGCCTGCCACACCAACAACTGCCCCGTGGGCATCGCCACGCAAAAGCCCCATCTGGTGAGCCGGTTGGTGGTTGAGAAGTCGGCCCGGCAATTGAGCACCTTTTTTGAGGCCTCGGTGGAGCTGATGCAGGTGATGGCGCGGGCGTGCGGCCATGACCACCTTTCGAAGTTCACCGTCGATGATCTGACCACCTGGAAGAAGGAGATGGCCGAGCTTTCCGGCGTTGCCTTTGGCGGCGTGAGTTAGCGGAACCACCAAAAGGCCATTTGGGCGGATTACGTTATTCAGAACAAAAGATTACGAGAAGTTGGGTTCGTTTGGCAGAATCGTTCTTTTGTTTGAGACTTCTGATTTCTCATCCAATTGGTGTGGCGCCTCGTAGCGCAAGAAAATGTACAAAATTCCAAAAGCACTAATTTAGTGGCAAATAATTGCCACTTTTTGGGTGTTGATAAGATGTTGAAAAATAGTCTATTTTGATAAAAATCACAAAATGTGTTATTTTTTGCTTGACAGCGTCACGCTGGTTCGCGTATAGAACAATATGCTAACACAATTGGGCACACAACCGAGCCAGAACCCCATTTTCCCAAACCCCCTCCCCTCGATCCAGAACCCTCTTTGCTCTGAGGCAACGGGCCATGATGCCAGGCGCAAAAATTGATGGCCTGAAGGGCCGAAGCCGGCCCGGCCCGGTCTTCCTGTTCAGACGTGTCCAGGCCCGATTGGAGCCCGAAAGCTCTACTTGCGCCTGCAGCCGGTAGCCTTTATGCCGACGAGAGCCTTGGCCGCGTCCTTGGCGTGGTTTGCAACAAGCACGAAGCAGAATTCATGTCCCTCTCCATCGGCCTCATCGGATACGGCCATTTCGGCGCGTTCCTTCATGACCTCGCGCAGCGCTATCTTCCGGACGCGACACTGAAGATCCATTCAGGCCGACGAACACCGGATGGGGTCCAGTTCTTTCCTCTTGAAGAGGTTGCCGCCTGTGACGCGGTGGTGCTGTCCGTGCCGATCAGCGCCTATGCGGCCACGCTGGAGAAGATTGAGCCTCACCTGAGGCCGGACGGCGTTGTGATCGATATCGCGACGGTTAAGAAGCACACCATGGATCTGCTGCAGGCGGCGCGTCCTGCGCGCCCCTTTGTTGCCATGCACCCCATGTTTGGACCGGAAAGTTATGCCAAACGAGAGGGTGACGTCACCGGATTGCGGATCGTCGTCACCGGGCACAGCTTGGCGCCCCCACAGTATGCGGCACTGTGTGAAAAACTCACCGCGGTGGGGTTCCGGGTTATCGAAATGACTGCCGAAGCGCACGACAAAGAGTTGGCAGAGACGCTGTTTCTGACCCATTACGTTGGACAGGTTATTGCGCGCGGCGGGTTCGAGCGCACAGATATCGACACAGTCTCGTTCGGATTTTTGATGGATGCGGTGGATTCGGTGCGCCACGACGGCCAGCTCTTCGAGGAGGTTTGCCGCTACAACCCCTATTGCCACGAGGTGATCGAGAGGTTCGACAAGAGTGATCGCCATGTGCGCGATGCGATGCTGAAACTGGAGCCCCTCGAACGCTAACCTTTGAACAGGGAGCAGGCGGCTCGCAGAGCTGACCTTGTAGCGGAACCGATGGTTTGGAGAATTCAGGAACCAAGGTTCGTTGAAACCCTGCGAACCGTGTGTTCAAACTTTTTCGCGGCCGGGGAGAGAGAGGACCGAGCCCGGCGCAATATGTCAATGCTGCGCCGCTCAGCATGATCAGTGATCGGAACAAAAGCCAGATCTGGATCGGTATCGTCGACCGCAAGGCGCGGGAGAACCGTGACACCAAGGCCTGCTTTCACCATGGCCAGTATCGACGTCGCGTTGTGTACGGTCAGCTTTGAGTTTGCGAATGTTGCTTGAAAGGATGTGGAGGTGATGTGCGAGCACAGACTGTTGGCAATGAAAGGCCAGGCGGCAAGATCATCCCAGGATGCACCACCGTCAGGATCGGCAAGTTCGTGGTTGCTGCGACAGACAATTCCGAAGGGGTCTGAGAAAATCTCTTCGGTTTCAACATCGCCGCCCGTGCTCCGTCCCGTCGCAATGCCAAGGTCCACCCGCTCGCGTTCCAGCTCCCGAATAACCGATAGGGAGTCCATGTCCCTCACCTCCACCTGAACGCCTGGATGATCCGCTGCAAAGGATTGAACGATCCTGGGGAGAATTGCGGCAGCGACGGAAGGCACGGCCGCGACCCGCACCAAGCCTGTTTCGGAGCGTGCGTATGTCTCGATTGCCCTTGTTGTATGCTTAAAGTGCTCCAGCCCTCTGGTCGACTCAGCCAGGACGTGACGGCCCAGGGCTGTGAGCTTGTTCTTTCTCCCGGCCTCAAACAGGTGGGAGCCAAGCATGTCTTCCAGTTGCCTGAGGGTCATGGATACCGCCGACGGCGTACGTCCCAGCTTGGAGGCCGCGTCGGCCAGGTTTCCGCTCCGGGCAACAGCCTCGAAGCACCTGAGCATTTCAATCTTGATGGCCATGATTTCAGATTAATTGAAATATATTTCAGAAATTTGATTTTGACTGAAATTCAGAGTTGAGTCCATAGTCAAATTTTAGCGACGCTGCATCTGCCTACAAAAGCTTTGAAGTGTCGCATTCGATGCCAAAAGGGCAGCAATCGGCCAAGTTTGGGCGTTTTTCGCGCTGAAGCTTGCGCCCTTTGCTGCAGTCTAGAGAGGGAACACGACATGGCAATATAACCACCGTTCACGGAGCTGGAGATCAAAAAATCTCCCTCCGGATTTTATGAGGGCTACAGCCTTCCAATCGCTTTGATCAGCTAGTTCACCATGGTTCTTCTGGTGCTTTGGGCGCTGGTCTGGCCGGGCAATGCCAACAGCGTGCTTGGCAGCGTGAACTCGACACTGTTGCAAGGTTTCAACAGCTTCTACATCATCATTGTCGGGTTCTTTGCGTTCTTCCTGTTCGTTCTGGCCGCTCTGCCACAAACCGGCAGGCGGCTGATGGGCACGCCTGGAGAAAAGCCGGAGTTCTCGAACTTCTCCTGGTTCTCCATGATGTTCGGTGCCGGTTTGGGCGTCGGCCTCATGGTCTTCGCCACGGCCGAACCGATGGGGTTGTGGGGATCGAACCCGCTCACCGTGGCCGGCGAAGTCACAGGCAACACTGAGGGCGCGCTCAAGAGCGCTTACCGCTACACCTTCCTGCACTACGGCTTCCACGCCTGGTCGATCTATGTGGTGACCGGCCTCTCGCTGGCCTACTACGCTTACACACGCGACATGCCGCTGACCATCCGGTCTGCGCTGACCCCTTTGTTCGGCCAACACCTGAACGGCTATATCGGTCACATTGTCGACGTTCTCGGCGTTGTCGCCACCATTCTCGGCGTTTCCGTCACAATCGGTTTCGGCGTCAGCCAGTTCATCGATGGTGTTTACGCAATCACCGGCATGGACTGGATGATGAATACGACAGGCGATGCGCCCAAGCCAGGCACCGTCGGTCTCATCGCCGGACTGGTGGTCATCATGACCATGTCGATCATCTCCGCGGTGTCAGGGGTCGGGCGCGGTATCAAATACCTGTCCAACCTCAACCTCGTCCTGTCACTGATCCTGCTGTTGACGTTCGTGATTTTCGGCTCCTTCCTGTTTGCCATGACCACGTACGCTACGGCACTCGTCGACTACATCCTGCACTTCGCTCAGATGTCGTTTGGTGCCTACGGTCCGCAATCGGCTGACGCATTTGCAGCCGCGCTGCCGACGGAAGCCAAGGCGCTGGCTGGCGAACTGTATAAAGGGGCAACGGGTCCTTGGGGCTCGCTGGAAAGCTTCCAGAAGGGTTTGACCGGGGCAGCTGCCGCACTTCCTGCGGACGTCCAAAAAGCCGCCTACGAGGCTGGCAACGCCGGACGTCAGTTCAACTGGCAGTCAGCCTGGACCACATTCTACTGGGCCTGGTGGATTGCGTTCTCGCCCTTCGTTGGCCTGTTTCTGGCACGCATCTCAAAGGGCCGCACGGTGCGGGAATTCATCCTGGGCTGCGTCTTTGCCCCGGCTTTGGTGTGCTTTGCCTGGATGACCGTCCTGGGCGGCAGCGCCATTGATCTGGAGCTGACGGGCGGTGCGAACGGTGCCATCATCGGCGCCTCAAACACAGCCAAGCTGTTCGTCACCTTAGGGCAGATGATCTCCGGCGGGTTCCTGCAGGCCATCACCATCATGTGTGTGGTTCTGATCATGACCTTCCTGGTGACCTCGGCAGACTCCGGCATTCTGGTGATGAACACCATTATGTCCGGCGGCGAACAGCATGCGGGCATCAAGCACCGGATCGTCTGGGGCGTGATCCTGACATTGGTGATCGGAACGCTGCTTATCGCAGGCGGCACGACGACGGGGGCTGATCCCATGGAGGCCTTGAAAAGCGCCATGATTATCGGCGCTCTGCCCTTCACCGTGGTGATGGGTCTGATGTGCGTGTCGCTCGCCAAGGCGCTCTACCGGGACGAACTGCGCGACAAGCATGAGCTGAGCGAGCAGCCTGCGGAGTAAGCCGGCAATCGTCTTGCGAGCTTAGTCTCGGACAACAACAAACTCAGCCCCGGTTCTTCACTGAACCGGGGCTGAGGCTTTTAAGACCCCGGCAGGCAATGCGTCAGGCGTTCTTGGCCCTCAGGTTCAAGCTCACAGGAACCGGCCGCATCAGATCGTCGAGCACAGGACAATGGGCGTCCACCGTCTTTTGCAGTGCGGCCAAGGCCTCGTCTGAGGCCGGGCTCTCAATGGTCACATCGCCTTCAACTTGAACAAAGCCAGTCGGGATCGATTTTTCGAGACCCATGAACCCCCGCAAATCCTGGGTGCCGCGAAGTTCAGTCGAGATCTTGTTGTGGAAACCACCTTGGTTTTCGCTGGTGACCGTCACAGTCAATGGATTGGCGGCTGATCCGGCTTTCAACCGCGCACGGCTCTGTTCAAGCAAATGGGCGTGGTTGCGCCTTTCAGCAGGTTTGTCTGGATCCAGCATTGCTTTGGGCTCCTCGTCCTAACGGTCTCTAACTTGCGGCCTTGCATTGCCCGGCCGCGGGCAACTTATCTCCGACCGGACGCAACCGTCCACTCGGAGGTTGCTCCAGCTTGCGCACATTCGCTTGTTCAGCTGGCGTGCGAACGTGCTAAATCATATTCATCCAGCGTGCAGAGGAAAGCGGATACCTAATATGAAAATCAAAAAACTACTGGTTGCCAACCGCGGCGAGATCGCCATCCGGGTTTTGCGGGCCGCAAACGAACTGGGCATCAAAACCGTTGCCATCTATGCCAATGAAGACAAACTTTCCCTGCACCGGTTCAAGGCAGACCAGGCCTTTTGCGTCGGCGAAGGCTCCGGGCCGGTCAAAGCCTATCTCGACATCGACGACATCATAAGCATTGCCACCGAGGCCGGTGTGGACGCCATCCATCCCGGCTACGGCTTCCTCTCTGAAAAGCCGGAATTTGCCGAGGCCATCATCGCAGCAGGCATGACCTGGATTGGCCCGCCGGTTGAGGTCATGCGCTCGCTTGGCAACAAGGTCTCGGCCCGCGAGATGGCGGTTGCCGCCGGCACGCCGGTGATGCCCGCAACAGGCCCCCTGCCCGAGGACGAGAAAGAGATATCCCGGATGGCGTCCGAGATCGGCTTTCCGGTGATGCTGAAAGCGAGCTGGGGCGGCGGCGGCCGGGGCATGCGCGTCATCGAAAGCCAGGCTGAGCTTTTGGAGAACGTTCATGCCGGCCGGCGCGAGGCGGAAAACGCGTTTGGAAACGGCGAGGTTTATCTGGAAAAGCTGGTGCGCCGGGCGCGCCATGTTGAGGTGCAGTTGCTGGGGGACACCCACGGCACGATTGTGCACCTGTGGGAGCGCGATTGTTCGATCCAGCGGCGCAACCAAAAGGTCATCGAACGGGCGCCCGCGCCCTACCTCACAGAGGAGCGGCGCAACCATCTTTGTAACTCGGCATTGCTGCTTGCCGAGCGCGCGAACTATGTGAACGCCGGCACGGCTGAGTTCCTGATGGATGCAGACAGCGATGAGTTCTACTTCATCGAGGTCAACCCGCGCATCCAGGTTGAGCACACCGTGAGCGAACAGGTCACCGGCATCGACATCGTGAAAGCACAAATTCGCATCGCCCAAGGGGCGCGGATCGGCAAGATGGACGAAAGCGGCGTGCCGGCCCAAGACCAGATCGTGTTGAACGGCCACGCCATGCAGTGCCGGGTGACGTCGGAAGATCCGGAGAACAATTTCGTTCCCGACTATGGCCGCATATCGGCCTATCGCGGTGCCACCGGTTTTGGCATCCGTCTTGATGGGGGCACGGCCTATTCGGGCGCAGTGATCACCCGCTATTACGACAGCCTATTGGAGAAAGTCACCGCCTGGGCCTCCTCGCCTGAAGAGACCATCGCGCGGATGGACCGGGCGTTGCGGGAGTTTCGCATTCGCGGTGTGGCCACCAACATCACGTTCGTTGAAAACCTGATCAATCATCCCGCCTTCAAGGCGATGGACTACACCACCCGCTTCATCGACGACACGCCGGAGCTGTTTGAGTTTCCAAAGCGCCGCGACCGTGCCACCCGGCTGCTGCGCTACATTGCCGATGTGAACGTGAACGGCCAGCGCGAGGCGAGCGGCCGCCCCCTGCCCCCACGCCATGTGGGAACGCCCGTGCCGCCCATGGAGTTGGGCCAGGCGATTGAACCTGGCGAGACGGCCAAATCCATCCTGGACAACAAGGGCCCAACCGCCGTGGCCGACTGGATGCTGGCGCAGAAAGCTTTGCTCCTCACCGACACGACCATGCGCGATGCGCATCAGTCTCTCCTCGCCACGCGCGTGCGGACATACGACTTGGCGGCGATCGCGCCGGCCTATGAAACCCACCTGCGCGGCATGTTTTCCCTTGAGTGCTGGGGCGGGGCCACGTTCGATGTTGCCATGCGCTTCTTGGACGAGTGCCCCTGGGAGCGCCTGAAAAAGCTGCGCCAGGCCATGCCGGGTCACATGCTGCAGATGCTGTTCCGCGGCTCCAACGGTGTGGGCTACACCAGCTATCCGGACAATATCGTCACCGAGTTCATCCGACAGTCGGCCGAGAGCGGCATTGATGTGTTCCGGGTGTTCGACAGCCTGAACTGGGTTGAGAACATGCGCGTGGCGATTGACGCGGTCGGGGCATCGGGCAAGCTGTGCGAGGGCGCGATCTGTTACACCGGCGACCTTCTGGACAAGACCCGGGGAACCTACAATCTCGACTACTATCTGAAGATGGCCGGCGAACTTAAGCAGGCCGGCGTGCATGTTATTTCACTGAAAGACATGGCCGGCCTGTTGAAGCCGGCCGCAGCATCGGTCCTCATTCCGGCGCTCAAGCAAGAGACCGGGTTGCCGGTTCATCTTCACACCCACGACACGTCGGGCATATCGGCTGCAACCGTGCTGGCTGCGTCTGAGGCGGGCGTTGACGCAGCCGATGCGGCGATGGATGCACTGTCCGGCCTCACGTCCCAGCCCAATCTTGGATCGCTGGTGGAAGCCCTGCAGAACACTGACCGGGAAACCGGCCTCTCCAGCTCCCACATCCGCTCGTTTTCAGATTATTGGGAGCAAGTGCGCGACCAGTACGCCGCGTTTGAACCTGACATGAGAGCCGGCGCCTCTGAGGTTTATCTGCACGAAATGCCAGGCGGCCAGTTCACCAACCTGAAGGAACAGGCCCGCTCCCTGGGCCTGGCCAACAAATGGCATGAGGTGGCGAAAACCTATGCCGATGTGAACGCCATGTTCGGCGACATCATCAAGGTCACGCCCTCCTCTAAGATGGTCGGCGACATGGCGTTGATGATGGTGTCTGCCGGGCTGACACGAGCTGATGTGGAGGATCCCTCGCGGGAAATATCCTTCCCGGAATCGGTAGTGAGCTTCTTTGCCGGCGATCTTGGCCAGCCCCCCAATGGGTTCCCCAGCGCTCTGCAGGCAAAGGTTCTCAAAGGCAAAGAACCTTCCCTCAGCCGCCCTGGGGCCGATCTTCCGATTGCCGATCTGAAGGCCTTGAGGCAAGAGGCCGAGAAGGCCGCGGGCCGCAAGGTTACAGATGAAGAGCTGAACTCCTTTGCGATGTATCCAACGGTGTTCAAGGATTATGTCGCGCGGCGCCGCGAACACGGGCCGATGGACGTGATCCCCACCCTCAATTTCTTCTATGGCATGGAGCCCGGGGCTGAAGTCGGGATTGATCTTGAGGCGGGCAAGCGCCTCCACATCCGTTGCCAGACCATTGGCGAGGTGGATGATGAGGGCAACCGCCGGGTGTTCTTTGAGTTGAACGGCCAACCGCGTTCGATCCGGGTGCCGGACCGTTCAGTGGTCGGAGAACTCGTGTCCCATCCCAAGGCCGATCCTGGCAACGCGAACCACCTGCCCGCTCCCATGCCCGGCCTGGTGTCGTCAGTGGCGGTGAGCGAGGGGCAAAAGGTGAGCGAGGGCGATGTGTTATTGACGATTGAGGCGATGAAAATGGAAACCTCCATTCATGCCGACCGCGACGGCACCATCAAATCCGTGGTGGCGCCCGCCGGCACACAGATCGACGCAAAGGACCTGTTGCTGGAATTCGCTTAAAGCCCGGAGCCAGACAGCGCGTTGACGATCATCGCGCCGCCGGCCACCAGCAACAGCACATCCATCAGGCCCTTGAAGGCGTCTGTCGACAGGTTCTGGACGAAGCGTTTGGCGAGCCAAGCCCCGATCATCAAGGTGGCGCCCACAATGCAGCCGCGGGTTATGGTTTCTGCCGGCAAGGCACCGAAGGTCCAGAACGCTGCAGACTTTGAGCCGAACATCGCCAACGAGCTCATGGCCTCTGTGGCGATGAAGGGGCCCTTGATGAGACCATGGGCCAAAAAGAAGGGGGTGTTGATGGGCCCGGTGTTGGCAACGATGCCGGTCAGAAACCCGATCACCGCACCGGCCATGGCGAGCCCCAATAACGAGAGCTTCAACTCTGAACTCACAAACCAGCGGCGGATGGGGATCATGAGAATGAAAAATGCGCCCAGGAACAGCTCCAGATAGACCGGATCAAACGCCAGCATCGTCTTGGCGCCAAACCAAACCGCGCCAATGGCCGTGAGGCTGAACGCGGCAACGGCCCGCCAGGCAATCACAGGCCACCACACGACAACCCGGCCGAGATTACCAAGAACCGCCGCCACCGCCATAATGGGAACCGCCGCCTTCGGCCCAAAGAAAATCACCAGCAGGGGCATCAATATGGTGGTGCTGCCAAACCCGACGATGCCGGACAGTGTGCCGGCAACAAGACCCACGATGGTGATGATGATCCACGTCATTGTCCAGGCGTCTCAAAGGGGAGCACTAACGCAGTAGTGGCCCAAGTTAAGGCGCGAGGACAAGGGTGATCATCAATGGCTGATGGTCTGAGGCGTTCGTCTCTGTGTTCACGGCGAGGCCGCCGATCTGGCGTGCAACCTTCTCCGTCACAAAGAAGAAATCGCGGCAGTGGGCGCCCTGGGGCCATTGCTTGTGGTCGTAGATCCCGCAGGTGGGATCGTGATCGCGGCCTGGATGCAAGCTGCGCCAGGCATCATGGAACCGGCTTTCGCCAGTGCCATTCAGCATGATCGTGTATTCGGTGGAGTCCACGTCCATATTGAAGTCGCCGCACAACACGCAATCCACAGGACGCAGCAATTCCTGATAGGGCCCGGCTGCGTCGAAGGCCGGTGGGTGCTCGGCATTGGCGACAATCTCAGAATGGACGGCCCGCAGGCGCCCGACCTGAGCCATGCGTTGGTTTGCAGAGTGAAATTCAAGATGGGTGTTCACCACGCGCAGCGGACCCTGCGAAGTTTCCACGGTGAGCTCGATGGCTTGGCGCGCCATATGGCGCAGTCCCGTTTGGGAGGGTTGCGGCAATGCATGCTGGAACGCCGACAATACAGAAAGGCGCGTCAGGGTCACATTGCCAAATTGCCAGCGCGGGGTGCCCTCCTCGCTGGCCCCTTCCACCGCGGATCCGAAAACTGCCTCATGGTCCGGAAAGAGCTCTGAAAGCTCCGCCACCTGATCCGGCAACATGCCCTCGGCTCCGAACGGCATGTGCCGGGAGACCTCCTGCAGGCAGATCACATCAGGATCGCCCATTTCTGCGATCACCGAGGCAATTCTCTCAAGAGATACTGTGTCATCCACCCCCTTCCCGTTCTGGATGTTCCAGGTCAGGATCTGGGTCATTTGATGCCCGCATACATGAACGACTGCACGAACTGGCGCTGGAACAACAAGAACGCGATCAGCAAGGGCGCGACAGAGAGCAGCGTGGCCGCGGAGATGATGGACCAGTCCACACCGGACTCCGGGGAGGCGAACACACCCAAACCAACCGTCAGGGGCCTGGTCTCCACAGAATTGGTGATGACCAGCGGCCAAAGAAAGTTGTTCCAATGGTGACTGATCGAGACCAGCCCGTAGGCGAGATAGGTTGGCCGGGCGAGCGGCACATAGACCCGCATGAGAATGCCGAACAATCCGCAACCTTCAAGCCTGGCAGCCTCTTCCAGCTCCTTGGGCACGGACTTGAACGCCTGGCGCAGCAGGAAGATACCGAAGGCGCTGGCCATATAGGGCAGCCCGATGCCGAGGATCGTGTCCACCAAGCCTAAGTTTGCCAAGGTGCCGTAGTTCTCCACGATCAGGATTTCCGGCGTGATCATCAGCTGCACAAGAACCAGGGCGAAGGCAACGTTGCTGCCGGCAAATTGGAAACGGGCAAACGCGTAGGCCGCAAGCGTGCCGACAATGAGCTGTGCGGCGAGCAGCATGGTCACCAGAACGAAGGTGTTGAAGCCATAGCGCAGGAACGGAGCTTGCGAGAGAGCCTCGCGGAAGTTCTCCAGGGTCAAGGGTGCAAGCAAGTTGAAGTGGATGGAATGCTCGCTGGCATGGAAGGCTGCCCAAAAGGCATAGAGCAGCGGCAAGATCCAGAGGAACGCCAGGAACCAGGCGGCAAGGATCTCCAGAATTTCTATGAATGATCTGCCCTTCATCGGTAATGGATCCGCCGGTCAAGAACGAAGAACTGAACCAGCGCCATGGCGGCCAACAGACCAAGGAGCACAACGGTCAGGGTCGCCGCATAAGGGGTGTCGAAGAAGGAGAAGGCGCTTTCGAAAATGTAATAGAGAAGCAGGTTGCTGGCGTTGTCCGGACCGCCCTTCGTCAGCACGAACAGGTGGTCCACAAGCTTGAATGAGTTCAATACCGCGTTAATCAAGACGAACAATGTCGTCGGCATCAACAGCGGAAACAGCACCCGGCGGAAGAAGTACCAACGGTTCGCCCCTTCCAGGCGGGCGGCCTCGCCCAGTTCGGGCGGAATGTTTTGAAGGGCGGCAAGATAGAAGATCATGAAGAACCCCGCCTCTTTCCAGACCGTCATGATGATGATGGCCGGCAATACGGTGCTCGGGTCGCCCAGCCAGTTGTGACCGGCAAAGCCGAACCAGCCCAAGACCTTGTCGATCAAGCCAATGTCGGGTGTGTAGAAAAACAGCCAGATGTTGGCGACAGCAATCATGGGCAGGATGGTTGGAGTGAAATAGGCCATGCGCACGAATGACCGGCCGGGCATGGCCCTGTTGACCAGCAAGGCCATGGCAATGGCCAGCGCAATGGAGGTGGGGATAGTGCCGAGGGCAAACCAGAGATTGTTGCCCAGAACCTTCCAGAAGATCGGGTCCTCGGCCATAGACCGGTAGTTATCGAACCCGATGAACCGGGACGGACGAATGGCGGTTCCCTTGGAAAAGAAACTGTTGATCAGGGTTGCAACGGTTGGATAGTGGGTGAAGCTCACAAGCAAGATCGCAGCCGGCGTGAGCAACAGCCAGCCGTGCACATGCTTCATCTGATCTTGCGACAATCTCATCGAATTTGCTCAAGCGTGAGGAAGTGGGGCAGCACGCCGCCCCACTCCAGTGTTCACAATATTAACGGTAGGACTTCAGCAACCTGTCTGCGGTTGCTTGTGTTTCCTTCAATGCCGCTTCAGGTGTTTTCGCGCCGGTGAGAGCAGCCTGGATTGCATCATCAAGTGCTTTGCGCACGCGGCCGGTCTGATAGGTGGCCAGTTCTGCGGTTGCGAAGTTCAGCTGATCGCGGGCCACTGCGGCATAGGGGAAGCCTTTGACATATTCCTTCAGCTTGTCGGTGTCATAGGCTGCCTGGCTAATGCCCATATAGCCGGTCTTCATGGACCATTCGGCTGAACGGGACGGGCTGGTCATGAACTTGATCAGCTTCATGGCCGCAGTCCGTTCTTCAGCTGTGGTCTTCTTGAAGATGTAGAAGTTGCCGCCGCCTGTTGGCGTGCCGCGGCGTTTGTTGGCCGGCAGCATGGCCACGCCGAAGTCGAACTTTGCCTTCTTCTTCACAGTGGTCAGGTTGCCTGTGGAGTGCCACATGATGGCGGTTTTGCCCTCCAGGAAGTTCTTGCGCAGGGTGCCCCACTCAATCGTGCCTTCCGGCATGACCTTATGCTTGGAGCCAAGGTCTTTCCAGAACTGCAATGCTTCCACTGTGGCTGGTGCATCGAAGTTGGTCCTCGTGCCGGCTCCGTTCATCAGAACCTGGTCGTTCTGCATGGTCAGTGCGCCGAACATCCAATAGGGGTAGCCGGTGGACGGGATCATCATGCCCCACTGGGACCCGTCGGCCTTGGTGAGCTTCTTGCCCGAGGCCACCAGTTCATCCCAGGACGCAGGCGCTTTTTCCGGATCGAGACCGGCCGCCTTGAAGGCATCCTTGTTGTAGTACATCACGATGGTGGAGCGCTGAAACGGGATGCCCCAGGTCTTGCCGCCGGTCACACCGTTCTGCATCAAGGTTGGGTAGAAGGACTTCAACCAAGCCTTCTCCTCGTCCGTCTTGACCACTTCGTCGAAGGGGATGATGGCGTCTTGTTCGATCAGTTCATAAAGATCGATCGAGAACATCACCGACAGCTGGGCCGGCTTGCCGCTCTTCAACGCGGCCAGCGCCTTGATGCGGGCGTCATTGTAGTTCCCGGCATAGATGGCGTTGACGTCAATGTCGGGATTGGCTTTTTCAAAGTCTGCGATCATCCCGTCAACGATTTTGGTCAACGGGCCGCCCACCGCAACCGGGTAGTACATGGTCAACTCGGTCTTGGCTTGTGCCATGGCTGTCATGCCAAACGTCATGGCAGTCATGCATGCTGCCGCTGCAGCACCTTTCAGGGTCTTTCTAATCATCATATTCATGAGGTTAAGCTCCTTTCCTCCTTAGTTATGCTTCAAGAGCCGAAGTTTCCGGCCCCACTTCTGTTTTCCCAGGCGATTGGAACCCTTCGCCGGGGGCTTGACGGTGCGGCCTCTCAGCCTGTCCGCCTTATTCCGTGCTCGTCGAACAAATGAACGTCTTGGGCCTTCCAAGAGATGTTGACCGTTTCGCCCGGTGCCGCCGACGCACGCCCGTTGACCCGGGCCATCAGGTTTTGCGAGCCAAGCTTCAGGCGCAGAACGGTCTCCGCACCCATGTAGTCCACGGCGCCAACTTCCGCTGCCAAGCCCTTGGCCGCGATATGGATATTTTCAGGACGGATGCCGATTTGCCAGCTGCCCGATGTGCCAGCCACTTTGGGTATCATCCTCGCGGCGCCCTCAACCTGATCGGCGGCAAGAATGTTCATAGGCGGCATGCCCAGAAAGCGGGCTGCAAACGTTGTCTGCGGCGCCTCGTACAATTCAGCCGGAGTGCCATGCTGTTCAATCTTTCCGCCTTGCAGCAGCACCACCTGGTCGGCCATGGACATGGCCTCGATCTGGTCGTGGGTGACATAGAGCATGGTGAGGCCAAGTTTGCGCTGCAGTGTGCAGATTTCGTCACGCATTTCCGCCCGCAGCTTGGCGTCAAGGTTGGAGAGCGGCTCGTCCATCAGACAAACCGGTTGTTCAGAAACAATGGTTCTGGTGAGCGCGACACGCTGGCGCTGGCCGCCTGAGAGATTGGCCGGCCGGCGGTCGAGCAACTGGTCAAGCCCCACCATGCGGGCTGCATCGTTCAGCCGGCGCTCTTGGACATCTTTCGGCACCTTGCGCACCTTGAGGCCAAACAGGATGTTCTCCCGCACGCTCAAATGCGGGAACAGGGCATAGGATTGAAACACCATGGAGACGCCGCGTTTTGAGGGGTCTTCCCGGGTGACGTCCTGCCCGTCAATCTGGATTGTGCCTGCGCTGACCTCTTCCAGACCGGCGATCATCCGCAGGATGGTGGACTTGCCGCATCCTGAAGGACCCAGCAACACGGTCAGGCTGCCTTGCTGGGTTTCAAATGAAACATCGTCAACGGCGCGGATTTCATCCCATTGCTTGACCAGATTGGTAGCACGGATACCACTCATTGGTGTTGCTCCTCTCCGCAAACGACCAGTTCCGTGCCGGAGGCCTCAAGGACCTCCAGAATGTTTTCAGGCGGGCGCTTTTCGCAGAACACCTTTGTGGCCTCTCCAATGTTGCCGCCGCGCACATGGGCAGCACGGGAAAATTTCGTGTAATCGAGAACCAAGAAGGTTTTGCGACTGTTTTGGCGGATCAGTCTGCGGGCCTGAACTTCTTCAGCATAGAAGTCGAGCAAGGTGCCATCGTCGGCAACACCGGCCGCCCCATAGATGCCGATGTCCACCATCAACGCGGACAGAAAGGTCTCCAGACCATCTCCCAACACATCCCTGTCTCCGTTCCGCAGCCGCCCGCCGGCCATGGTCACTTCAAAGGATGGGTTACGGCAGGACAGCATGGCGATATTCAGGTTGTTGGTGAAGATTTTCAGGTTGCTGTGCCTGAGCAGAGCCTCGGCAACCAGCTCTGGCGTGGTGCCGATGCTGAACGCCAGGGAGGCATCGTCATCGATGTGTTGAGCGACCTCCCGGGCGATGGTCTGTTTTGCCAAGCGCGCCAGAATTTGACGGGACTCATAGGCAAGGTTGCCCGCAGTTGAAGCCGTTTCGATACCGCCGTGCCGGCGCCGGGCAACACCATGGTCGCACAGCCTGTTGAGATCTCTCCGGATGGTCTGGGTGGTCACATCGAAACGCTCAGAAAGCTTGTCCACGGACAAGAACCCGTGCTCACGCACCAGGTCGGCAATCTCTGCTTGCCGCTCCGAAAGATCCATCACCACGCCTCCTACCAACGCGATAGTGGCACAATTTTTTCAAATGCGCATCAGTTCATTTTCATATGAATAGTATTCTTGGATAACTCTTTCATTTGAATAGTCTTTAGGCACTGGGATCTACGCGTAAAGCCTCACTCAATGACATTGAAATGCAAGCATTCAGACGCCGCCAGGAAGGCCGCCGCCGTGCCGCGTATTACGCGGGTAGCATTGAGCGAGAAGCAATCAGAGACTGTTGGCTGCCTTGCCGAGGATGCTCAGCTTGGCCACTGCCATTTCGCGGGTCAGAAACCCAAGGCCGCAGTCTGGGGCCGCGATCAACCGGTTGGCGTCGATGTGTTCAAGTGCCGCTTTCAAGCGGTCGCGCACTTCATCCACCGTTTCAATCTGGCTCTTTGCAATGGCAATGACGCCAAGGATGATGCTGGTTTTCTCGAACCTTTCGAGCAATGACAGATCATTGTGCCGGTGAGCATCTTCGATTGAGACCTCATCGATGGTCGACGCCTCTATCGCCGCGGCAATATCGAAATAGGATTGCGCATCTGCCTTGAGATACTCGGTTGAATCCAACGCATTTGGATAACCGCAACACATGTGGACGACACGGCGCACATCATCGGGGAGCCCATGGAATGTGCGCTCAAGATTCTCAAAACCGAACTCCAAGGCTTCTTTCGGTTTTCGCGCGAAGACCGGCTCGTCCACTTGAATGTATTTGCAACCGGCTTCGGCAAGGGCCCGCACTTCGGTGTTCAGAGCCTCCGCCAGGTCCGCGCCCATGGCCTTCAAGCCGTCGTAGTGAACGTTCGCGATGGAGTCCGAGATCGTAAGAGGGCCAGGTATCGTGATCTTGACCGGATTGGACGTGTACCGCTGGGCAGCTTTCCAATCTTCCGCCAACCGGGTTTCCCGCAAACTGACTGGCCCTACGATTGTAGGCAGATCGGCCTCGAACGCGCCTTGGCGAACAGACTTGTGGGTCACTTCTTCAAAGCTAACGCCATCGATGCGCCGGCATTGATAGAAAATGTAGTTCTCCCGGCGCACCTCGCCGTCCGTGGGCACATCCACGCCCGCATTGACCTGATCGTCGATGATTTCCTTGGTGGCTTTAAGGAACAAGGCTTCGCCTTCCTCGCCGGCACGTTCCAGGGCTTTCTCATACTCACCTGGTGCCCAGTTACTCAGGAGACCGGCGGATGCCTTGCGTTCATCTTCATCCAAGTGCGCCAAAAACCAGTCCCGTACCGGGGTGCACTCAGGCTTCGGGTAGGCGCCGATTGTTGTTGTTTGCAAAGGCATTTCTGTTCCTTGAATCTGGAAGATCTGGAGGTGTGGCGCGTGCTGTTTTGGCGCTTTGTCGGCCCTTTTTGCTACGGAGCATACGTTCAGGCAGCAGCCTATGGACGGCCAAAGCATAGAACAAATATATATTTGGTATCAATCAGGGGCAGAAAACCTATGAATAAATCAGCAATCACATTGGCCGCGCTGGGTCTGCTGGACAGGCCCAATTCATAGACAAAAGCGCCCCTATCGATCCAAAATATATATTTGATCTATGTATTGTGTGTCCGTCGTCATATGGATTGGGACATTTTGCGGTTTGAGCTAAGTGAGTATCTGGCTCATCCGGTTATGCATTCTAT
>JAAEUE010000348.1 GCA_024227565.1 Alphaproteobacteria bacterium
CGTCATGCCGCAGATGGAACACCCGTTTTATTCGCTCTCCAAGAAGCCAGAGACCAATGTTCGCGAGTACAGCCACAATGGGAACTGGATCCGCGTCACGCCCAGTGTGAAGGGCCTGGCGACCATTTATGACAAAGATATCCTGTCAACGCCGGAGTAAAAAGGATCACTCGACCGGAGCAAAAAGGGTCACTTGTCGCGGTGTTTCCTGTTGTCCCGGTAGTCCATAGGAGGGCCCCGCGCTGGTTCGTGTAGCGCTTTAGCGTTGCGCGGAGCGAAGCTGCGTGGGAGGTGCCTGTGGGCCCACCGGGTCAATCAATGGTTCGGCGTTCAAGCTTGTTGTGTTCTTTGGGCCTTTCGCCGTTTTTGACTTTCCTTGAGGCGGAAGCTCTCGCCGTTCATCTCCAGGATATGAACATGGTGGGTCAGGCGATCCAACAGGGCGCCGGTCAGGCGCTCGGAGCCGAAGATTTCGGTCCATTCGTCAAACGGCAAGTTGGAGGTAATGATCACCGAGCCGCGCTCGTAACATTGCGAGATTGTTTCGAATAATAGCTCGGCGCCGGTCTTTGACAGAGGCACGAAGCCAAGTTCGTCAATGATCAGCAGATTTTGATTGGCCAGCTGTTTTTGCAAGCGCAACAGACGCCGCTCATCGCTTGCTTCCATCAATTCATGAACCAAAGCGGCGGCGGTGATGAAGCGCACCTTGAGACCCTTCTGGCAGGCTGCCAGACCAAGACCCAAGGCGATATGGGTTTTTCCGGTTCCGGAGGGGCCAAGGGCGATGATGTTTTCTCTGGTATCGATATAGGCACAGCGCGCCAGTTCCATCACCAGCGGCTTGTTAAGCGATGCCATTGCCTTGAAGTCGAAGCTGTCGAGGCTTTTGACCGCCGGGAACTTTGCCGCTTTTATCCGCCGCTCGATCATGCGCCGTTCGCGCTCGATCAGCTCCAGTTCACATAGCCGCAGCAGATATTGGATGTGATCCTTGTTCTCGGCTGCACACTGCCGGGCCAGCTTGCCATATTCGCTGTGGAAGGTCGGCAAGCGGAGCTTTTTGAGATGATGCTGCAACAGCACCTGCGGCGTATCACTCATGTTATCGCTCCAGACATCAGCACCTTGTAGCTGGCCGGTTTTGTCGTTTCGACCAATGCCTTTGGCAGATAGGGATAGATGTCGAGATCCAGCCGTGGCGGGCGCCTCTCGATCCGGCAAAGGACCAGATGCTTCACCGCGTCATAACCGATGGCCCCGAGATCCAATGCATGCCTGATGGCGCCATGGACATGGCCCATCTCAAAAGCCTCCAGCAGACGCAGGACTTGCACGTACTCTCGTTTGCCCTTCTTGCCCATCCGTGCCTCCAGCAGCCGGTGCAGTGTGGCGAACTCAATGGGCAGGTCCCAGTCCTGCAACGGAGCAGCCTGATCAAGGGCGCCGACCTTTTGTTCCAGCAGGGGAAGGTAGTGCATCGGATCGAAGACCATATCCGCCTTCTCATAGGATCGGCTGTGGCGCGCAATCACTTCGGTGCCATAGCCGATCACGACTTCATGGACATAGCCTCGAACCTGAACCTCGTGATGTGCATAAGCGACGGGCACTGAGTAATCGTTGTTGCGGTAGCGGACCATGGAGATCGACGTTGCCCGCGTGCTGACTTTCTCGTAGGCGTCATAGGGCGTGGGCGGCAGCACCATCAGCGCGTCCATATCACGCATCAGGCGGTCGCCGATGGCCTCGGCATGACCACGTACGATATCGCTCTGACGCTTCAGGCATTGCTCTTCGAGCCAGGCGTTCAGGGCATCGAAGCTGTCGAACCGGGGCGCGGGAACAAGA
>JAAEUE010000349.1 GCA_024227565.1 Alphaproteobacteria bacterium
ACTGACCATCTTCCTAGTCGAGAAAGACAATGAAGGCCTTCATGTCGGAAAACCCATCGATAAGATGGGCGTGCGCGCCTTTCCAACCTCGGAGGTCGCTTTTGACGGTTGCTTCGTGTCAGATGACTGTCGTCTCAGTCGGGAAGAAGGTGACGGTGAGTCACATCTGCGCACCTTGCTGGGCGAAGTCCGCATTATCACAGGCGCGCTGGCGATCGGTTGTGCCAGGGCCGCGTTGCAAGAGGCCGTGCGCTATGCCGGCGAGCGCAAGCAGTTCGGCAAACCCATCGGCGCGTTTCAGGCCATCAAGCTCAAGCTTGCAGAAATGGCCACTGACCTCGAAGTGGCCGAACATTTTGTACATTACACGGCATGGTTGGCGGACAACGGCAAGCCGCATCACCAGCAATCGGCCATGTGCAAGTTGTTTGCCAGTGAAGCGGCGCTGACTGTTTGCGACAAAGCGGCCAGGGTGTTGGCTTCCTACGGCTTTGCCATGGAATACCCGGTGCAGCGATATCTCCGCGATATCCGTTTCACGCTGATCGGCGGTGGCACCAGCGAGATACTGAAACTTGTCATTGCCAAAGGGCTGGTGTCATGAAATCCAACATCAGAGTACTGGTCGCCAAGCCGGGCCTGGATGGCCATGACCAGGGAGCCAAGGTTGTCGTGCGGGCATTGATGGATGCCGGATTCGAAGTCATTTACACGGGCCTGCGTCAATCGCCCGAAGCAGTTGCCAGGATAGCGCTGGAGGAAGATGTGGATGTGATCGGGCTGTCCAGCATGGCCGGGTCACACATGCAGTTTTGTCATCGCCTGAGAG
>JAAEUE010000350.1 GCA_024227565.1 Alphaproteobacteria bacterium
CAGCGCGGTGGAGACAAGCAGACTGCCGCGATACGGCGCGGCGTAGCTCAGGAGCACGCGAAGGTTCACGCCCTGATGCACCTCCAGTCGAAACCCGGTGGTGTGGCCCAGTACCAGGCTTGGTCATCGTCTGTCATGGTGGTGCCTTGGCCAGCGGCTTGAGAACTCGAACAAGTTCTTCCTCAGAAGGGGGCGGGTGCATGGAGCCGCGATCAAAATGTCACTGAGAACAATAGAGCGTTTTCAACGTGAATGGGGGCGTTCTTCGAGCTATCGCCGAATCTTGGTGACGGCCTGAAGGATCAGGCGGCGTCGGTTTGAGCTTGATGGTCGTCGGTTTCGGCAACCTCAAGCCCGTCAGCGAATTTCACACCTTGAATGATCTTTGGCAACTGCGCAGGCCCGTTGAGACGGCGCCAAGTCTTCTGTGCACCATCTACAAGCTTGAAGACCATCGCGAGTGCCGTCTTGTTTGAGAGGCAGCCTTTCGCCCGGATAGTACGGTGCCGCACCGTTGCGAACGTACTTTCGATCGGGTTGGTTGTGCGCAGATGGACCCAGTGCTCGGCAGGGAAGCCATAGAAGGCGAGCAGTGGGTCTCGATCTTTGGCCAGGCAGGCGGCGGCTTTCTCGTACTTCAGTGCGTACGTTTCGATGAAGGCTTCGAACGCTGTTTCGGCCTCGGCTTTGGTTTCCGCCATCCAGATCTCCTGCAATGAACGCTTGGCTTTCGGCTGTTGGCTCTTTGGCAATTTGGCGAGGACGTTGGCGGTCTTGTGGACCCAGCAGCGCTGTTCCTGGGCTGTCGGCCAGATCTCGCCGAGCGCCTTCCAGAACCCAAGACCACCATCGGCAACGGCAAGCTTCGGGGCAAGGCTCAAGCCACGCCGTTTCAAGTCGAGCAGGAGTTCTCGCCAGTCGTGCGCGCTCTCTCGGGCACCGTCGGTAAAGCCGACAAGCTCTTTCTTGCCCTCCGGCGTCGCACCGATGATAACCAGAATGCATTGCTTTTCGTCTTCAAGCCGGGCATGCAAATGGATGCCGTCTGCCCAAACATAGACGTAGTGCCGCGCCGACAGATCGCGCTTGTGCCAACGGGCGTGTTCGTCCGACCAAATCTCCTTCAGCCGTGCGATGGTCGAAGCCGAAAGGCCAGGCGCATCCTGGCCGAGCAAAGCGGCCAGAGCTTCGGAAAAGTCGCCCGTTGAGATACCTTTGAGATACAGGATCGGCAGCAGGACCTCCAAGCTTCTGGTGCGCCGGGCATAGGGTGGTAGAAGCGCGGACGTAAACCGGATGCGATTGCCACCATCTGCCCGGTCGCGGACACGTGGCCGGCGCACGGCAACTGCTCCAATGCCGGTCATGATCTCGCGCTCGGGCAAATGGCCATGCCGCACGATACGCTGATGGCCGTCTTCGGTCTGCAGATCGGCATGCTTGGACATGAAGGCCGCAACCTCGGCTTCGACAGCCTGGGCAAGCAACGTTCGCGCACCGTCGCGCAGGATATCGGTGAGAGGATCAGAAATGATTCCTGGTTGGACCAGCTTGGTGACGTTATTCTGGGACACGGCATATCGCTCCTTTGGTGGAGAAGTGAGGTCGTCAAGCAACCTCATGATATGCCGCCTTCTCCGATTCACGCTGTCACCAACTTTCGCGCATAGCTCCGGTCGCGCCGCCAATCGGCGTGTGACGTTTGTCCTGATCAACGAAATGATGGGTAGCGCTGCACCGCTCCAGTTGGTTGAAGGCTTCTGGGTCAACGATGCGGTGACCGGATGCGCGATCTGGAGTGCCGATCCGCCTGAAATGGGTGAAGCTGCTACATGGACCGGATCGTGTTCGGGCGGCAAGGCCGACGGCAGAGGCAATCTCCTGTTCTGGGACAATGACGGTGTTCTTGCCCGCTACAACGGCGAGATGATGGACGGGCGGGTCCATGGAGCGGGTACCATGGCGTTCCGTAGCGAGGACG
>JAAEUE010000351.1 GCA_024227565.1 Alphaproteobacteria bacterium
ATCGAGATCAGCCGTCTGCAATCCGATTCGGTGCCGGAGGAGTATGTAAGGCGCCAGACTCTGAAATCCGCAGAACGCTTTATCATCCCTGAGTTGAAGAAGTTTGAGGACCAAGTGCTCTCGGCCCGGGAGCGCTCCCTGGCCCGGGAGAAGGCGCTGTATGATGAACTGCTGGAACAGCTGCAGCAGTACCTCCCAGCACTTCAGTTGTGCGCCTCGGCCCTGGCGGCCCTCGACGTAATCACCACCTTTGCCGAACGGGCGCAGCGACTGGATTTTAACGCCCCGCAGCTGGATGACCAGCCCGGCATATCCATCCAGGATGGTCGCCATCCTGTGGTAGAGATGATCAACACCACCCCCTTCGTGGCCAATGGCGTAAAGTTTGATGACCAGCGCCGAATCCTGATCATCACCGGCCCCAACATGGGCGGCAAATCCACCTACATGCGGCAGATTGCATTGATTGTGCTCCTGGCCTACGCCGGCAGTTTTGTTCCC
>JAAEUE010000352.1 GCA_024227565.1 Alphaproteobacteria bacterium
CAACGAAGGCATCATACAGGCTTTCGTGAACGTAGATCCTTTCAATGCCGCAGCAGCACTGGCCTGAGTTGAACATCGCCGCGTCAATCAGTGTGTCCACCGCCGCATCAAGGTCGGCGTCTTCCATGACATAGCCCGGGTCCTTGCCGCCCAATTCAAGCCCCAGCCCGGTGAAAGTACCTGCTGCCGCCAATTCGATCGAGCGTCCTGCATCCACAGAACCGGTGAAATTCACAAAGTCAAAATGCTTGGCTTCGATCAAGCCGCCTGAGGTTTTGTGGTCAAGAAACACGTTTTGAAACACATCCTCGGGCACCCCAGCGTCGTGAAAGGCGCGCACCATTCGTTCGCCAACCAGCAAGGTCTGCGTGGCGTGTTTCAGCACCACAGCATTTCCGGCAATAAGCGCCGGGGCGACAGTATTTATCGCCGTCATATAGGGGTAATTCCACGGCGCGACTACGAACACCACGCCGTGCGCCTCACGCTTGATCAACCGACGAAATGCCTCGCTATCTTCCATCACAATCGGAGCCAACGCCTCTTCGGCTATGCTCGCCATGTGAGTGGCACGTTCGTTAAAGCCACCAAATTCACCGCCATAGCGCACCGGGCGACCCATCATATGGGCAAGCTCCGGCACCACCTCGTCGTTCATCTCTCCTACCCGCGCCACACCGGCCATTACCAGACGGATGCGTTCCTGTAATGGCCGCGCAGCCCAGTCCTTTTGCGCACCCCGCGCCCGCGCAACCGCCGCCGCCGCGTCATCCGGGGATAAAACCGGTCGCTCGGCGTAAACCGAGCCATCAATGGGTGAGATACATTGCAACATACGTGTCATATTAACTCCTCAGGCGCGTTCAAACCCGCGCGCGATTTCCCAGTCCGTAACCTCGGCGTCAAAGGCTTCCTGTTCCCACTCAGCCATGCGGGCGTAGTGGTCTACGACCGTGTCGCCCATCGCCGCGCGCAACATGTCTGACCCGCGCAAAGCTTGGGTCGCATCTCGCAAATTGGTCGGAATGTACTCCGCGTCACCCTCATAGGTATCGCCTGCAATCGGCGTTCCCGGGTCCAGTTTTTCTTCTATTCCTGCAAGACCAGCCGCCAGCATTCCGGCAATTGCCAGATAGGGGTTCATATCCGCACCCGGCACCCGGCATTCAACCCGCACCGCTTTCGTGCCCTCTCCGCACAGACGAAACGCCGCAGTCCGATTATCAACCGACCAAACCTTTTTGGTGGGGGCAAAGCTGCCTTTCTGAAAGCGCTTATACGAGTTTACGTATGGCGCCATGAACACGGTGATGTCGCTGGCATATTTCAAAAGCCCTCCCAAGTAATGGCGCGCCAATTCGGACATTCCAAGATCAGCATCTTTGTCATAAAAGGCGGGCTGGCCGTCCTTGATCAGGGATTGGTGCACATGGCTGGCCGAGCCGACCCGGTCCTTGTGCCACTTCGGCAAGAAGCTGACCGCGTGACCCTGTTGCCAGCCAATTTCCTTGGCGGCGTGCTTGGAAACGGCGTGGTTTTCGGCTGCTTCCATGGCGCTGGCATAGCGTATGTTCAGCTCTTCCTGCCCCGCCTCGGCCTCGCCTTTTGAACCCTCAACCGGCACGCCCGAGGCGTAAAGTTCGTTGCGCAAACGGCGCATCAGCCCCTCTTCCTTGGTGGTCTGCAGGATGTGGTAATCTTCGTTATACGCTGAAATCGGCGTCATGTCGGCGAAGCCCTCGGCAGACATCTCTTCAAAGCTTTTGCGGAAAATGAAAAACTCAAGCTCGGTCGCGGCAATGGTGCCAAAGCCTGCCGCCTCTGCGCGTGCAATCTGCGCCTTCAACATGGCGCGCGGGCTGTGTGAAATTTCGGAATGGCCATGATGGTCCAATACATCGCACAGCACCAAAGCCGTGCCTTCAAGCCACGCCGCAACGCGCAGGGTGGAAAGGTCCGGACGCATCATGTAATCGCCGTAGCCTGCCTGCCATGAGGTCGAGGCATATCCTTCAACCGTGTGCATCTCGAGGTCTGTCGCCAAAAGGTAATTGCAGCAGTGGGTTTCTTCCCAGGCAGTGTCAACAAAATGCTGCGCAACAAAGCGCTTGCCCATCAACCTGCCTTGCATATCAATCATGCATGCCAGCACCGTGTCGATCTGCCCTGAGGCAGCCTGGGCTTTCAAATCATCAAGGGTCAGTTTGCCGGGCATGTGGTCATC
>JAAEUE010000353.1 GCA_024227565.1 Alphaproteobacteria bacterium
ATCTGAAGACGCTGCGCGCCAACGTTAACTATCTGAATGCCCTGTTGCTGCCCAACGGGCTGCAACCGATCCTGCACGAAGCCGATTTGTTGGCGCTCGACAGTTACCTGCGTAACCTGCCCATGGCCTACGACGTGTCACTGGACAAGTCCAGTCGACGGTCGCGGCTGGTATTCTCCAGCCACACTGCCAACCTGTTGCCCCTGTATGGCCGCTCGAAAGGTACAGGTCACCCGGGGCTGGTCTTCTTCAACCGCGGTGCCGAACCACTGACCTTTGATCCGTTGCATCGAGCCGACCGGAAAAAGAACGCCCATATGCTCATTCTGGGACCCACAGGTGCCGGCAAGTCGGCGATTCTGGTCTACCTGCTGCAACAGATGGTAGCTATGTATCGCCCGCGCATCTTCATCATCGAGGCCGGTGGTTCCTTCTCACTGCTGGGCCAGCAGTTTCAGGCTCACGGGCTGGACGTCAACCAGGTCACGCTAAACCCGAACACGGATGTGAGCCTGCCACCGTTTGCCGATGCCTTGCGCGTGTTGCAGAAGGAACGCCAACATCACTTGCGCGAGGATCCGGATGCCTTGGCCGATGATGATGAGGAATCGGAAGAGGAGGGGGCTGGTCGCGACGTTCTGGGCGAGATGGAGATCGCCGCCCGTATCATGATCACCGGCGGTGATGAGCGCGAAGATGCACGCATGACCCGCGCCGACCGGCTGCTGATACGAAACGCCATTTTCCTGGCTGCGAAGACGGTGAAAGAAACTGGCAGGGATCAAGTGATCACCGAAGACGTGGTCAGCGCCCTGCACACCATTGGAAGGGATCAAAGTCTGCCAGAGAACCGGCGCAACCGCGCGATCGAGATGGGCGACGGCATGGCGCTGTTTTGCTCCGGCCTTGCCGGTCACTTCTTTAATCGGTCCGGTACCCGTTGGCCGGAGGCCGATGTCACCATACTGGAGATGGGCATCCTGGCGCGAGAAGGCTACGAGGATCAGCTCACCGTAGCCTACATCTCTATGATGAGTCACATCAACGACCTAGTGGAGCGCTATCAGCACGACGCACGGCCCACCCTGGTAGTCACCGACGAGGGTCACATCATCACCACCAACCCGCTGCTTGCCCGCTACGTCGTTAAGATAACCAAGATGTGGCGCAAGCTCGGTGCCTGGTTCTGGATTGCCACCCAGAATCTGGAAGACTTCCCCGACGCCAGCCGCAAGATGCTCAACATGATGGAGTGGTGGCTGTGTCTGGTAATGCCCAAAGAAGAGGTGGAACAGATTGCGAGGTTCAAGGATCTAACCGATGTGCAACGCAGCCCGCTGCTATCGGCGCGCAAGGAACCTGGCAAATATGTCGAGGGGGCAGTGCTCTCCGATAACCTGGAGGCGCCGTTTCG
>JAAEUE010000354.1 GCA_024227565.1 Alphaproteobacteria bacterium
CAATTACGGGTGCCGGCCAAGCGGCCCAAATGCTCACCGGAGACCGAGCCGATGTCGGCGTTGACGCGTGGAATCAACCAGCGCTGGGCGTAGTAACGCTGCGGTTGATCAAGGGCACGCGTCAGTCGTAGCCACAGATGACAGCCGCCGACCGGTGAGGTGTTGACCACCAAGGCCGCATATTTACGGGCAATCCGCCGAACCAGCCCTAGTTCGACATCATCGAGCAAGATCATCGGCCAGGTGAGCGTGCTGGCCGGACGGATATAGATCTCAGCGCGGCGTACATTTTCTGCCCGCAGCCAGGGTAAAGGCAACAGGCCGGGCGAACACTGGCGGTGCCAGATCATCGTCCCGCTGGCGCGCCGCACCGCCAGATCAACCGCCGTAATACCGGCTTGTGCCCAAAAGTACAGCATGGCGGCGGTGTGCTCTCGGGCGCGCATGGTCGGACCGCTACGGGGTGGCCTTCGGTGGCGAGGTTTTGCCTTTTCCCGCTCGGGCCGCGCGCTGTTTTTTCTTCTGCTCGCGGCGTTCGCGGGCTTCTTTAAGCCGATACGACTCCCCCTCAAAGTGAAGAATCTCGGCTTTGTGTACCAACCGATCAATCAGACTCACCACGCAAGTGGCATTGGGAAACAGTTCGCCCCATTCGGCAAAGGGCTTATTGGTGGTCACCACGGTCGATTTATGCTCATAGCGTCGGCTGATGATTTCAAACAACAGATCGGCATGCCGGTTGCCGTAGGCCAA
>JAAEUE010000355.1 GCA_024227565.1 Alphaproteobacteria bacterium
CTCGAGGATCGTTTGACCAGTCGCGACAATGCGGATCGCGAGCAGGTTGAGAAGGAGTTTGCGGAAGGGGATGAAGAGACGCGGTTGAAGATATTGCAAGGTGCCTTGAAGGCGGGGGACGTGCACAGCGGGCAGATTTTGCGCATGGCGATCTTGTCTTCAAAGCAACAGGGATTGGGCGGATCCGCCGTGCGCCAGATGGCTTGGAAGGCGATGGTGGAAGACCCGACGATGGAGCGCTTGCCCTTGATGGAAAAGGCCTTGGACATGGGGCTCGAAAGCGAAGATCGGGAGGCGGTGGTGGCGGCTTTGGACACCCTGGGAAAGGAATCCACACGCGCAAAGACCTTGGCCACCGTGCAGCGCGGTCTGCTTGGCCAGGATGAATCCTTGGCAGCGCAAGAGCGCATCACACGTTTGCAGCAAGCGGATCGCGGCGCCCTTCAGCGCGAGAATCAGGAGCTGGCTGCCGAGTTGGAGGAACGCTCCAAGGAGTGGGATGGCAAGGTCGGGGATGGGTCGATCGAACTGCGTTTGGCCGAGTCCTTTTTGGCGCGGGCATTGGAGGCTCAGCCCAAGGAAAAGGCTACCGAATTGCTGTATCGGGATGCCCGGGACTTGGCCCAAAAGGCGCAGGCCCGTGGGCAGGCCGGTTGGTTGACCCACGCGATTCTGGCCTTGACCGCGGATCGTTTGAAGCTGCGGGTGCGGGGAGATCGGTCCCTGCAATTGGCTGTTGAGACCATGCCCGTGCATGCCATGGGGCGTGCGACTTTGGAGACGTTGCGATTGTATGTGCGCAGGACCCGTGGGCGCATCATTCGGTCGATGCGGGCCGAGGAAGAGTGGTCTGCGGAGCAGTTGACCACCGCGCAGGGGGCATTCTCGGTGTTGGAGCATCATCCCCTGTGCCCGGAGGTTGAGTTTGGGCATCAGTTCGATTTTTTGAACTATGTGGGCGCGGGTTTTGAAGCGGAGCAGCTATTGCAGCGCGGGTTGAAGGCCTTCCCCAATAGCGGCGGGTTGCACTCGCGCTTGCGCCAGCAGGTTTTGGCTCGTGGGGGGCGTGGTATTTTGGATGGTTTGGAAGAGACCTACCAGAACATGCTGGCCCAGCCGGACGCGGCACCGAACCTGACCTGGTTTGCCGGGTATGCGACCATCGTGGCGGCGGAGTATCACCGGCGTGCGAGCGAGATGGAGTTGGCCAAGGGAGCTTATGGTCGGGCGTTGGATCTGTTTCGACGCAACATGGAGGTGATCCCGGGCAACGGGGCTTCCGCACGTCATTACATGGCGATCATTCAGGCGGCTTTGGCCAGGTTAGCGATGGAAGCGGGGGAGCTGCAGGCGGCTCAGACCTTGATGTTGCAGTCCTTGGAGACCGCGCCGTTGTCAGC
>JAAEUE010000356.1 GCA_024227565.1 Alphaproteobacteria bacterium
CAATATCCCAAAATCCAGCCTGTCCCCGCATCGCTCATCTCCGAAAACATCAATGAACGGAATGAATCAGAAGGCGACCGATTTGGCGAGGTTCTTAGAGGTGTCCAGTTGGCCAGCTGCGCATTCCGATGGTGTGGACGCCCCCTCTTAACGGCATCTGTGTGCCAGAGTGGGGAGAAGTGGCTTAAGAGCAGGCTTGTCCAGTTCCTCAAACAGCTGCCTGCGGCTTGCCCCCAGGTGCCGGGACGGTTTGGAGTTGAGCTGGTTCACAAGGAGGACGATTGCGGCGTTCAATTCGTCGAGCGAGAGGAACGTCTGGTTCCTCAAGCGGGCTACGATCCAGCGTTCGGCTAGCAGAACGGCGGCCTCGACTTTGGCCTTGTCTTTCGGCTTGTGCGGACGGGCCGGAATGATGGCGGTATCGTAATGCGCGGCCAGATCCGCATAGGTGCGGTTGATCTCAGGCTCGTAGAAACAGGCCTTGATCACCCCGGCCTTCAGATTGTCCGGCACGATCTGCGAGGGCACACCGCCGAAGAACTCAAAAGCCCGCACATGGGACGCCGTCCAGTCCGGCAGGCTCTGTGTCCAGCTGGCTTCCACGTATGTGTAGTTGGAGGCCCCGAGGGCCGCGACAAACAATTGCGCGGCACGTACCTCGCCGGTCTCAGGGCAGATGACATCGAGCGTAACTCCGGCATAATCCTCGAACATCCGCTCGCCCGCCGCATGACCCCTCTCGGCGAAGCGAAGCATTCGCCTGCCGGGCAAGGGCATGCCGCATCACCGGCGAGAGCTTACCTTCCCAGCGTGAGTAGAGTTCGCAGAACCGGCTGTATCCGTAGCCGTCCGGATGAACGGACCAGTGCTCCTCCCAGAGCAAGGCCAAGGTCACACCCTTGCGGCGAAGCTCACGGTGCACATGCGCCCAGTCCGGCACCACGAGCGGGGTCCGGTTGCCGGTGGCATGGTGCGGATAAAGCAGCCCCTCAAGAGCCTCCTCATCCATCCTCCAGAGCCTCTTCCAGTTTGCGCACATGACACAGCCCTTGCGGTGCGATTACACCATACTCGCCCAGATGGCCCCGCAAGGCATTGACCGTCTGTGTCCGCTGGCCCTGCAACAAATCACGCGTCTTCAAAACCATCGCCTGGCTCTGCTGTTCGGCGCTCTTGACCGCCACAAACCGCATCGAGGCCCGTGAACCTGCCTCCGTTGTCGCTTCAGCATCGGCGGCATCATTCTTCTGGCGCTTCACAAACGGTTTGACATATTGCGGCGGGATCAAACGCACCTCGTGGCCAAGCTTGCCGATCTGGCGCCCCCAATGATGCGCACTCGCACACGCCTCCATCGCCACCACAACAGGCCGGTTGTCTAGCCAGAAACTCAAGTAACCGGGCTCGCGGCAACTTGCGCCGAAACACCACAGTTCCATCCGCCGCTGCTCCGTGCAGATGAAAAACATTCTTCGCAATATCGATCCCGATGATGGTAACTTCTTTCATGGACGCTTCCTCCTGGCGTAGGGCTCAAAACACCCCACTCTGGCACACAGATGCCGTTAGAGGGGGCGTCCACACCATCGGAATCAGTGACCGGATAAAATTGGAATCGGTGACCGGATGTGTCGGAATAGGCAGGCTTGCCGCACGCCAGGCCGAGCTATTGCCGGTGCCCTATTACCATGTGGGGCCCTCTGAACTTATCGCCCAATTGGTGTCTCCCGGCGCCCTGGGGGCGATTTTCAGGCCGCTATGAGGCCTTGGCCGGGGTTTGATCCGG
>JAAEUE010000357.1 GCA_024227565.1 Alphaproteobacteria bacterium
CGCTTTCAGGCCACGACCGTGACCCGGCGCCACTGCGCCGCGCCCGCGCAGGGTCAGCGCTCATTGAGCGCGGTGCGACCCGTGAGCGAAAGTGACGAAAGCACGTTGTCGGTGAATCCCTTCAACAGGCCCTAGTACCATTGCACAGGGATTATGACTCTTTGATTGTCATTGTGTTTTCTGTTTTTGGCTTTGGGTATGCTCTGGCCATTTTGTTTCTTGCCTGTTCTGTTGTGAACATCCAGTTGATGTGGGCTGCGCTCTTATTGCGTCTTTGTTCCCAGGCGTCGACCTCAGAAATGAGGTGTTGCTTGTTGTCAATGCGTCGATCCAGGCATTGACTGCGCAGCACACCGATCTCGATTTCGACCATGTTGAGCCAACTGGCGTGCTTTGGGGTGTAATGGAATTCCAGGCGCCGCAGGATGCGCCGGGCTTCGGGCGCGGGAAATGTGCTGTAAAGGGCCGCCGGCTTGTGGGTTGACAGATTGTCGATCACGACACGGATCTTTTCGGCCATTGGGAAATGGTTGTCGCTGAGTTCGCGCATACAAATGGCGAAGTCCGTCGCGGCGCGTCGATCTGTGACTTTGACCTTGCGCCAGGGACGATGGGCATCAAGGAAGACGAACAGATTGACCGTGCCGTTTCGCCGGTACTCGCTATCAAAACGTTCAAGCTGTCCCGGCTTGGCCGCAATTGGCTGGCGCACCTCGCCGATCAGCTGGGTCGGGCTTTCATCGAAGCAGACCACCGGGCGCCTGGGGTCGGGCACTTCGGCATACAAATCGAGCACATCCTCCATAGCGGCCACATAGGCGGCGTCGACCTTGGGAATGCACCACATGTCCTTGCGCCAGGGCTTGAGACTGTTCTCCGCCAGGCGCCGGCGCACCGTCTCGCGCGACAGGCTGTCGTGTTCGGTCAGCTTGACCAGCGCCTGCGACAACAGCTCCAGGGTCCAGCGGGCACAGCCTGCCGGCGGCGCCGAGCAGGCGGTGGCGACTAAAAGAGCTTCCTCATTGCCCGTCAACTTGCGTTGCGCCCCGGCGCGCGGTGCTTCTGCCAAGGCCAGTTCCAGATTGCCTTCCACAAAGCGCCGCTTGGTGCGATAGACCGTCGAGCCGCCGACCACCACCCGGGCGGCAATTTCCGCATCACCGGCACCGGCATCGGCCGCCAGCAGGATCTGTGCTCGCTTGAGTTTGCGCGCCGGGTGCTTGCCGCCGCTTAGAAGTGCCGCAAGTTCGTCACGCTCGCATTGGCTCAAATCGACACGGTATCGTATGTTCATCAGGTTCTCCTTGGCTCAAAAGAAACTCTGATGAATCAAACCAACGGCCCTTGTCACCCCCAAAGTGAGCCCGGTTTTACTGAAAAACAGGGCCAGTATCTCGCATTTATCCACGCCTATAGCCGCATCAATAAAAGACCGCCCGCAGAAGCCGATATGCAGCGCCACTTCCAAGTCACGCCGCCATCCGTCCACCAAATGATCAAAAATCTCGAAC
>JAAEUE010000358.1 GCA_024227565.1 Alphaproteobacteria bacterium
AGGGCCCAGGCGCCTCAGTTGTATAGGCACCCGTCGTGGGTCCTCGGGGCAAGCCCGAGGAGGCCAATGCTGAAACAATCGATGATCGTCGGGTCAGCGTTTAGCCGCGTAGTAGCTCACCCGGCGTTCCAGATAAGCCAGCAGCTCGGAGATGGTGAACGCCATAGCGAACAGCACCAGCAGCACCGCCCAGAAGTGCTTCATCAGGAAGTTCGTCGAATAGAGCTCGAACAACGCGCCAAAGCCCACGATCGAGATCAGCAATTGGCCGATGATGACCCCCTTCACCGCGCGGATGACACCAATGCGGATGCCGCCCAGAATTTCCGGCAATGCGGCCCAGAAATAAATCTTGAAGAAGGCATCCATGGGCGAGGCGCCGAACGAACGGGCCATGTCCACCAGCGAGCGGTTGATCTGCATGACTCCAGCGCGCGAATTGAGAATGATGATCCAGATGGCAAACAGAGTGGTGGTGATGATGATCGATTTCATCCCAAAGCCGAACAAGACCATCAGCACAGGCACCAGAGCGGTGAGCGGCGCGCTGAGGAAGATGTTCACCCAGGGCAGCAGCAACTCGTCCAAAAGCCTGCTCTTGCCCATGAGAATGCCCACCGGCACACCAATGACAACCGCCGAGAACACCCCCACAACGAACGCATAGGCGGTTTCGGACATGGCTTTGACGAAGGCCGGCGTGCCGATCACCGTGTAGAGGGTGTACAGAACGTCCGACAGAGGCGGGATGAAGAACGTTACCCCGGCGCGGCCCACGATCTCCCACAAAAGCCCCCACAAGATGAGGGACGACATGGCCGGGAGCTGATAGCCGTAAACCTTCATCGCGGGCCCCTACTCCACATAGCTGCGCAACGAGGCCCAGATCCTGTCGACGATGTCCAGATACTCCGTATCGCGCCTTATCGTGTCTGCGCCTTTGTGGCGGAAACCGGAAGGTTTGATGATCTCCAAGACGCGGCTTGGCCGGGGCAGCAGGATTGCGATCTGGTCGGAAACATAGACCGCCTCCTCGATTGAGTGGGTGACGAAGATGAAGGTCTTGTTTTCGTTCTGAACGAGGGACAACAGGTCTTCCTGAAACTTGCGCCGGGTCTGTTCATCCACCGCTGAAAACGGCTCGTCCATGAGCAGCACCTGGGCATCCACAGACAACGCCCTGGCAAGGCCCACCCGCTGGCGCATGCCGCCGGAGAGCTCGTGCGGATAGGCATTCTCAAAGCCGCCAAGGCCCACATCGGAGATGTATTTTTGCGCCACCTCTTCGCGCTCCGGCTTCGCCACGCCGCGCAGTTCAAGCCCGAAGGCCACGTTGCGCACGACGCTGGCCCAAGGCAGCAGGGCAAAGTCTTGGAACACGAAGGCCCGGTCGGGCCCAGGCCCGGTGACCGGCTGACCGTTCACTTCGATCTCACCGGAATTGGGCTCCAGAAGGCCGGCGATGATCTTCAGCAAGGTGGTCTTGCCGCAGCCCGATGGCCCCAGCAGGGAGGTGAGCTGCCCGCGCGGGAAGTCCAGCGACAAATCCTTCAGCGCCTCAACCTCTCCATAGGTCTTGGAGACGCCGCGCACCGAAACCGCATTGTCCACACCGGCCGCCGCCGGCGCTTCGGGGGCGTCATCAATCTGAGGCATAGCCACGGTTGTTTCCTTCAAACAGATAGTTTTCCAGCTTCTCCAGCACGTTCAAGAACAAAACCGCGAGAAGGATGATCGAGAAGATGGCCGCATACATGCTCGGGTAATCGGCAATGGAACGGCTGTAGGTGATGATGTCGCCCACACCGGTGGGGGTGATCTTAAGCTCAGACAAGATCGCCCCGATGAACCCGGCCGATATGCCAAGGCGCAATCCGGAAAAGATGATTGGCGAGGCGGCCGGGATGATGACCTTGAAAATGATGTCGCGTTCTGAGGCCAGAAACGACCGCGCCATCTCTTTGAACACCGACGGGGTATTGCGCACCGCGCCGCTGGTGTTCAAGACAATCACCGGCATGGCCATGATGCAAACCACGAACACCTTTGAGGTGAGGCCAATGCCATAGGCCATCACCAATAGCGGGATGAGCGCGGCCAGCGGCGCCGACTGCATGACGATGAAGATGGGCGAGAACAACCAGTCAAACTTCGCGCTGAGGCCGATCCAGAGCCCCAGGCCAATGCCCAGAACCGCAGAGATGATGACCCCCACCACAAGCGGCTTCAGGGTTTCCGCATATGCGGTGAATATCGTGCCTTCCAGGGTTAGGGTTATGAGCGCCGACATGGATTCCAGGAAGGTGGGGAAGGCATAGCTCACCGGGATCCGGCCCGCGATCTCCCAGGCGCCGAACACGATTGCCGCCGACAAAAGCTTCAGCAGGATGGAACGCTTGAGCATCGGTTACACTCACAAAAGGGGTGGCCGCCCCCTTTGGTCAACGAGCGGCCACATCCGGTGTTGGACTATTTCGCGCTGTCCAGCGGTTTCAGATACCAGAAGTCCTCGATCTTCAAGGACGACAATTCCCCGGTCAGCTGGCCGGCCGCATGGTACCATTCCATGTCTGCCTTGGCCGCCTTGCGCCCGCCGCCATTGGGGTCGTACAGGCCACCTTCAATCGCGTCTTTGTAGAACCCATCCAGGCTGTCGAGAATCTCTTTCGGCAGCTGGCCAATCGGCCCGTTCGGATCGGTTTGTTTGGAAATGATGGTCGGATCCTTGGCCATGTCCTGGTAAACGCTGAGCAGCGCCTTGACGAAAATGCCCACGTCCTTCTCGTTGGCCTTGATCCAGTCGAGATTGGCGAACAGAGCCTCGTCGCTGGCATCAACTTCAAACATGGGCAACACGTTGAACTTGTCGCCTTGCTGTTTCACCAGCTTGTTCTTGTTCGACAGATCCACGATGGTGGCATCGGTTTGGCCGGCAATCAGGGCAACGATCCGGTTGGCCGAGCCTGGAACATAGGAGCGTTTGCCCAGTTTTATCTTGAGCTTGTCCTCGATCACGTTGGCAATGGAATCGGTTCCGCCCCCGCGCGAGTGCAGCAGGATCGGCTGGCCATCAAGCTCCTCCAGCTTGCTGTACTTCTTGGAGGTCACCGGAAAGAACTTCAGTTTCGACAACTGATAGATGATCCGGATTGGCGCCTTGGATTTCTGCATGGCCGCATAGGGCGTGCCAAAGCCGATATCCATCTGGCCGCTGAGCACTGCCTGAATGGCCAATTCCTCATCGGAGAATGCGGTCCATTCATAATCCAGACCGTTCGCCTTGGCACGGTCCAGTGCCACAAAGAAGGCCGCCAGCTCGTCAGACGGTGTCTCTGCGAGCGCAATTTTGATCTTGGCCGCGTGTGCGCCGGTGATGGCCAGCCCGCAGATGAGCGCCATGGCGGCGAGCACGCCGGTGAACTTTTGCAATAGGTGTTTCATTTTTTCCTCCCTAAGAGCAGATGATCTAATCTTGGCTATGCACTTGTGCGCCGGTTGGGCCCGGCGTCTCTGTGCGGTCTTTGATTTCAACTTGCCTCATACAATCTGGCCGACACTGACCCCAAATGCCGGCGCATGGCCTCTTGCGCCGCATTGGCATCGCGCGCCTCGATGGCGGCGGCAATGCGGTCGTGCTCGGCAAAACTTGTGTGTTCGCGCGGTGGGCATTCGCTCTTGCGCTCAACATTGCCCCAGGCCACCGCCCGGCGCACCTGGTTGAGCTGGTCGAACAGCGACAACAAAAGGATGTTGTCCGCCGCTTCGGCAATGGAGCGGTGGAACAGGTCATCGTGGGTTTCATAGTCGGCCCAGTTGGGCGCGGCTGCAGCCCGGTCCTTGGCCAGCTTCATGCGGATGATGGCTTCGCCTGAAGCGTGGATGGCCGCCTCGCGCGCAATCGCCGGCTCAATGCACAGGCGCGCCTGCATCATGCGCACCGGGGTGAGCTGTCGGCTGAGCTCGGCAAGGCTGCCCGCTGCACCCGGCCCGCCATGGCCAGCCACAAAGGTGCCTTTGCCCACATGGCGCCAAATCGCGCCCTCGCGCTCAAGCGCCTCAAGGGCGCGGCGCAAGGTTGTGCGGCTCATTCCCAACCGGTCAATCAATTCGCGTTCTGGAGGCAAGCGGTCGCCCGGCGCATAGTTGCCAGCCGAGATCAGTGCCCAAACCTGGGCAATCGCCTCTTCCCGCTCTGATGTATCTGGCTTTGTGAGCACGGCTCGAGCTTTCGAATTGGTTGATCAATTCTGCTTGATTTGAGACATTATCGCGATCAATCACCCTTTTCAACCGTTTTGAGCCATTAGAACCAAATTGGTTGTGATTGATCTTGCCGGGAAACTTCTCTAGAAAGGGCAAAAATCAAAGACACGCCAACGGAGGCACAAAATGACGGACTTTGTAATCAAGCAGCCAGACATCGCATCTCTGCCGGTGACCGGAACCGATGCGGTCTTCCCCGTCCGGCGGATCTATTGCATTGGCCGCAACTACGCGGCCCACACGGTGGAGATGGGCGGCGACCCGGACCGCGAGGAGCCCTTCTTCTTCCAGAAGAATGCGGACAACCTGGACTCATCAGGCGAATTCCCCTACCCGCCCCATTCGTCCGACGTTCACCACGAGGTGGAGATGGCCGTTGCCTTGGGCTCAGGCGGCACCAACATTCCCTTAGGCGAGGCGCTGGACCATGTGTTCGGCTATGGCGTGTCCATCGACATGACCCGGCGCGACCTTCAAGGCATCGCCAAGAAGACCGGCCGCCCGTGGGAAATCGGCAAGGCCTTCGAACGCTCCGCCCCGGCCGCCCCGTTGCACCCTGTCTCAGAGGTTGGCCACCCCGACCATGGCCGCATCGAGCTCAAGGTGAACGGCGAGGTGCGCCAGGAAGGCGATCTTGACCACATGATCTGGAAGGTGCCGGAGATGATCTCGCACCTGTCTGAATATTTCGAACTGGCCGCCGGCGACGTTATCTTGTCCGGCACCCCATCGGGTGTGGGCCCGGTCGTGCGCGGCGACCGCGTCACGGCCACCATCGAGGGCCTCGGCGCGCTGGAGGTGGTGGTGGTCTGACAGCAACCTTTACGTCAGCCTGGCCAGCGCACGCTCCAACAGGCCGGCGAGCACCGGCAAGTTCTTCCCACGTGTCATGGAGAAATGAGATCCAGGCACCCGCTCCACATGCGCCTCGGCCGCCAGCGCGGCCCAGCCTAAACTTTCCTCGTCATAGCCTTGGGTCTCTGCAGAAACCTGTTGCGCGCGCAGCAGGGTAACCTTGCCGCCATAGGGTTCAGGCCGATAGGTGCGGCGGGCCTTGTCGTGCACGCCGGTCAACTGGATGGAGCGGCGGATGCCAGGTTGGCGCATCATCAAAAGACGCGGCTCGCGCCCAACCGCCGAGGCCAGCCCCGAGGCCCCATGGAAGGAGCGGAAGAGGGCATTGGCCCACGTCGCCCGCAGCGCCGCGCCGACACCGGTCCCCTCGCCCGCCGCCCGCGTGCTTTGATAGCGCGCCTCGGCACCGAACAGGACATAGAGCCCATCCAACGCCATAGGGCCGGCCTGGGTGAGGATCTGGCCAAAAAAACGCAGCTCGCGCCAGGCATTCTTGAGGGCCGCCATCGGCCCGTGCGCACTGCTCGCCAGAGGCGGGGTTGGGGTATCGAGCATGCCGACAAACCCCACAGCCTCGCCGTCCCGCTCAAGCTGCACCGCCATCTCATAGGCCAGCAAGCCACCGAAGGAATGGCCGCAGAGCCGGTAGGGGCCATGGGCTTGGGCCGTCTTGATCTGGGCAATCAGGGCTGTTGCCATCTCCGGCACCGTGCGGGCCGGTTCAAGTGCAGGATCGCAAGCGGGATCCTGCACCGCAAACACTGGAAATTTGCCGCAGACCGCCTGGCCCAGCTCGAACACGGTGAAGGCCAAGCCCCCTGCCCCATGGATCAGGAACAGAGGCGGGCCCTCCCCTTCGGCCTGCAAGGTGACCAGAGCGGTGGACGGGCGGAAGGCGCGGGCGCTGTTGATGGTTTCCGCCAGGGCCTCCACCGTGGGGCTTTCCAAAAACCGGCTCACCTCAACCTTCGCATCCAGCGCCTTTTCCAGCGCCAACAGAAACTCAACCGTGGCCAGACTGTCGCCGCCCAGGTCGAAGAAACTGTCGCGCACCCCAATGGGCCGCACACCAAGCGTGTCCGACATGAGGGCGGCAAGGCGCAGCTCCAAGGCATCGCGCGGGGCGACATGGTCGCCGTGTAGCGCCGGACGCATGGCTTCGGGCACCGGCAGCGCGTTGCGGTCGATCTTGCCGGAAGGCGTAAGCGGCAGGTCGGGCACCACCGCATAGTGCGCCGGGCACATGCCAACCGGCAGGTGTGCCTTTGCCAGGTGCTGCAGGTCGGCCACAAGCGATGCTTCGTCCTCACCACCTTCAGCGAAAACCACGTAAGCGACCAACTTCAGCGCATCGTCGCCATCTTCGAGGGCTTTGGCCGCCACGATGACCTCGCGCACGGCGCCGTGCCGCGAAAGCACCGCCTCCACTTCGGCCGGCTCAATGCGCACGCTGTTGATCTTGATCTGATTGTCGATGCGGCCATGAAAGCTGAGCTGGCCATCGGGACGCTGCGCCACCCGGTCACCTGTCCTGTAGGCAACCCCTTGCGGCAAGCCCACGAAGCGCTCTACCGTTAGCGCCGGCTGGCCCACATACCCCCGCGAAAGGGTTGGGCCAAGGAGCCAGAGCTCGCCGGTTTCGCCCTTGGTCGCAGGCTGGCGCGCTTCGTCCAGAATGAGCGTCTCGAAGTGCTCCAGCCGTCTGCCGATGTGTATCGTGCTAGCCGCAATGTCTTCATCGCTGATCTCACCGGCGGTGGCCCACAAGGTCGTCTCCGTGGGGCCGTAGAGGTTCCAAAGGTGATCGGCGCGGGCCTTCAAATCGCATGCCATGCGCGGGCTGATGGCTTCTGCCCCAGTGAGCAGGGTGAGCCCTGCGTGCCCCTCCCATCCAGCCGCCAGCAGCAGGCGCCAGGTGGCCGGCGTGGCTTGCAGCAAGCTTGGCCGCTCGGCCGCCAGCAGCGCCTTCAGCCGGCGCCCGTCACGCGCCTCCCCCGGTGTGGCCAGCACAACGGTGCCCCCTGAGCCAAAGGTCAAGAACAGGTCCAGCAGCGAGATGTCGAAGCTTGGCGAGCTCACCGACACGACCTTCTCAAAGGTGGCCGCAGGCAGCACTTTCGCCATGGAGGCAAGGTAGATGAGCAAGGCATGATGATGGATCTGAATGCCCTTGGGGCGCCCGGTGGAACCGGATGTGTAGATGATGTAGGCCAGATCATCGCCCTGCGCCGTCCACGTCGGCGCAGCGTCCGGAGAACCCGGCACGGTTGTCCCGCGGGCGTCCACATACACCACCTCCGGGCGGCAATTGAGGGCGAACCGTTCATCCCCCTGACCCATCAACAACAGCTTGATGCCAACCTCATCGGCCATGGCTCGCAGGCGCGCCTTCGGGTAGGCCGGATCAAGCGGCAACCATGCGCCGCCTGCCAGGGTCACGGCCAGAATGGCGATCACGCATTCAGCCGAGCGCCCGAGATGGACCCCGCATACGTCGCCTGCCTGAAGCCCGGCTGCTCTGAGCCTGGAGCTTAAGGCCTGCGCACGCAGATTGAGGTTTTCATAGGAATAGTCCACCCCGCCGGCTCTGAGGGCAATCCGGGCGGCGAAGTCTCCGGCAGTCTGCGTCCAGAAATCACCAAGCGTATCGTCTTGGGCAGGTCCCGGCACGCGCAGGTGCGCAGGTGCAGCAGATATGGCCATGTTTTCAATATCTTTGACAGCGAATGAGAACGATTACGTTAGCTCAAATTCGCGCGCACGCGCGCACACTTCACACGCACGAACGCTAATCTTTTCGTGAGGCCATTGTGAGCGGCGATTTTGGCAATTTTGGGCCAGGGCAAGACGCCCAGGCTGTCTTCGGCGAGCATCTCGCACCAAAGTAGCCGATAAAAAAGGCGGCCCCGCAGGACCGCCTTTCTAGCGTATTGCAGCCGGGCCGCTACTTGGCCATCCAGGCTTTGAAGCGTTCGTTGACTTCGTCGCCATTGTCGGCCCACCACTCGGGGTTGGCGAACACGGAACGGGGCATCACTTCAGGACGGTTGGGCATGTGTTCCATGATGTTTTTGCCATTGTGGAACCATGGCTCACCCGCCTGCATGATAGCGAACGCCGACTGGCGCATCGGGCCGTAGTTGATGTACTTGGCCTGACCTGCCTGTTGCTCAGGAGCAGTGGCAAAGCTGATAAAGTCAAACGCAGCTTTCTTGTTCGGAGAGCCTTTGACCACGGCAATCCATTCTTCCTCAAGAACCTGCCCGTCCCAGATGGTGACGAACTTTTCGCCTTCAGACAGAACAGCGGCACCAACGCGGCCGTTGTAGGCGATCGACATGCACACTTCGCCGGACTTGACCAATTCAAGCGGCTTGGCACCGGACGACCAGAACACAACGTGGTCCTTGATGGTGTCGAGCTTCTTGAAAGCACGATCGATGCCTTCTTCAGTGCTCATCACCTCATAGACCTTCTTGGGGTCGACACCGTCGGCCACAAGGGCCATCTCGATGTTGGCATTGCCCCAAGTGTGGATGCCGCGCTTGCAGGGCCATTTTTTCATGTCATAGAAATCTGCAAGGGTTTTGGGTTTGTCGCCTTTCAGCATGCCGTCATCATAGAACGGCACATAGGACCACCATACCTGCGGGGCCACGCACTTGTTCGGGCGCGGAACCATCAGGTCTTCATCCAGGGTCTTGCCGTCTTTGCTCTTCATCAGAATGGCATCTGGGATTTCTTCAAACAGGCCTTCATCGCAACCGGTGCGGGCCTGGTCCGGCAGAATGTCGACGATGTCCCAGGTTACCTTGCCGGATTCGACCTGGGTTTTGATTTCCCCAAGGCCGCCATTGTAGTTTTCCCAATGGATCGATTTGCCGGACTTCTTCTCCCACGGCGCGCCGTAAGCTTTTTGCTGCGAGGCCGTATAGGCGCCGCCCCACGACGTGATCGTCAGGTCAGCGGCCAGAGGTGCGCTCACGCCCAACGCAAATACGCTGGCGCCAGCAAGAGCAATCGTCTTGAGTTTCATCATGATGGTCTTCCTGTGAGTTACGGGATGGTGGAAATTTGTGCCACACTGCGTGTTTGCCTGTCATGTTGCAATATAAGGTATCATTACTGCGTTTTTGCAGTATGCTGCGCCTGACCCGCAAACAAGGCACTCACGACGATGATCGACTGGGACCTCTGGCACACCCTTCTCGCCGTCTTCCGCCACGGCACCTATTTGAGCGCCTCAAGGGCCCTTCAGGTGGACCCCACCACCATTGGGCGCAAGATCAAGGCGCTGGAGCGCCAGTTGGGATACAAGCTGTTCGTCCGCGAGAATGACCGGCTTTACCCGACCAGCCAGTGCGAGGATCTGCTGCCCAACATTGAGGCTGCGGCCGAGGCGCTGCGGGGCATCGACGACGAGGCGGCCAAAGGCGACCAGGGCACGATCTGGCGCGATGTGCGCATCACCGCGCCACCCTTTTTGGTGTTGCACCTGTTGGCGCCGCATCTGGGCGATTTGATCCAGAACCTGCGCGTAAACGCAGAACTGATCGGAACCGCGGACAAACGTCTTTTGTCCAGACGGGAGGTCGATATTGCCTTGCGCATCGAGGATGATCCGAACGAGGACATGGCGACGACAAGTCTGGTGCGCGCAACCCGCGTAGGCGAGATCCACTATGGGATCTATTACGCCAACGACATTGACCCGGAAACCGTGCCCTGGGCCGGCATTGTGGAGCGCACGCGCCGGACTACGGGCGCCGATGCCCAGAACAAGGTGGCCGGCGCTGACGGCATCCGCTACCGGGTCAACCGGTTTGAAGAATTGTGCCAACTGGCTGTGGGCGGATCGGCAAAGGCCATGTTGCCAAAGCTGGTGGCCGGCCGCGACGAGCGCCTCACCAGCGATGGCGAGACGGTGCTGCGCCAATCGCTCTGGATGTTTTACCACAGGCAGGATGAGGACACCGGCTATCTGGTCGCCATGCGCGAGCGCATTGCCAAATTGGTCCAAGAGATGCTGAAGGGGTAGGCGGCGTGTTCATTACGAACCGGCGAGCTTTTTCACAAAGGGCGCCAGCGTGCGGCGCAAGTTGATCGCCATTTTCGTCGTCGATGGCGTCAGAAACATGATCGGCCACCACCACGGCCGAACAGATGCGAGCAGGCGCGGAGTACCATTCGTCGGAAAATCGATGAACTGACAGTTTCCAAGATTCTCAGGCAGGGGCGCCGACAGCAACGGTTGGATGCGCTTACGGAAAAGAGCGTAACGCGCCTGCCGCTCCGCCTCCATTCTCCGGTAGGCTTTCATCGACAGGGGCATCCGGGCGGGGACGAAGTTGAAAAAGCGCTGCCATACGGACTGCCGCAACTTGGCACTCTCCACATAGGGGAAAAAGAACAGGAGGCGCTCGAGCGGCACCGTCTCGATCGAGGAGTTGATCTCCCACCACAGGCCCTCCGTCCGCCCCACCATCAGGATAACCGTCGCGGCTCGTTTACGCAGGAATTCGATTGCGGATTTCCACGCGTCATCCGGCACGAACAGACGCGCGCCGCCCAACATGGCCAGCTCGTTGCCCGGACGCCCGATACTGATAACCGGGCCTATGGCAGAAAGCGGGCTGCTCAACGTTTCTTCGTAACGCCTTTGGAACATCTCGCCCATCGGCACCATATGCGGTGTCGGATCGATCAGGTCGTCATCGTCAAACGAGCGCAAGAACAACACCGGGGCTCGCCCGTCCTCGCGGAGCATGTCCACAGCGGGGACCGCCTGCATCCTTCTGCCCCGGGCGATGAACCGCGCACCGACAAGAAAGACGACGTACAAGACCGGGGCGCCAATGAGATACGGCAAAAAGTTTTCTTCTCCAGACCCAAACGTGGGATCCAGAGCGAACATTGCGGCGGCAGGCGCCAGTGCCGCAAGCACCATAATCAGCACCCCAAAAACTACGAAGAGCTGACCCTTGGTTGGCCGATACGCCGGGGACGGAAGTATCTCGAAGGGAAACGGGTCTGAAGGTGTTGTCATGTGGAACACACCGCGCTTGGGCTCTTCGACGGTCAAGATTATGCCAAGGGGCAAAGATAGTCCCCAGGTCAATGGTAGCAAAAGCAGCAGCACGTGAACATCATCACGGACGGCCTTGATCAATCGGGCTGCATGCTGCGGGCAGTTCTGGGTTCCCGCCCCTCAATCGTCGGCAGCAGTTTTGCGAGTTTTTTCGTAGAACGGGCGTTCCAAACAACAAACGGACGCCCCCGGCGTCCGTCCGTTTGCTTCCCTCCCCACCTGAGGGAATGGCGGCCCCACCCGCCTAGTGTTCCGTGTCCGGTGTTTTACCGGTCCCCGGTTAGCCTGCAGCAAGCTGATTATGCTTGCGGGCCATAAACTCTTTTGCCGTTTCTACCGCGACTGCCGCGTCGCGGCAATAGGCATCCGCACCAATTGCGTCGGCAAATTCCTCATTGAGCGGAGCACCGCCCACCAGAACCACATAATCGTCGCGCATACCCTTCTCTTTCAGGGTGTCGATGACAACCTTCATGTAAGGCATGGTGGTGGTCAAAAGCGCCGACATGCCCAGAATGTCGGGCTGATGCTCTTCGATCGCTTCCAGATAATTCTCAACCGGGTTGTTGATGCCGATGTTGATCACCTCAAAGCCAGCACCTTCCATCATCATGGCGACCAGGTTCTTGCCGATATCGTGGATATCGCCCTTCACCGTGCCAATCACCATCTTGCCAACGCGCGGTGCGCCGGTCTCCACCAGAAGCGGACGCAGGATGAACATGCCGGCCTTCATGGCGTTCGCCGCCAACAGAACCTCAGGCACGAACAGGATGCCATCGCGGAAATCGATGCCCACAATCCGCATGCCCTCAACCAATGCTTTGGTGAGCACATCGTAGGGCGTCCATTTGCGCCCAAGCAGAATGTTGACCGACTCTTCGATTTCCCCTTTCAGGCCATCATAGAGGTCGTCATGCATTTGCTGGACAAGTTCGTCGTCGTCCAACGAATTGAGATCGAGATCGTCTTCCTCGCTCATCACAGGCGCTCCATCTGGTGCCGGTTAAATCCGGGCAAACCCTTATAGACACGTCAAAATACTGGCAAGAGGTAAATTTTCGATGGTCAGTCGCGACTTCTTGAGGGCGGAAATCGACATGGCGTCTTTCCCCACCGGGGCCGAAGAGATTTCAGGCCGCCACCCGACGGAACACACCGTCCTGGATCGCTATGGCGTCGAACAGGGGGTGCACCACATCCATGGTGAAGCGGAAAGCCCCTTCGCCTTCGTCTTTCTGAACCACATGAAGCGTGCCGGGGCTCAAGGCGGCCGGCAGCAGAACCTTCCACTTGCCGATGCGCAGAAAGAAGTCTTCAGACACAAAGTGCAGCTCTGCGTCCTGCTCAAAAACCTTCAGCGTCATGCCCGCCGCGGCGCCGAAACACTCCAGCAGGCGCCCGCGGCCATCACAGCGTTTGGTGGTCTTGGCGACAATTTCGTCAGCGGCGCCGAAATCATAGCGGCGCTCCCAAACCACGCCGCCCTTGGGGTCGGCATAGACATGCACATCACACGGCACGTCGCGCCCCGTCTTCCATGCCATGGGCGCGCCCAAAAAGCGGCCCACATGGGCCAAAGCCAACCCCATCCAGGTGCAGCCCACGGTCTCCATGACGCCGCGATAGATCCGCTCCTCGCCCTTTGCCGGGCTGTTGCCGAAACGCTCGCGGATCGCCGGGGCCAAGCGCTCCCAGGCGGCCTGGCCAATCAGCGTGCGAATGCCCATGCCGTCGTCGGGGCCGGCTTTGCGGCCACTTCTGCGGCACAAGGTTTCGAGCACACGGTCGGCAGCATCAAGGCCCAAACGCTTTCTTGGCGCTGCAATTGCCTGCACCTGCTCAAACCGTTCAACTGCCCACATCGTTTTCTCCTTTCACCTTGCCTCAGCTTTGTATGTTGCAAACTGATATGCAGAAACCCGCCAGAAACCGTGCAATCTCTCCTATTTTTTCTTCTTCACGCGTTTCACGATTTTAGAGCCCATTTTCATCAACTTAAGCAGCACCGGCTTGGGCAACCGGCTCATTTGTCCATACCAGTCGTTCATCGACTCCATGAAGGACAACATGTTTTCCATCCGCTCGCGGGCCACCATTGGCATGTCTTTGTCTTCGCGCGCGTCAATAACGGTCCGGCGCATCATGGAGAGGGTGGGATCAATCTCGCGCTTCTTTCTGCCGTCCACCACCGTCAGCAGAACGTCCCACAAGTCAGCCTTGGCTTCAAAATGGTCACGCCGCTCGCCCATCACGTGGGTCAGGTGGATCAAATCCCAGCTCAGCAGTTCTTTCAAGCTGGTGGAGACGTTCGAACGGGCGATGCTCAAGGTTTCGACAATCTCGTCTGCGGTGAGCGGCCTGTCCGCCAGGTACAGCAGCGCATGAACCTGGGCGACTGAGCGGTTTACCCCCCATCTGGAGCCCATTTCGCCCCAGTGCAGAATGTAGCGTTCCATGGCAGGTGTGAGGTGCATAGCAGGCTCCATATTTCTTAAATTTCTGTCTCAACAGAAATATGAGAAAACAATGCCGATTTGTCAAGGCTTTCCGGGCCTAACCAGGCCTATGGTTAAACCATTGCTATGCAGTCGATCTCGATCAGCATGTCTTTGTAGGCCAAGTATTCAAACGGGATGCCGGTGGAGACCGGCCCGGGGTCGCGGTAATACCCGGCCCGCACGCTGACATTCTTCAAGAGATCCTCCTGGCCCTTCTCTCCGGCATAGAAAGAGTTGACCTTCACCAGGTGCTCAAAATCGAGCCCGAACTCCTGCAACACCTTTTGGATGTTCTGCATGGAGGTGTGGGTTTGGGCCGGAACGTCACCTGGATCGATAACCGCACCTGTGGGCGTCAACGACACCTGGCCGCCCAGAAAGATCATATCACCCACCTTCACCCCATGGCGGTAGGGCAAATGCACCGGCCAGTCCCAGTGCCCGGTGGGCCACACGCCCTCGCGCGGCAGGCGGGCCCCATCGGTGCCGCGCATGGCAATCACATCATAGCGCACCATGGCGTCCGGCTTGGGCAACCGGGTGAGCGACAGCCCCGTGGCCGCCGGCCCCGGCTCCTTGTAAAAGCTGGCACGGACGAGGGCGGCTTCTTTCCATTCTTCCTGATCACCCGGCTCCACATTGAACACGTTCGCTTTCACCGCATCATGAAGATCGGCCCCAAGGCCCGCCAACAGGCGTTGCAGCTTGTCCAGCACCACGCGGCTCTGGGCCGCGAGGCTGCCGGGGCTTTGCATGGTTCCTGCTTCGTCTTCTGCGGTTTGCCCGCTGGTGAAGATCATCTCATCGCAGGCCACCGCATGGCTGAACGGCGCCGGCAGGTCGGGGCCATCCGGGATCCACGACGATGTTCGGGCGAGCCTCTCGCCATTGTGGCCACGCATGGCGATGGCTTCAATTTCAATGCTCAACCCATCAAAACAGTTGGTCTCAATCGGAACGAGCGTTACGGCAGGACCAGGCCCTGCAAGTTCGCCCAGCGCTTCGGCCATGGTGTCCAGGATCACCTGCTCATCGGGCTTGTCGCCCAGCACATAGAAGCCGGTGAGTTTCACCAGATCGCCGGCGTCCGCCCCCATGCCCTCCAGCACGGTTTTCACCCCGTCCATGGCCATCCGGGTTTGGACCGCCACCTCGCCAGGCCGGGTCACCTTGGCCTCAGCGTTGATATCGGCCTGACCGCCGATGAAGATCATCTGGCCCACCTTGAGGCCGTGACTGTGGTTCAGGTCGATCCCGATGGAAAGGTGATCGGAGGGGTGGAAGCGTTTGCGTGGCAGCATCGGGAAGGCTCCTTAAACAAAGAACGATGGATCAGCTCAGGGCATCGCGCAGGCGGTAGTACAGCATGCCCAGAACCAGGGCTGGCGTGCGCAACGGCCCGCCCGGGAACGGCTGGTGCTTGAACTGCGCCATAACATCGAAGCGTTCCGCCTGGCCGGCAATGGCCTCGGCCATAAGCTTGCCGCACATGCCAGAAAGCGCCACCCCCTGGCCTGAGTAGCCTTGGGCGTAATAGACCCGGTCGCCAATCCGCCCCACATCCGGGATCCGGTTCATGGTGATGCCGATGTAGCCGCCCCAGGCGTAGTCGATCTTCACATCCGCCAATTGTGGAAACACAGCCGTCATGCGAGGCCGCATGAAGGCGCCAAGATCCTTTGGCTCTAGCGTTGAATAGCTGCAACGCCCGCCGAACAACATCCGGTGGTCGGCTGACAGACGGTAGTAGTCCACGATGAAGTTGGTGTTGCACACCGCCTCGTCGCCGGCGATCAGGGCCCGCGCCCGGTTCTCGCCCAGCGGTTCAGTGGCAAGAATGAACGACCCGCACGGCATCAGCCGCTGATAGAGCGGTTTCACGAGCTTGCCCAGATAGGCATTGCCGGCCACCACCATGAAGTTTGCAGAGACGCTTCCCTGCTCGGTTTTGGCAGACGGGCTTGCGCCGGTATCCACGCTGGTGGCCGGGGAATGCTCGTAAATCCGGGCGCCGGCCTTGGTCGCCGCATCCGCAAGGCCAAGGCAATAGTTCAGCGGGTGCAGATGGCCCCCGTGAGCCTCGCGCAGGCCGGCCGCATATCGGGTTGAGCCGAGCTGATCTTCGAGCCCGGCCTTGTCCAGGAACGTCATCCCCTCCGCGCCGAAGCCTTGCAGATACTCGATCTCGTGGCGCAGTTCGTCGACCTCGCTGGCGCGTTCGGCAGCATGCACATAGCCCCACTTCAAATCACATTCGATTTCGTGGGCCTCCACCTGCGTCTTGATCAGGCTCTTGGCCTCTTCGCCAATGTCGAAAACCTGTTGCGCGGCATCGCGGCCGGCAACCTTCTCAATCTTCTCCATGCCGCAGGACACACCGGTGCAAATCTGCCCGCCATTGCGCCCGGAGGCGCCCCAGCCAACGGTTTCGGCCTCCAGAACAATCACATCGTAGCCGCGCTGGGCCAGCTCCAGCGCCGCCGACAGGCCGGTGTAGCCCGCCCCGATCACACACACATCGCAGGTGTGGTCACCCTGCAGCTTGGGGTGGTCGTAGGCCGGGTTTGCCGTGGCCCTGTAGTAGGAAAGGCCGTCTGATGGCCGCGTCATGGAAGTCCTCGATGACATTAGGTTAGCTTCAAGCGCAGAGTTCTACCCTTAATTGGCACACCTGTGGTAGAGAGAAATCCATCGCAGACGAACACTTAGACCACAAACCACAAGCTGACTTGCTATGCCTAAAAAGAAACTCCAGGACTGGATCACCGAACGCGGCGTTGAAGAGGTGGAATGCCTCGTGCCTGACATGGGCGGTGTTGCCCGCGGAAAAATCATCCCCGCCAAGAAGTTCCTGTCGGCCATAGGCAACCAGGGCCTCAGAATGCCGGAGGAAATCTTCATCCTCACAGTCACCGGCCGCTATGTGCAGGAAACCAATGTGACGAGCGAGTCGGGCTCAGACATTTACTTGCGCCCAGATCCAAGCTCGATCCGCATGGTGCCCTGGTACAGTGAACCGACGGCACAGGTGATTTGCGATTGCTTCTATCTCGACGACACGCCGGTCGACATCTCCCCGCGCTTCGTGCTGCAAAAGGTGTTGGAGCTCTATGCGGAGAAGGGCTGGAAGCCCGTTGTGGCGCCTGAGCTGGAATTCTATCTGGTGGAGAAGAACACCGATCCCGACTACCCGCTCGAGCCGCCCGTCGGCCGATCAGGCCGCAAGGAAGCCGGAGGCCAGGCCTTTGGCATCGACAGCGCCAACGAGTTCGATCCCATTGTGGAAGACATCTACGACTATTGCGAGCCGCACGGCATCAACATCGGCACTCTCAGCCACGAAAGTGGCCCGGCGCAGCTTGAGATCAATTTCGATCATGGCGACCCGATGGATCTGGCCGACCAGGTGTTCTTGTTCAAGCGCGCCGTGCGCCAGGCCGCCTTCAAGCATGACGTCTATGCGACGTTCATGGCCAAGCCCCACGAGAACGAGCCCGGCTCGTCCATGCACATCCACCAGTCGCTGGTGGACGCCAAGACCGGCAAGAACCTGTTTGCCACCAAAGCCGGCAAGCAATCGCGCCTGCTATTGTCGCACATTGCCGGACTGCAGCGCTATCTGGCCGGCTGCATGCCGTTCTTTGCACCCAGCGTGAATTCCTACCGGCGCCTTGTTCCGCATGCGGATGCGCCAACCAATTCCCATTGGGGCATCGACAACCGGACGGTATCCTTGCGCGTGCCAGCATCCAATCCAGCCGCCATGAGGGTGGAGAACCGGGTGCCGGGCGCTGATAGCAATCCCTACCTGGCGCTCGCGGCCACATTGGCCTGCGGCTATCTTGGCATGACGGAGAATCTGAAACCCACCTCCCCCGTGGAAGGTTCGGCCTATCGTTATGCCCAAACTTTGCCGCTGAACCTGGAAGAGGCCATGAACAAGCTGAACTACACCAAGCCCCTAAAGCAGGTGTTCGGCGAGCGCTTCATCGAGGTTTACCAAGAGGTGAAGGACTACGAGATGCAGCAATACCGCCGGGTGATCAGCTCCTGGGAGCGGGAATATCTGCTGCTGAACGTTTAGGGACAGGACCCATTGATTGGAACCGTGGCAATGGCCGGATAGAGCCCTTTTTACCAAATAGAGGATGTCGCCGCAGGAACAGATTGATGGAACTGCGAAGTGCATTTTTGGCCCATCCCGGATGTACAGGTGACACCGGCCCACGGGAGCGCCGTGCTAAAGGTCGCCTTGCGACGTTTGTTCGAAATAGAATTTCTCCCGTTAGACAATGCGAAGCCCTGCACTGGCGTTTTTGACTTTCCAACGAGCCGAAAGGAATGATGTAGAAGCAGTTGTTCTATTGGCCGACGACGATTTCTGGTACGGGCCCAGCTTTGGGTGGGTCGAAGAATAGCAGATTGACCACCATAGGACCAATGAAAACCCCAACAACCAGGCCAATCAAAGCACCTTGCAGACGATTTTGCCGTCTCAAAATGGCGCCGACAATTGGGAAGGGTGCAACGGCCAGAAGAACGGCAGCAACAAAAATCTCTAGAAAACAGCACGCCATAAGGTCTCTCTTGGTTGAACTCCCAACGTTTGCTGGACTCTATTCTCCCCCACCTAATCATTAGTAAATGACCACCTGGCGCGGCAAGGGCGCACAAGTTGGACGTCAGGGGCTATAACCCCAGTTGCCGCATCTCAACTACATAAGGATTTATTGCACATTTCGGCCATGTGTCCCGTGTCGCACACTGAACAATATTCTTTCTCAACATTGGTATTTTGTCCGCAGAGCCAACATCCGCGACTTCACGGATTCAAATTGAATTCGGGGTGTGAACCAAGTGGGCAGGAGGACTTGGCCATGTCTGATTGTTATTGGCTGACCGAGTTCCAACGTGATCGCATCTTTAGCGGCTTGGCAGGTCGTGCGACAACCAAGGAAGGCCCTTGGTAGTGCGCTTGAGCGAGGGCCAGCTGTCGAACCACGTTAGAGCAGAGCTCATCGATCCGGTGGTGCCAATGCAAAGTCCTGATCGGCGACAAAGGCCATCACAGCGACGCGGTCCCAAATGCGCTGAATGCCCGCAAGATCAAAGCCTTCATCCCACCGCCATCAAACCGCACCACGGCACGGAACCAGGGCAACTTTCGCTCAGTCCGAGCGGAACAAGCTCTAGGCGCTGAACCGCTTGCGATACTCCAGCGGGCTGACGCCCAGGCTCTTTCGAAAGTGGTAGCGCAAGGTTTCTGAGTTCCCCAGGCCCACGCTCAGGCTCACGCTGTCGGCACTCAGGTCCGTTGTCTCCAGCAGCTCGCAAGCCTGCGCCACCCGCTCCTGCGCCAGCCACTGCATGGCCGGCACACCGGTGAAGCCCAGAAAGCGGCGCTGGAAGGTTCGCGGCGACATGCCGGCCAGCCTGGCCATGGAGCCAATGGAGTAGGTTTGCGCAAGATCGCCGCGCACCTCATCCATCATGACCGAAAGCCGGTGTTCATTGCCCGCCTTGGGCAAAGGCTGCTCGATGAACTGCGCCTGTCCGCCTTGGCGGTGGGCATGCATGACCAGGCGGCGCGCAACCGAGTTGGCAACCTTGGCGCCGTAATCTTCGCGCACGATGTGAAGGCAGGCATCGATGCCCGCCGAGCTGCCGGCCGACGAGATGATGGCGCCATCTTCCACATAGAGCCGGTCGGCCTCGACCGGCACATCCGGATAGGCCTGGCTCAACGCAGACGCATAACGCCAGTGGGTGGTGGCCCTGCGGCCCGCCAAAACCCCTGAGGCGGCCAGCACGAACACCCCGGAACACACCGACAGAAGCCGGGCGCCGCGCTCATGCGCCCGGCGGATCTCTTCGCTGATGGCCGGCGGCACCGGCGCGTCCTTTCCGCGCCAGCCCGGCACCACCACAATGTCTGCACGCCTCAGGTCCTGCCGGGCTCCGGTGGCGGTAACGTTGAGACCCCCGGCAGCGCGAATGGGTTCGTTTTCCACCGCCACAGAGGAGAACCGGTACAGGTCTTGGCCCAGCTCGGGCCGGTGAAGCCCGATCACCTCTGAGACGATGCCAAATTCAAATGTGCACAGGCCGTCATACACCAGCGCCACAACGCGCGGCGGTTCTGCGGGGGCTGTTGAGGCGAGTTGTTTTGTCATTTTTTCCCGCAAATTCGGCAGGCCCACATGTGGCATAATTTCAACGAACACGCAATTAATGCCGAAACACGTCAAGGAGCCCCGGATGAGCGATCAAGATGATCTGTTTGCCGCGGTGCAGGTGTATTTCGATGCCCTGTACCATTGCGACACGGAAAGACTGAATGCGGTGTTCCACCCCTCGTCCAGCTTGTTCGACGGGGATGAAGGCAAGATCTTCATTGAGCCGATTGAAAGCTTCAGCGCCGATGTGGGCGGGCGCGTCTCACCAGCCAGCAAGGGGCAGGCCCGCGAAGACGAGATCTTGGCCGTGGACTGGCTGTCGCCGCTGAGCGCCGTTGTGAAGATCCGGCTGCGCGCCCATCAGAACGTGTTCGTAGACCATCTGGGCTACGTGAAAGGGCCTGAGGGCTGGCAGATCGTCTCCAAAATCTGGCACCTGGAGAAGCTCATCGAAGCAGCTTGAGCCGTAAACGCCCCAAATCATGAAGCCGTCACAGGTTCTTTGTAGGCTTGTCACAGGGCCACACGCATAAGAGCCCGGCTTCAGATTTGGGAGATCGTCATGAAGAGCACGTTTCTACTTTACGGCCTGGCAGTGGCCGCCACCTTTGCCCCTACCCTTAGCCTCGCTGGCGAGGTGCAACTGGGCCCACGGCCCTACTATCTGATCGACCGGATGGCCGACAGCGCGCTCAAGAGCAAGCTTGCAGCTTGTGCCAACGGACCGTTCGCCCGCACCAACTTCTCCATCGGCCACCGCGGCGCGCCCATGCAGTTTCCCGAGCACACCGTTGAGTCCTACACCGCTGCTGCGCGGATGGGTGCCGGCATTGTTGAGTGCGACGTGACCTTCACCGCCGACAAGCAACTGGTCTGCCGCCATGCCCAGAACGATCTTCACACCACCACCAACATCCTCTCAACCGAGCATGCAAACAGGTGCGTCAAGGCGTTCTCCCCTGCTTCCGGCGAGCTGAAGGCGTCTGCCGAATGCCGCACCAGCGAATTGACCTTGGACCAGTTCAAATCCCTGAAGGGCAAGATGGACGCCGCCAACAAGACCGCCACCAGCTTGGTGGGTTACATGAACGGCACCGCGCCCTGGCGCACCGATCTCTATGCGATCGAAACCGGCACGCTGATAACCCATGCAGACTCCATCCAGCTGTTCAAGTCGCTGGGGGTCAAGTTCACACCGGAGCTCAAAGCCCCTGCGGTGCAGATGCCGTTCAATGGCTTCAGCCAGGAAGATTATGCGCAAAAACTGGTCGATGAATACAAATCCGCCGGCGTTCCGGCCTCTAACGTTTGGCCCCAGTCCTTCAATCTCGATGACATTCTCTACTGGATCAAGAACGAGCCGGAGTTCGGCAAGCAGGCGGTCTTTTTGGACGACAGCTATTCCGACAAGGCCTGGGACCCCATGAACCCGGCCACCTGGCGCCATCAGATGGAAGACCTGAAGGCAAAGGGCGTCAACTACATCGCCCCGCCCATGTGGGTTCTGGTGACGGCAAAGGAGGGCAAGATCGTCCCTTCCGTCTATGCTGAAAAGGCCAAGGCAGCAGGCCTCAAGGTGATCACCTGGACCCTGGAGCGCTCCGGCCCGCTAACGACGGGCGGCGGCTGGTACTACCAGTCGATCACCGAACTCACCAAGAGCGACGGGCTGGTGTTCGAGCTGTTGCACACGCTGGCAAAGGACGTGGGCGTGGTCGGCGTCTTCAGCGATTGGCCGGCGACGGTGAGCTACTACGCAAGCTGCATGAAGCTGGAGTGAGGCGCACGCACACCGCTCATCTTTCCGCCCGCCTCTCCCCCGCGCCCCGCCTCTCCCCCGCGCCCCTGTGAAAGCAGGGGCCCATAGCTCAGGGTGTGCTGCACGATCGCAGGGATGCGGGAGAAGGAACCAGGGATGCAGGAGTTGGAGGAAGGGTGTGGGCTCATTTGCGCAGAGATGACGAAGTGGTGAATTTTACCGGACGATCCATCAAACAATCCGACTGATCAAGCATAGAAGAAACGGCGGCGCGAACGCATGTTGAAGGCCCGAAACGAGAGAGCCTGTCTCTCATGCACCTCAACCAATGCAAAAAGGAACCTCCCCATGGACCCCAGATTTGTGACCCGTTCCCTCCACGCCTTCCTCGATTATCCCGTCGCGCTCAGCCTGATGGCCATGCCGTTCATCCTGGGGCTCGGCGCCTCCAACCCGCTTGCCTTCTGGCTGGCAGGTGTCACCGGCGTTGCCGCATTCGTGCTCACCGTGTTCACCGACCATCAGCTCGGCCTGTTCCGCGTTCTGCCCTATTCGCTGCATCTGGCGGTTGATCTGGCCGTCGGCCTGGTGTTCATCGCCGCCCCCTTCGTGCTTGCCTTCAAGGGCATCGATGCCTGGTACTATTGGGCCAACGGTGCGGCCGTTCTCTTCGTGGTGAGTTTGCACAAACCGGAAGGCGGCACCGTCCATATGAGGACCGTGTCTTAAGACGCACAAAAGCCGGGAGCCTCTGCTCCCGGCATCAACGTTTCAGCGCCGCCTGTTGCGGCGCCCAGCCAGGCGCGAAGTGACCATTCCAAAATCCGCGCTTGCGCGATTTTGCGCCGGCCATCTGCTTCCAATACCGGGCCGGCGCCCTCGCTGCCGGCACAGCCCAGCCGGTGTAGACCATGTTCTCCGCCAGATCGAACCCACCCGCGGTGCACCGGCCCAGGCCATCATCGCCCCGCCGGCACTTGATGACCGCGCCGGCAGACAGATCCATCAGCGAAGATCGGGAGATAAGGCCACAATCGCGTTCCTTGCCCCGCAAAATGCAAGGCGTGCCCATGGGCGGGGCCGAGATGTGGCGCAACGTGACCCGCTCTCCGGCCAGCACGATGGTCATGCCGTCTTCAATTGTATACTTGCCGGGAGTTGCCGAAAATTGCTCCGCCATCGCCGGGCCGGCTGAGGCGGCAAAGATCAAAAGGGCGGCCAGATGTTTCATTGGGATCACCAAAAAATAAGCCCGGGCCAGCGCTTGTGCTGGCCCGGGCCCGGTTGCTCTAATCAGTGCGGAGGATCGCTACTTCCGCACTTCTTCGGGCAGGAACAGCATGTAGTCGTTGTCCTCACCGCCCACATGACAGTCATGGCAGAACTTCAGGCCTGCTGAGTTCTTACTGCCGGTCATGCCGAACAATTTGCCGCCCGGCATCACCATGGCATAGCGCCAATTAGCCGTTGCAGCATTAAAGCCTCTGGTCATTTTCTCCATAAGGAAGAGCGGACCAAGAGCCACCTTGCCGGTTGGCTGGACAACGAAACTGGGTTTCGCCACCGTGGTGCCAATCGGCATCTTGCTGTCTTTGTCATCATACTTGGTGTATGCGCCCCGGCCGATCTTGTTCACATGGTTGGTTACGAACCGGCCACCATGTGTGTCAGATTTATAACCATGCTTTGAGACCGTGGCGAAGCGCTTCCAGCGTGCCGTCGCCCAATGGCCAGACTTGCCATAAGACGCGATCTGCGCCTTGCGGACACAATCAGCAAGAGCCGCAAGTTCAGCAGCGCTTACGTCAACCGCCGGAGCAGCACCGCAAGCACCACACGCACCACAAGCCGCCTTACACGGATTGCAGCCGCCGCAAGCAGCTTTGCATGGGCTGCACTTCTTGGCAGCGCAAGGATTGCAGGCGTTGCAGGCAGCTTTGCAAGGATTGCACTTCTTGGCAGCGCAAGGATTGCAGGCGTTGCAGGCAGCTTTGCAAGGATTGCACTTCTTAGCCGCGCAAGGATTGCAGGCGTTACAAGCAGCTTTGCAAGGATTGCACTTCTTAGCCGCGCAAGGGCTGCAGGCGTTGCAGGCAGCTTTGCAAGGATTGCAGGCGCCACATGCACCGCAAGACTTTTTGGCTGCACACGGGTTGCAGGCAATGCGCGGAACAACACATTCCGTCAGAGCTGCAGCTGAGGCACCACCACATGGGTTACATGGGTTGCAGGCACCGCAAGCACCACAAGCCGCCTTACACGGATTGCAGGCACCGCAAGCAGCTTTGCATGGGTTGCACTTCTTGGCAGCACATGGGTTGCAGGCGTTGCAGGCAGCTTTGCAAGGATTGCACTTCTTGGCAGCACAAGGGTTGCAGGCGTTGCAAGCAGCTTTGCAAGGATTGCACTTCTTGGCAGCGCAAGGATTGCAGGCGTTGCAGGCAGCTTTGCAAGGATTGCACTTCTTGGCAGCACATGGATTGCAGGCGTTGCAGGCAGCTTTGCAAGGATTGCACTTCTTGGCAGCGCATGGATTGCAGGCACCGCAAGCCGCTTTACAAGCAGCTTTGCAAGCTTTGCAAGCTTTGCACGGTGTACAAGCTACGCGAACGCGTTTCACGCCGAACGTGTTGCCATCTTCAAGCGATGAGCTTTTGCAAGGATTGCACTTCTTCGCTTTGCAGGGATTGCAACCGCCACACTTTGCAGCGCACGGGTTACACTTCTTTGCCGCGCAAGGATTGCAAGCACCGCATGCCGCTTTGCAAGCAGCCTTGCAAGCTTTGCACGGTGTACAAGCCGCAACACGAATGCGCTTTTGCGCGGTCGGGTTGCCCGGCTTGTCCGCACGCTTCTGGGCCACTGGGTTTTCACCCGAACGGTTGACAGCAGATGGATTTGCCTTGCTGGCGTCTGCCGGTCCGGAAACGGACAGACCAAGGGCAACACCCAGGGCTACTGGCACTACGGCCACAGTCGAGAGCAGTTCATTTTTGCTGATCATTAGGTTCCTCCCGAAAATGATCAATTGGTTTCGTTGTGTGAGCACACAATATGAAAGTCGATCAGGGTGCGGACAATATGTGCGCCAGACAACAGTGATAGCCTTCCAAAACGGAACCTATCAAAGCATCTGCGCACGTGCTTTCACATGAGGGGTTTTTTGGTTCACTAAAGCGTGAGGACAAAAACCGTCCGTGGACGGTTATTCGCGCACCAGACGGAAGCCAACAAGGATGTGTTTCAGGAACTTTGGCCGCCCATGGCGCGCCGCCGGCCGGCACACCCCGCAGCCGCTGTCGTCCCACGATCCGCCCTTCACCCGGTACCGGTCCCTGCCCGATGGGGTTGAGGTCCATTCAAACACCTGACCGGCTGCATCCAACAGGCCAAAGGGGCTGGCCCCGTCTGGAAACTTGCCGACCTTGACCGTGTCAAACGGCCCTTTGTCGTGGCTGTTGAGAAGCTCCGGATTGTAGGTATTGCCCCACGGAAACATCCGGCCATCAGTGCCGCGGGCCGCCTTCTCCCATTCGTTCTCGGTGGGAAGGCGCCAGATCTTGCCGGTTTGCTTTGAGAGCCAGGCCGCGTAGGCCTGAACATCGCCGTAAGCCACCATCACCACAGGATGATCCGCCTTGCCGTCAGGATAGGTCCCCTTCGCCCAGGCGTGGCGCAGCGCGCGCTTGTAGGGATGGATGAGTTTGTAGGACGCCCACACCCGCGGCTTCACCTTGGGGATCTTGTGGCCGGTTGCTTTCGTGAAGGCCCGGTACTGGGCGTTGGTGATCAGGGTTTTGGTGATCTCAAAGGCGGGCAAGGTCAGGGTCTGTCGCTTTTCCTCAAAGTCATACCACCGGCTCTTGCGGGTCACCGAATGGCCATAGGCCTTCTCGTCCAGCTTGTAGGCAGCCTCGCGCTCGGCCTGATCGGAGCCTGTGATGAAGTCCCCAGCCGGGATCGTCACCACCTCGGGCACCAGCTTGGCCGCCATTGCGCTCTGGACCGAAGTCAGAGCCAAAACAAGCGCAATGAATGTCGAACGTCTGACTAACACAGGTGGGCAACTCGTCAGGTTTAAGCGGTTCACACCGCCGCTAGACTGGCAGCCAGGCGCAAAAGAACCAAATAGAAATTTGCTCACTTCACCGTGAAGTGTCAGGCCGCCTTGCCTAAAGACACAATCGCCTGGCGCACCGCAGAAAGCTGTTTGGGCACATCAATATCGGCTTCAGACGTCACCTCAAGGTCGCGGTCTTCATACACATCCGTGTCCGGATGCTTCTCCTGCCAGTCGGCAATCACCTTGTCGCGCTCCAAGATCAGCGCTTCGATCTGAGGGCGGAACAACACCATTATCGAGGTGACCCAGCGGTTGGTCGCCAGACAGGGATAGGTGTGGTCAATCTTGAAGTGATCGAGCAGATCGATGGTGTCCTGAGCCGAATAGTAGGTTTCGTCCGTGACCCAGCGATTGGTCGTGAACAAGCCGATCGGTTTTCCAGGCCCGTCCATGGAAATGGCCACGAAATGGCACAGCGCGTCCTTGCCAAGCGGCCTCACCTCCTCGCCGTCGTAGGGCGCCGGCTTAATGCGCTTGGGCATGGCCTTGGCGCGGATGAAGGTGTGGAAGTGCCCGTGCTCATCATCCCGGTGGGAGTGATAGTAGTATTGAGAGCCATGCTGGTCGTCGTAAATGTCGCCAGACGGATAGTGGTCATACTCATAGAACGTGCCCTGATTGGCCAGGCACTGGCCCACCACGTTGGCGTTGGTCTTGCCCAACAGGCGGTAGCATTCCTCGATTTGTGCGCCGGCGGCTGCCATTTGCTCCAGCTGGTCGCGGGGGAGATCGGTAAATTTGATTTTCAGGGCCATTATCGGTTTCGCGTCTTGTGCGTTGAATTTACGCTCTAATTTAACCAGCCGTGTGCGGACGAAAAGCCCCTCGCGATCATATAACGCACAATCTTACGTGATCTGCGGCATGTTTTCGCCATTTTTGGCACAAAACTGAGGCAAACCCGCGATAGTTATGGTTAACAGTACCTTAACAAAAAACTGCCACCAAAAGGTGGCATATTGGTGCGAGGGAGGGAACTCAGCGCAATGACGAACAATCGGACATGGGACCGCACCCGCGGCTGCGCTTTCGCGCTTGCGGCACTTGCAGGCCTTGGTGCGGCACCGGCACTTGCCGCCAAAGGCGACAGTTTTTCCACCCGCGATGAGGTCTCCGCCCAGGTGACGACCATCCTCAATGCCAAGGGCCGGCTCCCCATGCCGGTGCAGCGCGTGCGCAAAGTGCTCACCAAGCATTACGTGGAAAACGAGGGCCGCCTCTTCTGGGTGGGCTCGCCGCGCATGGACCAGTTGATCGAGCATCTCTCGAACGCCGAGCGCGATGGTCTGTTCTCACGCGACTATCCGGTGGACTATCTGATCACGCTCAAAGATTCTCTCCAGGCCGGCGAGAGCTTCACCGAAGCCTATGCGGAACTGGCCTTCAGCGCCTTCTTCCTGCGCTATGCGACGGATTTGAAGATCGGCCGGTTCGTGCCCCGCAAGATTGATCCAGAACTGTTCGTCTCCAGAAAAAAGCTCGCGCTGGTGCCGCTTCTCACCAAGCTCAACAACTATTCCTCCCTGAGCGCGTTCTTCAAGGATATGGAGCCGCAAAACTCTGAGTACCGCACCCTGCGCAATGCCCTGCGCCAGTTCCAGGCCATTGAGGCAAAGGGTGGATGGCAGCCGGTTGATCCAGGCGAAACCTTGAAGCCCGGCATGACCGACCCCAGGGTGGCCCAGGTGCGCGCGCGCCTGAGGGCCTCCGGCGACATCAGCCAGACAGCCACTGACCCCAACGTCTATGACGAGGCGCTGGTCATTGCCGTGCGCCAGTTTCAGGCCGAGCATGGCCTTGATTCAGATGGGGTGATCGGCAAGCAATCGATCTTTGCCATGAACATTCCGGCCAAGGAGCGCGTGCGCCAGATCATCGTGAACCTGGAGCGCTGGCGCTGGCTGCCGGAAGATCTGGGCGACAAGCATATCCTGGTGAATGTGGCCAGCTTCGAATTGCGCCGGGTTGAGTACGGCTCCCTGCAGGAGGTGATCCGGGTGGTTGTGGGCAAGCCCGGCCACCGCACGCCGGTGTTCTCCAACAAGATCAAATATCTTGAGCTGAACCCAACCTGGACCGTGCCCTATTCGATTGCCACCAAGGAGATCCTGCCCAAGCTGCAGGCAAACCCCGGCCATCTGGGCCAAAGCTACGAGTTGCTCCAGGGCGGCCAGTCGATCCCGTTCGGCTCAGTGGACTGGGCCTCGTATTCGAGATCCAGTTTTCCCTTCACCATCCGCCAGAAGCCTGGCCCGAAGAATGCCCTTGGCCGGGTGAAGTTCATCTTCCCCAACAAGCATTCGATCTACCTGCACGACACCCCGTCGCGCTCCTTGTTCAGCCGCACGTCGCGCGCCTTCTCGCATGGCTGCATCAGAGTGGGGCGCCCGCTCCATCTGGCCAACCAGCTGTTGGCCAATGCGCCTGGGAAATGGTCTTTGCGGAAAATCCAAACCGTGCTGGACTCGGCCAAACGCACCCGGGTCAACCTGCCTGAACCCTTGGCTGTTCACCTCACCTACTCAACCGTGTTCCGCGGCCTGAACGGCGCCATCAACTTCCGGCCCGACATTTATGGCCGCGACAAACGGCTCTACCGTGCCCTCTTTGCCAAACACACACCTTAAGCCCCTGGCCGCCGCGGCGCTGGTGCTTGAAACCGAGCGCCTGCGGCTGCGGCCTTTGAACGGGGATGATCTGGATCTGGGCCGTGCCATATTTCTGGACCCTGAAGTGGTGAAATATGTGTGTCCGCCGAGCACCCCTGAAAACCTGCCAACCGAACTTCAAACCGCCAGCGCCCGCGGGGCCGGCGGGCGGCTTGGCGTTTGGTGCGTGCTGGACAAGCACAGCGGCGAGAAGCTGGGCACCGGCGTTCTCCTCCCCTTGCCCATTGAGGGCGATGATACGGACTGGTCCCTTGTGGTTGAGGACCAGTATCCGGACGCAGAAATCGAGATCGGCTACATGTTCAAGCGCACCGCCTGGGGGCAAGGCTACGCCACCGAGGCCTGCAGCCGCCTGTTGCGCTTTGCCTTTGAGCAGACAGCTTTGGAGGATGTGGTGGCGGTGACGGATCTGGAGAACCACGCTTCAAAACATGTGCTGCGCAAGGCGGGCCTGCGCGACCGCGGCGAGCGCCACGCCTATTCGGAGTTGATCCCCGGTTTTGGCATCACCCGGGAAGAATGGACGAGCGATCAGAGCGCGTCGTGTTGATTTTTGGTGCGCACCACCGGCAGCGCTGGAGATGCGCATCTGTGCCAATGGCGGAACTAGGCCAGAGTATTTCAGACGGTAGAAAATAACCCTGAACGGAACTGGCGCGCGGAAGCTTCAAAGTCTGCTTTGCGGACTTTTCGACCGGACACGGGTGGACCGCTGAATGTCCGGTGTTGATGGCAAAGCGGAAACTTTTCGAGAGCATCGGACTTCCGCAAAGTGCCATAACTCTCCTTGTTGCTAATATGTCACCAGCGCACCCCAACTAACGAACGAAAGAATACGAGCTTGAAATCGCGACTACGTTCTGTTTCATTCGTCATAAAAAAAAGTGGGCAGGCGTCATGGCTATCAAGAATGTACATTTTGGAATGGCAGCGGCATTGCTTTGGGCAATGCTGGGTTTAACTCAAGCTCAGGCTGAGATGGGAAAGGCTCCTCAAGGCGCCACGGATTTTTACGTTAGTGCTTTTGGCGGTTATGTTTATCAAGATGGCCCGGAGGTGAATGCCTACGCCACAGCCATGAGCACGATTTTTCATGCATTTGCCGTTCAGGATGGCGGCTTGGTCGGCGTTGATCTTGGGTTTATTCTCGGCCCAGATGTTTCTCCTTTCGGTCTAGAAAACGCTCGCATCGAGTCGAGCTTCAGCACAAATATCTTTGACGACGATAAGGAAAACAGGAACGGCGCGAGACTTATGTCTGTAGATGGTATTTTTCCACGTTTCGGCCCCGGGCAGCCCGCTGGCGCCACGCAGAAGCGTGAAGTGTACGACGGAACTATCGCTCTAAAGGGTGAGGTTGGTCAAAGCGAAGTTGTCGACCTGACGGGAGCGCTAGAATTCTTTGTTCGCCGCAGCGAAGACAAATCACGACACTTTATCTTGGGTGGAGGCACCTGGCGCAGTGCCTCTGTTGACACCTGGTATTTTGGCACGATGGTAGCAATACAACCAGAATTCCAATTTGGGAATGGTTTGTCATTCGCCACCGACTTTGCTGCCGGGGTGTATGTGCTCGACGCTGATGGCAAGTTTGCGGACAACTTTGGCTTTGGCGCTGTGCCATCAGTATCTGACAGTCGAACTAACGTTGGCTTCCGGGGCCGCCTCGGCGGGGCTCTCAAGGCCGCGGTGGCCAGTGGCGTCACGGCAAGCGTGTTCGGTGTCGTGGACTATTGGAGCGACACCGCTTTTGCCGACATGGGCACCGGCGCGCTTGTTTTCGATCCTTCAAAGGTCGGACTTGACGGCCTCTCAGAAGCTAAAGTCGGTGCCCGGGTTACCATTGCGCTGGGCGGAAATTAACAAGTTCTCCAGACAGCTTTTATTACTATTGCTCCTGCGCGGTTCAGTGCCTAGCGGCGCCCTCTGGTGGATGAGTGAAGGTGTGGGGTGGCGAAACGCTGGTCGGATGTGTCCGGTATAAGCACGCTAGTCTTCAAGCACTTCTGCTTTGGGTCTTGGGCGTGTAAAAACGCTTGGTGATTGTTGGTTCAACCAGAGCTGAGCGCAGATTTGTGCTTTGACGGGATTTTTTTGCTGATGGACACCCTGAGTGGCTTTTGAGGCTCTATGGTGCTGTTGGGGGCATTC
>JAAEUE010000359.1 GCA_024227565.1 Alphaproteobacteria bacterium
GATGTCCAGTGCGGTTGTGGTGACATCCATGTTGGGGCTCTTGAGCGCCGCGAGCATTGCCGGCACGGAATGCAGCCCGAGCCCATCCAGGGTCCAAAGCGCGTGGATTTGAGCCAGGGGGTTCTTGGAAGCCACAACGATTTGCTTGAGAGCTTGCATGGCGCTATCGCCTCCCGCTTCGACAATCAAACGTTGCGCCGTGTCGCGCACCTGACCATTGGGGTGGTTCAGAAACTCGATCAGCTGTTTTGGTTGCAGTCCATCCATGCGCGGCACGGGGGAGGGCGCCTTGGCCGCATAACGTACGCGGTAAATGCGACCGGTGGACGGTTTGGGCTTGTGCAATCCCCGGCTTTCGTACTGCTTGCGCAGATAGGTTGTCATGTAGGCCCGGTGTTGCAGCAGGCCAAAGTACATGTCCACAATCCAGAGCGTGCCGTCGGGGGCGGTATACAGATTGCAAGGCAGGAACCACTCATCCTCGGTGGCCAAGAACTCTTTCTTGCCGAAGGGATGCCCGCCATCCGGTTTGTTCCATTGGTCGCGTTCGACCCGGATAGCCTTGATCAGTTCACCGGCGGGTTCACATGAGAAGGCCATGCCACGCATGGCTTCGGGGAAATTGTCACCCCGGTA
>JAAEUE010000360.1 GCA_024227565.1 Alphaproteobacteria bacterium
ATCGCCAGCAAGGGAGAGCATCTGCATGAAAAGGTGCTGCACATCCAAAATGTCAATGGCTATGCAGGCCGCTTCAAGCGGTGGTTGGCGCAGTGCAATGGCGTGGCGACAAAATATCTGCCAAGCTATCTCGGCTGGCGGCGCGAGTTGGAAGCGGACCTGATGCCTCTTGCCGCCGCTCTTTGACAAAACCAACGTTTAATTCAGACAGAGCCAAATTTTAAGCCTTATCCCTCTGCCTCAGCAGGGGCTATATGTTGATTTATGATGCTCTCTGACATACTGCTGTGGCATCCAGATGGAAAGAGGCTTTGTGATGAGCGACTATCCCACGACTCTTATCGAATTTCAGAACCGTTTTCCCGACAATGAAAGCTGCGAGGCCTACCTCATCGCCCAGCGCTGGCCGGATGGCTTTTCCTGCCCGAAATGCGGCCATGACGAGGCTTATGAATTCACCCGCCCCGAGCGCATATTCGAGTGCAGAAAATGCCATCATCAGGCTTCCGTCAAATCCGGCACCCTCATGCATGGCTCCAAGCTGCCGCTCACCATCTGGTTCTGGGCCGCCTGGCTGATGGCCACCCATTCCAATGGTATCTCTGCCAAGCAGTTGCAAAGGCAGCTTGGCCTTGGCTCCTACAAATCGGCCTGGCTGCTGTGCGCCAAGCTGCGCCGGGCGATGGTCGACCCTCATCGTAACCCTTTGAACGGCCTTGTTGAAGTAGATGAAAGCAGCGTCCCGCACCGCGCCAGGGACGATCCACCGGATGGCGGTCAGGGACGCTCCGGCGAGGGCAAGCTGCTGTTTGCCGGGGCGGTAGAGGTCGATGATGAAGGCCGCCCAGGACGCATTCGCCTGTCCAAAATCGACGATCACTCGGCCGAAAGCCTGCACGATTTCATCAAGCGAAACATCGCTGCTGGCTCAACCGCGAAAACCGATGGCTGGAGCGCCTATCCGGGAGCACCTGATGTCGTGCATGATCCGCATGTGGTCGGGCCGATGGCTGCCCATGTGGTGCTGCCCTGGGTACATCGGGTGTTTTCCAATCTGAAAACACTGGCGCTCGGCGTCTATCACGGCCTGCGGGAGGATCACTTTCAGTCCTATCTCGACGAGTTCACCTTCCGCTTCAACCGCCGCCGCAACCGCCCCTCAGCCTTCCGCTCGCTGCTCCAAATCGCAACCCGCATCAAGCCCATGACCTACAACATGTTGATGGCATCTGAGGCAGAGGGATAAGGCTTTATTTTAATTAGCATTTCTATTTATATGAGTTTAAAAGGGAATCCTCACGATGACTAGATTTGCCAATTTTGCAGGTGTGAGATCGATCTTATCAGGCC
>JAAEUE010000361.1 GCA_024227565.1 Alphaproteobacteria bacterium
ATCTTGATGCGGTCAAAATCCACCTGAAAAGCGTCGGCCACAACCTGGGCGACCTTGGTATTGAGGCCCTGCCCCATCTCGGTGCCGCCATGGTTCAGATGGATCGAACCGTCGTTGTAAACATGAACCAGCGAGCCGGCCTGATTGTACCATGTGGCGGTAAAGCTGATCCCGAATTTCACCGGCGTCAGGGAAATCCCCTTGCGGATTATTCCGCCCTTGGCATTGAAGTCGATGATCTCTTGCCGCCGCTTGCGATAGTCCGAACTTTCCTCCAGCTGCTCTACCAGCTGACCGACGATGTTATCCTCGACGGTCTGATGATATGGCGTCACGTTACGGTCCTCAAAGCCGTAAAAGTTGGCCTTGCGCACATCAAGCGGATCTTTCCCAAGCTTGATGGCAATCTCCTCCATCATCCGCTCTGCCATCACCACCCCTTGCGGCCCGCCAAACCCGCGATAGGCGGTGTTGGACACGGTGTTGGTCTTCATCGGGCGCGAGTGCATGCGCACGTGCGGATAATAGTAGGCATTGTCGGCATGAAACAGAGCCCGGTCAGTCACCGGGCCGGACAGGTCAGCAGACCAGCCGCAACGGGCGGCGAAGATGCCCTCAAATGCCTCCACTCTTCCATCATCATCAAACCCGAAATCATAGTCGATGACAAAATCATGCCGCTTACCGGTGGTGGTCATGTCATCATCGCGGTCCGGGCGCAGTTTAACAGCGCGGTTGTGCTTCTTCGCAGCCATCGCAGCCACAGCACAAAACAGGTTCATCTGGCTTTCCTTGCCACCAAACCCGCCGCCCATGCGGCGCACGTTCACCGTGACGGCGTTAGACGGGATGCCCAGAACATGGGCCACCATATGCTGCGCCTCGCTTGGGTGCTGGGTAGAGGAATAGACGGTCACATCTTCATCCTCGCCCGGAATGGCAAAGGCGATATGGCCTTCCAGGTACATATGCTCCTGCCCGCCCACGATCATGCGCCCCGAAATACGGTTGGTGGCGTCCCCTAAGGCCAGTTCCACGTTACCTCGTTCAAGTTTCAGCGGCGCTGTCACATAGGGATAGCCCGCGTCCATTGCGGCGGCGGCATCCGTGACATGCGGCAGTTTCTTGTAGGTGATATCGGCCTTCTTGGCCGCGCGCCGGGCCAGATCGCGGGTTTCCGCAACCACCGCAAAAATCGCCTGGCCCCAGAATTCCACTTTATCCACCGCCAACAGCGGCTCATCATGCAGTCCGGTTGGTGACACATCGTTGACCCCCGGCACATCTTCATGCGTCAGCACGTCGATCACGCCTTTGGCGCTGCGCACTTCGCTCAGGTCCATCGCCTCGATTTCGCCGTGGGCAACGTCCGACAGGCCCAGATAGGCATGCAGGGTTCCAATCGGCTCCAGCACATCATCGCAGTACTCAGCACTGCCGCTGACGTGCTTGATGGCAGAGTCATGGCGCAGGTCGCTATGCACTCCGCCTTTGATTTTCGCTGTCTGGTTCATCTCAATTCCCCTCAAGCCCGTTTCAGACGAACAGGTTCGTCCGCGGTCTGTTCCAGCCAGAACCGGCGGAACAGGTTCTGTGCCACTTTCAGGCGGTAATCCGCGGTGGCCCGCATATCGCTCAGCGGGGTGAAATCCTCGCCCAGCACGGCTGCGGCCCCCAAAAGCGATGCTTCTGCCCAGGGTTTACCAACCAGCGCGGCTTCGGCATTTGCCGCCCGTTTCGG
>JAAEUE010000362.1 GCA_024227565.1 Alphaproteobacteria bacterium
ACCCGCAGGCGGGCGAACTGGTGTTAGACCCCGCTTGCGGCACGGGCGGCTTTTTGGTTTGCGCTTTGGAGCATTTGAAGGCGCAAGTCACAAACGCCGACGGCCGTTCGCTGGTTGAAACCTCCATTCGCGGCATCGAGAAGAAGCCGCTGCCCCATGTGTTGGCGATGACCAATCTCTTTGCCCACGGGGTCAGCGTTCCCCAAATCGCCCGCGATAATTCCCTGACGCGCCAACCGTATCGCAGTATTACAGACAAGCATCGGGTGGATGTGATTGTGACCAATCCGCCCTTTGGCGGGATGGAAGAGGCGGGAGTAGAGAGCGGTTTTCCGGCGGGATTTCAGACAAAGGAGACGGCCGACCTCTTTTTGGTCTTGATTATGCAGATGTTGAAGGCCAACGGGCGCGGGGCGATTGTGCTGCCCGATGGCTCTCTCTTTGGCGAGGGTGTGAAGACGCGCATTAAGGAGCGGCTGTTGACGACCTGCAATTTGCATACGATTGTGCGCTTGCCCAACGGGGTCTTTGCGCCGTACACGGGCATCAATACCAATCTGCTCTTTTTCACGAAGGGGGAACCGACGACGGCGGTCTGGTATTACGAGCATCAATTGCCAGAGGGGTATAAGAATTATTCCAAGACGCGGCCGATTCGTATTGAAGAGTTTGCGGTGGAGAAGGCGTGGTGGGCGAAGCGGGAAGAGAATGAATTTGCGTGGCGCGTACCCATCGCGGAGATTGAGGCGCGGAACTACAATTTGGACATCAAAAACCCGCACAAGGCGGACGTGGCGACTGGCGACCCGGTGGAACTGCTGGCAGCGTACCGCCAGCAACAAAGCGCCATTGCCGACCTGCGCCAAACGTTGAAACAAGAGCTGGCCGCCGCGCTGGAGGTTGCCAATGGTGAATAAGTTGCTGTTGGAACAATTCGGACAGATGGTGAGCCGTGCGGAAGATGTGCCTAAGCTGAACGAGGCGATTTTGCAGTTGGCGGTGCAGGGAAAGCTGGTGGCGCAAGACCCCGATGATGAGCCAGCCAGTGAACTGCTCAAGCGGATTGAAGCGGAAAAACAACGCTTGATCAAAGAGAA
>JAAEUE010000363.1 GCA_024227565.1 Alphaproteobacteria bacterium
AGAACCCGGCCGCGCAGCTCAGGGTTCTGCACCAACTGGGTAATCACTTCAGTGGCGCTGGGGTTACGTCCCCGACTGACAAGCATGGAGAAGGAAGAAAAGAATGGGGCTGATGCAGCAAAGCCGTCCCCGGACCGGAATCCAGTGGGACGGCTCAGACCTTAGATCTGCGCGGAGCAGATCGTATGGGCGAGATCAGTCGAGAACCTCGCAGGTCCCACCGGCAGCTTCGATTTTGGCGCGAGCAGAGGCCGTAAAGGCCGCTGCCTGAACGGTGAGCTTGGCTTTCAATTCACCGTTGCCAAGAATCTTGAGGGGACTCTTAGGGCTGGTGACAATGCCATCTTTTACGAGCGAGTCGAGATTGACGGTGCTGCCAGCCTTGATGTCGTTCAGTGCACTCACGTTCAGAACGGTGAATGACTTTGGATTGATCAGGGTGAAGTGCTTGAGCTTCGGCACCCGGCGATAAAGCGGCATCTGGCCGCCTTCAAATCCAGGGCGGGTAGGACGGCCTGAGCGGGACTTTTGTCCGCGCATACCGAAACCGCAACTAGCACCCTGACCGGCTGCAATACCACGGCCCTTACGCAATTTGCGCCGACGAGCACCTTTGTTGGGTTTGAGAGAGTCGAGTCTGAGAGTCATGGGGGAAATCAGGAGTAGATCTGCTCGAGGGAGATCCCCCGTTCCTTGGCTGTCTCCTTGTGGGTGCGGAGAAGTTGCAGGGCCACCATGGCAGCCCGAGCGTTATTGAGAGGGGTTTTGCTTCCTAGGCGTTTCGCCAAGACATTTTTAATGCCTGCGAGTTCGAGCACCGTGCGGATGGATCCACCGGCAATTACACCGGTACCAGGTGCGGCGGGACGAATGAGAACACTCGCTGCGCCGTCACGACCATTCGACAGGGTCGGGATCGAGTTGTGGCGGGTCAGAGGCACTTTCACCAAGTGCTTTTTGCCATCAGCAACTCCCTTGCGTACCGCACCGATGACATCGCCGGCCTTGCCGACACCAACGCCGACCTGACCGCGTTCATTGCCGACAACAACGATGGCGCGAAAGCTCATCTTTTTGCCGCCTTTCACGGTTTTGGAGACCCTGCGGATCTGCACAACGCGCTCTTGCCATTCGGAATCACGTTCTTGGCCACGGCGACGGTCGCCGCGACCGCCGCGACGGTCACCGCGGCCGCCTCCGCCTCCGCGGCGCTGCTCCTGTTGTTGGCCTTGACCTTCAGCTGCTGCCGGAACGTCAGAAGCCGATGGCACGTCGTTGGAGGTGGTCTGGTTGTTGGGTTCGGTCGTCATAGTGAGAGCAGGATCAGAACTGAAGGCCCGCTTCCCGGGCGGCATCGGCCAGAGCTTTCACTCGGCCGTGGTACAGGTTGCCGCCTCGATCGAAGACAACTTGTTGAATGCCTTTGGCAATGGCACGTTTGGCCACTAAGTCGCCAACGGCAACGGACGCATCACAGCTGCTGCCATCAGCTTTGAGGCTGGATCGCAGGTCTTTGTCGAGGGTGGAGGCAGAACACAGAGTGCTCTGAGCTTCGTCGTCGATCAACTGAGCGTAGATGTGACTGTTGGAGCGGAACACGGCCAATCTGGGACGATCGGCAGTGCCACTGAGATGGCGACGCAGACGCCTGTGGCGTTTCTGGGTCTGCTGTTTGCGGGAGAGGGTCGACATGGTGGGTAAAGCTGAAGGGTGTCTGGCAGGGAATTACTTCTTGCCCGACTTGCCTGCCTTACGCAGGATGCGCTCGCCCGC
>JAAEUE010000364.1 GCA_024227565.1 Alphaproteobacteria bacterium
CCTCCTACGCGTCGTCGAGGCTCATCGCCATGATGTTGGCGCCTGCATCCACGAAGGTGATTTCGCCGGTGATGCCGCTGGCCAGATCCGAGCACAGGAACGCCGCCGTGTTACCAACTTCCTCGGTCGTTACCGTGCGTTGCAGTGGCGAGGCCTTCTCCGCATAGCTCAGCATCTTGCGGAAGCCGGCTATGCCAGCTGCAGCCAGCGTCTTGATCGCGCCAGCTGAAATCGCGTTCACGCGGATGCCTTTCGCACCCAGATCCGCCGCCATGAAGCGCACGCAGGATTCAAGACTTGCTTTGGCCAGGCCCATCACGTTGTAGCTCGGGACAGCCTTCTCAGCGGCGTAGTAGGTCAGGGCGAGGATGGACCCATTGCGGCCTTCCATCATCGGCAGACCGGCTTTGGCGAGCGCTGCGAGGCTGTACGCGGAGATATCGTGTGAAATGGCGTAGCCCTCACGCGTAATGGACTCAAGAAAGCCGCCGGCAAGCTGGTCTCGAGGTGCAAAGCCGACAGAATGGACGATGATGTCCAGACCGTCCCAAGCCTTACCCAGGCCCTCAAAAACGGCGGCAATCTCGTCATCGGAGGTGACATCGCAGGGAAACAGCAGATCGGTGTTTTGACCCAGGCGCGCGGAGAGCTTCTGCACACGGCTTAAGAGCTTCTCATTCTGATAGGTAAAAGCAATCTCACAACCTTCGCGGGCGAACGCTTCTGCAATACCTGTTGCGATTGAACGATCGCTCGCGACACCAACGATCAATGCCTTCTTGTCGGCCATGAAGCCCATATCTTCTTCCCTGCTATATTTGAGGCGGCCATTCTACATCGAAACACAAAAAGGGGTCAGAGCCCTTTTCGAACATTCCTCCGAAAAGGGCTCTGACCCCTTTTTGTTGGTTAGCTGGACTGGGCGGTGACGTCCACGTACATGGTGAGCTTCTGCCCGGGCCGCAGAATCTTGTTCTTGTCGATGCTGTTCCAACGTGCAATCTGGTCGATGCCGACGCGGAATTTCCGGGCAATGAGATATA
>JAAEUE010000365.1 GCA_024227565.1 Alphaproteobacteria bacterium
GCCTCAACGGTGACCCTTGAGGCTTTCCTGCCACGTCCAGGCAGTTCCATCCCAAGCATCATCTGCACATGTCACGTGAATGACGGTCTAGACACGCCCCCGGTACACGGCAGTGGGGAACATATAGAGAACACAACCATCTATGTCAAGGACTATTTTCATGTATAAATGCGTGTGCAGGGTTGTGGGGACACTATGCCGGTGCCTTCCAAACCTCGCGTGCCAAGCGGAGCCAGTTCTCTCCCAAAATGCCGCGGCAATCATTTGAGCTGTAGCCGGCCAGAAGCATCCGTTCGGTCAGCCCCTCCAAACAATCTGGTCCACATGCCGGCAGATCATCGGCTTGATAGCCCTGATCGGCAGGCCATCTCGCCGTATCTTGCGCTATCGCAGCCAGGGTCATTGAAGGGTCCGTGACGATATCGAGGCCCAGCCCCACCCTCGCTGCCCCGATAACCTGGCACCAATGGTCGACATGACGAAACAACAGCTCAACCAGATCATCGCCCAGGCCAAGGAACCACCCGACGCCGTTCAATCCGATCATCCCGCCGGTGGCGGCACATGCACGGGCCATGTCATCACTCAGATTGCGATCGTGCGCGAATACGGCTGCCGGGTTGGCGTGAGAATAGATCACCGGCGCCGCCGCCAGTTCAAAGGCCTCCAGGGCTGTGCGCGATCCTGTGTGGGAGCAGTCAACAAGCATTCCAACCCGCTGCATCTCGGCAATCAATTCACGTCCGAACTTGGAAAGCCCGCTGTCGGTCCTCTCGTGAATGCCATCGCCAACGTTGTTTCTGTGGTTGTAGGCCAGCAGCGCGTGGCGGACGCCGAGATTGTAAAACATCTCCACCAGGCCAAGATCGCGGGCGAACGGTGTGGTTCCCTGGAAGTGGAACCCAAGGGCCAGTTTGCCCTCGGCCTTGGCCCGCTGCGCATCGCCGGCTGAAGAGAGCAGCAGGAACCGGTCGTCGTTTGCCCGAACGAACTTGCGCCAATGCGATATGCGCCTGATCGCCGTCATGGTGTCTTCCGGGTCGTAAGCGACTGTAATTGAAACGGCGTCGTACCCGGCTTGCCTCATTTGCTCGAGCTGAAGCTCATGCGCAGCCCATGTCCCACAATACTCGGTGGCCGGGAACAGTTGATCCCAGACCAATGCATCACCGACGATTTGCTTGGCATTCGACATCGTACCTTGCCCTCATGGCTGGACCTAAAAATGTGCCGGTGCGCCGGTCAGCCAAATCCGCCGTGGCCTAATAATAGCACTTTTGCTTTTTCTTCAGCGCCCTGGTGACAAGTCTATCAAAATGTCTGCCTGTGGCGTTTGACTTGTTGCGCGCAGCTGCCACGAACAACGCGCGAACCTGCTCTTTGTCTTCGCCCATGCGCAGCAATGTGGTGAACTGCAAACCGCCGTAGGAGGCATGATCGGGCAGCATTCCCTCTGCCGTCAGTTGCCGGAGTTCCGGCAGCGCGCAGGTTGCCTTGGCACCTGCCTGGCACAATCCGCACAGGCCGCCCAGATAGGGATGCTGAAACTGGGATTTGCGATAGAAATGTTTCCCGCCTTCAAGCCCCACCTTCATCAACGCAAAAAGCGTGGGCACGGCGTCATCGCCGAACACCGCCAATCGTTGCAGCGCGATGTACCCATGCCATTGAACATCGGGACGCGAGGCCAAAGCCTCCAACTCGGGCGCACCGGGTAAATGCCAACATTCAACGATCTGAGACTGTATCTGCGCGTCACTGCGGAACCTATTTTTCAGGGCTCTCCTCGCTCGCAGCCAGGGCCCTGTCTTCCGGGCGGTTGCTTGGAAAGCGGTATGATCCGTAGCGCAGCGCCAGAACCGATGCGGCGAGCACAAAAATTCCTCCGGCCACAATGAGTATATCGACCTCCGGCTTGTGGTGCGAATTAACGAACCCGACCAGATGGCGGGTCAATGCGGTGATCGCCACATAGATCAAGAAACGCACCGGCATGTGGTTGGTCTTGAAGTAGATGCCGACCATGGCGCCGATCTCAAGGTAGATGAACAGCAAGAGGAGGTCCTCAACACTGGCCGTGCCTTTTTCGATCATCGAAATGAACTCAAAACTCGCCGCCCAGACGGTTGCCGCCCCAATCGCAAACAGGCCGAGGAGATGGAACGCATCGACCAGAAAATCACCGGCTTTGTTTATGCGCTCGCGGGCTGGTCCCTCTTCCAGGGAAATCCCTCTTGCTCGGCCACGTTCCTGTTCCAAATTCGCCTCCCGCCCCCTTTGCAAGCCACCATACTATCCCAATAGGGTGCGGCATGTCGAAAAAGCACGGCCTTGAACTGTGCACAGGATCTTGCCGGTTCAAGAGAACACGAAACCTGAATACCCGTTGCGGGCCACCTCATCGCATTTGGCCACATAGGTCGGAAATCCGAGATAGGGCATAAACACCCGGGGCTTGCCGGGAACATTGGCGCCAAGGTACCAGGAATTGCAGGTTGGGTAGAGGGTGCGGCCGGCAAGGGCGTTCACGTGTTCGACCCAGGCTTCCTCGGCTTGGGCTTCGGGCTCCACCGCCTGGGCGCCGCGCGCGAGGGTGGCATGCAGCAGATCTGAGATCCACTCCACATGTTGCTCGATGGACGGCAGCATGTTGGTGAGCACCGAAGGGCTGCCGGGCCCTGTGACCATGAAGAAGTTTGGAAATCCTGCCGTCGACAGGCCCAGATAGGTGCAAGGGCCCGCGGCCCATTTGTCCTTCAAGGTCTGGCCGTCCCTGCCGCGGATGTCCACGCCCAACAGCGAGCCTGTCATGGCGTCGAACCCAGTGGCCAGCACAATGGCGTCAACGTCTGCCACCTCGCCATGGGCCTTCACCCCGGCCGGAGTGAATTCCTCAACCGGCGCTTCGCTGATATCGACCAGGGTGACGTTGGGCCGGTTGTAGGTTTCAAAGTAATCGATATCCACACACAGGCGTTTGCAGCCGATCACCGATTTGGGGCAGAGCAGTTCGGCCACCTTTGGGTCGTTCACAGTCTCGCGAATTTTGCCGCGCACGAAGTCAGCCGCGACCTCATTCGCCTCTGCGCTTAAGAGAAGGTCATTGAACGCGCCGGCAAAAGAGATCCCTCCCCGGTCCCAGCGAAATTGATACTCCGCCTGGCGCTCCTCCGGCGACACCGACATGGTGGCCACATCGTTTAGCGGGTAGTGCAGGCCGTTGCGCACCTGCTTGGCCTTGGCGCGGAACTCTGGATAGTTTGCCTTGATGGCATCGCGCAATTCAGGATCGAGCGCACCGTTGCGGGCCGGCACCGCATAGTTTGCCGTGCGCTGAAACACCGTCAGGTGCGCCGCCTGGGCTGCGATCTGCGGAATGCATTGGATGGCCGAAGAGCCGGTGCCGATAACCGCCACACGCTTGCCGGTGAAATCCACAGGCTCATGTGGCCAGCTGCCGGTGTGGTAGACCGGGCCTGTGAAGCTGTTTGCACCTTTGAACTGGGGCTTGTTGGTGGACGACAGGCAGCCGGTGGCCATGATGAAGAACTTGGTGTCGTAAACCTCGCCCTCGGCGGTTTCGATGCGCCAGCGGGCGGTGTCGTCCTGATAGGTGGCGGCGCTTACGTTTGTTTCAAACTGGATGTCCCGGCGCAGATCAAAGCGGTCGGCCACGTGGCCCGCATAGCGCAAGATCTCCGGCTGGGGGGCATAGCGTTCAGACCAGTCCCAGTCCTGCTGCAACTCTTCAGAAAACTGGTAGGAATACTCCATGCTCTCCACATCGCAGCGCGCGCCGGGATAGCGGTTCCAATACCAGGTGCCGCCCACATCGCTGCCGCGCTCCAAAACGCGCACCTTGAGCCCACGCCCGCGCAGCAGATGCAGCAGGTACATGCCGGAAAAACCGGCGCCCACAACGATGACGTCGAACTGATGTGTGCTCATCGCACCTAGGCCGCCGTGAGGCCGCCGTCGACCACAAGCGACGATCCGGTCATGAAGCCCGCATCGTCCGAGGCCAGGAACACGATGGCGCGGGCAATGTCATCCACCGTGCCAAGGCGCCCCATGGGATGGCGCTGGATCGACCTTTTCAGGGCGAGGTCGGTGTCATTCTCGCTGAACATGCGCGCGCCGGTCTCAATCGTCTGTTGGCCCATTTCCGTGTCGATAACCCCTGGGTGCACCGAATTGACCCGGATGCGGTCTTTCTTGCGGGCAAAGTCCAGGGCGGTGGATTTGGTGAACACGGTGACACCGCCCTTGGTCATGGAATAGAGCGGGTCAAGCGGCGCGCCCACCAGGCCGGCAATGGAGGAGAGGTTCACAATGGCGCTGCCATGGGGGCTGTCTTTTGCACTTTTGCGCAAGGCCGGGGCACACACCCTGGTGCCCAGGAAGACGCCGGTGAGGTTCACCGAAACCAGCCTGTTCCAGTCGTCCAGCGGCACCTCTTCAAAGTCTTGGCCCAAAAACAAACCGGCATTGTTCACCAGAATGTCGAGCTTGCCGAAATGGCCCACGGCAGCCTCAACCGCCGCGGCCCAGCTGTCTTCCCGGCTCACGTCCAGGTCCACATAGAGGGCGTCACCGCCCTCGTCTGTTATGGACTTGACGGTGGCTCGCCCAACATCGCCAAGCACGTCTGCCACCACAACCTTGGCGCCCGCCTGGCTCATCAGCCGGGCGGTCTCTGCACCAATGCCTTTGGCCGCCCCGGAAATCAGGGCAACCTTGTTATCGAGCCGGTTCATACCTCTGCGCGGCGTTAAACGCCGACCTCGGTGACGAACTTGGTTCTGAGATAAGCATCCAAACCTTCGATGCCGCCCTCAGCGCCATAACCGCTTTCATTGATGCCGCCGAAGGGGGTTTCCGGTGTGGACACAACGAAGCTGTTGACCGCAAGCATGCCGGCTTCGATCTGGTCGGCCAGAGCCGCGGCGCGGGCGCCGTCGTTGGTGAAGGCATAAGAGGCAAGGCCGAACATCAGCTTGTTGGCGCGGGCCACAACCTCATCAAAGCTCTCAAACGATGCGATCGGCGCAACCGGGCCAAACGGCTCTTCGTTCATGATCTTGGCGTCTTCGGGTACGTTCTTCAGAACGGTCGGGGTGTAGAAATAGCCCTGGTTGCCCATGCGCTCGCCGCCATGCATCAACTCAGCACCGCTGGCCACCGCGTCGTCCACGAAATCCTGCATGATGCCGAGGCGGCGCTCGCCGATGAGCGGACCCATGGCCACGCCATCATCCATGCCATTGCCAACCTTGACCTTCTTGGTGGCATCAACAAATGCATCCGCGAATTCATCGGCCACACTGTCTTGCACAAAGAAGCGGGTTGGCGAGACACAAACCTGGCCGGCGTTGCGGTATTTGAAGCCGGCCGCCATTTGGGCTGCCTTTTGAACGTCTGCATCGTCGAACACGATCACCGGCGAATGGCCGCCCAATTCCATGGTGCAGCGCATGAGGTTGTCGGCTGCCAGTCTTTGCAAATGCTTGCCGATCGGCACCGAACCGGTGAAGGACAGCTTGCGCAGGCGCGGGTCGGCCAAAAGATGGCGCGAAACCTCGTCCGGCACGCCGAACACCACGTTCAACACACCATCGGGCAGGCCGGCGTCCTGGAAGGCGCGGGCGATGGCAACACATGTGCCCGGCGTCTCCTCGCTGGCCTTGATGACAATCGAACACCCGGCGCCAAGCGCACCGGCAACCTTGCGGATCACGTTCACGCCGGGGAAGTTCCAGGCCACGAATGCGGCCACGGGGCCAACCGGCTCCTTGGTCACCATCTGGCGCATGCCGGGAACCCGTGCAGGCACCAGGCGGCCATAGGCGCGCTTGCCCTCTTCGGCATACCAGCGCAGCACGGAGATGGTGAAGTCGAGCTCCATCGCTGCTTCGCCCACAGGCTTGCCCATTTCCAGGGTCAGGTTTTCAGCCATCTCAGCTTTGCGGTCTTCCAGGATCCGCGCTGTGGCTTCCATGATGGCCTGGCGTTGAACCGCAGGCGTGGCCTTCCACACCTTGAAGCCGTCGCAGGCTGCCGCAATGGCCTCATCCAGATCTGCCGCGCTGGCGTGGGGCACATGGCCGATAACTTCTTCGGTGGCCGGGTTGATCACCGGTTCGCTTTTGCCGGAGGTGCCGGCAGAGAATTTGCCATTGATCAAGAGTTCGAGCTTTTCATACGCCATCGCGGTGCAGGTCCTTAAGTTTTGGAAATAATGAGGTCGGCAGCCTTTTCGGCCACCATCATGACTGTGTTGTTCAGATTAACACTAACCATTGCAGGAAAAACAGAGGCATCGCAAATGCGGATGTTCTCCAGGCCTTTTACCTTCAGGTTTGGAATGACCACGGTGCCCGGATCCTCTTCCCGCCCCATGCGGCAAGTGCCGGCTGGATGATAGACCGTGCCGCAGGTGCGGCGCACGTAATCGGCCAATTCATCTTGCGATTGAACTTCTGGACCTGGCGCCACTTCCACCGCGCCAAGGCCCCCAAAAGCTGCCGTGCCCGTGAGTTTTCGGCAAAACGAGAACCCGGCCAAAATGGTGCGCAGGTCATAGCCTTCAGGATCTGAAAAATAGTTGAGATCGATCACCGGATGATCGCGCACGTCCGGGCCGGCCAGCCGAACCTCGCCTTCGCTCCGCGCTCTTGCCACATTTGGAGTGACTTTGACCGCATTCTCGGCGGCACATATGTCATCGCCGGTTGTGTATTTCTCGCGTAGCCTGAGGGCGAAATAGCAAAGGATTTCCGGAGCCGGTTCGGTTTTGTCCAGATGAAGCAGCATGGTTGCCTCGCACAGGGTCAACTCCCCGGCAGAAACGGCAGAGGCCAGACTGAAGATCACCGGCGCATCCGGATGGTCGAGCAGATGGCGCCCCACGCCTCCTGCGTCAGCCACCAGGGATATGCCGTGTTGACGCAACTCTGCGGCGGGGCCCACGCCGGACACCATCAGCAATTGCGGGGTCTGAATGGACCCGGCACACATGATGACCTCCCGCCTTGCGAGAATGGCACCGCGGGAGGTTTGGCAGCCGGTCACCTTGGTTCCATCAAACAGCAATCGTTCAGCCGTCGTGCCGGTCATCACCTGGAGATGAGGCGGCAAACCGCTCAATGGATGCAGATAGCAATTGGAAGACGCTTGCCGCGTGCTGCCGGAAACGTTCAGCGGGAAAGACCCCACGCCAGCAGCAATCTGATCGCGGAATTGCAGGCGTGGGAGGCCGAGCTCCTGGCCGGCACGAAGAAATGCCGCAGACGTGACACTGAGAGGGGGGTCGGTCTCCACCTGAACCATGCTCTCTACTCTATCGAAATAGGGTTGCACCCCCTCAGGCCCCCAGCCCGCCGCGCCAAATGCCTCCCAGGCGGTGAAATCACTTTCCGGCGGAACCAGAAACGCGCAATCATTGTGGTTGCCGCAACCACCAAGCACCTTCGCCCGGGAATATCTCAACAGGGCCGGCCCGCCCTTTTGAGGGCGTGCAAGAAATCCCCATTCGGTCTCCTCGGTCTGCTCGTCCAACCGAGAGAGTTCGAGCATGGCGGGATCATGTTCATCGGAGCGGCCAGCTTCCAGCAAGATCACAGTGCCTTGAGAGGCATCGGCCAGTCGGCGCGCAACAATGGCGCCGGCGCTGCCTCCGCCAATGATGAGATAATCACAATCCATGGATATCTTCAGACACACTTATTGCACAAGGGAGACACGCCCTGCCCTACGGCATGTTGACATCGATGAGCTCGTCCGACAGGCCCATCAGGCTTACGGTGGTTTCGCCGGCCATCAACTTGCGGCGCACCTCCTCTTCGCGGGCATCACGCTGGCGTGCCAGATCAAGCGCCTCGGACCATCCCTCCGCCGGCAGCACAACGACCCCATCCCGGTCACCTACAACAATATCGCCGTTGTGAACCGTGACGGCGCCCAGGGTGACAGGATTGCCCACGCTGCCCGGCCCGGTCTTCGCCGGTCCCCGAATGGACAAGCCACGGGCAAATACCGGCAAGCCCAGCCTGGCGATTTCCTCCGCGTCGCGCACCGCACCATCGATCACCATCCCCGCAAGCCCACGCTGCTGTGCCGCCAGGGCCATGATGTCGCCTGTTACGGCCACGTCCATATGCTCCTTGTAGTCCACCACCAGAACGCTGCCGGGAGCTGCCTTGGAGATGGCGATGTGGAGCGCAAGATTGTCACCAGCCGGCACCTCGACGGTGAGGGCCGGGCCGGCAAGTTTCATCGCCGGATCGATTGGTTTGATCGCGGGGTCGAGTGCACCGCTGTCCCCATTGCCATGATATAGATTGGCAGCGCCCAGCTTCCGCAACTCTTCAAGCTGAAATTTTGTCGCTCTCATTGGTCGTCTCCAAATCCAGAACCGGCCTTGCGGTATTCTTCGCGAGGCGGGCTGAACACATCCAACACCCGCGCACCCTTGGCACCGGCCTTGAGGGTGTGGGGCACACCGCCCGGGGTGCGCCAAAAGTCACCGGCCTTCACCGAAATGTCCTCACCGCCTTGCGTGCGAGTGCCGTCACCCTCCAGCATCACGCCCCATTGCTCTTCAGGGTGGCTGTGCAACGTGCCTTCGGCATGAGGTTCGAATGCCACCACAGACAGCATGGCTTGCTCACCGGCGAATATGCGGGTGGTCAGCCCCGGCGCCAGTTGGCGGAACAGGCCCTGGCCTTGATCGTCCAAGTTATAGAATTCATTTGCCTGGCTCACACTTGCCTCCTCACACACGGGCTATGACGGTAGGAGATTTGTAGCCTGCAAATGTATCGAGTGCGAGCCCTTCGGCGCACAGATCTTATTGAATCCAGGGATATCTATAGCAGCTCTGCTTAGGCCGCCTCGAGTCGCTCTAGGGCGCTGTCCATATTGCGTTCATCGCTCATGGCTTTGATGACGCGTGCAATCTCAAACCCGATCTCGATGACGCGCCCGGTCACTTGGATCTTCTTCCACTCTGCACAGCGCTCTTCGAGCTCGCCGCAAAGTTCCGCCAGGTCCATGGCGGCCGTGTTGGAGCTCATGGACTTCAACGAATGGGCGATGGAGGCGACTTCGGCCCGGTTGTCCCGCTGGGCTGCGCGGTGCAACGTCTCCAGGGTGTCTGGGGCGTTGACTGAGAACAGTTCGAAAATCTTGACCAACATGTCCCGTGCGCCGTCACCGCCCAGTTCAGCAATGTCGGCCAGGACCTCGTGGTCAAGCGGGCTGTCAGGGTCGGCGGGGACGGACGGAGCGCGCGGCTTGCGTTCTTCAACGCTGATTTCTGCCGCCCCATTGCCACACCAGTTTTCAAAACAGGTGGTGAGCGCGGCCATGGTGAAGGGTTTGACCACGCAATCGTTCATGCCCGCGTTGCGCCAGGCATCCGTCCCGGCGGCAGCCACATGTGCCGTAAGCGCAACGATGTTGCTCGGCGGAATGTCGCTGTCGGCTTCATACTCGCGGATCGCCTTGGTTGCTTCAAAGCCGTCCAGAACCGGCATGCTGCCATCCATGAGGATCAGGTCATAGCGGGTGCGCTTTGCAGCTTCCAAGGCTTCGGCGCCGTCCTCTACCAGCACGGGCGTTACGTCCAACCTGCGCAGGGCCTGAACGATGACCTCGCGGTTGACGGCACTGTCATCGGCAACCAGAATTTTCTTACCTTTGTAAGAGGGCAGCTCGTCTGACCGCGTAGAGGCGCGGCGCAGAAGATCCTTGCCCCGGGGCTGATCGGCGAGCAGGCCTTTCAGCAACTCGGCGCAGGCTGCAGACGAGACCGGCCTCATCAACAGGTCTTGCGCGCTGCCCTTCTCTATCATCCTGTCGGCATCAAAATCGCCAAGTTGGGAAACCACAACCGAAATTGTGGTGCGTCTGCTGAGCCCGGCCAGCGTGAGCGTTTCTGGTTCTGCCACCAGATAATCTGGCGGGTTTTCTGATAGCTCAAGAGTGTCCGGCCCCAGAACCTCCACTTGAACGTTCTGAGATTGGAACGCAGCTGAAATCACGTCAATCGTAGCCTTGCCTGAAATCGCAATGACTGCTCGCTTGCGGGCATTTGCTGACGTAGGCGCAGGCAGTTTGGCTTGTTCGATCACTCTTGGCGTCAAGACGAAACCAAACACCGAACCCTTGCCAGGCGTGCTGACCACACCAATGGATCCACCCATAGCTTCCACCAGGCGCTTACAAATGGGCAGGCCCAGTCCGGTGCCACCATATTTACGTGTGGTCGACTGATCAGCCTGGGAGAAACTCTCAAACACTTTGCCCAGCTTGTCTTCAGGGATGCCGATGCCACTGTCGTGCACGGCAAACTCAATTCCGGCGGCCGCACCGCCACGCACACGGCGTACCGTAATGAGCACCTGGCCGCTTTCAGTGAACTTCAAAGCATTGTTCACCAGGTTGCTCAGCACTTGGTTCAACCGCACCGGATCGCCTTCGATCACCGCTGGAACATCGGGACTGATCTGCCCGGCGAGATCGACGTTCCTGCTTGAGGCCCGCTCCCAGAACAGGCTCATGACATCGTCAACCAAAACAGCCGGCTCCACACGAACCTTTTCAACTTCCAGGCGGCCAGCCTCAATTTTTGAGAAATCAAGAATGTCATTGATGATCGACAACAGGCTGGTGCCTGATTTCATGATCACTTCGGCGTAGCGCTGATAGCGGGAGGTCAGATCGGCCGTGGCCAGAAGTTCCGCCATTACGAGCATGCCGTTCATTGGCGTGCGGATTTCGTGGCTCATCGTCGCCAGGAACTCCGACTTGGCACCGTTTGCAGCTTCAGCCTGTTCCTTGGCGACGCGCAATTGCTGTGTGCGCTGCTCCACGGTGAGTTCCAGGGTTTCGGCGTGTTTGGCCAGAAGCGCGTCGCGTTCGCGGATGTGGGACAGCATGTCGTTGAAACTGTCGACCAGCTGGCCGGTTTCATCATCGCTTTCGCGGTCCACCTTCTTGTCGAAGCTCTGTTCAGCGCGCACCTCGGTCATGGCCTTGGTGAGGTGGCGGATGGGGCGCAGTATGTTGGTCTGAATCCTCAGCGCCAGTCCCACGCTGACTAATGCCGCAAAGAGCGCCACAAACATAACACTCCAAAGACTGGTCAGCAGGCGCTCCTTCAGGTCGGACGTGTCGGCCACCAACCGGATTTGACCGATCGTGTTGCCGGATTTGATCACATCGGTTGAGACGCGCACCGGTATGCCCTTCAAAAGCTCCCAGATTGTGCGGCGCTGCTGATAGTCTGCGTAGCGGTTCAACACCACGTTTGAGCCAAGAGAGGCAAACCTGTTGCCCTCCTCGTCGAGCACCTCGACAAAACTGATTTGCGGCAGCCGTGCAATTGCGCGCAGCGAGAAGAGGGTTTCGGGCTTTTTGCCCGCCGCGAGGCTTTCGGAAATGGTGGAAGCGAAGATCTTGGCGGTGGCGTCCAGCTCGCGCTGTTTCACATCCGAATAGCGTGCAACCTCCCGCCAGGTTGACGACAGGGTTACAAGCATGAGGGCACCCAGCACCGACATCAGAACGATGAGTGCGAGCTTAGCCCCTATGGACGCGCGAAACTTCTGCATGAACTATCAGCAAATCAGGTCATTTATCACGTTAAGTATTAGGGCAACGTGGTTAACAGAATGCTGCGATTGGCTGATTTGTGTTAATTTTGGTAGCTGAAAAATGGCGAAAATCCGCCAATTCGGCGAATTTCTCTCATATAATTTGATACAGCTGGAACCTATTTCGCTCAGTTGAGCGAAATAGGTTCCAGAATTTCGTTGTGACTCGTAAAATGGTGCTGGCTAGAAATTACTCGCTTTCCTTTCGCTCTGGCGCCTTTCTCCCTGCCGGCGTTCCCCGCGCCATGGAGTCGTCCGGATTGAGCTGTTGCGGTGCATCTGCAAGATATCGGCAACCTCATTGGCCGTTGGCAACCAGTTCGGGTCCACCTCCGGGACAACAGGTTGACGGCCAAGTGAATGATACTCAAAAGGTAACTTCCGCATTTCGACCGGGTTGAAGATATTTCTGAGGTCAACAATCACCTTGCCGCGCATCAGCTTGGAAACGTTCAACATATCCAATTGGCGGAATTGATCCCACTCGGTCAAAATCACAACGCCATCGGCGTCGTTCAGGGCGAATTCGGGATTGGTGCACCAGGTCACATCCGGCAAGCGTTCGCGGGCCTCGCGGCCGGCAAGCGGATCGTGAGCCAGAACTTCGGCACCTTCGGCCTGCAGCTGAGGAATAATCGTAAGGGATGCCGCCTCGCGCAAGTCATCCGTGTTGGCCTTGAAACTGATCCCCAGAACCGCAACCCGCTTGCCCTCGACCGAACCGCCAAACGCATCGCGGATCTTGTCGACCATCTCATGCTTTCGGATTTCGTTAGAGGCGATCGTAGCCTCGACAACCTGCAGCTCTGCGCCATAGGCACGGCCGGCGGCTGCGAACGCGCGTGTGTCTTTGGGAAAGCATGAGCCACCAAACGCCGGTCCAGGCTGCAGGAAGTGCGGACCAATCCGCTGGTCGGTTCCCATGGCCCGGGTGACCAGAGTGATATCGGCATCGGCCTTCTCACAAAGATTTGCCAGCTCATTGACGAAACCGATCCGTGTGGCCAGGTAGGCGTTTGCAGCATACTTGATCATTTCGGCCGTTTCGAAACCGGTGAACATAATCTTGTCAGCCTCCAACTTCAGCGGCGCGTAAAGTGCTCTGAGATATTTTGCGGCACGGGCATCTTCAACGCCCACCACCACTCTGTCTGGTGCAAAGAAATCTTCAATCGCCGAGCCTTCGCGCAGAAACTCCGGATTGGACGCCATCGCAAAATCGGCATCCGGATTGGCCTTGGAGATAATAGCCGCCAGCCTGCGGGCCGTGCCAACGGGCACTGTGGATTTGGTGACCACAACGGTAAAATCTTGAAGCGCGCCGGCGATTGTCTCTGCCGCGCCATCCACCCAAGACATATCGACCGCTCCTGTGCCAGGTTCAGATGGTGTGCCCACGGCGATGAACACCACATCGGCGGTGGAGACCGCGGACGCCATGTCAGTCGTGAAGCTCAAACGGCCTTCGTTGAGGTTCTTCGCCACCAGCTCTTTCAGACCTGGCTCGTAGATAGGTATGTCCAGGGCGTTGAGTCTTGTGATCTTGGATTGGTCAATGTCGACACAGGTCACTGGAAATCCGAAATCGGAAAAGCAAGTGCCTGAAACCAGGCCGACATAGCCTGTACCAATGATTGTTATATTCATTTGAAGCGACCCAATTATCTTTCAGAATTTCAAGCAAGCGCCATGCCACTTTTCGCTGAATTAGCGCGAAAAACCTTTGCGTTCTAAACTGCGTTTTTGTGGATGACCCCAAGGAACGGGGTCGCGGCGATGATCTTCACGTCCAGCCAGAGCGACCAGTTATCGATGTATTCAAGATCATGCTGAACCCGCCTTTGCATGAGCCCGGGTTGATCGGTTGGCCCGCGATGGCCATTGATCTGAGCCCAACCTGTGATGCCCGGTTTAACCTTGTGACGGCTGGAATATATGTCCAACCGACCGGCATAATGATCGTCCAAGGAGAGTGGATGCGGCCGCGGACCGACCAAGGACATTTCGCCTTTCAACACGTTCAGCAACTGAGGCAGCTCATCGACACTGGTCTTGCGGAGAAGAGCGCCAATGCGCGTTACACGGACATCCTGGCGGGTGGCCTGAACAGCGCTGTCGCCTTCTTCCATAACGGTCATGGTGCGCAGCTTGAAGATGCGGAACACCCGGCGGTTGAGACCATGGCGGCGTTGGGTGAAGAACACTGGGCCAGGTGAATCGAGCTTGATGGCAGCAGCGATGAGCAAAAGGAGTGGCGCCAAAGCCACCAGCCCAAGAGCCGCCAGGGTTACATCCAGAAATCTTTTGGACAAACGGCCCCAGCCGCTGATCGGCTTGGCTTGAACTTCAAACAACGATACAGCCTGGCCTTGTTGGCGGTGGGCGGTCTCGTTCTTGAACGTGAAATATATTTGGACGGCACAGGGCAAGTTTTCAAGCCTGGCCAACAGGTCACGGATGTCATCGTTCGAGACCCTGTCGGTTGCGATGACAATTGTATCAAACGCGTTACCGAGGGCGCCCTCGATGAGGGCATCCAGATCACCCTTGAAAGGCTGACCGGTTCCAGAGGCACGATCGCTAAAAGGACCGAACACGCCGTCCAACCTGATCAGTTCGCTCGACTGCGCCAGCGACTGACAGGCGCTTTGCGCTGCAGCCTTATCGCCAAACACCGCGACCGATTGATGAACCGCGCCGACCTCCATCAGTCGGCCGCATATCCAGCTGGCGGAGGCCCGCAGCACCGCCAAGCCCGTAAGCGAGCAGAGCATCCACGTTGCGAGCCAAATGCTTGTATGCTCATCGCCGATCCCTGCGGCATAGCTCCCCAGAATGGCCAGACAAAAGGCCAAGCAGGCGAAAAGGAAAACTTGTGTAATGGAACCGGAGAAGGTCGCGAGGTGTTCAAACTGATAAAGACCTCTGTATTTGAACAGAAACGCCAGAGCCATTGGCACCAAAAACAGCGGTGCGCCAGCTGGTTGCATTAGCGCTACAAGCGTGAGCGGCCCCTCCATAAAAAGGGCGGCAGCTACAATGCCGAATACACAGATCATGCAGGATTCAAAGGCGAAGAACAGATCGCTGACGATCTGGCCCGCATTGAGGCTGGCAAGCCGGCGCAGAAACGCCGACGTCCGGCTCGGTTTGGCCGTTTCGGACGAGAGCTGGACGAACGCATCCTGGGGTTCATACCAGCGCGTTCGAGGCGCCTTGTGCGCAGACGTTCCACCAAACGCCTCCATAGGCCCACATCCCTTCTCAATTGCTCACGGTGTCACGTGCCGTCACGATGATTGTTTCAAAACAACGCGTTAAGGCATCTCTTGCCAGTACTGGAGCAATCACCGTGCCGTCTTGATTTGGGCACAATTCAACGTCGATGCAGGTCTCCTTCCGGATGGCGCGCCACTTTTCCGCCTTAATGGCCCTAGGCTTGCAGCGTTTGCGCAAACAACTGCGCCGAACCACGACCGGCGTTCCAATTGGATACAAGTACACAACGATGCAAAGCCGCGGGCACACGGCAGAGGGGCAGTTTGGAGCGCGGCACAACGGGCAGGTTCCGGTTGGTGCCAGCCCGATCAACACCTGGCGCTACACGTCGAGCGCACCACACATTGGACCAGACGAGCAAACCGCGGCTCTGGAATGCCTCATGGCGGGCGAGCCGTCGAACGGGCGTTACGTTCAAGCCTTCGAACAGGCGTTTGCGCAGCTACATGGCGCAAAACACGCCATTGCTGTGGCCAATGGTACAGCCAGCATACATCTGGCACTGCTGGCCGCAGAAATTGGTCAATCGCCTGACGACGAGGTGATACAGCCTTCTCTTAACTCAGTTGCTGCAGCAAACATGACCATCGCCGTTGGTGCACGTCCCGTTTTTGCCGACATTGTTTCGCTCACAGAACCAACACTTGACCTCGATGAAGCCTGCGCGCTGATCGGTCCCAATACCAGGGCCGTTGTGGCAATGCACTATGGCGGCTATCCGGCAAGAATTGCTGCCCTTGAATCGCTCTGCCGGGCACGCGGCGTGTTGTTGATCGAACAATGTTGTCATGGGCCCGGCTATGTGGGTCCAGAATTTGCCGACCGCGCCCTCGGGACAATGGGCAACATCGGCTGCTTTTCACTCGGCCCGGACGCCCTTGCAACCTGCGGAGGCGGCGGCGGGATGATTGTGACCGACGATGACGCGTTGGCTGCACGAATGCGCTCGCTGCTCTTGAAGAGCTCAACGACCCTGCACTGTAGCCGCAATCCAGGGCGCACCAGCACCGCAAACATTGCGGCCCACGGCTTCAACTTTCACATGGACGACCTGCGCGCGGCCATTGGACTTGCTCAATTAAAGAATGTGCCGTCTTTCAACATCCGGCGTCAACGACGCGCACAAGCTTACGCAAATGTGGTGGAAACATTCTGCGACGGAGCCATTGAATATGTTTTCGGATGGGCGCCGATGGAGGGCACTGCCCATGTGGCCGCTATCCTGGTTGAGCCGTCAAGGCGGGATGGCTTGCGCGCCTTTCTAACGGAAAAACGTGTTCAGACCAGTTTGCACTATCCCCCGCTCCATACGTTCGGTGCGTTTGCAGATTGCCGGGCCGGCGATCTCACACAATCCGGTACTTTTAGCGATGCGGTGATCGTGCTGCCAATCCATCCAGACCTGCCGGTGATGGCACCTGAGCACATTATCCGGCTATGTGAAGTGTATTTGGCCGAAAGAGAACCCGCTCACAGCCACGCGGCAGAAGGGTGCTTGCGGGTGGCTTGAATTGAACCATCCCAGCTTGCGCCTTAAGCAGTGTTGGCCGCTTCAGCTGCCGCTTCCAGCCAATCAGTAATTTTCTGCTTCAGCATGGCGGGACTGACGGGTTTGGCAAGATAGTCATCCATGCCCACAGCGAGGCATTTTTCACGATCTCCCCGCAAAGCATTTGCCGTGACACCGACAATCGGCACGTGGGCGCCTGTGGTTTCTTCCAGCTCGCGTATTGCCTTGGCAGCGTCCATTCCATTCATTTCAGGCATCGAAACATCCATGAGGATGAGTTTCGGTGCATCGCTCTCGTAACAGGCAACCGCCTCTGTCCCGTCAGCCACGATCTTGAATGAATATGACGTCTCTTGGAGAATTTGAGTGAAGACGACCTGATTAATATCATTGTCCTCGGCAACCAATATATCCAACGCGCTTGTGGCACTCACTTCTTGCCGCGCTTCTTGTTGCGGTTCAGCCGGCAGCTCCGCGTCAAGCATCTCAGCCTCACATTGAGCTGGAGGTTCGATCGCCTGAATTTCTGGAGGTTGACGCTCCTCGGCGGCCTGAGCACTGGCCACCAGATCGGCCAAGGTCAATGCCGCAGGGGCAGCAGATGCGCCCGCGTCGCCAGCCGGGGCATCGGCTTTCTCGTTCGATAGCACATTCGTCAGCGTATCCTGCAATACAGCTGCGCGAACCGGCTTCACCAGATGACCCTCAAGCTTTAACTCGGAGATTCCGGGGTTATCAACCGAGCCGTCCGCGGAACTCAGCATGATAATTTTCGTGTCACAAAGACGAGCATCATTCCGTATGCACTGAGCCACCATGGCGCCGTCCATCTGTGGCATGTGATAATCGAGAATGACCAGATCGTAAGGCCTGCCGCTTTCGACGGCGCTCCAGAGTGCCTTCATGGCCTGGGGACCATCAGATACCGCCGACACCGCAAGGTTCCAAGACGCCGCCTGCTCCTTCAATATCGACAGGTTGATATCGTTGTCATCGACCAAGAGCACGCGGGCATTCGAAATATCCGCCTCCGGCCGCACCTTCTGTGGCATCTCACCGTGGACCGGCAGGTTGACGGTGAACCAGAATGTTGAGCCCTTGCCTTCCTGGCTGTCGACGCCAATCTTGCCGCCCATCAGATCAACCAAGCGGCTGCAGATCGCAAGACCAAGCCCTGTACCCTCGAACTTGCGTGTTGCAGAACTGTCGACTTGGTTGAAGCTTTCGAAGATCTTGTCCAGGCTGTCTTCGGGGATGCCGATCCCGGTATCTTCGATTTTGAAGGTAACCTCGGCAACCTCACCGTAGATCGGCCCGAAGACCTCAATGTAGACGTGACCCTTCTTGGTGAATTTGACTGCATTGCCCACAATGTTGATGAGAATCTGGCGGATCCGGCCCCCATCTGCGATGACGTTCTCGGGCAAGCCTGGATCAATTCTCGTGATCAGCTCAACTTCTTGCTCAGCTGCCGTGGCCGCGACCAGAGTTGCAACATCCCCAACAATCTCGGCCAAGTGCGTCGGCTGTTCATTCAGAACCAGCTGCCCGGCATCGATCTTGGAAAAGTCCAGAACGTCATTGATGATGGTCAGCAATGCGTTGCCCGATTTCATGATGATGTCTGCGAACTCTTGCTGCTTGGCATCAAGCTCGGTTCTGCTCAACAGCTCCGCCATGCCCAGAACGCCGTTCATGGGGGTTCTGATTTCATGGCTCATGTTGGCAAGAAACTCAGACTTTGCACGGGTGGCGGTTTCCGCGTCCGCACGGGCGTCTTCAAGATCGAACTCACGCATCTTGGCGTCGGTTATATCTGCACGGATGCCAACACGTTCGCCATCTGGCGTCTTGGTCTCCAACCGCCGCATCCACCGTCCGTCCTGGAACTTGGCAATGGATTCATACGTGTCGTTTTCACGCCGGTGCTGCAACAGGTTCTGCAGCCATTCTTCAGGATTTTCATCATCGAGATCCCAGAGGTTTCTCTGGATGCCAATGCGGACCAGGTTCTCAAAGGTCTCACCGGCCTTCAGAACGTCAGACAACTGAGAATGCATCTCGATAAATTTTGAATTGAACACCCGGAGCCGGTCGTTGGCATCATAGATCGCAAAGCCATCTTCAAGTGCCTCTAAAGCGTTTTCCAGTCGGCGGCGTTCCTCGTCGGCCTTTTCCTGAGCCGCCGCGATCGCTTCATCACGCTGCTTGAGCTCGTTGATATCGATCGCAATGTCTGAAACGGCCCCACTGGGTGTCGCCGATTTATGAATGCGAAACCAGCCGTCCGCCGGGTAATGACGTTCAATCGTCACACCCTCTGGGCTACGCTGTTCAGCAACGCGCCGGGCCACATACTCATCCAACTCGTCATCGCCCATGGTGCCTTCGTTGGTGGCGCGAACGATATCCGCATAGCGGGCCTGCCGGCAGTTCAGCTGGTCACTCAGCCCGGTGAACGCCGTTTGATAAAGCGCTTCGTAGGCCTCATTCCATATGAACAATGCATCTTGGTCATCATAGATCGCGAGCGGTATGGAGCTTGTGTGAATGCTCTCGGCCAGAAACCGATGCTCAACCAGCAAACGCTCCAGATCGGGCGTGCCGTCGCTCTTTAACGGTGGTGAATATGACGTGCCCACAGTGGCGGCCTCAGGGAAGTGATTTTTCGGCAGATTTCTCCACCTTTAAGCTAGGGTGAAATGGTTAATGAGTTATTGCAAAAGCGTGCCAAGTCAGCCATCTGGGTTGGTGTTTGGTAAGGTTCGCAACAGCTTTAAATGGACAAAAAGGCGCCTGTTTACCCAAGCAGCAATGTCGACTTTCACACTTGGAAACCTATGCTACAGTGAGCTTGTCAATTGACCGGGGTGGGTTGGAATTGCGACAAGTGTCATGACAGATTGGAATGCACTGCACACATTGCTTGCGGTCGTCTCCACCGGGTCTTATGCGGACGCGGCCCGCAAGCTCGGGATCGATGAAACCACGGTAAGCCGCAGAGTTAGATCTCTGGAGCGCGACATCGGGCGCCGTCTGCTCGAGCGTGGCGGGCGTCATTTGGAAACCACCCAAGTGTGCCGAGATGTGCTCAGCAATCTCAAAGACGCCGAGCGATCGCTGGATTTGACGCTCGATAAGCTCACCGTTCCACAAGACCCCCGGCCCATTCAAACAATCCGCATCACCTCGGTCGACTATGTCTGCGATCAACTCTTGGCGCCCATGGTGCATTTGTTGACCGAAGAGCGGAACTTTCGCATTGAGCTTGTAGGCGACGACAGAAACTTGAGCCTGCGGCGGCGTGAGGCTGACATTGCCTTGAGATTGGGACCACCTTTGGCCGGCGGCACGCACTCACGGTTTATCACCGACATTGAATATGCCGTCTATTCTGCAACGAGGCCGCGTTCAAGCAACGAAGCCTGGGCCGCATTGGACAGCGGGCAAGCCCATTTGCAGGAAGTCAGATGGTCAGAAGTTCAAGGCAGCCAGGCAGGTGTGCGGTTTACAACAACGAGCATTGCCGGTTTGCACAAAATCATCGGGTCCGGGATCGCCATCGGTTTTCTGCCCTGCTTTATGGCAGACCGCGATGACACCCTGCAGCGGCTTGACCCTTACGAGAGCAAGAGCCGGCCTTTGTGGATGTTATGGCATCCTGAGTTTGAAGACGCGCCGTATTTCAACACCGTGACCGAACGCATGGCCGAAGGGCTCCTCAAGCGCCTGTCCCCTGTTCAGAGCAAGATCTAGACGTATCTGAAAACAAATACGATCCACACCAATGAGATCGCCAACCCGCCCCACAACGGGGTGCTCATCACAAGAAGCCATCCTAGAAAAATGAAGGCGCTGCCCAGCAGCGAGATAAACAACCGGTCGCCGCGTGTTGTGTCGAGGGTCAGAATGCCCCGCCGTGGGCCGCCGCCCGGGTCCTTCCACTCCCACACCATCATGCCCACAAGGCAGCAGGCGACGAAGCTGAAGAAGGCGATTGTGGGCCAGGTCCATGCCATCCAGGAAAAGTCCATGCCCATGCCCTCCCTACACCCGGCCCAGGGCAAAGCCCTTGGCAATGTAGTTACGTACAAAATAGATCACAAAGGCGCCAGGAATGATGGTCAGGCACCCGGCAGCGGCAAGCAGGCCGAGCTCGTAGCCGGACGTGCTGGCTGTTCGGGTCATGGTGGCGGCAATCGGTTTTGCGGCAACCGATGTGAGGGTTTTGGCCAGCAGCAGCTCCACCCAGGAGAACATGAAGCAGAAGAACGCCGCCACACCGATCCCGGCAGCAATTGTCGGCAAAAAGATTTTGATGAAAAACCGCCAGAACGGATAGCCATCAACATAGGCCGTTTCATCAAGCTCGCGCGGCACGCCTGACATGAAACCCTCCAGGATCCACACGGCCAGGGGAATGTTGAACAAGCAGTGCGCCAGCGCCACTGCAATGTGGGTGTCGAACAGGCCGAAGGCGGAATAAAGCTGGAAGAACGGAAGTGCGAACACCGCGGGCGGGGCCATCCGGTTGGTCAGCAACCAGAAGAACAGGTGTTTGTCGCCCAGGAAGCGGTAGCGCGAAAAGGCGTAGGCGGCTGGCAGCGCGGCGGTGACCGAAATCGCGGTGTTCATCGCCACATAGAAGATCGAGTTGAAATAGCCGTTGTACCAGGTGGGGTCGGTGAAGATTTTCCGATAGTTGTCGAGGGTGAAGTTCTGGGGCCACAAGGTGAAGGTGCCCAGGATTTCGTTCGTGGTTTTGAACGACATGTTGAGCAACCAATAGATCGGCAGCATCAAGAAGATGATGTAGAGGGTCGGGGCAAGCCATGTGAAGCGTCTCATCATGCCTCCTCATTCCGCATCATCAGTGTGTAGAACACCCAACAGACCAACAACACGATCAGGAAGTAGATCAACGACATGGCCGCTGCCGGACCAAGGTCGAATTGGCCGAGCGCCACCTTCACCAGATCGATGGACAGGAACGTTGTGGTGTTGCCAGGCCCACCACCGGTGAGCACGAACGGCTCGGTGTAAATCATGAAACTGTCCATGAAGCGCAGGAGGACCGCGATGGTCAGAACCCGCTTCAGCTTGGGCAGCTGGATATAGCGGAACACGGCCCAGCCACCGGCCCCGTCAATCTTGGCTGCCTGATAATAGGCATCGGGGATCGCGCACAGGCCCGCATAGGCCAGCAGCACCACAAGCGAGGTCCAATGCCACACGTCCATGAGAACGGTGGTGAGCCAGGCGGCCACGGGCTGCTGGGTGAAATTGTAATCAATGCCCATGCCGTTGATAACCTTGCCCAGCAGGCCGGTTTCAGGCAGAGCAAAAATGTTCCACATGGCACCCACCACATTCCACGGGATCAGCAAGGGCAGCGCCATCAACACCAGGCAAACAGGAACCCACGGCCCCTTGCGCGGCATGGTGAGCGCAATGGCGATGCCCAATGGAATCTCAATGGCCAGAATGGTGCCGGTGAAGGCAAATTGGCGCAGCAGCGCGGCATGGAAGCGCTCTGAATTGAGCACCTGCTCGAACCACTTGACCCCCTCCCAGAAGAACACATTGTCTCCGAAGGTTTCCTGCACCGAATAATTCACCACGGTCATCAGCGGGATCAGCGCATTGAAGGCGACCAACAGCACCACGGGCAGAACGAACAGCCAGGCTTTTTGGTTTTCTGTCTTGTTTGCCATCACCCTCGCCTCAGCTCACCGCCCAGCCGTTCACATAGACCTGCGTATAGGCGGAATTGAACGCCAGCTTGGCATCTTCCGAAGGCACCGGCTTGCCTTCCGGCACCAACACTCTGATGGTGCTGTCCTCGTGGCGGGTTTCGACAATTTGGAACCGCCCGGCGTCGCTCACCTTGGTCACCTGTACCGGCACACCCTTGGAGGCGAACTTCACAAACTCCGGCCGAACACCAATTTCTATTTTGTCGGAACTTTCAGAAAAAACTGTATCCTTCGAGATTTTACCAACTGCAGTATCGCCAATGAGAACCTTTGTTCCATCGACCTGGCCCGGTAACACATTCATCCCCGGCGAACCGATGAAATGCCCAACGAACGTGTGTTGCGGCCGCTCAAACAAATCAACCGGCGTTCCAACTTGCACAACGGCCCCTTCGTGCATGACCACAACCTGATCGGCGAAGGTCAGTGCCTCCGTCTGGTCATGGGTCACATAGATCATGGTGGCGCCCACCCGCTGGTGCAATTCCTTCAGCTTGGAGCGCAGCACCCATTTCAAGTGAGGGTCGATCACCGTAAGCGGCTCATCGAACATGATGACGTTCACATCTGAACGCACCAGACCCCGGCCCAGGGAAATCTTCTGCTTTCCGTCCGCCGTCAGCCCGGCAGCCCGCTCATCCAGGGTGGCATGCAAATCAAGCATGCCGGCAATTTCGCGAACCCGGGCGTCGACCGATCCTTCCTTCACCCCGCGATTGCGCAAGGGAAAGGCCAGATTGTCGTAAACCGTCATGGTGTCGTAGACCACCGGAAACTGGAACACCTGGGCAATGTTGCGCTGATCAGGCGGGGTGGCGGTCACGTTGACCCCGTCAAACGTCACCGTTCCCTGGCTCGGCGTCAGAAGGCCGGAGATAATGTTCAGCAACGTTGTCTTGCCACAGCCCGACGGCCCAAGCAGCGCGTAGGCGCCGCCATCCTGCCACTCAACATCCATGTGCTTGAGCGCCCAGTCGGCATCCTCGGCCGGGGCAGACACATAACTGTGCCTGACATTATGAAGACCGATCCTGGCCATCAGAGCCGCTTTCCTTCCCGGTCAAAATACATGGATTGGGCAAGGTCAGCGTAAAACGCCACCCGCTCGCCCACCTCATACTGATGGATCCCATGGGATTGGGAGATCCAAGTCTGCTGGCCAAGATCAAAGTGGATCACACTTTCAGAGCCGCTCAGCTCGGTGATCAGCACATCGCCTTCGATTTCAACCGCGGCCTTGCTTGCCCGCACCGGACTGATCAGATGAGGCCGCATGCCGATGGTGTAGGGACCATCGGACAGGGCCTTGTGCTGCTTCGGCGCCGGCCAGCTCACATGCTCGCTAAGTTGGAACCGCGCTCCACGCTTGCGCACAGTAGCAACATTAATCGGCGGATCGGAAAAAACCTGGGCGCTGAGAAGGTCGCCGGGCTGTCTGTAAAGGTTTGCCGTGGCCCCGAACTGGGTCACCCTGCCCTCGTGCAAAGTGGCGGTATTGCCGCCGAGCAGCAGCGCCTCGCTGGGTTCTGTGGTAGCATAGACCACGGTGCAGTTGCGCCCTGCAAACAGCTTCGGCAATTCATCGCGCAGCTCTTCGCGCAACTTGAAATCAAGATTGGCCAGCGGCTCATCCAGCAACACCAGATCGGCATCTTTCACCAAAGCGCGGGCCAAGGCTGTGCGCTGTTGCTGGCCGCCGGAGAGTTGGTTCGGACGGCGCTCAAGCATCGGGGAGAGTTGCAATAGCCCGGCGATCTCGCGCACCCGGTCATCCACTTCGCCGCGCGCCATGCGCGTGACCCTGAGCGGTGAGGCAATGTTCTCATAAACGGAAAAATTGGGGTAGTTGATGAATTGCTGGTGGACCATGGAGACGTTGCGCTTTTGCACCGAAACCCCGGTCACGTTCTTCCCGCCAAACCAGACCTCCCCCGAGGTGGGGTGCTCCAGGCCGGCCATCAGCTGCATCAACGTGGTCTTGCCGGACAAGGTGGTGCCCAAAAGGATGTTGAACCCTTCCGGCACCAGCTCCAACGAAACAGGATGGATATGGGTTTCGGCTCCCACCCGTTTCACAACGTCTTTTAAGATCAGAGACATTGACGCCGTCCGCCGCTCCCCACGCTTAATCCCACAAGAGACTACTCGATTTTGGGCCTTAAAGAAAACTCAGCCGGGAAGCTGGAGTGCTTCCCGGCCAAGACTGTTGGCACTGTTGGAAAGGCTTTATCAGCCTTTTTTCCAGCGCTTGATCAGCTCATCATAATCGATGGTTTCCCCCTTGGGCTTCTCGTTGGCAAGTTTCGCCTTGGGCGAGCCTTCCTTCTTGAGCCATTCGGAGGGATCTTTCGGTTCATTCAGCCGCGGGCCGCAGCCACCATAGATCTTGGCCTTCTCATCTGCAGACTGCATGCGGGCCATGACCTGATCCATTTCGCCGGCCAGGCGGTCCATGGCCTGTTGCGGGGTAAACGCACCTGAGTTCACATCCCCAATCTGCTGCCACCAAATTTGCGCCAGCTTGGGATAGTCGGGAACGTTCACACCGGTTGGGGTCCACAGCACCCGGTCAGGCGAGCGGTAAAACTCGATCAACCCACCAAGGTTCGGCGCCCGGTCAGTAAAGCTCTGATGGTTCACCGAGCTGTCGCGAATGAAGGTCAGGCCAACGTGGCTCTTCTTCACATCGACAGTTTTGGAGACCACGAACTGGGCGTAGAGCCAAGCTGCCTTGCGGCGGTCAACCGGGGTCGATTTGAACAGGGTCCAGGAACCGGCGTCTTGATAGCCGAGCTTCTGGCCTTCCTGCCAATAGGGACCATGAGGAGACGGCGCCATCCGCCAAAGCGGCTTGCCGGCATCGTCAACTGTGTTGTTGCCCTTGCTCTTTGGCGCCACCATGGAGGCGGTGAAGGCGGTGTACCAGAAGATCTGCTGGGCCACGTTGCCCTGGCTCAAAGCCGGCAGCGACTGATAGAAGTCATAGCTCGCCGCACCAGGAGGCGCATATTGGCGGAGCCACTCATCCCACTTGCGGATGGCATAAACAGCCGCCGGGCCGTTCGCCGCGCCGCCGCGTGACACAGACGCGCCAACCGGGTTGCACGAGCCGGGCTCCATGCGGATGCCCCATTCGTCAACAGGAACACCGTTCGGTTTGCCCTTTGAACCGGCACCAGCCATGGAAAGCCAGGCATCGGTCATGCGCCAGCCGAGGTCAGGTGCGCGCTTGCCATAGTCCATGTGGCCGTAGACCGTGACGCCGTCGATCTCTTTCACGTCTTTGGAGAAGAACTCGGCGATGTCTTCATAGGCCGACCAGTTGACCGGTACGCCCAGGTCATAACCGTACTTTTCCTTGAAGCGCTTTTTCAGATCTTCCCGGTCGAACCAGTCTTTGCGGAACCAGTAGAGGTTGGCAAATTGCTGATCGGGCAGTTGATAGAGCTTGCCGTCCGGCCCGGTGGTGAAGGATTTGCCGATGAAATCATCCACGTCCAAACCAGGGTTGGTAACGTCTTTGCCATCGCCCGCCATCCAGTCAGAGAGGTTGACTGCAAGTTGCAGGCGCGAGTGGGTGCCGATCAGATCGGAATCATTGATATAGGCATCATAGAGGTTACGCTTGGTCTGCATTTGGGTCTGAACGGCTTGAACAACTTCGCCTTCACCCAAAAGCTGGTGGTTCACCTTGATGCCGGTGATTTCTTCGAACGCCTTGGTCAGCGTCTTTGATTCATATTCGTGCGTGGGAATGGTTTCAGACAGAACATTGATTTCCATGCCCTTGAACGGTTCAGCAGCCTTGATGAACCAGTCCATTTCCTTCATCTGATCGTCTTTCGACAGAGCAGAAGGCTGGAATTCACTTTCAATCCACTTCTTGGCCTCCTCCGGTCCCGCATAGGCGGGCACGGCGAATGCCATCACAGCAGCAAGGGACGCAGCTGCAAGCAATCGCGTCTTCATTTTTGTATTCCTCCCGTTGATCTGGATGATTAACCATATCGGCGAAAGCAAATGAACGTCAATCGAAACTTGAACCAAGTGAATTCTGCGCTAGTGTGGGCGTGAGAATTGCCGGGCGAAGCAATCAGGACAGGGTCTACGGGATGGAAGCGATAGCGCCTCGCCAGTCAGATATTCTGAAAGCAGCCCGCGAAACCGGGCAGGTCATGGTGGACGATCTGGCGCAAGCCTATCAGGTCACGCCACAGACGATCCGTAAAGATATCAATGATTTGTGCCAGCGCGGCTTGCTCCAGCGCATCCACGGCGGCGCGGTGATCTCCACCAGCGTCACCAATTTTGCCTACGAGGCGCGGCGGCGCCTGGCGCACGAAGAAAAACGCCTTATTGGTGTTGCAGCTGCACAACTGATCCCTGACGATTGCTCAATCTTAATCAATATCGGCACCACCACAGAACAGGTGGCGGTTGCATTGCGGGGCAAGAAAGATCTCTTGGTGATCACCAATAATACGCATGTTATCAGCATCTTAACCGGACACCCCCAAATCGAAATCATTGTGGCCGGCGGCGTGGTCCGCCAGTCTGATGGCGGGATTGTGGGTGAGGCCGCCGTTGATTTCATCCAGCAGTTCAAGGTGGATTACGCCATTGTCGGCACATCCGGCATTGATCCCGATGGCTCGCTGCTCGACTACGACTATCGGGAGGTAAAGGTGGCCAAAGCGATCATGGACAATGCGCGCACCACCATTCTTGTGGCCGATTCCATGAAGCTGGAACGTTCAGCCCCGGTTCGCATCGGTCATTTGTCGGATTTGGACTATGTGGTCACCGACCATCCCTTGCCGCCCTCATTGCAGGGCATTTGTGATGAGGCGAACGTCCAGGTTGTAGTGGCGCACACCTCATAAGGTTCACTTTGGTTCATTTATTTTCGTTGCGAAAATTTTCAACCTCCCATATCTTGCCGTCCGCGGCAGTCCAACTGACCTGGACTGCACATCACGCCTCGCAGCGGCGGGAGTGGCAGGTTGCACGACATCTTTATTATCGGCGGAGGGATCAACGGCTGCGGCATTGCGCGTGATGCTGCAGGACGGGGGCTTTCTGTCTATCTCGCCGAAAAAGCAGACCTTGCCAGCGGCACCTCCTCGTCCTCCACCAAACTGATACACGGTGGCTTACGCTATCTTGAGCAGTATGAGTTCAGCCTAGTGCGCGAAAGCCTTAAAGAGCGCGAAACCTTGCTGCGCATGGCGCCCCACATCATCTCACCCATGCGTTTTGTGCTGCCGCATCATGAAGGGCTTCGGCCAAAATGGCTGATCCGCCTTGGCCTGTTTCTGTATGACCACTTGGGTGGTCGAAAACTTCTGCCCAAGTCACGTAACGTCCGTTTGGGCAACAATCCGCTCGGGGCACCGCTCAAACCCCAGTTTACTTCTGGGTTTGAATATTCCGATTGCTGGGTGGACGATGCGCGCCTGGTGGTGTTGAACGCAATGGATGCCCGAGACCATGGCGCCACCATCCATACCCGCACCGAGGTGGTCTCAGCGCACCGGGATGACCACTGCTGGTCCGTAACGGTGCGCGATCTTGTTACTGGCCACCGCGAGGAGATCTCAGCGAAGGTTTTGATCAATGCGGCGGGGCCATGGGTCTCTGAAGTGGCCTCGGGCCGGCTTAAAATCAACGGCCGCTCGCAAAGCCGGCTTGTGAAGGGCAGCCACATTGTGGTGCGGCAAATGTTTGAGCATGACCGGGCCTATATTTTTCAAAACCCAGATGGGCGCATCATCTTCGCCATCCCCTATGAGGATGATTTCACGCTGATCGGCACCACGGACGTTGATGTGGGCGCCGACCCGAGCGCTGCAAACATCAGCGAGGAGGAAATCACCTATCTCTTGGATGCAGCTGGCGAGTATTTTGCCAAACCCATTCAACGGGCCGATGTGGTGTGGACCTATTCCGGCATTCGCCCTCTGTTTAATGACGGCGAACAAACCGCCCAAGAGATCACCCGTGACTATGTGTTGTCGATTGACGCGCCCAAGGACCAGGCGCCGTTGCTCAACATTTTTGGCGGCAAGATTACGACCTACCGCCATCTGGCGGAAGAGGCCCTGGCGAAGTTGGCTGACTGGCTGCCTATGGCATCTCCTGCCTGGACTTCAGGTGTTGCGCTGCCGGGCGGCAAATTCGCCATCTCTGAAGTGGATGACCTGGCAGGTGAAATCCGCAAAGCCCATCCATCGCTGAGCCCGGATCAAGCCACAAGATTTGCCCGGACATACGGCACCGCGGCATTGGATTGGCCGCAAGGCGATTTCGGCGAGGAATTTGGCGCCGGGCTTTCCACCAACGAGGTGGGCTATCTGATGGCCTGCGAATGGGCGCGAACGGCGGAGGATGTGCTCTGGCGCCGAACCAAATTGGGGCTTAGGCTAGAGCCGAAACAGGTGGCCAGGTTGGAGGCGTGGATGAAGCAGCACCAGCCGAACGCAGTCCATCAGGAGAGGTGAGCCATGGCAGATTTTATCCTCGCGATTGACCAGGGAACCACGTCGTCCCGGGCGATGGTGTTCGACAAAGCTTGCAAGATTGTCGGTGTTGCCCAAGAGGAGTTTACCCAACACTTTCCCCAATCGGGTTGGGTGGAGCATGAACCTGAAGACATCTGGGACACCGTGGTTCGAACCTGCAGGCAGGCACTCTCAAATGCATCGATCACAGCTGCGGATGTCGCTGCCATCGGCATCACCAACCAGCGCGAGACGACACTGGTCTGGAACCGGAAGACGGGCAAATGCATTCACCGGGCCATAGTCTGGCAAGACCGCCGGACCGCGGAGCGCTGCGCCGAACTCAAAGCCGCCGGGCACGAGAGCACCGTGACGGCAAAGACCGGGTTGCTGCTCGACCCGTATTTCTCCGGCACGAAGGCCTCCTGGATCCTGGACAATGTTGAGGGTGCGCGGGCGGCGGCGGACGCCGGAGATCTGGCCTTTGGCACGGTGGACACGTTCCTGCTCTGGCGCCTCACCGGCGGCAAGGTGCACGCCACGGACGCCACCAACGCCAGCCGTACGCTGATGTACGACATCCACACCGGCGCCTGGAGCGATGAGCTTTTGGACTTGCTTGGGGTGCCGGCCTCGCTGCTCCCTGAAGTGAAAGATTGCGCCGCCGCGTTTGGCCACACTGAGGCTAAACTCCTTGGGGCACGCATTCCCATTTGCGGTATTGCGGGAGACCAGCAGGCCGCCACGGTGGGCCAAACCTGCTTTGCGCCCGGGATGATGAAATCGACCTATGGAACCGGTTGCTTTGCGCTTTTGAACACAGGACCTGAGGCCGTCAAATCCACCAACCGGCTCCTCACCACCGTCGCCTATCAGCTGGGCGGCAAGACCACCTATGCGCTTGAGGGCTCGATCTTCATTGCCGGTGCCGCTGTGCAGTGGCTGCGGGATGGGTTGGCGATTGTGGAGGATGCGGCCCAGTCCGGCGCCATGGCTGGGGCAGCTGATCCGGCTCAGCAGGTTTATCTGGTGCCGGCGTTCGTGGGCCTCGGCGCGCCCTATTGGGATGCAGAATGCCGCGGCGCCATGTTCGGGCTGACCCGGGGCAGCGGCCCAAATGAGTTTGCACATGCAGCGCTTGAGAGCGTCTGCTACCAGACCCGCGATTTGCTGGAGGCCATGCAAGGCGATTGGTCGGGCGCCGGCTCCACCGTGCTCCGGGTGGACGGCGGCATGACCGCATCGGACTGGACCATGCAGCGGCTGGCTGACCTCTTGGATGCGCCCGTTGACCGCCCCAACATCATGGAGACAACGGCCCTTGGCGCCGCCTATCTTGCCGGCTTGCAGGTGGGTGTTTATCCAGAGCCTGACGCATTCGCCCAGCTTTGGTCGCTGGAGAAGCGGTTTGCCCCTGAGATGGCGCAGGACGTGCGCATGCAGAAATATGCCGGCTGGAAAGATGCGGTGCGCCGGACCCTGAGCGCCTCATGACAAGGCGGCGATGACCTCGTCTACCGTTGTCACAGCGGCCACATTCTGCATGGCATAATTGATCGACGCATTATGCCAGTCCGCGTTCATGGTTGAACAGGCATCCTCCGGCAGAACCACAACATAGCCCTTGTCGGCCCCGGTGCGCGCCGTGTGTTCGATGGACATGTTGGTCCAGGCGCCGGTGTCGATGATGACATCGCGCCCGCCGCTTTTGAGAACCGTCTCCAAACTCGACCCTTCCCAGGCGCTCATGCGCATTTTCTCAACCGTATAGTCTCCGGGTTTAGCCTCAAGTCCTGCCACAGGCTGGCTGCCCCATGTGCCGCGCACCAGAGCATTGGCTTCGGCCAGGCCTTCGAACAATGGGGCATTCATCGTTACGCCAAGCGCCCCCGACTCCACTAGAAACCACACATGGATCACCATCACCCCCTTGGCGCGGCAGGCGTCGGCCAGGCGGGCAATATTGCGGATTGAATCCTGCTCGCGGCAATGAACCGGCGATCCGGAGTCGGCGAATGCGCCGCCTTCCATCACCACATCATTTTGCATGTCCTGGATGATGAGGGCACAGCGGGACGGATCCAAATTCAAACCCCCAGCCGTTTGTACCGGGGCACCCGAGGAGGCAGATGGCGCCCCTCTGCTGCGCATGAAGAGTTCGTTGCGCGGGCCAACCCTTGTGGTGACGGAATAAACCGAATGCGTGGCGCACATGAACAGGGTGTGCCAATCGTCCCCGCCCCAATGGAGGTTTGCAACCATTTCCGGACAGCCGACTTTACCGATCAGGCTGCCGGAGGGATTGTACACCCAAACGCCGCCCGGGGCCGTAACCCACACATTTCCCTGCGCATCGCATTTCATGCCGTCCGGAACGCCGGCCTTAAGCTCCGACTTGATGCCGCTGGCAAAGAGCCGGCCATTGGACAAAGAGCCATCGGCGCCAACTTCGAACACACGGATCAGGGCGCGGGTGGTGTCGTTGATGTAGAGCAGGCTTTCATCGGGCGAGAAGCACAAGCCGTTCGGCATGTCGAACTCGCTGCGCCCAACCACCAGCTCTGGTTCATGCCCCGGCCCGCCGCCGCCTGGCGGAATGCGGTAAACCCCCTGGAAGCCCAGCTCCCTCGGGCGCTCCACACCGAACACCGGCATGCGGCCATACCAGGGGTCAGTGAAATAGATCGAGCCGTCGCTGCGCACCACCACATCATTGGGGCTATTCAACTCACGGCCCTCATAATGAGAGGCAAGCACCTCGCGCGCGCCGCCGGGCCGCTCGCGCACGATCGATGATGTTGAGTGCTCGCAGATGATGAGATTGAGGTCCCCATCGTAGGTCATGCCGTTGCACTTGTTGGCCGGCCGCATAACCTCGCGCACACCTGAACGGTCCCAGCGCCGGCGCACGTCTCCTGGCATATCGGAGAACAGCAGGTATCGGTCCACCGGATGCCAGATCGGGCCTTCAGTAAACTCAAAGCCCGTGCCGATCTGCGCCACTGGGGCGTAGGTGTCAATCAGCTCATCGAACTCTGGCCGCAATGCTTCGTGGCTCATGCTTCCGCCTCCCTTCGGCTCAATGCGCCCTAGACCGGGAACCAGTCACGCCGGGGCAAGCTTTCCACAATGGGACCCGGCACCTGTTGCTCCAGACGCGCGGTGATGCGGCCATGTTCGATTTTCGCTGGCTTGTCGTGCACAGGCAGCAGGAAATCAAACTCATTGAGCAGTTTCTTGATGGCACCCTTTTCAGAGCGTTTCGAGCCCGCATGGTTGCCGGTCACCTGCGGCTCCATATACTGGGTCTGGCGCACCTGGTTCACGATCTGGTCGTTGAAATTGTAGATCACATCGCCGCAAATGCAGGCGCGCCCTTCGGCGGTTTCGACAATCACATTGGCCGAGCCTTCCGTGTGAGCGTTGGCGGGTTCGCACCACACGCCAGGCATCAGTTCTTCATGGCCGGTGATTTCCAGGTCCATGAAGCGCAAGGCATCCTGGGTGTGCAGACGGTCAATCAAGTGTTTGATGTCCGGCTGCGGATATTGCGGGTGCATCAGGCCGGAAACCGAACACTCTAGCTCCTTGCGATTGAGCACCACCGTGGTGTTCATGGGGAACAGATCGTCCTTGCCCGCATGGTCAATGTGCAGATGGGTGTGCACCACGTAGCGCACGTCGCCCATTTTCACACCATGCTTGGCGAGCTGGTTCTCAATCATGTTCTCATGAAACTGCAGGCCGCGCATGCCGAGGGATTCCATGATCGCATTGTCCCGGTAACCAGTATCGACCACGATCGGATATTGCCCACCCAGGATCAGGAAGCCGTACACCGGCACCCGGCGCACCCGCCCGCATTCATGGCCAAGCACCAGGAAACTGGTTTCCAACTCGATATCCCCATAGTCCAGGATCTTGATTTCCAATGCCATTTCTTGTCTCCCTTTTACGGTGCCAAGCGGTAGACCCGCGCGGCCGTGTCGTTGAAAATGTAGGATTGGTCAGCCTCCGAAAGGCCATCCGCTGCTGACTTGAACGCAGCAAACAAATCCGGATAGCTCGTCCAGAGTTTTTCGATCGGGTAGTTAGACCCAAACAGACAGCGTTCAGCTCCAAACATGGCCACCGCTTGGGCAACCATATCCGCGATGTGTTCAGGATCATTTCGGTGACGGAATGTTCCCAGGCCGGAAAGCTTGCAAACAACATTCGGCCGGTCGGCAAGATGCTGCATGCCGGCGCGCCAGGCCATGCGGCCTGCCTCGCTGAGGTCTTCCAGCATGCCGGCGTGCTGCAAAACGAAAGTCACGCGGGGGCAAGACGCGGCCAATCCGGCAGCTCCCTCCATTTGGCCCGCAAACACCTGAAGGTCAAAGCTCCAGCCATATTCGGCCAGCAAGCTAACGTTCCGCCGCAGCACCTCATTGCGCGCCAGCTCAGGCTCTGCTGCGAACCGGTAGAGATCGTTCTCGTGCCAGTGCAATTGCATGCGGACGCCGCGCATCAACGGGTACTTTGCCAGCCGGTCAAGCTGCGCGCGGATGTCGTCGGCCAGAAAATCGGCATACCCCACGACGGCATGAGGCCAGCCGGCTTCGTCGGCCACAGACTGGACCCAGGCCACTTCATCCTCGAATCGGCCCGGCGCCCAGTTGGCTTGCACATAGACGGAGCGTTCAATGCCGGTTCCCGCAACATCGGCAAGAAACTCGTCGATCAGGTAGTCGCGCATAATGGTCTCGTAGGGTCCAAAAATGCGCGGCTGCATGGGACCGTTCAGCCAGGGCAAATCGGCCTGGCGCCAGATATGATGATGGGCGTCAATCATGCTGCTCTCCTTTTCGCCAAGGACAGTACACAGTCACACACGCTTTCAACCGAGCCGGCGCCGGCCAGCCCATCCAGAACAGGCAAGATGGATTTCAGCGCGGCGGTTTCTGGAACGAACCGGGCGTCGGCAGCAAGTGGGCTCAGCCAGTGCACCTGCCAGGCCCTGCGCGCCAGCCGGTTCACCGCATCGGTCATTGCCATGTGGTCGCCGCGCTCCAAGCCATCGGACAAAACGAGCACCAGCGCGCCGCGGGCAAAGCCCGCAAACCGCGGTATGGCCAGGAACGCCTGCAGGGCATCGCCCAGCCGGGTGCCGCCATCCCAGTCTGATACGGTCTGGCCGGCGGCAATCAGCGCTTGTTCTGCGTTGCGATGCGCCAAAGGGCGGGTGATCCGCGTCAGGCGCGTGCCGATGGTGAACACTTCGATCCGCTCCACGGCCCGTGACAGGGCATGGGCAAACCGCAAATAGCTGTCCGTGTGCTCTTTCATGGAGCCCGAGACATCGATCAGCAGAAGCACCGGCCGGTGCCGGGTCTTGCGCGCAAGCTTGGGCAGCTTCATCACGTCGCCTTCCGTGCGCACGGCTTCGCGCAGGGTGCGGCGCACGTCGAAGCGGTCACCCTGGCTTGAGCGTTTGCGCCGGCGCACCTTGCGGCGGGGCAAGCTTTGTGGGGCGAGCCGATTGAACCGGGCAAGGGCCTGGCTGTCGGTCAGGGGTTCGAATGTCCGGCGCGTAAGCGCTTCTGTGTGGCTTGCCTGTTCGCCAACTTCGTTTTCGTCCTCAGATACCAGAGGCTCAAAGGTTCCCGCTTGATCTTCCTGGGCCCGGATCTCGTCGTCCTCGCCATCGGCCTGCGCGGGTGCGGCGATGATCTGGCCTTCGAAGAATGTGCTGAAGAGCGCATCGAATTCCTCACGCCGTTCGAACGGCGGCGCCAATGTGGCATGGGCGCCGCGGCGAATGTCCTGCATGCTCTTTGGGCCAAGCAGGCTGATGGCATTCAAGAACGATTGGGTTTGTTCCGGCGCGACCGCAAACCCGTGGGTGCGCAGAAGTGTGGTGAACTGCACGAACGGCCGAACGGCTTGGGGCAAGGCTTCGACGCTCATGCCGCCACCCCTGAAATGATCTCATCAAGGCGCGGGGCAACGTGGGTTAAATCCTCTTGATCCTTCAGCGCAACCCCAATGGCCCGCTTGAAGGCATCAGGCCACGGCGCACCCTGGCTGTTCAGCAATGTGGCGGCCTCGGCCCACTCTACCGTTTCGGCAACGCCCGGGAGTTTGGTCAGGGGCTCTTCGCGCAGGCGGTGTACGGCAGCGACCACGGCATGGGCCGTTTCCTCAGCCACACTGCTCGCCCGCATCATCACGATCTGCGCTTCGCGCGCCGCATCAGGATAGTCAATCCAGTGATATACGCAGCGCCGCCGCAACGCCTCGTGCAGTTCGCGTGTTCTGTTTGAAGTGAGGATGACCACCGGATGATCAAGGGCGCGTACCGGTCCGCGTTCCGGGATGGAGATCTGGAAGTCGGACAGAAACTCCAACAGAAACGCTTCGAACTCATGATCGGAGCGGTCCAGCTCATCGATCAGCAGTGTGGCCTTGGTGGGATTGCGCAAGGCCGCCAGCATGGGCCGCTCAACGAGGAACTCATCGCTATAAATGTCAACGCCGCCGCGGCCGGCCTGGCGAATGGCCAGCATCTGCCGCGGATAGTTCCACTCGTACAATGCGTTCGAAGCATCGATGCCTTCATAACATTGCAGGCGAATGAGATTGCGCCCCAGCACGGCAGATATCGCTTTTGCAGCCTCCGTTTTGCCCACGCCCGGCGCCCCTTCCAGAAGCAAGGGCTTGCCGAGCGCCAGGGCCAGATAAGCTGCCGTGGCAAGGCTTTCGTCAGCCAAATAGAAGGCTGCGCGCAGAGCGCTCTCCAGCGCCTCTGGACTGTCAATGCCAACGATTTCGCTTTTAACCGGCAATCTTAGCGCTCCTTCTTAATGCTGTGGGCCAGGCCGGGCGCCGCCTTGGGCCCGGCGCCCGCGCAGCACTTTCTCCGGGGTGATCGGCAAGTCATCAATCCGCACGCCAATGGCATTGAAAACCGCATTGACCACGGCAGGCAAAACCGGATTGGCGCACATTTCACCCGGCCCCTTGCCGCCAAACGGGCCATCGGGCGCCGGCCGTTCCAGAACGGCAATGTTGTGAGGCACCACGTCACCAGGGCCTGGCATGAGATATTGGTTGAAGTCTTCCGGGCCATGATCCCGGTCTGGATAATAAGGTTCCGTGGTTTCCCAAAGGGCGTGGCTCATGCCCATCCAGGCGCCGCCTACCAATTGTTGTTCCACCATTTTCGGGTTCAGCGCCCGGCCCAATTCATAGGCGCTGTTCATCTCAACCACGTCCACCTCCCCGGTCTCGTCATCCACCTCAACCTCTGCAACCAGGCAGGCATGGGCAAAGCAGGAGACCGGGGTCATTTCGCCGGTTTCCGGATCGACCTCGGAAAGCGGGATCAGAAAGATGCCGCGGCCGGAGATCGTCTTGCCTTGCCTGAACTGAGCTGCAACAGCCACATCGCTCACGGTGATTGAGCGCTGGGGCGCGCCGCGCACATGGATGTTGCCCTCCCCGTCGGTCTCCAGATCCTCCGGGTTGACCTCCAGCTCTTCGGCGGCAGCTTCCATCATCACACCGCGCGCCTCTTTCGCCGCGGCGATGACGGCGTTGCCCACCCGGTGGGTGCCGCGCGAGGCAAAGCTGCCCATGCAGTGTGGGCCGGTGTCACTGTCGGCCGTGTCCACATAGACATCCGCCACAGGCACCCCGAGGGTCTCAGCGCAAATCTGCCGCGTCACCTGTTTCATGCCCTGACCCAGATCGATCGAGGAGAGCGCCACGGTGAACTTGCCGTCAGGGTTTGAGTGAACCAGCGCCTGACTGGGGTCGCCGCCCAGGTTCATGCCGATGGGATAGTTGATGGAGGCCATGCCTTTGCCGCGGTGCTTTGCCATCGCTCAACGCCTCCTTGTGCCGGAAATGGAAGAGAACCGAATGCCGCCTGCGCGCCGGGCAGGTGCGGGAGCGGCTGGTGCGGGTGTTGGGGCAGGCGCCGGCGTTGCTGGCGGCGGTGGAGGAGCTGCGGGCGCCATTGCCGGTGCCGGCTGTGGCGGTGTTGCCGGCAGAGGCCGAGGCACTGGCGCAGATGACGGCCGCTGGTCGGGCTCGCCAATTTTACCGTTCTCATCGGTCACAGTGTGGGGGATCATGGCGCGGTCGCCGCCGCCCTGAAGCGAGGACATGCGGCGGTATTCGTCGCCAATTGCCCAGCCGGCTTTTTCGGCGGCCACCTGGACACATTCAATCAATGCGGTGTTCTTGGCCTCGCGCCGATGGGCTTTCATATCGCCGTCCCGGTAGGCATTCAGAATGCGGAATTCCATAGGATCCAAGCCGATGAGGTGCGCCAGCTTGTCCATCTGGACTTCCAGCGAGAAGTCGACACCGGTCACCCCGAAGCCGCGCATGGCTGTTGCCGGTGTGCGGTTGGTGTAGACGGCGTACACGTCCGAAGACACGTTTGGGATCGTGTAAGGTCCGGGCAAGTGGCCGGTGCATTTGACCACCGCATAGCTTGTAAGCCGGGTGTAGGCGCCTGCATCGAAATAGCCGCGAATTTGCCGGGCGACGATGCGGCCATCGTTCATCACGCCGTCTTTAATGTACCAGCGTTCGGCGCCGCGCGGCGGTCCGGACTGCATTTCCTCACGGCGGTCGAAGGCGAAGCGCACCGGCGATCCGGTGAGCAGTGTGCCGAGGATGGCGAGAGGTTCGGTGAGCGTATCCACTTTGCCGCCGAAGCCGCCGCCGACTGTTCCGCCGATAAAGTGGAACCGGTTGGAGGGGATGTTCAGGATCTTGGCCGATATGCCCAAGGAGAAGAACAGAGCCTGCGTTGCGGTGTGGACCACAATGCGGTTGTTGGTCTCTGGCGCGGCGATGCAGCCCATGGGTTCAACAGGTGCGTGCTCAATCGGCGACATCTGATAGCGCTCTTCAAGCACATGGTCGGCCTGCGCAAAGGCTCGCTCCACATCGCCGAACCGCAGCTTCTGATGGGAGTATTTGTCGTAGTACGGAAAATAGTTTCCAGGGAACACATCGTTCACCTGCGGAGCCCCCGGCGCGAGCGCTTCTTCCACGTCGAACACAGCCGGCAGGGGATCATAGTCCACCGTGATCTTGCTCAACGCATCGTAGGCCGCCGCCTCGCTCTCGGCCACGACCGCGGCAACCGGCTCACCCTTGTAGCGCACCTTGTCGGTGGCGAGAGAGGGTTCATCATCCTCACCGAAATTGATCAGGCTCAACATGGTGTTGAGGTTCACTGGCACGTCGGCGCCGGTCATCACTCTGCGCACGCCAGGCGCGCTTTGCGCTGCCGAGGTGTCGAGCCGCCGAATGCGGGCGTGATGATGCGGACTGCGCAGCACTTTCAGGTGCAACAGGCCATCGAACGCATGGTCGTCAAAATATTTGGTGCGGCCTGTAACATGCCCGAGCATGTCCTGGCGCTGGGTCGGCTTGCCGATCTCATTCAGGTCGTCGTCGCGCTCGTCGGCAAACAGATCTTTTCGGAACTCCAGCATTAGACAGCGCCTCCGACCACGCTATTGGAGCCACGCGATGCGGCCTCCAAAATGGCGTTGATAATGGGTTCATACCCCGTGCAGCGGCAGATGTTGCCGGCGATGGCCTCCACCACGTCGTCCCGCGTCGGGTTTGGGTTTTTGTCCAGCAAGGCTTTTGCGGCCATCAGCATGCCGGTTGTGCAGAAACCGCACTGGGCAGCGAAATGCTCCATGAAGGCCGCCTGCAGCGGATGCAGGTTTGGGCCATCTGCCAACCCGCCGGTGGTCTCGATTGACCGCCCGCCGCAGCCCTGCGCCAAGGTCAGGCAAGACAGGTGTGGCTCACCGTCTATCAACACGGTGCAGGCGCCGCAGGTGCCCTGGCCGCAGCCATATTTGGGGGACATGTCGCCAACGCCGCGGCGCAGACACTCAAGCAGGTTTTCAGCATCTTCAGCGAATACCGCTCTGTCTTGACCGTTCACACGAAACTGGACCGGGGTTTTGCTCATGACCTTACCCTTAACTCCCCTGACCCAACAAAAGACGCTTCAGATGAACCGGCGCCACCTCGCGGCGATACCATTCGCTGGCAATGGCGTCCGTCGCCGGACTGGCGCCTGTGTTTGCCGCGGCAGCAGCTGCCTGAACGCCGCTCTCGTCCAAGGTTACACCTTCCAAAGCCTGTTCCACGGCAGTCATGCGGATCGGTGTGGGCGCCATGGCGCCGTAGGCTACGCGTGCGCCCTGAACCCGGCCACCCGATTGGGGCAGCAACGCCGCCATGCACATGACCGAGAGCCGCTCAGGCTTGACGCGGGACACTTTGAGAAAGCGGAACGCGGCGGCGCTGGTCGGGCGTTCAATGGAGATGCCAGCCACAAGCGGCCGGGGCTGTTTCTCGCGCTCGGCGAGGAATTGTCCCAGAGGCAATTGGGCCTGGCTGCCACCGGCAAAGTTGACCATGGCGTCGAGCACCAAAAACGCGGTGGTCAGATCGCCATAAGGCGTGCGGGCAAACAGATTGCCTCCAGCCGTGGCCATGTTGCGAATGGCCGGCCCGCCCACAGCGCGGGCTGCAGGATGAAGAAACGAGAGCTCCCGGTTGGCCAGAATGTCAGACATGGTCGCCGCAGCGCCAATCTCAATTCGGGAGCCGGATGATTGGATTTGCCGCAGGCTAGAATCGGTTGTCCGGACCAGGGTCGACAAGGCACGAGAACCTTCGTTCACCCCGCGCATCAGCAAGGTGCCGCCGGCGAGGAAATAGGCTTCGCGGTCTGACGAAAGAGCGTTGGCCGCCTCGCCCACCTGGTCATATGTGCGTACGCTTACCACCATGATCTATGCTGCCGCTCCCATATGGTTTCTGATGGCCGCAAAGCCGGCCTCGTAAATGCCTTCGCCCACCAGAGTGCCAAGTTCTTCTTCGCGGCCTGCCGGCGTGTCGAAACGCGACTCCCATTCCCAGAACGTTCTGTCGCCGTCGGTGACCGGGATGAGCCGCACATGAGAGACGTAATTGAGCAACGGAACTGGTGTGTCGAGCAGGCAATAGCTGTAGGTCTGTTCGAGATCTGAAAGCGTGAGCAACTGTTCACGCAGTTCAGAACCATCGGTAAGATGGAAACGACGCACGCATCCCACCTTGTCTGAGGGCGCAGCACGCTCGATCGTGCTGTCGGCCACAGCCGGGTGCCATACATCGTGGCCGTTGAAATCGCGCAGCACCTCCCACACCGCGTCGCACGGTGCGGTCAGGATGGTGCTTTTGACGACTTTGACCATGGACGGGTTAGCCTCCGAAGTGCCGTTTCAATGAATCAAAGCCGGTCTGGAACACATTGCTGCCAATACCGTCCACAAGGTCAGCCTCGTTTTCGACCGCACACTCGAACTCGGCCGTCCATTCGGCAAAGGTGCGCTCACCATCGGTTATGGGGGTGAGCCGGATGGTGGCCACATAGTTTTCCAAAGGCATGGGGCTTTCCAGGATCGAATAGGTGCAGAACATGTCGTAGTCGCTCAGACCCAACAGCCGTTCACGAATCCGGTCGCCGTTCTGTAAGTAAAAATCGCGCACGCAACCCACCTTGTCAGACGGCTCGCCGCCCTCGATCTGGCTTTCGCGAATGCTTGGGTGCCAGGACGGCAGCCCGTTGAAATCGCGGATTCTGGCCCAGACCTGGTCAGCCGGGCCACCAATAACGCTTGAAACGAACACTCGTGCCATGGTGCGCTCCCGGCCTAACTGCTGGATCCGGACGGGGTATCAGAGCCCCCACCGCTGGAACTCTCGCCGCCACCGCCGTCACTCGCGCCGCCGCCGCTTTCACCGCCTTCTGAACCTTGCGCCTTACGGATCGATTCCAAGTCGCGGGCTTCGCGGATCAACCCGCCCATCTTGCTGAGGTTCCCGCCCTCAATGCCGATTTCCGACAGAATGCTGTCGACCATCGGGGCCTGGACCCGGTAGCGCAGGGCAGAATCGATCACCTCGTCGGTGGTGTTCTTGCGCGAACCTGAGCCGTCGCCGCCGCCGCCAAGGCCATCCACATGGAGGATCTTGATGCCGTCGATTTTCTCCATCGGCTTGACCGATGCGGCAACGATGCCCTCCACATGCTCCAGAACCTTGCGGCGGAACAGGGAGTAGCGCGCCTCGTCGGTGAGCACGTTTTCTGCTTCGTTGAGCAGCGTCTGCGCTTCCGCCTCCACAGCAGCACGGACCTTCTCGGCATCTGCAATGATCTTCTGTGCCTCGGCCTCTTTCTCGGCGATCATGATGTCAACTTTGCTGCGCCGCTTGGCTTCTTCGCTCTCGCGCACAGTCTTGACCTGCTCTTCAGCTTCGGTTGCTCTCGCCTTCGCGATATCGGCTTCAGCTTGCGCTGCGGACTCTTCAAGCGACTTTTGATAAAGCGCGATCGCCTTATCCATCATCGCCGTTTCAACTTCTTTCTCCCTGTCGACCTCCAGCTTGCGGCGGTCCTTGTCGCGGCCCACGCGGGCTTCATCAAGGCCGCGCTCGGAGGCAAGTTGGGCCCGCTCGATTTCTTCCTTCGAGGCAATCTCTGCCTCGCGCAGGGCCTGGACCCGCGCGATCTCAAGCTGTTCGATGGAGCGCTTGCGCTCCAGCTTGGCTGCGTCCACCGCTTGTTCGCGCTCAATGTCCATACGCTCAACATCACGCTCAGCGGCAATTGACGCCTGCTTGGACATGGCATCAGCTTCGGCCCGTTCCGCTTTTACAGCGGCCAAATCAATGGCCCGTTGTTCTTCAGCCTCTTCCACCGCCTTCTTGCGGGTAATGTCCGCCATCTCGCGTTCGGCGGCTGAACCAATCCGCTCTTTCTCCAACTTAAGCTCTGTGGAGACGCGCTGGCGCTCCACCTTGTCACGGCGCTGAATGTCGGCGCCTTCAACCGCCTCTTCGCGGGCGATCTCGCGGGCGCGGGTGTCCTGCTCGGCGGCGATGCGCTCCACATCCACCATCTTCTTCTGGGCAACCCGGGCCATCTCGATGGCCTCGTCGGCAGAAATCTGCGCTTGGTCCATCAACTTGTTGCGTTCGATCTCAAGCTGCCTGATCTCCTCATCGCGGGCGATGCGTTCCGCGGAGGTCTCTTTCTCCTTTTCAATGCGCAGTTGATCGACCGTGCGGCGCGAAGCGATTTCGCTGGCTTCGATGTGTTCGTTCTTTTCAATCTCGCGGGCCCGCACCTCCTGATCAGAAGTAATGCGCTCAGCGCTCAATTGTTTCTCTTGCGCAATGCGGGCAGCTTCCGTGGAGAGCCGCGCGGCAACCTCTGCCTCTTCCAGCGTCTTGGTGCGCTCGATTTCCAGATTGCGCACTGTCTTGTCGGATTCGATGCGTTCAGCGCTCACCGTCAACTCCTGGGTGATGCGCAATTTCTCCGCTGTCTCGCGGGCGGCGATTTCCGCTTCATCAATCGCCAATGTGCGGGCGATTTCCCGGCGGCGGGTGTCCTCTTCTTGTGCGATGCGCGCCTCGGTCAGCACCTTCTCCTGCGCAATGCGGGCCTTCTCGGTTTCTTCCCGGGCCGATATCTCAGCCTGCTCAACCTGACGCGTGCGCTCGATCTCGCGGCGCTGGGTTTCTTCCTCATTGGAAATCCGCGCTTCGGTTACGGCACGCTCCTGTTCTATGCGGGCCTTTTCAGTGGCTTCGCGCGAACTGATCTCGGCTTCCTCAATCGCCCGCTTGCGTTTGATTTCGCGTTGCTGTGTTTCTTCCTCATTGGCAATCCGTGTCTCGCTGATCGTGCGCTCTTGCTCGATGCGGGCACGTTCGATCTTTTCGCGCGAGGCAATTTCAGTCGCCTCTATGGCCTGGGCCTGCTCGATCTCGCGTTGGCGCACTTCCTGTTCGGACGCAATTCTGGTTTCAGAGATAGAGCGCTCGTTGGTGATGCGTGATTTCTCAATCTCCTCGCGGGCAACAATTTGCGCCTGCTCGGCCTCGGTCTCACGCTCAGCGCGTTCACGGGTCAACTCGGCACGCTGGGCGGCACGGCGAACCTCCACATCCCGCTCTTGTTCAAGACGGGCCGTCTCACTTTCGCGTTCAATATCCAGCGCCTGCTTCTCCGCCTCCAGATTGCGGCTGCGGATCTGGATCATGGATTCCTGTTCGATATCGTTGCGCTGCTTGCGCTTGGTTTCGATATCGCCAATCAGGCGTGTCAAACCTTCCGCATCGAACTGGTTGGACGGGTTGAAATACTCAAGGTCGGTCTGGTCAATGTCGGTGATGGCGACAGACTCAAGCTCAAGGCCGTTTTGCGACAAGCCCTCAAGGGCAGCGTCGCGGACCCGGTCTACATAGTCGCCGCGGTGCACATGCATTTCCTCAAGGTTCATCTCAGAGGCAATGGAACGCAGGGCAGACACGAATTTACCAGAGAGCAGCGAATGCAAACGCTCCTGTTCCATGGTGCGCCGGCCAAGAGTGGACGCAGCCAAAGCCACGGCCTCGCGCGATGGCGCCACGCGCACATAGAATTCTGCTTCCACATCAACCCGCATGCGGTCCTTGGTAATCAGCGCAGTGTCTTTTTCGCGGATCACTTCCATCTGCAGGGTGTTCATGTTCACCGGCGTGATGTCGTGGATGATGGGCCAGACGAAGGCGCCGCCATTGATCACCACTTTCTCACCCAAAAAACCGGTGCGCACAAAAGACACCTCTTTGGTGGAGCGACGGTAGAGCCAGCGCATCACCCAGTAGACGATCGCAATCAGAATGACTGCGAATATCAGCCACAAAATAAGTTGGCCTATTAATTGTCCCGACATGGTCCTCACCTCATCGATTGTCGATCCGCACGCCCGTGGGCGTTGTCAGTTGCGGCCGATGTTCTTAAATGCCTTCGTTTGTTCGGTTAGCGCCACTTCCGTTGGCAGCCGCTCCATGGAGGAGGCGCCGTAAAAGCCGTGGCAGTTTTCTGTGTTCTTCAAAACGTACTCTGCGTCTTCCGGCGAAGACACCGGACCGCCGTGCACCAGCACGATGGCCTCCTTGTTCACCTTCAGCGCCGCACTTGCCCAAGCGTCCACAAGGGCTGGGCAGTCGGACAGCTTCAGAGACGTTTCCGCGCCAATGGCGCCGCCCGTAGTCAGTCCCAGATGGCAGACAATGATGTCCGCGCCGGCCTCGGCCATGGCCGTCGCATCGTCTTCGGAAAACACGTAGGGCGTGGTGAACATGTCCTTCTGATGGGCCATGGCGATCATGTCGACCTCCTGGGAGAACGACATGCCGGTCTCTTCCAGGTTGGCGCGGAAGGTGCCGTCGATCAGGCCCACGGTGGGGAAATTCTGCACGCCGGAAAATCCTGCCGCTTTCACCTCATCAAGAAACTTATCCATCAGCCGGAACGGGTCGGTGCCGTTGACGCCGGCCAGCACGGGTGTGTTTTTCACAACCGGCAGAACCTCTGAAGCCATCTCCATGACAATCTGGTTGGCATCGCCATAGGGCATCAACCCCGCCAGGGAGCCACGGCCCGCCATGCGGTAGCGCCCAGAGTTGTAGATGACGATCAGGTCGATCCCACCGGCTTCCTCGCACTTGGCCGATAGCCCCGTGCCGGCGCCGCCGCCCACAATGGGTTCGCCGCGCGCAATCATGGCGCGGAATTTTTCAAGGAGGGCATTGCGTGCAAATGCTGACATCGATTAGGTCCGTGCTCTTCGTGTGGTCTGTCCAGTGCCGTGCAACTGCCGGAAGGCATCCACCACGGCGCTGGAAAATTCAGGATCATTGATATTGTGCGGCGACCGAATGAGCTGGCGCGTCCCGGTTTGGCGGACGGTCTGCTCAAGGGCTGTGAACAGGGCATTGTCCGCTTCAGGGTCATGGAATGCCATGCCCGGCGCATCGAGAAGCGAGACCCCGCCTTCAGGAAGGAAAAACCGAACTGGGGCGGACATCTGGTTGAGGCGCTCACCGATCCAGCGGCCCATGCGGGTATTTTCCTCCGCTGTGGTGCGCATCAGGGTGATTTGCGGATTGTGTTCATAGAGATTTCGGCCGCGGTAGTGTTCCGGCACCGTGTCAGGGCTTGCGAAATTCACCATGTCCAGTGCGCCACATGAACCGATGTAGGGCATCTGGGCGCGGATCATGGCGCCGAAGCGGTCTTCGTTGGCCGCAAAAAACCCGCCCATCATCATGTCGCAGATTTCGGTGGTGGTCAGATCCAGCACGCCGGTGAGCATGCCTGAGTCCACAAGCTTCTCCATGGACTGACCGCCAACTCCGGTGGCGTGGAACACCAGGCAGTCATAGTCAGCGCTCAAGGCCGCGGTCACCTGTTGGACGCACGGAGTCGTGACCCCGAACATGGTGAGACCAATGGGCGGCAGGCGAGATGGCGGTGCCGCCGCTTGCCGTTGCCGCCGCTTGATCATGCCGGTCATGGCGTTGGCGCCATTGGTAAGCACTTGGCGGGTGATGCTGTTGAGCCCCTGAATATCGGCTACCGAATACATCATCATGATGTCGGCCGGACCCACATATTGCTCTACATTTCCGGAGGCCACGGTGGAGATCATGATCTTCGGCACGCCGACCGGCAACCTGCGCATGGCCGGCGTCACCATTGCCGTGCCGCCGGAACCGCCTGCGGAAAGGATGCCGCCCACACCTTGTTGGCGTTGGACCCAGATTTCAAATGCCTCGGTCATGGCTGCGACCGCTTCGCCGCGATCTTTGGAGAAAACGGCGTTGGGGCCACGCCGATGATAAAGCGCAACCTGTTGGGGCGGGATATCAGCCGAAGACGGCTTGCCGGACGTGGAGATATCCACCAGACGGGTCCGCACGCCGGCCTCCTTCAGCAAATCGCGCATGAACCGCAACTCTACGCCCTTGGTGTCGAGCGTGCCGACCACCAGAACCACGGGCTCTCCGCCGCTGGACAGGGGCCTGAGTTCGACACTTGAGGGAAGGTCGCCAACCGTGCTGGCGCGAACTGCACCACTGTCTGCGCGCGCCGCAGCTTCCAGGCGCGCAACGGGCACCGGTTGAGACCACCGCGTCGGGATCTCGGGGTTGGACACATAGATGCGCACCGGTGCTGCGCGAGTTGGCCCCTCGTCCTCTCCACCGGCCCCTTCAGAAGAGGCGTTGCCGCCTGCACCGTCTGCAGGCTCCTCAGCATGGCGCCCAACGCCAAGCAAGCGCTGCTGAAGATCACGGTCCGCCGCCAATTGGCTCGATGGCATCAAACGATTGACCTGGCCGTTGACCATAATTGCCACGGACTCTGAGACGTCGGTCGCCACACCAATATTCTGTTCGATCAACAGAACGGAGATCCCGGACTCTTCGCGCAAGTGAGAGAGAATGTTCTCCACGTGCTCAACGATCACCGGCGCAAGGCCCTCGGTCGGCTCGTCCATCACCAACAAGCGTGGATTGAGCAGCAGGGCGCGGGAGATGGCGAGCATCTGCTGTTCGCCGCCGGACAGCTGAGCACCGGTATTGCTTTTGCGTTCTGCCAGCCGTGGGAAGGTGTCGTAAATCCGTTCCATGCTCCAGGCGCCGCGGCGGGTTCCTGCCGAGAGCAGCAGGTGTTCATCCACACTCAGTGACGGCCAGAGCCGGCGCCCTTGGGGCACGTAGCCAATTCCATGTTTGGCAATTTGCGATGGGCCCTGTCCTGTAAGCTCTTCGCCCAGGAACCGGATCGATCCGCTGGCCACCGGAACAAGCCCCATGATCGCCTGGCACAAAGTGGTCTTGCCCATGCCGTTGCGCCCCACCACGGAGAGAACCCCTTGATCGAGGGTCAGGTCGACCCCCTGCAGGGCATGGGAATGGCCGTAGTAGACATTCAGGCCGGAGATCTGGAGAACCGGGCCGGGGGATGAAATGGGCCGGCCGATGGAGGTGCCGAAATCAGCCATGACCACCTCCCAGATAGAGTTCTTGCACCTCGCGGTCGGACTCGATCTCTTCGGGTTTGCCCTCTTTGAAGATGCGCCCGTTGTGCATCATGGTGACGCTTTCCACCACCCGTAGCGCCACATCCATATCGTGCTCGATGATAATGTAGCCGATATGCTCGGGCAGCGAGGTCAGGATTTCGATCAGCTCAGAGCGCTCGGCCGGCGAGAGGCCGGCAGCCGGTTCGTCAAACAGGATGAAGCGCGGTGCGCCCGACAAGGCGAGGGCCACTTCGAGCTGGCGCTGCTGGCCATAGCTCAACTCAGACACGGGCTGATCTTGAATCTCGGTCAGGTGGACGGCGTTCACCAGGTCGCTTGCGCTCTGCATCAAGGCCTCGTTGCGCCGCGGCCGGATGAGCGAAAACCGCCCGCGCGAAACGCCGCGGCAGGCGAGGTAAACATTGTCGATGACGGAGAGGCCGCCAAACAGGAGAGAGATCTGGTAGGTGCGCCGCAATCCCCGGCGGATACGTTCGTGAGGTGGAAAGTCAGTGATGTCTTCGCCAAAGAACCGGATGGATCCTGAGGTGGGCGGGAAGTCGCCGGAGATGCAGTTGAACAAGGTTGTCTTTCCGGCGCCATTGGACCCCAGCACCGCGCGGCGCTCGCCGGGCTTGATGCTCAACGACACATCACTCAATGCAGCGAGCGCGCCGAAGTAGCGCGACACGCCTCTGATCTCCAGGGCGTTCGCGGTGCCGGTGGCTTGAAGGCGTTCAGCGGCGGTCTGCATCAGCGCTCCCCTCCGCCAAGAGGATCAAATTCGTTTCTTGAGCGCGCCATATAGCCCTTCCAGCGCTCCCAAAGACCCAGCAGGCCGTCTGGCGAAAAGAAAACGATGAGCAGGAAGCCAAGGCCGATCATCAGCTTAAAACGGCTGCCATCAAGCCCAACAGCCTCGAGAACGTCGAGGGAAAAAGTGCGTAGCAGCACATAGACCAAGGCGCCGATAAAAGGCCCGATGGGACGGCTCAACCCGCCGACCACTGCAATGACGAGGATGTCGATCACCGGCCCGATGCCGGCGGTGCCCGGCGAAATCTGGTTGCTGAACCAGGAGAGCAAAATTCCAGCGATGGCGGCGATCAGAGCTGCGAATGTGTAGGCGGCAACACGGTGCGCGGTGACATGGAACCCCAGCGCCTCCATGCGGCGTGGATTATCGCGAATGCCCTGAAGAGCCAGACCGAACGGGGAGCGCGAGACATAGATCACCACCAAATAGCTGACTGCCGCCCAGAACAAGATCAGGTAGTAGAACGGCACGTGGTCGCGCCAGTTGATGCCAAAGATCTCTGGTGGCTTGAGCGAATTGAAGCCGCTGAAGCCATTGAAGATAGTGTAGTTCTGGCGTGTGAAATAGAAGAAGGCGGCTGCGATCGCCAGAGTGATCATGATGGTGTAGATGCCCTCGGTACGCACCGCCAGCGCGCCGCTGATGGTGCCGAACAGGACCGCAATGATGATGGCGACCGGAAGGGTGGCCCACCAGGGCCAGCCCAAGCTGATCTCGCTTGCCGCACTGTTGCCGAAAATCGCAACCATGTAGCCGGCAAGGGCCGCGACGCTCATTTGCACCAGGGAGACCATGCCGCCATAGCCGGCGAGAAACATCAGGCTAAGGGCGATCATGCCCAAAATCATGGCCCAACCGAAGATGTCGATCAGAATGAAGCTGTTTGCGAACAAGGGCAGCGTGATCAGCAGAACCACCACAAGCCAGGCCGCAGGATGAACCCGGGCCAGCCATTGGCCCACACGGGACGTTCCCTCCTGGGCCGCGCCGGCATTTGCGGGGGTTTGGTCGAGCAGAGCCATTGGTCAGCGCATGCTCAACAGGCCCTGCGGGCGGAACGCCAGCACCAGAACCATAATCAGGAATGTGCCCACAACGGAGTAGGTGGGCATGTAGACCGAGCCAAACTGTTCAGCCAAACCGATGATCACAGCCCCAAGGGCTGCCCCCGGGATGGACCCCATGCCACCCACAATGACCACCACGAGCGAGGCCAACAGATAACGGATATCTTCGCCCGGTGCGAGCGACTGGAAGGTGCCGCCAACCACACCTGCCACGCCGGCAAGGCCAGCACCGAAGGCAAAAACGACCACAAAGATGAGTTGAACGTTGACGCCATTGGCCGCGAGCATGTCGCGGTCATCCACCCCGGCGCGGATCAGCATGCCGATGCGTGTCTTGTTGAGCAGCAGCCACATGCCCACACCAATGACAATCGAAGCCGCCAGGATGACCAGGCGCACTGTTGGATATTTGATGTAAATTGGATCGCCGGTGCTGCGTTTTAAGACAGAGATAATCGGTGTGACCACCGGTCCGGACAACCAGTCCGGCGTCAGAATCTGGTAGAAATCACCGCCCCAATACCACAGCATCAAGTCGGCGAGAACGATCGAAATGCCGATGGTCACAAGCGTTTGCCGCAAGTCCTCCCCCTCCATGCGCCGGAACACAACCACCTGCAAAACAACGCCGATGATCGCCACGATGATGAAGGCCGCCACAAAGCCGAGGAACCAGACCCCGGTGAGTTCCACTGCCGCGTAACCCACATAACCGCCCAAAAGGTAGAGAGACCCATGGGCAAGGTTGACGTTGCGCATAAGCCCGAAAATCAACGTGAACCCGCTGGCTACGAGAAAATAGAGAGCTCCCAGAGTGATGCCGTTGAGGAGGGCATTCAGAAAGATCTTTTTCTTTCCCATTACCGCAACCAGGCCGGGGGGCCAAACGGCAAAAACCAGCAACAGCAACAAGATTGCGAGGACGAAAAACACGAAGGTCCAGGCCGGATGGCGTTCGATGAAACGGCTCATGTCCGTGCCCTCGCGGCCGCGCGCACGCACCCACGCATCCGCAACCTGCCATGGCTGGAAACTTGTACTAACTCCATTTGCAGCGCGTTACCTCCCAAGCTGCTGCTCGTCTTTTCTCGCAACTCTAGCGCCCTGCGCACGTGGCGCACATGTCACTGAGTATTTTTTATCTTGTCCGCAGCACTTTAGCCATTCAACACATGGGCCACACGGCGATAATCGCTCGGCGCCAAGCCCACGTTGGAGCTGAAAAACCGTGTGAAGCCGCTTTGCGATGAAAACCCCAGGTCAAAACTGATGTCTGTAACCGTCATGGAGGTGGTGGCGAGGTAGTCCAGCGCCTTTTCCATGCGTAGAGTGTTCAAGAATAAATTAGGTGTGATGCCGATCTGCTCGCGGAACAATTTATAGAAATGCGGTCTGGACAGGCCGGATTCTCGAGCGACATCATCCAGGACAATCTCTGAACCCACCTTTTCGGATATAATGCGGATGGATTTGCGCACACGAAAGTCGGTCACGGAATCATACTCGGGTTTTTCAGGCGGTCCATCGTCCGGCTGACGCTGCCAGGATTGTTCAAAACAATCTCTGGTCAACTCATACAAATAACCGTCAAGCAGATCGCTGCTTTCGTCGTTGAGCAACATCCCCGTTATGTGATGAACATAGCGGTGCACAGTGTGGGTTACCTCGATTTGTGTACGGCCAAACCTGAGAGGAGATGATTTGCCATTGCCCTCGCTTGAGAACCAGGTCGGCCTGATGTAGAGCACCAAAATCAGCGCGCCATCGCAAACGTCAACTGGCCGGAAATCATGGGGTTCCCAGGGGTTGATTGCCACCGCCTCGACACCGCTGCTGTTGAACATCCCATTAGCAATTTTGTGTCGGAAGGGCGTTCCCTGAACCAGAAAAGTCAGATGGCCCTCACGATGCGCATGGGTCGCAAGCGCCTTGTTCATCCGGTAAAGGCATGCGCGGCCAAATGGGCCATGTCGGACAGCAAGTGCCTGAGTCATCCTTCCCTCCCGAAAGATCTTTCTTGCTAATCTGCGCCGAGGACGAAAAAAACGCAAGAATGCCAAAGGAGAGGAATTGCGATCGTCTTAAATTAAGAAGGATAGTTGCGCCGCACCGCCTTCCTCACGGGCACCGGTTCGTTGCCGCATCTTGCGAAACCGGTGCCCAAGGGTCAGACCGGGCCATAAGGGATGCCCGGCCTGCAGGGAGGAGGTTTAGTTATAGGCCTTCTGGCACTTAGGCACTTCGCGCCCGGGCACGCCGATCTTTTTGAAGATGGCCGGGTCGATGCCCATGGTCTGGTTCACGTTGGGTACAACTTTCACCAGCTTGTTCACCAGATTGCCTTTGTCGTCCTTGGCCACTTCGGTCACGAAGTTGGTGCCGATGGCCTGGCGGTTTGCATCAAGCGAGATCTTGCCGTTTGGCGCGTCAAGCACAGTGGCTTTCAGAGCTTCGCGGAACTTCTTGTGACCATCACTCAGATCGCCTTTGACCGTTTCCAGCGCGCTGAACACTGCATTGGCCGCGTTGTAGTAACCCACAGCCATGAGCGCAGGGCTCGGGAAGCGTTTCTCAGGTGGGAACGCATCCTGGTAGGCTTTCACGAACTTCTGCCAGTTGGGGTCGTCCCAGGTGTCAGCCTGCGGGCCTGCTGCAGGGGTGCCGGCCAGCACTTCTTTGGCCTTGCCCTTGGAGCTCAGAACCGTCTGGTCAACCATGATGGTGCCACCGATCAGGTTGGCTTCACCGCCAGCCTGGAGATACTGGTTCAGGAAGTTGACGGCATCGCCGCCACCCAGGCCTAGATAGATCGCATCAACATCTTCGGGCAGAGCCGCGATGATCGAGGCAAAGTCCTTGGTGCCGAGCGGAACCCAGAAGCGCTCGGTGATCTGGCCGCCTGCCTGGCAATATTCCAGAGCAAAGCCATAAACCTGGGTGTAGATGAACGAATAGTCCTCGCCGATCGTGGCCACGGTCTTGTAGCCCTTTTCGTTGAAGACATAGCTGCCGAGGCCGGCCATCCACTGCGCCCCGTCCATGTTGAAGCGGTAGAAGTTGTCTGCCGGTTCCACAAAGGTGGTTTCCTGGGCGCCGGAAATGCCGTTCACGAACGTCACTTGCGGTTGGGTTTTCGCATAGTTTTTCACGGCAATGCCTTCAGAGCCTGACAATGGGCCGATAACGATATCGACCTTGTCCTGCTCAACCACCTTGCGCACGGCGCGCACGGCTGAGTCCGGGCTGGCATCGGTCGGCGCGATAATCACTTCGATTTCGCGTCCGGCGGCCATGTTTTTCCATTCCTTAAGGGCAATCTGCATGCCCCTGAAGCCATCTTCGCCCAGCACTGTGTACGTGCCTTCAAGTGTTGCCAGGAAACCGATTTTCAATTTCTCGGCGGCATGTGCCACACTTGTAAGAGCAGCCATCATCACGATGGCTGCGGAAAAGATCCACTTTTTCATCTTGTTCCTCCCTGTCGTCGACCATATTCAGCAGCCTTGGGCTGCCGGTTCATTTGTTCTTCGGATGCCCCGCCTCTCTGCCGAACTCTTTACGGTCACGGCCAGGAATTCAGGCGTCCATCGCATCATGATAGCGGAGAATTGGCCCCTTGGGCGACTCTTTTGGCGGCTTACGCATTACATGCAGTCTGTTTTTTGCGCTGATCAGGCGGCGAAAACCTGGCCCAAGACTTCATCTGCTAGCGCCCGCACCTCAGCTCTCGCGGGCCCCGCGCCGCCAATTTCGAGCACGGTTTTGCCGCTTCCCATACTGCCGGCAAAGGCGACACGATTGCCAAAATGCGCCTTGGCGACAGGGGTCTGAAGCTTCTTGATGGCTTCAAGGCTCTCGCCGGTGAGGCGGGCTCTGGCAACGGCGCGGTTGAGCACCACGAGACAGTTGGCCTTTTGTTTGGCGGCGGTTTCAACGGTTGGCGCCGTGGCCCAAAGGTCAACGGGAGAGGGCAAAATGGGAATCACCACCAGGTCGGCCGCATCCATGGCCGGGCGGCAATCCCAATCGGCCTTCGGGGGTGTGTCGATGATCACCAGATCGTGGGTTTTGGCCAGGTTGCGCGCTTCCAGCTTGGCGCCCCAGGCGCTTGCGGTGCGGAGCTCCAGGCCGGCATTTTCGTCGCCGAGGGTTTCACAGCGCTTCAAATACCACTGACCCAAACTGCCCTGAGGATCTGTGTCCAGTATGGCAACTGAGGTCCCAGGCTTTCTCAAAATTCCAGCAACGGCAAGATGCGCCGCCAGGGTTGTTTTGCCCGATCCGCCCTTTTGCTGGGCGATGGTGATGATCTTGCCCGCCATGAAAAATCCTGCCGCTTTGATGTATCTTATACAGCACCCGGCGGTTCAACCAAAATGCTACGGGCCGATGTACTCAGGAATCTGGGCCACCGGGAACGTGCGCCGCAAGCGCTGCTGGATGTATTTGGAGAACGGTTCCGCCGGCTCCGCAGCCTGGTTCCCCAAAGGCCCGATTGGGGCGGCGGGGCCGGGATTGACAAAAAAGGGTATGGAATAACGGTCTCGCCCGCCGCGGTTAATGACCCGGTGCGGCGTGGACGAGAAGCGGCCGTCGGTCCAGATCTGCATGACATTGCCGATATTGATGACAAAGGTGCCTGGAATGGAGGGAGCGCCGATCCACTCGCCATTCTTGTTCTCAATCTCCAGACCCTCCCCATCATCCTGCCAAAGGATGGTGAAGGCACCGGAATCTGAGTGCGGCACAACACCGATATGCTTGACGCTTTCGGGCGCATCCTGGGGCGGATAGTGGTTCAACTTGAGCAGCGACATAGGATCTTCGAAGTGGCCATCAAGGCCGGCCTCTCCCAGGCCGAGCGCCATCGCAAAACCACGCTGCAGAGCTTTTGACAGGCGTTCCAGCGCTTCAAAGTAGTCCAGCATGGCCCGCTTCAAGCCCGGCGGATGATCGGGCCAAACGTTAGGGCCCTCCATCGCGCGTTCGGAGCTGAGCGCCCGGTCGTAGCCAACCCAGAAGCCCTCCTGATGGCTCTTGGCGGCGCGCTCCTCGCCCTCATAGCTGCTGTAGTCCAGAGGCAGATAGCCGCGCATTTGCGGAGTGATGGCCAGCTTCATCTTCTCGGCCATGGGCTGGTTGAAATACAGGCTCGCCTGCTTGCGCAACTCTGTGATCAGCCCAGGAGCAACGCCGTGGCCTTGAACATAGAAGAAGCCCACATCCGTGCAGGCCGCTTCCAGAGCCTCAACCAGGCTGTCGTTGCTGCCACCGTCCAACAGCGTGCCAACGTCAAGTTGCGGGATCTCTGAGAAATCCAGCCGCCTGGAAAGTGGAATAGCCATGGGCGCCCCGCTCAGTCTGCGTTCAGAACGATTCTGCCGGTCACGTTGCCCTTGCGCAAATCGTTGAGAGAACGGTCTACCGCCGAAAGCGGCCGGGATTCCACAGGTAGCTCCTTCACCTTGCCGGCCCGCACCAAACCCAAAAGCTCCTTCAGATCGCCGCTGCACCCCACGTGGCAGCCAGCTATGGTGAGCGCTTTTTGCGGCAACCAGGGCAGAGGCATCTTGAGATCGCCGCCATGCAAGCCAAGCACCACATAGCGCCCGGTCTTGGTGAGGGCCCGCACGGCAATATAGGACGTGGACGGCACACCCACCGTGTCCACAACGCCGGTCAGCTTGTTGCCGGTCATCGCCTGCAGTTTTTCAACCGCGCCGTCCTCGGAGCTGTCGAGCACCTTGTCGGCGCCCATGTTTTTTGCAGTCTCCAGTTTGGCCGCCACATTGTCTAGGGCCACAATCTGCCCATAGCCCATGGCTTTGGCGATGGCGATGGCATTAAGACCCAGGCCGCCGGTTCCCATGATCGCGATCCATTCGTCGCCGCGCACAGGGCCCATCTTCTTCAAACCGCTGAAAACCGTTAGACCAGAGCAGGCGTGCGGGGTCACCATGTCCAGGTCCATGCCCTCCACATCGATGAGAAACTTGGGATGCTCGATCAGACAATGGGTGGCGTAGCCGCCATCCTGCACCAATCCGACGAACCGCGAGCCGGTACAGTCGTTCTCCCGGTCTTCCTGGCAAGCCTGGCACTTGCGGCACCCAATCCAGGGAAACACCAGCATGGTCTGGCCAACGCTGACGCCGTCTGCATCGGGACCGAGTGCGATCACCTGGCCGGCAATTTCATGGCCCAGCGCCTTGGGCAGCGCGATGCCCCGGTCTTCCATGCGCAGCACGCCTTCTTCGCCGAGATCAAAGTAGCCATCAGAAATGTGGACGTCGGAGTGACAGACGCCGGCACGGCGCACGCGCAACAAGACTTCGGTGCCCGAGGGCACTGGCATGGGGCGCTGCTGCTCCTGCAACGGTTTGCCAAATTCAACCACGTCATAGCTGGTGTACGTCGCCATTCTTCAACTCCCTTGTTCTTTTATGCAGCCGGTCGGAATGTCTTGGCCGGCTTTGCTTTCATCAGTCGGCCTTCCACCCGTTCGGTGGGCAGCCACTCATCCAGTTTTGCACGAACCTCCAACAGGGCGGAGATGTCTATGCCCGTCCCAAGCCCAATGCTTTCCAGAAGGTAGACGCAGTCCTCAGTCGCAATGTTGCCGGTCGCACCGGGCGCGAAGGGGCACCCACCGAGCCCTCCCAAGGAAGCGTCAAACCGCCTTATTCCCGCGTCAGCCGCGGCGACCACATTGGCAAGCCCCATGGCGCGTGTGTCGTGGAAATGGGCTGCAATCGGCACCGCGCCGGTATAACTGGTCAACACAGAAAATAGTGTGCGCACCTGATGCGGATTGGCGTACCCCACCGTATCGGCCACATTCACTTCATCGGCGCCAGCCTCCGCCAGCTGAGCGGCAATTTCAAAGACGCGGAGTTCAGGCACCTCGCCTTGGATGCTGCAGCCGAACGCCGTTGCGATCGCGCAGGACAGCTCCACCTTGCCGGCCAAACCTCTGGCTTCGCGTTCGGCAACCAGATCGCGGAACTCGGCAAGGGACGCATCGGTCGACTTGCGCACATTGGAGAGATTGTGCTCCTCGCTGGCCGAGAGCACGAAGGTGATCTTTTCCGCGCCATGGTCGAGCGCGCGGGTGCCGCCCTTGAGATTGGGGACCAATACGGAGGGCCGGAGGCCGGGAATGGTCTTCGCACCGGCCAGAACCTCGGCTGCATCCGCAAACTGCGGGATCACCGAAGGCGGGACGAACGAGGTGACTTCGATTTCATTGAACCCGGCGGCCGCCTGCAACCGGCACCACTCCAATTTGGTTTCGGTCGGCAGCATGTCTTTGACGAGCTGCAGGCCATCCCTCAAGCCCACTTCGCGTATGATTGCCATATCCGCCATATCGATCTGCCTCAGCGTCCCTCAAACTTGGGTTCGCGCTTTTCATTGAACGCGAGCACGCCCTCGTGCCGGTCGTCGGTCGGCACGGTGCGATTATACGCTTCGATCTCGAAGGTTAAACCATCGCGCAACGACATTTGCAGGCCGCGGTGGATGGCCTGCTTGGCCTGGCGCACGGCAATGGGTGCGTTCCCGGCGATGCGCGTGGCAATGATCAAAACCTCTTCCAACAACTTGTCTTTGGGGAACACCGCATTGACCAGGCCCCAGGCATGGGCCTCGGCGGCGCTGAAGGGTTTGCTGGCAAGGATGAGTTCTTTCGCCCGCCGCTCGCCAATGGCACGCGACAGGGTTTGTGTGCCGCCGGCTCCGGGGATGATGCCGATTTGGGTTTCCGTCTGGGCAAAGCGGGCCGCGTCGGCCGCATAGAGAAAATCCATGGCGCAGGCTATCTCGCAGCCGCCGGCATAGGCAGCGCCATTAATGGCGCCAACAATCGGAACTGGGCAATCTAGAACCGCACGCAACATCCGCTCAAACACCAAGTGCTGTTTGCCCCAGGCCTCGTCGCTCATGCCTTTGCGTTCTTTCAGATCGCCGCCGGCGCAAAAAGCTCCATCGCCCGCACCTGTAACAATGGTACAGCGGGTGTCGCCGGGGTCGAGCGCAAGGTCTTCGAACAGCTCGACAATGTCGCGCGCCATCTGGGTGTTGAACGCATTCGCCGCCTCCGGCCGGTTCAAGGTGACCAACAGGACGTGGGGTGCGGGGTGTTCGATCTTGAGGGTGGAGAAGTCTTTGCTTGCCATGGTGGTTGTTTTTTCGCCTGAACCCGTCTTCAGCACAAGTATATTGTGTGCTTGCGCCAATTGAGGCCATATGCCCGCCGACGGAAACTATGAGGCGAAGTGTGCAATGGGATTGAACCGCGAGCTTGAGGGCATTCTGGTCATATCGCTCGAGCAGGCCGTTGCGGCCCCCTATTGCGGGTTGCTGCTGGCGGATGCCGGCGCGCGCGTCATCAAGGTGGAGCGGCCAGAGGGCGATTTCGCCCGCGGGTATAACAAGGCCGCTGGCGGTCACAGCACGTTCTTTGCCTGGCTCAACAGGGGCAAGGAATCCATTTGTCTCGATCTGAACACGCCTGAAGATCAGGATATGCTGCGCCAGCTTGTGCGCAAAGCCGATGTGTTTGTGAGCAACCTGGCCCCTGGCGCGCTGGAGAAGCGTGGTTTTGGATACGAGGCCCTGTCGGCTGAGAATCCTGGGCTAATTGCGTGCGAGCTCACCGGATATGGCCGCACCGGCGCGGCGGCAGATAAGAAAGCCTATGACTTTCTGGTGCAAGGCGAAGCCGGGGTTTGCGCTGTAACCGGCACCCCGGAGCAACCGGCGCGGGTTGGGGTTTCCATCACCGACATCTCCACCGGGCTCACTGCCTTCTCCGCCATCCTGCGGGCACTCATTCAGCGTGGGCGCACCGGCAAGGGGATCGAGATCAATCTCTCCATGTTCGATGTTCTGGCCGAATGGATGAACATGCCCTTGCTCGATTACCGCTACGGCGGCAAGGCAGTGCAGCGCATGGCGCTCACCCACCCTCACATCGCGCCTTATGGGGCGTTCGATACGGCCGATGGAAGCCAGGTCTTGATCTCGGTTCAAAATGACCGCGAGTGGGTCAGTCTTTGCGCAAACGTTCTGGGCAAGCCTGAGCTTGGCGCCGACCCGCGCTTTGTTCACAACACCGAACGCATCGCAAACCGGGAAGCGGTGGAGGCGGAGGTGAACGCGGTGTTCGGCAAGATTGAACGCACCGAACTGATGGAGATTCTCGGCAAAGCACGCATCGCTTGTTCCCAGCTCAGCAGCGTTGAGGACCTTTCCGACCACCACCTGCTGCGCAACCTCCCTATCCGCTTTGCGGAAACTGACCTTGAGGTGGCAGACTTGCCGGTCCAGATAGATGGCGACCGCGCAACCGAAGTGCCTTTGCTGGATCAACACGGCGCCGCCATTCGCGCTGAATTCACCTGAATTAAGGAAGAGCCCGTCATGGAAAAATACAATCACTATATCAACGGCAACTGGGTGAGCCCTTCGGCGGGCGAATGGTTTGACACCGACAACCCTTACACCGGCGAAACCTGGGCGCAGATCGCCAAGGGCAACGCGAAAGACGTGGATGTTGCCGTGGCCGCCGCCAAAGCCGCCTTCGAAGGCGAATGGGGCGCGATGAAGCCCACCGCGCGCGGCAAGCTTCTGGTCAAACTTGCTGAACTGGTTGAGCGCGACGCTGCCCGCCTCGGCGAAATCGAGGTGATGGACAACGGCAAGCTGATCGCCGAGATGGGCGGGCAGACCAAATATATGGCCGAATGGTACCGCTACTATGGCGGGCTTGCCGACAAAGTCGAAGGGTCCGTCATCCCCACCGACAAAGAGGGGATCTTCAACTTCACCCGGCACGAGCCGTTGGGTGTGGTGGGCATGATCACCCCGTGGAATTCGCCGCTTCTGCTGTTGGCCTGGAAGCTTTCCGTTGCGCTTGCCGCCGGCAACACCGCGGTCGTCAAACCTTCGGAATTCACTTCGGCGTCCACGTTAGAGTTTATGAGCCTGATCGAAGAGGCGGGCTTCCCGCCAGGTGTGGTGAATGTGGTCACCGGCTTCGGGCTGGATGTGGGCGCGCCGATTGTGGAGCATCCCGACGTGGCCAAGATTGCGTTCACGGGCTCTGATCTGTCGGGGCAGAAAATCTACGAGTCCGCTGCAAAGCAGATTAAACCTGTGACCCTGGAGCTGGGCGGCAAGTCGCCCAACATCGTGTTTGATGATGCTGACATTGAGGCCGCCGTGATGGGCGCCATCTCAGGCATCTTTGCAGCCACGGGCCAAACCTGCATCGCCGGCTCGCGCCTGCTCTTGCAGAAGTCCATTCACAACCAGTTCGTGGACAGGTTGGTGGAAGTGGCCCAGAGTGCCACCATCGGCGATCCCATGTCGCTGGACACCCACGTGGGCCCCGTGACCACGCCGCCGCAATATCAAAAGATCCTCGATTACATCGATGTCGCCAAACAGGATGGTGCGACCTGCATTCTGGGCGGCAAGCCCTATGACGGTCCTGGTGCAAAAGGCAGCCAGTTTGTGGAGCCCACCATCTTCACCGGCGTCGATAACACCATGCGCATCGCCCAGGAGGAAGTGTTCGGCCCGGTGCTCGGCATCATCCCGTTCGATACTGAAGAAGATGCCATCCGCATTGGCAACGATGTGAACTTCGGTCTGGCTGCCGGGGTTTGGACCCAAGACATTGGACGCGCCATACGCATGTCGGAGAAGCTGCGCGTGGGCACCGTGTGGGTGAACACCTACCGTGCGGTGAGCTACACCTCTCCGTTCGGTGGCTACAAACGTTCAGGTCTTGGGCGCGAAAGCGGCATGGAGGCGATCAAGGATTTCATGCAAGTGAAGTCGGTCTGGATCGCCCAGCAGACCAGTGTCGCCAATCCGTTCATCATGCGCTGAGCTGGACACGTCACTTACATGACCTACGAACTTGACCATCTGGAAATCCGCGAAAGCGTGGCGCGTCTCTGCGCCGACTTCCCGGGCGAATATTGGCGCAGGAGCGACCGCGACCAAGCCTATCCAACCGAGTTTGTGACGGCGTTGACAGAGGCCGGTTTCCTGGGGGCGCTCATCCCCGAGGAGTATGGCGGATCCGGTCTGCCGATTTCGGCAGCGGCGGCGATCTTGGAGGAAGTTCACCGCTCAGGCGGCAATGCCGGCGCCTGCCATGCCCAGATGTACACAATGGGCACGGTGTTGCGGCATGGTTCAGAAGCACAAAAGCAGAAGTACCTTCCAGCTATCGCAGAGGGCAGTTTGCGGCTCCAAGCCTTTGGGGTCACCGAGCCCACCAGCGGCACGGACACCACGGCCCTTCGCACCACGGCGAAGCTTGAGGACGGGCATTATGTGGTGAACGGCCAGAAGATCTGGACCTCGCGCGCAGAACATTCCGATCTGATGCTCCTTTTATGCCGCACCACGCCGCGCGATCAGGTGGCCAAGAAAACCGACGGGCTCTCGGTGCTGCTGGTGGATATGCGCGAGGCGCTGGGCGACACGCTCAACATTCGCCCCATCCGCACGATGATGAACCACTCCACCACGGAAGTGTTCTTCGACAATATGAAGGTGCCCGCGGAGAACCTGATCGGCGAGGAGGGCAAAGGTTTTCGCTACATCCTCTCCGGCATGAACGCTGAGCGCATCCTGATCTCGGCAGAATGCATCGGCGATGCAAAATGGTTCATCGAGAAATCGTCCTCCTACGCCCAGGAGCGCAATGTGTTTGGCCGGCCCATTGGCCAGAACCAGGGCATTCAGTTTCCCATCGCCAAAGCATATTCAGACATGCGGGCAGCAGAGTTGATGCTGCGTGAAGCCATCAGGCTCTATGAAGCGGGCGGCAACCCGGGCGAAGAGGCAAACCTTGCCAAGATGCTTGGCGCCGATGCCTCATGGGCAGCAGCTGAGGCGTGCGTCCAGACGTTTGGCGGCTTCGGCTTTGCCGAGGAATATGACATCGAGCGCAAGTTCCGCGAATGCCGCCTCTACCAGGTGGCCCCAATTTCAACCAATCTCGTGCTAAGCTATATCGCCGAGCATGTGCTGGGCATGCCGCGTTCTTATTGAGGCTGGAGTGCCATGAATAAGATTGAGACCCTTTCGCCTGAAACCGAAACTCTGCCCGTAACGCAGATCATCGCAAACTTTGCTGTCGCACCGATTGACCGGGATGCGGCAGCGGACGCGGCGCAGATCGCGCGCCTCTCTCTTCTGGACTGGATTGCCGTTGCGGTTGCGGGCCGTGATGAACCGGTTGCCAAGATCGTGCGCGATCTGGTGGGCGGCGATGGCGGCACACCGGAAGCCTCAGTGATTGGCCACGATGCGAATCTCCCGGCGCGAGCAGCGGCCTTGAGCAATGGCGCCACATCTCACGCCCTGGATTATGACGACACGCACTTTATCTATCTTGGCCATCCCACCGTTGCGGTGATGCCGGCGGCACTGGCCTTGGCCGAGAAGCTTGGCAGCACAGGCCCTGCCTTTCTGGACGCGGCATTGGTGGGTTTGGAAACGGCCTGCCGCATTGGCGAATGGCTGGGCCGTGGACATTATCAACACGGCTTCCACCAAACCGCCACCTCGGGCAGCTTCGGGGCGGCGGCGGCCGCATCTCGGCTCTTGGGGTTGGATGCGGAGCGCACATGCCACGCCCTCGGTATCGCGGCTACAAAAGCGTCAGGGCTCAAATCGCAGTTTGGCACCATGGGCAAGCCTTACCATGCGGGCCTGGCAGCAGCGAACGGCGTGGAAGCGGCGCTTCTGGCCAAGGCCGGAATTGTCTCCCGCCCGGATGGGTTGGAGTGTGAGCAAGGCTTTTCGCTTACGCACGCCGGCGAACAGGACAACACAAGCCTGGCCATGGGTGAGCTTGGACGCAAGTACGTGTTTACCGAGGTGCAGCACAAGTTCCACGCCTGTTGCCATGGAACCCATGCGCCGGTGGAAGCGCTCATCTCTGCCCGCGATGACCACGGGGTTTCGCCCGCAGACATCGAGAGTGTGGAGCTCACCGTGAATCCGCGGTTCCTCAGGGTTTGTAACATTGAACAACCGGCCACAGGCCTGGAGGCAAAGTTCAGCTTCCGTCTAACCGCCGCCATGGCCCTGTCCGGTTACGACACCAGCGCATTGGCGACCTTCTCTGCCGAGAACTGCCATGAGCCCAGCCTCGTTGCCTTGCGAGACAAGGTGAGCGTGGTGACGGATAGTGGCCTGTCAGAATCGGTTGCTCAGATCCGGATCGACCGCCGGTCAAATGAGGCGGTTGTCATTCGCCATGACATTTGCGATCCCATGCCTGTCGCAGTAAGAGAAGCCAAGGTGCGTGCCAAGGCGGCGGCCCTGCTCGGGCAAGACCGTGCAGAGCGCTGCTGGCTGCGCACCCAAGATCTGGGCACGGCCGGCGAGCCGGTGAACCTGCGCGAACTCGCTGAGCTTTAGAGAGCCCATGACAGATCTCACCGGCCTTCCCCTCACAAGCACCCATTGGGGCACCTACCGCGCGCGGGTCAGCAATGGCCGCGTTCAGGAGCTCTATGGCTTTGAACATGACAAAGACCCCTCGCCCATCGGCCCCGGCGTCATTGATGTTCAGGACGGCCCAACCCGCATCGCCGCTCCGATGATCCGCAAAAGCTGGCTCGATCATGGGCCAGGTGCGGCGACAGAGAACCGGGGCGCGGACCCGTTTGTGGAAGTGTCGTGGGAAGAGGCAGAGCGATTGGTTGGCGATGAGCTCAACCGGGTGCGCCGCGAGTTTGGCAACAACGCGATCTATGCCGGCTCCTATGGCTGGTCCAGCGCCGGGCGGTTTCATCATGCCCAGAGCCAGCTGCACCGTTTCTTGAACTGCATCGGCGGCTACACCAAGTCGGTCTTCACCTACAGCTTCGCCGCTGCCGAGGCGATGGTGCCGCACATTCTGGGCACCTACCGGGCTTATCTGCACACCTGCACCAGCTGGGATTCGATCATCGAAAACACTGGGCTGTTTGTGGCCTTCGGCGGTGTGCCGCTGAAGAACGGGCAGATCGCCCAGGGCGGCACGGGCAATCACATTCAGCGCGAAAACGTGATTGCCGCCAAAGAGGCTGGAATTGAGTTCGTCAACATCAGTCCCCTGAGGTCTGATGTGTTGGAGAGCGTGAACGGCGAATGGCTGGCGGCGCGCCCGAACACCGATGCCGCCATTCTGCTCGGCATTGCCCACACGCTCTACAGCGAAGGCCTGCACGATGAGGCGTTTCTTGAGCGCTACACCCACGGATTTGAAAAGTTCGTGCCCTACCTGACAGGCCAGAGCGACGGGGTTGCCAAAACCGCCGAATGGGCAGCAAACATCAGCGAACTGCCGGCCGACACGATCCGCGACCTGGCCCGGCGCATGGCTGCCACGCGGACGATGATCTCGGTGAGCTGGTCGCTTACGCGGCAAGATCACGGCGAGCAGGCCTTCTGGGCCGCCATTACCGTGGCCTGCATGCTGGGACAGATCGGCCTGCCTGGCGGTGGTTTCGGGTTTGGCTACAGCGCTGTGAACTATGTCGGCGGCCGGTTCCCCAGATTGCCCGGCGCTGCGTTGCCCCAGGGCACAAACCCGGTTGCAGACCTCATTCCGGTTGCGCGCATTTCAGATCTTCTGCTGAAACCGGGCGAGACCTTCGAGTTTGATGGGGTGACGCGCACCTACCCTGACATCAAGATTGTCTATTGGGCCGGCGGAAATCCGTTCCATCACCACCAGGACCTCAATCGCATGCTGGAGGCCTGGCAGAAGCCGGACACCGTTATTGTGAATGAGTGGTGCTGGAATTCGCTGGCCAAGCATGCCGACATCGTTCTGCCCTGCACCAACCCGATTGAGCGCAAGGACATCGCCCTGAGCCCGTGCGATCCCTACACCGTGTCCATGAGCAAGCTTGTGGAGCCGTTCGCGGCGAGCCGCAACGACTATGAAATCTTCAGCGGCATTGCCCGGCACATGGGGGTTGCCGACGCGTTCACCGAAGGGCGCAACGCCGACGAATGGCTAAGCTGGATCTATGAGGAGACCCGCACGCGGGCCGCTGCCAAGGGCTATGAGATCCCGACCTATGAGCGTTTCCAGAAGGACGGCTGGTTCAAGACCGCGGCGCCCGCTGAACCAACCATCATGCTGAAAGACTTCCGCGATGATCCGGTGAAGAACGCGCTGAGCAGCCCAAGCGGCAAGATTGAGATTTTCTCAGAAACCGTGGACGGGTTTGGCTATGACGATTGCCCGGGCCACATGGTTTGGCGCGAACCGATGGAATGGCTGGGCATGGCCGATAAGCCCTATCCCCTGCACATGATTTCCAACCAGCCGAAGGACAAGCTGCATTCCCAGCTTGATCATGGCGGCAAAAGCCGGGCTGGAAAGATCCACGGCCGCGAGCCGGTGATGCTGCATCCAGGCGATGCGGCGGCGCGCGGGCTGGCGGCCGGTGACATCGTGCGCGTGTTCAACGATCGCGGCGCCTGTCTGGGCGGCGTTCAGATCAGCGATGAGGTGCGGGTCGGTGTACTCCGCATGAGCACCGGCTCTTGGTATGATCCAGTGGAGCCGGGAACCCCTGGCAGCCTGTGCAAACATGGCAATCCAAATGTGCTCACCCCTGACAAGGGCACATCCAGGCTGGGCCAGGGCCCGATTGCGCATTCCTGCCTGGTGGAGGTTGAACGGTTTGAGGGCACGCCGCCGCCGGTGACAGCATTTGATCCGCCGGAGATTCTCCCCGCTTGATAATGTGTGGCCCGAACCAGATAATCATTCAGCATGCGAGAGCATGCACGTGACCTGAATCGGCGTATGCAAGTATTTGTCGATCTCGCGTGACGATTTTTAGGCCAAACTGACGGGCGGTCGAGATTATGATTCGATCAGCTGGATCGTTCGGCGGCGACCCTGGCAGAAAAGACGAATCCAGCAAGACATCAACCGATAACTCCGTCAGCTCGACGCCAGGCTGGCCCAATACTCGGTCCAACCAGGGTCGAACGGCCAATGCTGCCGACAAGCGCCCGCGCGAGAACAGCAGGCCGATCTCCCAAGTCGATATTGGAGAGATCAACACGCCCTCGGCCGCATTGATGGCTGCCTTTGAAGATGCGCTGAGCGGGTCTCCATTGGCTGCCCAAATAACGGCACAAGTGTCTAACAAGAGCCTGGCCGTCACCGCGACATCAATTCGTTTGGGCCACACCAGGAAGGATCTACCGGCGCGGTGAGATCAGTGTGTTCAGGTACGTTCACCGTTCCTTGAGCGCATCCCAAAATTGGGTGCACCTGAACTGACGCCCCATTGTCGATACGGGAGAAACATAGTTTGCCCTGCTCGAGGTCCACTTGCTCGGTACGATACCCGGCTGCGAGCCATGCCTTCGTCATCACATTGTTTGAAGGATTGTTGCTCCACCACGCTCGGTAATTCTTCGATGATGGAGGCAGCGGAAATCCAAGCAGGCGCTCGATCTCTCCAAACGAAAGAAAGACTCGATTTTTGTCAGAGGCTTCGAGGAAGCGCAACAAAGGGTCATATTTGCCCACGAGACGTGCCTTTCGGTCTTAACGGTTGGTTCGGATCCCAACATCGTAACAAAAAGTTCCTATATGTACAAGATGTAAATTTTGATAGTTATTTGTACATATTTGCAAGTGCTGCATGAATGATGAGGTTCGTGCTGTTTACCGAAGAGACATTCAGCGCCATGATGCCCCGTGAATGTCACGCCAACCCGGGAGGATCACCCATGGCAGAAATGTTCACCGAGGCAGAATGGGCGGCCATTCGCACAGAGCTGGCCGCCGATCCGGTGAAATACGGCTTGCCGACCCGGCAATATGGCAGCGTACTGATTGCTTCGTTCAACATTCGAAAACTGGGGAAACTTGGCGCCAAAGGCCGCGATGATGCGACCATGGCTTTCCTCGCGGATGTGTGCCGCCGGTTCGATCTGGTGGCGGTTCAGGAGGTGATGTCGGACATGACAGCCTTGCGCCGCATGCGCGATTTGATGGGCGCGCGCTACGGCCTGGCAGTCTCAGACATTGTCGGCACCTTTCCCGGCGAACGCGGCAATGAGGAACGTTTGGCCTTCATCTACAATCCAGCATTGGTGCGCCGGGCTGAGCTGGTAACCAGTGTTTCCACCAGCCGCACGAAGGTTCTGAAAACCCTGGCGCGGCACCACAAAGAAATTTTCAACGTGATGGACAACAGCGCCGACGCTGAGGCCCAACGCAAATACATCACCGAAACCGTCCCCGAATATCACCGCAAGCTCGACGCCGGCGAACGGCCCAGAGCGCCCAAGGAGCCCCGCTTCAAGGTCAATGTGGATCCGTTCCTGCAGTTCATACGCGAACCGTTCGCGGTGGCGTTTGAGGTGCACGGGCATCCGGGCCTGGACAGCTACAATTTTCTGGCCGTGAACGCGCACTTGCAGTTCGGGCGCATGAAAGACCGCAAGGCCGAGGCCCGGGCCATATTTGAGTGGATAATTCATAAGGTGGAATCGGCCGAGGCGAGAAACATCGTCGTCCTGGGCGACCTGAACTTCGACCTGAACCGGCCGAGAGAAGACCTCAAGGAAATCATCACCGAGTTCAAAAAGATCCGGCGCTCCGGAAAGAACAAGAACATGTATGTGAGTTTCCCATTCATCTTCCCCCATCCACGACCACCGGGGCTGCATCCGCCCGGGGACGTGTACCGCACCAACATCCGGCTCAACCAGACCTACGATCAAATCGGCGTCTTCTCGCGGGATGACCAGGTGGGCAAACATCTGGAAACCACCTACACAGGACACGGCGATGAGACCAACTGGGGCGAGCCCAACTATCCTGACTATGGTGTGTTCAATTTCTCAGACCTGTTCAGTGTGGCGCTGAACGGCAAACCTCTGAGCGCCTTGACGAAATCAAAGCGGACCGCATTCATCAAGCGCTTTGAGCACAAGGTCTCCGATCATATGCCCATCTGGTACCGGGTGCCCCTGCCTCTGCCGCAGCAGAGCTTTCCGGAGGCCGTGCAACCGCGCGCTTAGGCAAGCTGCTCCATCAAGCCGGCCAACATTTTGGCCCGGGGCACCAGCGAGCGCACGTCGATGTGCTCATTGAGTGTGTGCAACCCATTGCCCTCCACGCCCAAGCCGTCCAGCGTGGCCATGCCGAGGGCGCCGGTGAAATTTCCATCCGAGCCGCCGCCCCTGCTGCCGTGGCTGATTTCAAAGCCGATCTCCTCGGCAATCTGGCGGGCGGTTTCGTAGAGCGCCATGGTTGCCGGCTGGCCCGGCTCCCACACTGGCCGCGTCACGCCGCGTTCGACCGTGAAGTCGATGCCAGCATGGGTGCCGGACAGGGCCAGCATTTGCTCGATGCCCTTGTCGAGATCCTCCTGCTTCTTGGCCATGCTGAGGGCTTCGGCTGTGCAGACGGACGAGACGCAATTGACCCACTGGCCGCCATGGATGACGCCGACGGAGAACGTACAGTCGTCCGTGGTGAGATTTTCAATCGTATCAATGTGCCGGATCATGCCGCGGATGGCAGATTTGCCCTCCTTCAGCCGCGCGCCGGCATGGCTTGGCATGCCCCGGGTCTCCAGATTGTAACGCGCAATGGCATAGCGCCCTGTGACCACACCGCCATCTGAATTGGCCGGTTCGGGCACCAGAATATACTTGTGCCGCGCGGCCTCTGCCTCAATCAGATCGCGCGTTGACGGGGAGCCGACCTCCTCGTCGCTGGTAAACAACACGGTGATCGGCAACGGCGTCTCCACGCCGGCGCCGCGCAGCTGGCGGACCGCTTCCAGCGCACTGTAGTTGCCCCCCTTCATATCCTGGATACCCGGCCCCCAACAAAAGTCGCCGTCACGCCGCCAGGCCAGCTGCTCCAGGGTGCCCATGGGATGAACCGTGTCCAGATGCCCCATCACCAAAACTCCCGGCGCATAAAGATCTGGATGGGGAAACCGGGCCCGCACGCAATCACCAAACCCCATGCGGCCCGGAATGCGTTCAACGCTTGCACCTGCCATGGCGAGGTCCCGGGCGGCGAGATCCATCATCCGGTTGACGGCGGATGCGTCGTAGGTGGGGCTTTCGCACTCAACCCAGGGCTTCAACCCCGCCAGCATTGTCTCAGTGTCAAACGGCAAGTCACGGATCATTGGAGCGCTCCAGGGCAGCTGGTGGGACAAGACCCGCATCGAAGAGGATCGTTTGCTCTATGTCAATTGCGTGATGGCCGTGAGCGGCTAGTGTTATCATTCTGTCATACAGCCTCCGCGGATTCATCAAATTGCGGGCAGGCTAAACTTGAGCGGAGACCGAGCGGAATATGACCAACACTATCGATGAACTGGAAGAAAAGAACTGGTTGGAAGCAGAGCTTCAGGACAGCTTCGACGAAGAGCTGGAAATGGAGATCGACGATGTGCGCCTGCAACATGAGCTGCGCAACATCTCAGAATGGGGGCACAAATCGACCCTCAACCGGCGGGCCTATTTCAAAGCCCTGCTAAACCTCCAGGCCGAGCTCGTGAAGCTGCAGGACTGGGTTGTCGGTACAAATTACAAGCTGTTGGTGATCTTCGAGGGCCGCGACGCCGCAGGCAAGGGCGGCGTTATCAAGCGCATTACCCAGCGGCTGAACCCAAGGGTTTGCAGGGTGGTGGCCCTGCCCGCACCCAGCGAGCGCGAAAAAACCCAATGGTACTTCCAGCGTTACGTGCCCCATTTGCCGGCCGGTGGGGAAATGGTGTTGTTCGACCGCTCCTGGTACAACCGCTCAGGCGTTGAACGGGTGATGGAGTTTGCCGACGACAACGAGGTGGAACAGTTTTTCAACGATGTGCCGGAGTTTGAGCGCATGCTGGTGCGCTCTGGCATCAAGGTGGTCAAATATTGGTTCTCGATCACCGATCAGGAACAGCAGTTGCGCTTTTTGATGCGGGTTCACGATCCGATCAAGCAATGGAAGCTGAGCCCCATGGATCTGCAGTCGCGCATCCGCTGGGAGCAGTACACCAAGGTGAAGGAAGAGATGTTCGAGCGCACCAACATTCCCGAGGCGCCCTGGTCGATTGTGGAGGGCAATGACAAAAAGCAGGCGCGCCTCAATTGCATTGACCATCTCCTGCAGCAAATTCCCTACAAGGACGTGGATCACGAGGACATTGTGCTTCCAGAGCGGGTGTTCAATCCGAAATATGAACGCAAGACCCTGCCTAAGAAACTCTATGTGCCGGATAAATATTAGACGGCAAAAGCCGAGTCATCGTGCGCCAAACGGATAGATTTTGGCGTACATGAAATAGAGCGCTCCTTGAGGTTCCCGGCTCGCCCCCGGAAAACGGTAATATAGGCGAAAATCTGTACCGGCCTTGAGTCGAAACTGGCCCTTGCTCAACTCCATTCTTCGAGATAACACATTCGCATACTGCAATCTGAACGTCAGGTGTGACGTGCGGCGGAGTGGCGCTCTTTGAATTGCCTATAGCTGCATGACACGGTTGCGCCGTTCGTATATTGCTTTTTTGGGGCTCTTGGCCGGATACCGTCCGGCGGGCAGCAAACAAGAAGAAATGAGAGTGGCCCAAGCTGGTGAGCCAGTTTGGGACGAGGAGAGGAGACCACTTTGATGTTCAGCAATCCGTTTGTCGAGCTTTCGGCGACAATTTCCCCGGAGCTTATGCAGACCTACGTGGTTCTCATGTTCTTAGCCGTGGTGGGGGGCACCATTTTCGACGTTGTTCATAAGAAGAGCGCGAAATACTTCTTCGAAAACGCCAAGAAGGCTGAAGAGGCAGGCGCGCGCCAGGTGAGCGGCGGGGAGAAGGTCTCCATTGCCGTGAAAACCGTGGCCGAGGACGTTTTGACCTCTGCAGAGTTCTGCAACCCGAAACGCAGAATTGCGCACTTGCTTGGCATGTACGGTTTTATCGTCTTCATCATTGCCACAGCCGTGTTGGTGTTCTCTCTGCCGGGCGAATCAGCCGGGTTCTGGGCGTTCCTGTGGCACCTGGGCGCCTTGATGGTGTTCGTCGGGTGCGGTTGGTTCTGGTTCTTCATCCGGGTGGACGTGGCCTCTGAAGGCAACCCCTGGAACCGGATTGTGCGGGCCGACCTGTTTGTGCTCTCACTTCTGGCCACCGCAATGTTTGGCCTGCTCTGGTCGCTCTTCCAGGGCACGGGCATCTTGGGCATGTTGCTGCTGTTTGTCTTCATCGCCTCCAGTGCCGTTCTGTTCTGCGGCGTGTTCTGGTCGAAGTTCGCACACATGTTCTTCAAGCCCGCTGCTGCGTTCCAGAAGCGCGTTGCCAAGGCTGATGGCTCTTTGGACAATTTGCCGCCCGAAGCGGACCGGGGCAATCCTGCGGACCGGGACAGACACTCCATGGAGCTGTTGAAAGACGCACCGCTGAATATGGGGCTCGGCATCAAGCGTGAAGCGCCACACCATTATTGAGCGACGACCGGTCAAATCTACCGAATAAGGAAGTTCTATCATGCCAACTTTTGTTTACATGACACGCTGCGATGGCTGCGGGCATTGTGTTGACATCTGCCCGTCCGACATCATGCACATCGACCCGACCTATCGCCGCGCCTACAACATTGAACCCGACATGTGCTGGGAGTGCTTCTCCTGCGTGAAGGCCTGCCCGCAAAACGCAATCGATGCACGCGGCTATGCCGACTTTGCGCCGCTGGGACACAGCGTGCGGGTGCGCCGCGAAGAGGAAAAGGGCACAATCGCCTGGAGGATCAAGTTCCGTAACGGTACGGAAAAGAACTTCCTGTCGCCGATCACGACCAAGCCCTGGGGTGAGTTCATTCCGAAGCTGAGTGAAGCTCCTGCGCCCAACCAGGAGCAGCGTGACAGCGAATATCTGTACAGTGAGCCGAAATACATCCGCATGGATGACGATGGCCTCCACACCCTGGAAAAAGCCGGGCTCAGCATGAAGCAAGGGGTGTACTACTAATGGCTCACCAAACCATCATTGAAGACAATATCGACGTTCTTGTTGTCGGTGCAGGTCTCGGCGGCAGTGGCGCCGCATGGGAAGCCCGCTTCTGGGGACAAGACAAGAAAATCGTCATTGCCGAGAAAGCCAACATCGATCGCTCCGGCGCGGTTGCTCAAGGCCTTTACGCCATCAACTGCTACATGGGCACCCGCTGGGGCGAGAACAATCCAGAAGACCACGTGCGCTATGCCCGCATCGACCTGATGGGCATGGTGCGTGAAGATCTGCTGTTCGACATGGCCCGCCACGTGGATAGCTCGGTGCACCAGTTTGAAGACTGGGGCCTGCCCATCATGAAGAACCCGAACAACGGGCAGTATCTTCGTGAAGGCCGCTGGCAGATCATGATCCACGGCGAATCCTACAAGCCGATCGTGGCCGAAGCTGCCAAGAAATCAGCCGACAAGGTGGACAACCGCATTTGCGTGACCCACCTTTTGATGGACGATTCCAAGGAAGACCGGATCGGCGGAGCCTGCGGCTTCAACGTGCGGACCGGCAACTACCATGTTTACAAATCCAAGACCGTGATCGTCGCTGCTGGCGGCGCGTCTATGATCTTCAAGCCCCGCTCCGTGGGCGAGGGTGCCGGCCGCGTCTGGTACGCGCCGTGGTCGTCGGGTTCGGCATATGGTCTGATGATCAATGCGGGCGCCAAGATGACACAAATGGAAAACCGCATCGTTCTGGCGCGCTTCAAGGATGGTTACGGCCCGGTTGGCGCCTACTTCCTGCACTTGAAGACATATACCCAAAACGGTGTAGGCGAAGAATATGAATCCAAGTGGTTCCCGTCTCTGCAGAAGCTGGTGGGCAAGGAATACCTGGACCCTGAGCTGTCGCACAGGACCCACAGGCCAATTCCCACCTGCCTGCGCAACCACGCAATGATCTCGGAAGTGAATGCGGGCCGCGGGCCCATCCACATGGTGACCATGAAGGCCTTCCAAGACCCTCACTTGGAAGAAGTTGGTTGGGAGAACTTCCTCGGCATGACCATCGGTCAGGCGGTCCTTTGGGCCGCCACGGATGTGGACCCGAAAAACGAAAACCCTGAACTGACCACCTCTGAGCCTTACGTCATGGGATCCCATGCGACAGGCGCCGGCGGCTGGGCAAGTGGGCCGGAGGATGTTTCTCCGCCGGAATACTTCTGGGGCTACAACCGCATGATGACCATTGAGGGTTTGTTCGGGGCCGGTGACGCCGTTGGCGGCACCCCGCACGCCTTCTCATCAGGCTCCTTCACCGAAGGCCGCCTGGCTGCGAAAGCTGCCTGCAAATACATCGACGATGGCAAGGCTGAAGGCATCTCGGTTTCCGACAAGCAGATCTCAGACCGCAAGGAAGAGGTCTTCAAGCCGATGGAACGCTACAAGATCTACCGTAACGAGATCGTGGCAGGCACCGTGAGCCCAAGCTACATCCACCCCAAGCAGGGTCTGGACCGCTTGCAGAAGCTGATGGACGAATATTGCGGCGGCGTGACCGTCGGCTATATGACGAACGAGAAGCTCCTGAACATTGGCCTGAAAAAACTCAAAGTCATGGAAGAAGACCTTGAGTGCCTGGCAGCGACTGATCTTCACGAACTGCTGCGGGCCTGGGAGCTGAAGCACCGCCACCGCACCGCAGAATGTGTGACGCAGCACACGTTGTTCCGCAAGGAAACACGTTGGCCGGGTTACTACTACCGCGGTGACGCCATGAAGCTGGACGATGAGAACTGGCATGTTCTGACCGTCTCGCGGCGTGATCCGAAAACCGGTGAGTACACCATGGAAAAAGCACCCTGCTATCACTTGGTTGATGACGAAGAGGAACCAGGCGCGAAGCAAACCGGAGCGGCGGCCAGCTAAGAGGCCGGCACTCCAGGCGTTAACAAGGCGAAGATTGTCGGCCGCCCTTGAGATCAGCGTTTCAGACGCGGGTCTTGGGGGCGGTCGATTGCAATTTAGGCCCCTAACTAGAGCACGAGTGAGCGATGAACATCATAGATCAGAGTGATGAAGAGATACTGGCGGTTGCCGAGCCCATGTGGAACGATCTCATCAAGCACTCAAATCAGGGGAACTATGGAGATTTTATCAAAGGTTTCTCTCCGGCGCTCCTGCTCGCGCTGGATGAGGTTGAGGTGGGCCGGCAATTTGCCACCAGCGAGCTGACCAGAAACCTGTCTGAAGATTTCGATATCCTTGGCATTATCCGCCGGAACGAGCATGTGAGCGTTCTGATCCGTCAGCGCAGCTCCAAGCGCGAAGGCGAATGGCTTGGGCGCCTGGTGCTCGGCTATGAAGAGGACAAGATCATGATCTTTGGCGCCTCTATTTTCTAATTCCCCCATTTTACATTTTGTGAGCGCCATGAGCGACGTAATTGAAGACAACAAACTTGTTGAACTCTCCTACAAGGTGACGGACCAGGCGTCCGGCCAGGTTCTCACTTCAGTGGAGTTCCCGCTGGGCTACATCCACGGGCACAACGACGTGCTGGCGCCGCAAGTGCTTGAGGAGCTGGAAGGCAAATCGGTGGGCGACATCATTGAGGTGCCGATCGATTGCAACGTGCTCTACGGCCCGAGGGACGAAGCGCTTGTGTTCACCGACCGGGTGGAAAACGTTCCGGAAGAATACCGGGAAATCGGCACCACAATCACCATGCAGAACGATGAAGGCAAGAAGCGCAACTTCATCGTAACCAAGCTGGATGATCAGACGCTGACCGTTGACGGCAACAACCCGCTCTGCGGCAGGCATGTGGTTTTCATTCTTGAAGTGCTCACCGTTCGGGACGCCACCGACGAAGAGATCGAAGCGGGCGGGCCGGAAATTGCCGAGAGCGACGTGGACGATGCTCTGAAGGTGCCGCTTTAGAGCAAGCCCCGATCAGACTGTTACGGCTGAGCGGGGATAAGTTGCTTGCCCCAGACGCGCGAAAGGCTCCCGAGGAATTCGGAAGCCATCCAGCACTTGTCTTGGAAATTGACGTCTACGGTGAACTTATGGACGCTTGGGCGTCTCATATTCCACTTCTTTTTGGAACGGTTCCCAGACGGTCTCAAACCCGACAAAACCCTTTTCATTGGGCTCCATCTGACGTGTTTTAAAGAACCGTGCTTGGCCTTCGGGCACTTTGTCTACGGGTTTTTGGTCGCTCATAGTTCACCTCTTAATTCGAAACAGGTTCTAGCATCACACGCGCCGCTACGAAAGCAAATTTGATCAATTTATTCATAGGCACGAAATACAGACCGACCGTTCTAACGGCCGGTGAACTCAGGCGCGCGCTTCTCCAAAATTGCCGCCACCGCTTCATGGTGATCTTCGGAGACGTAGCAGGCGCCTTGATACACCGCGGAAAGCTCCAGTATGTCGTTCAGGCTGTGGGCATGGCTGGCCCGTAACAGGCGCTTGGCTTTGCGCAACTGGGCTGGCGGATTTACCGCGATCCGGGCGGCCATGTCCCGCGCTGCCGGCATCAAATCATCCGGCGCCGTCACCTTCGAAACCACACCCCAGCTTAGCGCCGTTTGCGTATCGACCGGCTCGCCCGTAAACGTCATCTCCGCGGCCCGCGAGGCGCCAGCAACCCGCGGCAGGAACCAGGCGCCGGCATCACCGGGGATGAGGCCTACCTTCACGAAGTTCTCTGCAAACACTGCCTTTTCGCTGGCGATGCGAATGTCGCACATCATGGTCAGATCGCACCCTGCGCCATAGGCTGCGCCGTTCACCGCGGCAATCACCGGCACATCGAGCGCATACATCGCCTTGGGAACTCTCTGGATGCCTTTCCGATAATTGTCGGCGATCTCATCGGCCGTGCCGGCAAAGGTGCCGGTGCGCTCTTGCATATGCTTGATGTTGCCGCCCGACGAGAAGCCTTTGCCGGCGCCGGTAATGATGACGCAGCGCACGGACATGTCGGCTTGGATCTCATCGCAGCGCGCGGTGAAGGCATCGACGAAATCCAGATCAGTGATCGGGTTCCTCAACTTGGGCTGGTTGAGGGTCAGGGTGACCACATGCCCATCACGTTCAAACAGAAGCTTGTCGGTTATTGCTCTGCTCCTTCAAAGGCCGGGCCGTTGGCTCCGAGCCTGACACCCTTACGGAGTTTGCGATAGCCGATCTGGGCGAGCTTGCACGGGTTGGCGCCGGGCGCATCGGCGAACAGGACGGTTTCGGAAATCGGCTGGTAATCGGCAAGGAAATGCACCGCGCTTTTGATCACCGCGATATCTTGGCTGGTGGGATCAATGCCAATGTGGCGGAACATGGCCTGATCGGCATTCTGGGTGCGCACCGAACCCACCACCACCCGCACCTCACAGCCACCCTCTTCAATCAGCAGGGTGGCCATGGGGCCAAGCTCGGCTTGCGAGCCGCCATACATCGGGCCGGTGCACATGAAGCTGCCGTCCGAAAGCGCCTCAACCGTGACCGGCACATTCACCGGCTGGCATCCCAGCTGCGGAAACCTGCCGCCGACAGAGGCCTGGAACGTGCCGCCAATGCCCACCTCGTGGGCCCGGGCCGCGGTGTCTGGATCCCACAGCATGGCCAGGCACGCCTTGCGGGCGCCACGCTTGATCAAGGCTTCGAGAACGCCCGTGGTGTCCCCGGTGGCGCCGGCGCCCGGATTGTCCTGAGGGTCGGCGATCGCAATCGGTTTTGAGGCGGTGCGGGCAAGCTCAATCGCCTGGCGCACGGCCTCCTCGGCAGGAATGAGAGGATCGTGGAAATCCTTCTCGGCAGCATTCATGATCGCCAACAGTTCATCTGCCGCCTCATCAGCCTGAACCTGGGTTTGCCCGTAGGCCACAAGCGAAGCGCCACAATGGTGCACATCAGCTGGCGGAAACCCGGTGGCCAGGTCAACGGAGACAATGTCGCCGCCTTCCAGCGCCGCCATATCTTCATAGATCTGCTTGCACGGCTCGCGCATGGTGGATTGGGCCTGGATGGGAACCATGTAGTCGACCTGCCGGAACGCCTTGGCGAACGGCTTCCCGCGCTCCAAGACTTGTCCCAACAACGCCCTGGCACGGGCGCCTGTCTCGGCCATATCGATGTGTGGATAGGTTCTGTAAATGGTCACGACCGTGGCCAGACCGACGAACGCCTTGGTTTGGTTGCCATGGAGGTCCAGGCTCACGGCAATGGGCATGTCATCGCCCACCACGGCCCGCACCCGGCGCAGCACCTCGCCCTCTCCATCTTCGAAATCATCGGTGACCATAGCCCCGTGCAGGTCGAGATAGATGCCATCCAACGGCCCGGCAGCCGCAATATCTTCGCAGATCATCGCCACCATTCGGTCAAAGCCATCCTGGTCCACATAGCCGCCCGGTTCCGCCCCGCCCCAGAATATGGGAACCAGCTCCATGTCATCGCCTGCATCGATAAACCCACTGAGCGGAATGTTGAGCCCAGTGAACGTTTCCAGGACGGGCGCGCCGCGCATCATGCCAGGCCACGCACCGGCGAGCTGGAAATCCTCAAATTTGGTTGGCATGGGGGCGAAGGTGTTGGTTTCATGTTGAAAACCGGCAATAGCAATTCGGGGCAGGGACATGATGTTTCCGGCAATTTTGGACTGTTGGAAGGGGCAAATTCAGACCCCTCAACTGTGTCAGGCACGGCGAACGCCGTCAACTCAGATCAACAACGTTGACACCGCATATGCGGAAGTCGTTAACTCTTGGCTAGAGGACCTGGGGCACCGAATAAAAATCACTGACAGGAGGAAAGAAGACATGCTCAGTTGGACGAAACGAAGATTTTTGACAGCCGCCGCGGTGGCGATTCCGCTCGCGCTCGGCTCGTTTGGCACGATTGGCCAAGCTGCAGCGGAAAAAGTGTTGCGGGTGATCCCGCACGCTGACCTGAAGAACCTGGATCCGATCTGGACCACGGCCTACATCTCGCGCAACCACGGCTATCTCATCTATGACACGCTTTTCGCCATGGACGAGAACTTCAAGCCGCAGCCGCAAATGGTCGACAGCTGGACCACATCAGACGATGGCCTGACCTGGACCTTCAAACTGCGCGACGGTTTGAAATGGCATGACGGACCGGACGTAACGGCAGAAGACTGCATTGCCTCCTTGCAGCGCTGGGGCAAACGCGACGGCATGGGCCAGGCCCTGTTCGGCGTTGTAGACAGCCTGACCGCCTCTGATGCCAAAACCATCGTCATGAAGCTCAAGCAGCCTTATGGCCTGGTGCTGGAATCGATCGGCAAGATCTCTTCCAACGTGCCGTTCATGATGCCCAAGCGGATGGCTGAAACCGATCCGTTCAAACAGGTCGAAGAGCACATCGGCTCTGGCCCCTTCATGTTCTCCAAGAAGGACTGGGTGCCTGGCTCCAAGGTGGTCTATCTGAAAAACCCAACCTACGTGCCGCGCTCTGAGCCGACGTCTGCAGCAGCAGGTGGCAAGATCGCCAAAGTAGACCGTGTTGAGTGGACCTACTTCCCCGATCAGACAACCGCCATGAACGCATTGATCAGCGGTGAGGTGGATTACTTTGAAGCCCCAGCCAACGATCTGATGCCAATCTTGTCGGCCAACGCTGACATCACGGTTGAGATCAACGATCCGCTCGGCAACATCGGCTTTGCCCGCTTCAACCACTTGCTGCCACCCTTCGACAACGCGAAGGTTCGCCGCGCAGCCCTGATGGCCATGAAGCAGGAAGACTATCTGGCCGGCGCTGTGGGCGACAAGCAGTTCTGGAAGACCTGTTACTCGGTGTTCCCGTGCGACACGCCGCTCGACAACAACGTGGGCAGCGACATCATGAAAACCGGCGACATCGACAAGGCGAAGGCGGCCTTGGGCGATAGCGGTTATGACGGCACCCCCGTTGTGATCATGCAGCCAACTGACGTTCCGATCCTCTCAGCCTTCTCGCTGATCACAGCGGAGAAGTTGCGGAAAATCGGCATGAAAGTCGACGTGCAGGCTATGGACTGGTCAACCCTCACCTCCCGCCGCGCCAAGCGCGATCCGGTGGCTGATGGCGGCTGGAACATGTTCCACACATGGTGGATTGGTGCCGATGTGATCGACCCTATGGCCATCGCGTTCTCCGGCAACCCGGCCAAGGGCTGGTTTGGCTGGCCGACCGATGCCGAGCTTGAAAAAGCCCGCACAGCATTTGCTGTGGCCACCACGGTGGAGGAAAAGAAGGTGCTGGGTAAGAAGGTGCAAGAACGGTTGTGGGCCATTGGCGCCTCCGGCCACCTTGGCCAGTTCTTCACACCGGTTGCTTACCGCAAAAATGTGAAGGGCCTGATCAAGTCGCCTGTACAGTTCTTCTGGAACATGTCGGTCGACTAAGCTCGATCATCAGACCACACAATAACCCACCCGGCACTTGTGCCGGGTGGATCATTTGAGGCCCCAGTATGTTCAGTTATGTGATTAAGCGCATACTCGCCACGATCCCTGTGATCGTGATCGTGGCCGCGTTTGTGTTCCTGATGCTGCGCCTGTCGCCCGGAGATCCGGCGTCGGTGATCGCAGGCGACTACGCAACCGCCGAGGACATTGTCCGCATTCGCGAAGCGCTTGGCCTGAACGAGCCCATACTGGTGCAGTTCACAAAATGGGTCGGGTCCCTGATGCAAGGTGATCTGGGCATTTCCATTTTCACAAACTTGCCCGTAACCACCCTGATCGGTCAGCGTATCGAACCCACGCTGATGCTCACCCTCACCACAATCATTTTCACCGTTCTGGTGGCTGTTCCGCTCGGCACGCTGGCTGCCTGGAAGGCCGGTAGCTGGATTGACCGGGGCGTGATGCTGTTCTCGGTGGCCGGGTTCTCTGTGCCTGTTTTTGTTCTGGGCTACATTCTGATTTACGTTGTTGCCATCAAGCTCCAGTGGCTGCCGGTGCAAGGCTACCGCTCCATGTTCGAGCACGGCTTATGGCCGTTCCTCAGGCACATCATCATGCCGACCTTAACCCTGTCGGTGATCTTCATCGCCCTGATCGCCCGCATGACCCGGGCTTCGGTGATGGAAGTTTTGCAGGAAGACTATGTGCGCACCGCGCGGGCCAAAGGCCAAAGCGAGGTCAAGGTTCTGCTGCGCCATGCCCTGCGCAACGCGGCGGTTCCGATCGTCACCGTGATCGGCATCGGCATCGCCCTTTTGATCGGCGGCGTGGTGGTCACCGAGAGCGTTTACAACATACCAGGCCTTGGGCGGCTGGTGCTGGATGCGGTGCTGGCCCGTGATTACCCCATCATTCAAGGACTGATCTTGTTCTTCAGTTTCATCTACATCCTGATCAACCTGATTATTGATCTGTCCTACACCCTGTTCGACCCGAGGATCCGATACTGATGTCAGTCGATGCAAATCCTCAGGCCATGGAGCCGGAATCTGTTCCGGCCAAAGCCGAACTTAGCCAATGGCAGATCATCCGTTCGCACCCCTCCATCATCATCGGAGGCATCCTGCTCGGGATCATGATCCTGATCGGTGTCATCGGCCCCCTGTTCACGGTCGATCCGATTGCTCTGAACCCGATCAAGCGGCTCAAACCGCCGCAGGCAGAGTTCTTTTTCGGCACCGACTTTTTGGGGCGCGATGTGTTTGCCCGCGTGGTGCACGGCGCGCGTATTTCGCTCGTGGTCGGCCTCGCAGTCTCTGCCATCGCGGTGGGCATCGGCCTGATTATCGGGATGATCTCCGGCTATATCCGGGTTCTGGATGCCATCATCATGCGCATCATGGATGGCCTCATGTCGATCCCGGCCATTCTTCTGGCCATCGCACTGATCTCGCTGTCGGGGGCAACCTTGGCGACGGTGGTGATCGCGATTGTGGTGCCCGAGGTGCCACGGGTGGTGCGCCTGGTGCGCTCCGTGGTGCTCACCGTGCGCGAAGAACCTTACGTGGAGGCGGCCATTGCGGCCGGCACCACATTGCCGCTCATTTTGTATAGACATATTCTACCCAACACCATTGCGCCGATGATTGTGCAAGCCACCTACATTTGCGGCTCGGCCATGTTGACCGAATCCATCCTTGGCTTCCTTGGCGCGGGCATCCCGCCGGAGATCCCAAGCTGGGGCAACATCATGGCCGAGGGGCGCACCTATTTCCAGATCAGCCCCTGGATCATTTTCTATCCCGGCATCGCGCTGGCGGTGACGGTCTTGTCGGTGAACATCCTGGGTGACGGCATGCGCGATACGCTTGATCCGCGCATTGCCCGGAAGATGTGAGCGCCATGGCAAAAGCAACGCCAACCAAGCGCCCTGAGCCTGTGCTCGAAATCAAAGGCCTGTCGGTCACCTTGCCGGAAGGCGCGGACCGTGAGTTCGCCATCCAGGACATCTCCTTCACTGTGGGCAGCGGCGAGATCGTTTGTGTGGTGGGGGAATCTGGCTCAGGGAAATCGGTCACCGCGCACACGGTGATGGGCCTCATTCCCCGCAAAGACCTGAAGCCAGTGGCCGGCGAGGCGGTTCTGAACGGCGAGGACCTGCTCGTCAAATCCGAAGCGGAGTTGCGCAAGTTGCGCGGTGAACGCATGGCGATGATTTTTCAGGAACCTATGACGGCGCTCAACCCGGTGATGAAGGTGGGCGACCAGATTGGCGAGATGCTGGAAATTCACACCGGCATGTCGGGGTCTGAACGCGATGCCCGCATTCTGGAAGTGATGACCGACGTCAACCTGCCAGAACCCAAGAAGCTGTTCGACACCTATCCCCATCAGCTTTCAGGCGGGCAGCGCCAGCGCATCATGATTGCCATGGCATTGGCTCTTGAGCCAGGCTTGCTGATTGCCGATGAACCGACCACCGCTCTTGATGTGACCACCCAGGCCCAGATCCTGGTGCTCATCAAAGATATCCAGGTGCGCCACGGCACAGGCGTGCTGTTCATCACCCACGATTTCGGCGTGGTGGCGGAGATTGCCGACCATGTGGTGGTCATGCAGCATGGTTTGGTGGTGGAGCAGGGCCCGGCAGCGCAGATCCTCGGCAAGCCCAGCCATCCCTACACTCAGATGCTGATCTCTTCGGTGCCCAGCCTGATCCCTCCAGATCGCCCGGAACCAGAGGTGAAGGAAACAGCGCTGCAGGTCCACAATCTCGACAAGACCTATGGCGATGGGGGCTTCTTCAAAAAGGGCCGCCAGGTTAAGGCTGCTCAAGGGGTGGAACTGGTGATCCACCGGGGGGAAACCCTTGGTGTGGTGGGCGAATCTGGCTCAGGCAAATCCACCGTTGCCCGCTGCATTGTGCGGTTGATCGATCCGACCGGCGGCGAAATCATGATCTCAGGACAGAATATCGCCGGACTGGCGGAAAAGGCCCTGCGGCCCTATCGCCGGGATGTGCAGATTGTCTTCCAGGACCCCTACCGCTCGCTCAATCCACGCCGTACGGTTGGGCAGTCGATCGTCGAGGGTCCGATGAATTTCGGTCTGTCCCATTCGGATGCCGTGGACCGGGCGCGCGAGCTCATGCGGGTTGTTGGTCTTTCCCCTGACGCGCTTGAGCGCTTCCCCCATCAGTTTTCCGGGGGGCAGCGCCAGCGCATCTGCATTGCCAGGGCCCTTGCCATGGAACCCAAGGTGCTGATTGCCGATGAGGCCGTATCAGCGCTTGATGTATCGGTGCAGGCCCAGGTTCTGGAACTGTTGGACGATGTGCGCAAGCGGTTTGATCTGGCGATGCTGTTCATCACCCATGACTTGCGGGTGGCGGCCCAGATCTGCGACCGGATCATGGTCATGCAGAACGGTATTGTGGTGGAGCACGGCCTCACCGCCCAGGTCTATGCCAATCCGGGCCACAGCTATACCGAAGCCCTTCTCAGTGCCGCGCCCGGGCGCCACACTGAATTTGCCAAACTTGCCTGACGACCCCGGTAAAAATCTCTCAAGCGAGGATCCTGATGGACATTCACGATAAGATTGCCCAGACCCACGATGAAATGACCGAGTGGCGGCGCACGCTGCATGAAACCCCTGAGACGGCCTTTGAGGAGGTGCAGACCTCACAATTTGTTGCCGACAAACTGGAAAGCTTCGGCATAAAGGTGGAACGCGGCCTGGCGGGCACGGGCGTGGTTGGCATTGTTGAAGGCAAAGACCCTGGCTCGGGCGCGATTGGCTTGCGTGCCGATATGGATGCGCTCGACATCTATGAGCAGACCAACAAGTCCTATTCTTCCAAGATACCCGGCAAGATGCATGCCTGCGGCCATGATGGTCACACCACCATGCTTTTGGGCGCGGCGAAGTATCTTGCCGAGACCCGGGATTTTTCCGGCACCGCCTATCTCATTTTCCAGCCCGCCGAAGAGAATGAAGGCGGCGCGCGGGTAATGGTGGAAGAAGGCCTGTTCGGCAAGTATCCCATGGAGCAGGTTTACGGCATGCACAACTGGCCCGGCGTTCCTGTGGGCACCATCGGCATGCGCACTGGGCCCATCATGGCGTCCTACGATATCTTCGAGATCAAGGTGACCGGGAAAGGCGGGCACGGCGCCATGCCCCATGAGGGCATCGACCCGGTTCTCATCACCGCACACATCGTCACCAACCTGCAGACCATCGCCAGCCGCAACGTGGACCCGCTGGAATCGGTTGTGGTGAGCACCACGCAGATCCACGGCGGCGATGCCTATAACGTTATCCCGCAAGAGGTGGAGCTGAAGGGCACCGTGCGCAGCTTCATCCCGAAAGTGCAGGACATGGCCGAAGCCAACATCCGCCGCATCGCAACCAGCGTCGCCTCTGCCCATGGGGCCGAGGCGGAAGTGCACTATGAACGGCGCTACCCACCCACCGTGAACGAGGCCGACGCAACCGCGCAGGCTGAGAAGATCGCCAACGGTCTCGTGGGGGCGGAGAACGTGGACACCGGCGTGGCCCCAGTGATGGGTTCAGAAGACTTTGCCTTCATGCTGCAGGAAAAAGCCGGCAGCTACATTTGGCTTGGGGCGGGCGAAGAAAGCGCCAACCTGCACAGCCCGCATTTTGATTTCAACGACGAGATCCTGCCCATCGGTGCAAGTTATTGGGCACGGCTGGTGGAGGAGACTTTACCGGCAAGCTAAAAGTGGCAATTTGCCACTAATTAGCTGCAATTCACAAGTGTGGCTCGTTCATGTTCAGTGGCAGAAAACTGGGAAAAACAGCGGTTCTGCGAAACGAACCCAAATTCGCGTAAATCACTGAACACAAAGCCCAATTCGCGCTATTTGGCCTTTAGAGTTGTGTTTTTTGTTCATGTTCGCCGCATCCCCTTTCGTCATGCCTGCGCAGGCAGGCATCCAGGGGCCAGGCACTCCGAGCACAACTGCCCATCCGTCATCCCCGCATCCCTGCGAAAGCAGGGATCCATGCGGTTTACCCGCACGCTCAGAGCTATGGGCCCCTGCTTTCGCAGGGGCGCGGGCAAGGAGAGGTGTCAGTTGCCGGCGAGCTGAATGGACGGCTTCTTCTTGGCCCGTTCTTTCAGCAGGCCCTCAAGCCAATCGGGATCCATTTCGGGAACCGACGACAGAAGCAGGTCGGTATACTCATGGTGCGGCGGGGTCAGGATTTCCGTCTTCAGGCCCTGCTCCACCACTTCGCCTTGCAGCATCACCACAATCTCATCGGCAATCGCCCGCACCGTCGCCAGGTCGTGGGTGATGAACATGTAGGACAGCTCAAGCTCGTCCTGCAGGTGCTGCAGCAATTTCAGAATCTCCTCGGCAACCAACTGGTCGAGCGCAGATGTCACCTCGTCACAGATGATCAGCTCCGGCTCAGCTGCCAAGGCCCGGGCGATGCAGACCCGCTGCTTTTGCCCGCCGGACAATTCGCCAGGGAACCGGTCCACATATTGGTTCGGCTCCATTTCGATCATGTTCAAAAGTTCGCTCACCCGCTCATCGCGCTTCTTGCCGCTCAGGCCCATGTAGAACTGAACCGGCCGGCCAATGATGTCGCGGATGCGCATGCGTGGATTGAGTGCCGTATCCGGCATCTGGTAGATCATCTGCAGCTTGCGCAGATCATCGGCTTTTCGGTCTTTAAGCGCGGCTGAAAGGGTTTCCCCCTTAAAGATGACCTCACCCTTCATCGGCGGCAGCAGCCCGGTGATCGCCCGCGCGGCAGTTGACTTGCCTGAACCCGATTCGCCGACCACAGCCACCGTGCGCTGCTTGGGCACTTTGATGCTGACGTTCTTCAACACCTTGACGCCGCCGCCATAGCTGGCATCGATATTGCGCATTTCCAGAAGGATGTCGTCAGACGGCTGCTCTTTCTTCTGCAAGGAGCGCACAGCCCACAAGGACTTGGTGTAGGCCTTCTCCGGCTTGGACAGCATCTTGCGGGTGTCGGCTTCCTCAACCACTTCGCCATAGCGCAGCACGATGATCTTGTCGGCCATCTGCGCCACAACCGCCAGATCGTGGGTGATGTAGATGGCAGCCGTGTTGAACTCGTGAACGATGTCCTTGATGGCAGCAAGAACCTCGATCTGGGTGGTTACATCCAGCGCGGTTGTCGGCTCGTCAAAGATGATCAGGTCCGGCTTGCACGCCATGGCCATTGCGGTCATGGCGCGCTGGAGCTGGCCACCTGAAACTTGGTGCGGGTAACGGAACCCGATCGTGTGGGGGTCCGGCAATTGCAGTTTTTCAAACAGCGTTATGGCCTCTGCGTGGGCCTCTTTTTCGTCCATCACCCCATGCTGAACCGGAGCTTCGGAGTATTGCTCGATGAGCCTGTGAGCCGGGTTGAACGAGGCTGCCGCAGACTGGGCTACATAGGAGATGCGAACGCCGCGGAGAGAGCGCTTGTCGTTCTCGGTGGCGTTGAACAGGTTCACGCCATCGAACATGATGTCGCCTTGAGTGATCTTGCAGCCGGGCCGGGCAAAGCCCATGGCCGCGAGCCCGATGGTGGACTTGCCGGCACCGGATTCGCCAATCAGGCCGAGCACCTCGCCGCGGTGCAGATCGAAATCCACGCCCTTGACGATCGGGTGCCATTCCTCATCGCTCTGGCCTTCAATGTGAAGGTTGCGAATGGACAGCAGGACCTCTGAGTCTTTTGCTTGTTTCTTTGGCTTAGTGGTCATCGCGAAGTCCCGATGTCTTGTGCAGGAACCAGTCAACGACGAAGTTCACGCCGACGGTGAGAAGGGCGATGGCAGCTGCAGGCAGCAGCGGCGTGATATCGCCATAGGTGATGAGGGTCGCGTTGTCGCGCACCATGGAGCCCCAGTCCGCGGTGGGCGGCTGGATGCCCACGCCGAGGAAGGAGAGTGCGGCGATCAGCAGGAACACGAAGCAGAAGCGCAAGCCGAACTCGACGACCAGAGGCGGCAGGATGTTCGGGAGGATTTCCCGGAACATGATCCAGGGCAGCCCCTCGCCGCGCAACTTTGCCACTTCCACAAAGTCCATTACCGCGACGTTCATGCCAACCGCGCGGCACAGGCGGAACACCCGGGTGGAGTCGAGAAGAGCGATGATGATGATCAGGTTTTGTGCGTTCGAACCGAAAATCGTCAACAGCACCAAGGCAAAGATCAACACCGGGATGGCCATGAAAATATCGACAATGCGGCTCAAGACCTGGTCGACCCAGCCGCGCAAGATCGAAGCCAGAAGCCCGAGGCAACCGCCCACGGCGAACGCCAGCAAGGTGGTCAGGAAAGCGATACCCAAGGTGTTTCGCGCGCCATAGATGAGGCGGGTCAGCATATCGCGCCCAAGATTGTCGGTACCCAAAATGAACTTGTCGCCCCAGACATCAAATTCCGAACCGACAATTTCAGATTCGCCATAAGGCGTTAGTACGGGCGCGAACAGTGCGACGAACACATAGCTGGCGATGACGAGGATACCGAATTTAGCCGTGAGGGGCGCTTTCTTCAGATCGCGCCACATATCACGTTTCCAGTCCCTGTCCGCCAGTGGAATCGCAATGGCGTCCGCGGATCTGGCATCTTCTTCCACTTCATCACTCATTTTGGATGCAAGAGCCTCGGGTTGGTGACGATGGAGATCAGGTCCGCCGTCAGGTTAAGCAGAATGTAGGTGGCCGCAAACACCAGGCTGCAGGCCTGCACCACCGGCAGGTCGCGCACGATCACGCTGTCGACCATCAACTGGCCCAGGCCGGGATAGACGAACACCACCTCAACAACCACAACCGAGACCACCAGATAGGCCAAGTTGAGGGCGATCACGGTGGCAATCGGCGCCCAGGCATTGGGCAACGCATGGTGCACGACGACCCGGAAACGCTGCAGACCCTTCAGGTTGGCCATCTCGATGTAAGGGCTCGCCAGAAGGTTTATGATCGCTGCCCGGGTCTGGCGCATCATGTGGGCGAACACCGCCAGGGTCATGGTTGCCGCCGGCAGCAGGCACTTATAAATCCGCTCCCACAGGGGCATGTCCATGTCCACATTCGACAAACTCGGGAACCAGCCCAGCTGCTGTGAGAACATGATGATCAGGATGTAGGCAATGAAGAATTCCGGGAAGGAAATCGACGTCAGCGTGAAGGTGTTGATGGCCCGGTCGTAAAGTGAGTTGCGGTACAGAGCTGCCAGAACACCGCAGACCAGCGAGAAAGGGACAGCGATGGCCGAGGTCATCAAGGCCAGGAACAGCGTGTTCGCCAACCTGAATCCAATCAGATCGGAAATCTCTCGCTGGTTGGCGAAGGATGTGCCGAAGTCGCCCTGGATGACACCCAGAACCCAATCGATGTAGCGAATATGCGGCGGCTTATCGAGCCCAAGTTCGCGCCGGAACACCTCAACGGTTTCCGGCAGCGCGTCCTGGCCCAAAATCTCTGTCGCGATATCACCAGGCAGCAATTCCACGCCCAGAAAGATAATCAGCGACACAGCCAAAAGCGTCAAAAGCCCTAGGCCCAAACGCTGAATAACAAGCGTGATGAGTTTACCCATCGGTACAATTTCTCCCCATCCCTCCGGGCACTTTAGTGCCTCTTTATTGGTCTGTAGTTTGCAACGAATTTGCCGTGGCCGTAAACCCCCAATCTCTTCGCTGGCGATGAAAACAAGACTTTGTGGCAGTCAATCCAAGGATGCGCGGCTCACTTCTTCTGCAGGCTCACGCTCCTGCTGGCCCAATCTGGAGGCGTTGCCAATGCGGCCTCCTGCAGCGCCGATTGGACCTGTTCCGGCATCGGGCTCGTGCTGTTCTCCCGGGTGCTGTAGTGCAGCAACATGAACTCTGCCGTCGCCCGAAGTGTGCCGCCCGACAGCATTTCATGGGCAAACCAAATGCGCTTTGCATCGGAGCCGAAGATCATGGTTTCAATCTCCAGGTTGGCCGGCGCCCGCACCTCGGCCAAGTAGCGCATATGGGTTTCCACGGTATAGATCGCGCAGCCGGTTTGTTTGAAGTAGTCGACGCCGATTCCAAAATGATCCTGCATGAACCAGGTGGCGTTGGAGAACGGCACAAGATAGTAGGCCTCATTCAGATGCCCATATGCATCCAGCCAGGTGTCCTGCACCGGTTCAGAGTGTAGTTTCAAACGCGTCATGGCTGGCTCCTATCATTGGGTCACCGGATCAATGCCTGAGCCGTCTTGAACACGCAAGCTCGCACAGCGTTCAAGATTTCCGAGTTGGTGACCACCTCAACCCTATCTTCGGGTGTGTGAAACACATCTGATGTTCCAGCGATTGAAATCATGGGATCGCCGCGCGGGGCCCAGAGTTCAGATTCGCCAATCCAGTACTCAGACGCAGTTGGAACGGAGGGTTGCTCGGGCCTAATGCTCAGGCCACCAAGGTGATCGCACACCTGCTCGAACGCTGCATCCTTCAGGTTGGTTACCGCCCGCATTGCTCCATCTTCAGCCAGAGCCGTCTTGTCCGCGATGCACGATCCAAGGTGCAAGACGCCGCATACCGGGCAATCAAATGCATCAACAAATTTAGCCGCGCCATAATAGCCAAGCTCGTGGCCGGTCGGCATGACCAGGAGCACCGGCACGTGTTTGGATAACTCCTGTGCCAGCGAAATGGCGATGGCAATTCCAGTGCCCCTTTCCCCGGCACAGGCGAACCAGCCTGTAAGAGGGGTCGTGATGACCAGGGGCGCATGGCCGCTCGATGTACAGGAGAAGAAAGCCGTCAAATTCTCAGAACGGCCTGAACTGATGCCGGCTTGGAAGTGAACCTCGGGCCGGCCGGCTCTGAGTTGAGCAAGCGCCCGCCCAGGGGCAAGACATATGGGGACCTGCCCTGGCAGTGCCGGGGGGCGGTTGATGGCGCACAAACCGCCCGACGCGGTCAGGGTCGCCGCAACCGCAAGGGTCGCCCCTGCTGCTTGGGCCTGCCGAGTGATCTCGTCCAAGCGTTGACCGATCACAGCATCGCCGTGCTCATCATCAAACGCGATTGTGGTGATGAGGGGCGAACTATCTTGATAGCTGCCCGCCGCGCTGTAGTAGAGCGGTTCCAGATGGATGCCCTCGGCCGCTCCCATGCCCTGCACGTCGCCTTTGAACATGGAGAATTCATACCGATGGCGGGTCACCTCTGCCCCGCTCTCCTGCAAGACGCCAGCGAGCCAATCGACCACCTTGGCGTCCACCTTGGTCCCGGTGCGGTGATCGCCCAAGCCTGCGTAGTGCGCGACGACATCATAGAGATCAGGCACCCAAGCGCTCCTGCATGAAGGCCTTGAGCACCACGGCGCTGTTGCGTTCAACATCGCGCGCCGCAAAGAGAAATGAAACCACACGGCCGTCTATGCGGCGCGCAAGATCAGCCACTTCACTTGAGTTTGCGTTCAGCTCAGTACGATAGCGCTCAGAAAACTCCGCCCAACGGTCAGGCACATGTCCATACCAGGTGCGCAGTTCAGGACTTGGGGCGATCTGCTTGACCCAATGATCAAGAGCCAAATCCTCCTTGCGGACCCCGCGCGGCCAGAGACGTTCCACGAGTATGCGCAGGCCATCGTCCGCGCTGACCGGATCATAGGCGCGTTTCAGGTGAACTATGGTGGAGGCCGACATCGCTCAAGCCGCTTCAGATCTTGATTTGCGATACCCTGCAGGCGGCACGCTGAAACGCTTCTTGAACACCCGGCCAAACGACGCCTCAGAGCTGTACCCGCTTTGCTCGGCCACATCGATCATCGGGGCATCGGTTTCCAGCAGAAGCCGGCGCGCAATCTGCATCCGCCATTCGGTGAGATAGGCCAACGGCGTCATGGCCATGAGCTCTGAAAACCTCCCGGCAAACACTGTTCGCGACATGCCCGCAATGCTGGCCATGGCTTCCAGGCTCCAGTTGCGGGCTGGATCAGCGTGCATGGCTTCCAAGGCACGGGAGATCGATTGGTCCGCAAAGGCTGCAAACGGGCGGATGTCCCGCCCCTCTGTGCACAGATAGGTTCGGATGACCTGGGCGAAGATGGTCTCCGACAGTTTCAGGGCAATAAGATCGCCGCCCAGGCCACCGCGTCCGGCTTCAGATCCAATGATCCTGAGCGTGCTGTCGAGCCAGGTGCCCGTTGCTTCTGAACTGTCATTGATATGAACAAAGGGAGGCAGGGCATCGATCAAGGGGTGGCTTGCATCTTCATCGAAGGCAAAGTGCCCGCACACCAATTGTGTTTCATGGCCCCCTTGATGGCCGCCATAGACCAGCGCACCCTTGCCGGTGAAGCCCGATTGCTCAATCACCTGATCCACCGTCAGGGCATTGATCTTGTGCGGGTCGCTGAGGATGTGCTCTGCGCCGTGTGTGATGATGATGAGGTCGCCCTGCTCCAGCAGAACCGGTTCGGCAACACCTGCCACCTGGGCAAAGCAGCGGCCGCGGTGAACGAAGTGAAAGCGCGATACATTGCTGTAGGCGGGAACTGCCACACCCCAGGGTGACGAGAACTCCGTGCGGAAATATAAGGTGCCCACCATTTTCAGGTTGGCGAGAATGTCGCTGAGTAAATCCATTGGACCGATTTAACACCTGGGCGACCGCAATAAAAGCCAGCCGGACGATTGGTCAAAATTTAAGCACGACCGGTCATTCATCATTCCAGGTTCATTCCGATATCACCAAGATCTGCATACCCGCCTGGCAAACACCCTAGTGTCCAGCGCGCATGCCAACATGAGATTGGAGATGATGATGAACCTGAGACAGATTGTTACCGGCACCGCCATTGCTTTGGCCCTGACCGTGAGTTCCGCTAACGCGGTGTCCCCGGCAGATCTCAATGACCTTGAGATCGCCCACGTGGCCTATACGGCCGACAATATCGATATCCGCTATGCGCATCTGGCGCTTGGCATTTCGACAAATCCGGAAATACATAAGTTCGCAAAGACCATGATCCGCGACCACAGCAAAGTGAACGAGCTGGCGCTGGCTCTGCTGAAGAAGTTGAAGGTGCAACCCAAAGACAATTTCCTGAGCCGCACGCTCCTTGGCGATTCCGAAAAACTCGTCGACGAAATGTCCGGTCTGCACGGCGCCACCTTCGACAAACGCTATGCTGAGAACGAACTTGCCTACCATCAGGCGGTCAACAAGTTGGTGCAAGAGACCTTCATCCCCAACCTCAAGAACGCCGAGGTCAAAGCCTTGTTCAAACAAGGGCTGCAAATATTTAAGGCACATGAAAAACATGCGGAAATGATGGTCAAAGCGGTTCAGTAGCGCGTCTGATGAACCGCCGAGATTTGATGAGGGGGCTCTTGGCTGCTGTTGGAGCAAGGCGAGCGGAATACCCTCGTGATTTCAGGGGGCATGGGCGGCGAGTACTTTTGCCGTCATCACCCCTCCATGAAGGCGGAACTGGTGATTAAAGGCGTAAACTGGTTTACGCCCGCAAGTGACGCGAGTGGATCTTGTAGACGGCCTCCCGGCCGAGCATCCAGACCCAGAACTTGCCGTTCGGAAAAACCGGATAGAAGGCCTCAGACATCACATTGAGACCGCCAGTGAAGGCCCCAAAGGCCGGCATCACCAGCCGGGCACCATCGCAGGCAAAGCAGCGCCTGCGCAAACGCCGGCCCCGGCGGGACACTGCGGCCACGGGATGAAGATGCCCGGACACTTCCGGCGAGAACGAGAGCCCGCCTGAAGGTTCGTGCTGAAGGTTGAGCTCACCGATCGTGAGCTGACCTGCGATTGTCCCTCCAAGATCTTCCGGCGGCGAGGTGTCGTGATTGCCGGTGATCCAGATGAATTCCGTGCGGCCTGTGAGGACGCGGATGCGTTCCACATCCACCTGGCTCATCCGCGCCCGCGAGGTGTCATCATGGAAACTGTCGCCTAGCGAGATCATACGGTCGGGGGCATATCTTGCCACGACCTGCTCGAGCATGGTGAGCGTTGAGCCCGTGTCGTAGGGCGGCAGATGCACGCCCTTTGCCGCAAATGAGGAACCCTTCTCAAAATGCAGATCCGCCACCAGAACGGTCCTGGTGTCCGGCAGCCAGAGCGCGCCGCTCAGGTCGGGCACCAGCTGCGTATCTCCAAGCTTTATGCTTTCAACGGCAGTTGGTTCTGCGGAGGTTTGTTGCAATATCTCAGACACCGGCCATCGCCTCTCCGGCCAGCATGGCCTCAGCTTCTGCCAACAGGCTCTCGTCGGCCTCACCATGGACCGGCTCCTTGCCGATCTCCAACATAACCGGCACGGCCAGCGGCGATACCTGGTCAAGAGCGCAGTGCACGATTTTGCCCTTCACGCGCGTCAACAACCCGCCCAACCGGCGAATGTCCAAGAGCCCGGTGGCCGCATCGTCCCAGGCGGCCTGGAGCAAGAGGTGATTGGGCTCATGTTCGTGCAACACGTCGTAGATCAGATCCGATGAAAAGGTGACCTGACGGCCCGACTTCTCCTGACCCGGATAACGCCGTTCAATCAGCCCGGAAATGATGGCGCAGTTTTTGAAGGTTCGTTTCATCAGGCTCGATTCTGCCAGCCAGGCATCCAGGTCATCGCCCAGCATGTCTTCTTCAAACAGTTGGGCCAACGACAACTTGCCTGATTCGATCATCAGGCTCAAATCACGCAAGCCCCAAATAGCCATGGCGTATTCCGAAGCCACAAACCCCATTGGCCGCGCCCGCATTCGTTCAAGCCTGCGCGTCAGCAACATTCCCAAAGTTTGATGGGCAAGCCGGCCCTCGAAGGGATAGCAGATCAAATAGTGCTTGTGGCCTCGCGGAAATGTCTCCACCAGCATCTGATCGCGTTTCGGCAAAACCGACTTGATCTGTTGGATGGTCAACCATTCGCGCACTTGCGGCGGCAGCCGGCGCCATTGGTCCGGAGAGGCAAGCATGGCCCGCACCCGGTCTGCCAAATAGGTGGAGAGCGGGAACTTGCCGCCCATGTAGGCCGGTATCTGCGGGTCCTCAGCATTGGAGCGGCTGGCCAGCGCGGTGAGCTCGTTCAGGCCTTCAAAGCGCAAGATTTGCCCCGCGAACAAGAAGGTTTCGCCCGGGGTGAGCTGATCGATGAAGCTCTCTTCGATCTCGCCCAATATCTTGCCGCCCCGGCCCAAAGGCTTGCGCCGGCCGCGCGACACAAGACGCACCTTCAACATGGCCGCTTCAACAATGGTGCCCACGTTCATGCGGTATTGCTGCGCAAATCGCGGATGGCTCAGGCGCCAGAGCCCATCGGGATTCTGCTTGAGTTTCGCGTAGCGCTCATAGGTCTTCAACGCATACCCGCCGGTTGAGACGAACTGCAACGCATGGTCAAATTGCTCACGCGTCAAAGCGCGGTAAGCATAGGCAGACCGGATCTCATCGTAGAGAGCGTCGGCCGAAAACAAACCCGCGCACGCCATGCTGAGAATGTGCTGGGCCAACACATCCAACTTCATCTCCGTCGGCGGTTCGGTGTCTTGCTGATTGCCTTCCGCCGCCTCCTTGGCAGCCTCGCATTCAAGCACCTCAAACCGGTTGGACGGCACCAGGAGAGCTTTGGAGGGTTCATCGAACCTGTGATTGGCCCGCCCAATGCGCTGCATCAGGCGGCTTGCCCCTTTTGGTGCGCCCAATGTGATGACCAGATCAACATCGCCCCAGTCTATGCCCAGATCGAGGGTGGAGGTGCACACCACTGCGCGCAGCTTGCCGGCCGCCATCGCGCTTTCCACCTTCCGCCTCTGCCCGCGGTCGAGCGAACCATGGTGCAAGGCAATCGGCAGGTCGTCTTCATTGATGGCCCAGAGCCCCTGGAAGGTAAGCTCGGCTTGCGAGCGTGTGTTGACGAAGATCAGCACCATGTTGTGCTGCCCGATGGTCTGGTACACATCGCTCATGGCATACCGTGTCGTGTGCCCTGACCAGGGAACTCGTTCTTTCGATTTCAGGATGGAGATATCCGGAGTGGACCCTGGTTGGCCCAGTACAAGCTCTGAACGCGAGGCGGATCCCGCGCCCTGATTTTGCGGCATGAGCCAGCCGCGCAGCCGGTCAGGTTCGGCCACGGTCGCAGACAAGCCAATGCGCACCGCTCCTGGAGCATGGCGCAGGATGCGCGCCAGGCAGAGCGACAACAGTGCGCCGCGCTTTGAGGGGCTGAGCGCATGAAGCTCGTCAAAAATCAGGAAGCGGACACCGGCGAAGAAATGCTCTGCATCGCCGTAAGCAAGCAACAGGGAAATCTGCTCAGGCGTCGTCATCAAAATGTCTGGCGCGTTGTGTTTTTGGCGCGAGCGTTTCGACTGCGGCGTATCGCCGGTGCGGGTTTCAACCTTGATCGGCAGCTTCATCTCGTTGATTGGCGCTTCCACATTGCGCGCCACATCAACCGCCAGCGCCTTGAGCGGAGAGATATAGAGAGTGTGTGGGCCGCGCCGGGTTTGCGCTAACTTCACACCAGCTTCTTTCTCCGCTGCCAACTCAATCAGGCTGGGCAAAAATCCAGCCAGGGTCTTGCCGCCTCCCGTTGGCGCAATCAACAAGGCCGAGCGCCCCGCCTTGGCATGCGCCCAGAGCTCAAGCTGATGGTCACGCGGCGACCAGCCCCGGGCAGTGAACCAGCCCGCAAAGGGCTCTGGCAGAGAGGGTGGATCGAACAGGTCCGCCATGGGGAGAGTGTCTTGCCGCATGGCGCACACTATAGGAGATTGACGACGCCGTTGGGATCAGAAATCCTGATTTGTCGGTCAAATTCTATGGGGTTTAAGTTTCGCCTGCTTACGCGCTATTAAGGCCTTCTTTTTTCACACCGGCTATTCGGCACTTTTTTCCATGTTTGCGCACCTCGCTCCAGGTTGGCTGAAACGGCATTCGGGCCACCGCGCGGTCCTGGCCATCGCCTTGCCCATTATGGCGGCCAACGTTTCAGAGCCGCTGATTGGCCTTGTGGACACCTGGGTCATCGGCCGGTTGCCTGAGCCTTATTACATTGGCGCCATCGCACTTGGCGCGGTCATCTTCTCATTCGTATTTTGGGGATTTGGCTTTCTGCGCATGGGCACAGGCGGACTTGCCGCCCAGGCACATGGCGCCAAAGATGATCCTGAAGTGCGTGCGGTGCTGGTGCGGGCCCTGCTGATCAGCGTGGCCGCCGGCGTTCTCCTCGTCCTCGTTTCCCCCTTGATCGACTATCTCTCGTTTGAACTGCTGAAGGGCTCTGAAGAGGTTGAAACCCACGCCCGCACCTATTTTCAGATCCGTATCCTATCAGCACCCTTTGCCTTGGCGAACTATGCCTTCTTAGGCTGGTTCATCGGGTTGGGCCGCGCCCGCATCGCGTTCATGCTGCAATTGTTGCTCAATCTCAGCAACATCGTGTTTGACGTCATCCTGGTCTTGGGCGTGGGCATGGCAGCTGACGGGGTTGCGCTCGGCACCTTGATCGCCTCAATCATTGCGGCCGCGGGCGGGGTTTGGGCGGCCCATCGTGAACTGCAACGGCGAAGCGGAGGCTGGGACCTTGCGCGCATTCTCAACCGTGAGCAGCTGAAGCGCACCTATGTTGTGAACTTCGACATCATGGTGCGCTCGGTGGCGGCTGTTTTCGTGTTTGTGCTGTTCACGGCAAAATCGGCTGAGGTCAGTGATGTCATCCTCGCGGCCAACACCGTGTTGATGAACATCATGGTGTTCGGCACTCACTTGATCGACGGCTTTGCCCATTCGGCAGAAGCGCTTGCAGGCCAGGCGGTGGGGGCCAAAAGCCGGCTCCGGTTCCGGGTCTACGCGGTTCTGTCGAGCCAGTGGGCCCTGATTGTCGGTGTGATCTTCGCTCTATTGACCTGGCTGCTGGGCCCGCCCCTGATCGATGCCTTGACCGTGAACCGCGAGATACAAGAAACGGCACGCACCTATCTGTGGTGGATCATCGTGGCCCCAGTGCTCGGTGTGGGATGTTACCAGCTCGACGGCATCTTCATCGGCGCAACCCAATCAAGGGACCTGCGCAACATGATGTTGATCAGCGTCTTGATCTTTCTGGTGTCCTGGGAGTACCTCACGGAGGCCTTTGGCAACCACGGGTTATGGGCCAGCCTCATGCTGTTCCTTGTGGTTCGTGCCCTCACGTTGCTCGCAAGAGTGCCCGCCTTGTTGCGGGAGCGCTTCCCCACCGAACCTTAGAGGATCTCCAAAACGTCTTCCGGCGGGCGGCCAATCGCGGCCTTGCCGTTGGCAAACACAATGGCCCGCTCAATGAGGATCGGGTTGCCGGACATTGCCGCAAACAAAGTTTGGTCGTCGCTGCCTTTCAACTCCAGCTCCTTGTAAACCTTCTCGCCCTTGCGGATGAATTCGCCCGGCCCCTTGCCCAGCAACTCTGCAAGTTCTTTCAGCTGCTGCGTGGACGGCGGGTTTTCAAGGTATTCGATAATTTCAGGCTCGTGGCCCTGCTCTTCAATGAGCGCCAATGCGCGGCGCGATTTTGAACATCTTGGATTATGCCAAATTGTAACGGTCATGCCTCTGCCCATTCCTTCGCGCCGGTTCCCGTGACATCGCTCAGCGTGTCGAAACCGGAGCGTTCAAGCTGTTGTGATAAATGGTGGCCAATCTGTTGGGCCAAACGTGGCCCTTCATAAACCATGCCGCTGTAGATTTGAACCAGGGATGCGCCCGCTCTCAATTTTTCCCACGCCGCAGAACCTGATTCAATACCGCCTACACCAATCAGCGGAACTTTGCCCGCCGTCGCACGATGGAATTTTGCCAGTATTTTGGTGGAAAGTGAAAACAAGGGCGCGCCGGACAAACCGCCCTGCTCGTCTTTGTCTGGCGCGCTCAATGGCGGTCTGGCGATCGTTGTGTTGGACACGATGACCCCGTCAATGCCGGCCTTCAACACAACCTCCGCAATGTCTTGCAACGCCTCATCGTCCAGATCCGGCGCGATTTTGAGCAAGAGCGGGGGGCAGGCTTCCGCCTCCTTGCGGGCATCGCCTACCCGTTCAAGCAATTCCTCCAACGCACCGCGATCCTGCAAGCCGCGCAAACCAGGGGTGTTTGGCGATGATACATTGACCGTCAAGTACGAAGCAAAGTTGGCAAACGTTTTGACGCCCAGCTCGTAATCGGCAATTTTGTCGACGCTGTCTTTGTTGGCGCCAATGTTGACACCAACAATGCCCGACCGCGGCCGAGCTTGCAGCCGCTTCAGCGCAGCCTGGTGGCCTTGGTTATTGAACCCTAGGCGGTTGATCACCGCCCGATCCTCGGTAAGGCGGAACATGCGGGGGCGTGGATTGCCGGCCTGTGCCAGAGGTGTAATCGTTCCCACCTCGGCAAACCCGAACCCGAGACCCAAAATAGCATCGGGCACCTCGGCATCCTTGTCGAACCCGGCCGCAAGACCGACAGGGTTCGGAAAGGTCAGACCAAAGGCTTCAACTTCAAGCGGTCCGCCTGGCAGGGCGGGCGACGCGCCGATGAGCCCTGATTTCAGCGCGGTGATTGCCAATCCATGAGCGGTTTCCGCATCGAACAATCGCAACAGCGGCATGCCAGTTTTGTTCAACACGCTCATTCGCAAACCAAATCAGGCAGAACATGGCATCCATCGTCCAATGGCAAGGACCTTTCCCAAACAACATGGCTCATGCTCAGGTCTTCATAGAGATGGGGAAACAAAGCACCACCACGTGATGGTTCCCAGCGCAGTTGAGGGCCAAGGTTTTCCGTGTTCACCGCGACCAGCACCAGGTTTTCCTTACCGGCGAAGTACTTTGCCAGAGTCTCAGCCAATTGTCCGGCTGTTGAAAAATGGATGTATCCATCGGCCAAATCAACGGGCGCACCGCCATATCGCCCGGCTTGCTTGGCCGCAGACCACTCTTTTTGATCGCAGACTTTGAAAATCACGCGTTCCATGGCTGGTTGCATACTCCGGTTGGAAGCGGCTTTCCAGTTGACTTGCATTTTTCCAACAGCCAGGCCCCAAACGCGTTTGTTTTCTGGTTTTAGTTTCCTATATACTGACCAAGATCAATCAGGAGAATCATAGTATGTTCAGTCATCGTCAGGTTTGGGACGCAATCGATCAAATCGCTGAAGAACATGGGATGACTGCATCAGGTTTGGCAAAGCGCGCCGGACTGGATTCTACCACCTTCAACAAATCCAAGCGTGTGTCGCCGGATGGCCGCGAACGGTGGCCGTCAACGGAAAGCATTTCCAAGATTTTGCGGGTTACCGGCGAGCCGATCGATCAATTTGCCGCTTTGGTGGACAAAAGCTCCAAATCCAAGGCGCGGCGGCTCAAAACAGTGCCTTTGATAGGGTTTGCCCAGGCCGGGCGGGGCGGTTTGTTCGACGATGGCGGGTTTCCCACCGGGGAAGGTTGGGAGCAGATCCTGTTCCCCAACATCACGGACGAAAATTCTTACGCCTTGCAGATATCCGGCGACAGCATGGAACCGGCCTTCCGCTCTGGCGACACCATTATCGTGTCGCCCAATGTCTCTGTTCGTGTCGGTGACCGGGTTGTGGTCAAAACCGTCCATGGCGAAGTGATGGCAAAAGTCTTGAAGAACCAGAACGCCCGGCGCATTGAACTGGAATCCATTAACCCGGAACATGGCGTCCGGAGTGTCGACAATGACGACATCATCTGGATGTCGCGGATCATCTGGGCGAGCCAATAGGGCTCCGTTATCCCAGGTTGCCGGCCAGAGCTTCACTGATCAGCGCGCGGGTTTCTTCGACCCCGTAGAGCGCGACGAAGCCGCCAAAGCGCGGGCCCTGGGATTGTCCCAGCAGCACTTCATACAGAGCCTTGAACCAGTCCCGAAGCTGCTCAAACCCATGGGTCTTCCCCACTTCATAGACGAGGGTTTGAATGTCCTCTGCTGAAGTTCCGGGTGCGAGATCGGCAAGACCGGCGCTCAGCGCCGCAAATGCGGTGCGCTCCTGATCCGTTGCGGCCCGATAGGTTTTTGCCGGGCGCACAAAATCCTCATAGTAGGCAATGGCATACCCCACCATCTCATCAAGCTTGGGGTTCTGCTGCGCCGAGGTCTCCGGCGCATAGCGCTGGATGAAACCCCACAAGGTTTCCTTGTCGTGGGAATTGGACGCACTCACCAGATTGAGCAGGAGCGCAAAGCTGACCGGCACATCGGCCGCTGAAGGCTTGCCGCCATGAATGTGCCAGACCGGGTTGCTAAGCTGCTCTTTCAATTCCTGATCGTCATACTTGCTGAGGAACGTGAGATATTCATCCACATTCTTAGGAATCACATCGAAAAACAGGCGCTTGGCCTTGCGCGGTCCTTGATACATGTAAAGTTGCAGGCTCTCCGGGCTGGCATAACGCAGCCATTCGTCGATGGTCAGCCCATTGCCGCGGGATTTGGAGATCTTCTCACCGTTCTCATCCAGGAACAGTTCGTAGTTGAAACCCTCTGGCGGCTCAGCGCCCAGCGCCTTGCAAATGCGGCTTGAGAGACGAACGGAATCGATCAGGTCTTTGCCCGCCATCTCATAGTCGATCCCCAAAGCAGCCCATCGCATGGCCCAGTCGGCTTTCCATTGGCATTTCACCGCGCCGCCAGTGACGGGCACTTCCACCTTCTCCGCAGTCTCGGGATCTTCATAGACAATTGTGCCCTTGGATGGATTGCGTTCCAGCATGGGCACCTGCAGCACCATTCCGGTGCGGGGGCATATGGGCAAAAACGGCGAATAGGTGGCCCGGCGCTCCGGCCCCAGCGTCGGCAGGATGATCTCCATCACCTGGTCATAGACCTCGAGCATGCGCAAAAGGGTCTCGTCCAGGCGGCCAGACTTGTAGTACTCGGTGGCGCTGGCAAACTCGTAGTCAAAGCGAAATTGATCCAAAAACTTCCGCAGCCGCGCATTGTTGTGATGGGCGAAGCTCTCATGCTCGTTGGAGAACGGATCGGGCACTTGGGTCAACGGCTTGCCCAGATGGGTCGCCATCATGTCTTGGTTGGGCACATTGTCGGGCACCTTGCGCAAGGCATCCATGTCATCGGAAAAGCAGATGAGCCGGGTTGGAATATCCGACAGAATAGAAAAGGCATGGCGCACCATGGACGTGCGTGAAACCTCGCCAAAAGTGCCAATGTGCGGCAAGCCGGACGGGCCATAGCCGGTTTCGAACAGAATCTCATCCGGCGAAGTTTTCCCCTTCTCGATCCGCTCCAGCAGTTTGCGCGCTTCCTCAAAGGGCCATGCCTTGGAAACCTCTGCTTCGGACTTCAAAAAGGTGTCTTGATCGCTCATCGTACCTGTGCCTGGCGTAATTTTGTTCGCATGCGAAATCGGGGGTGTCGAATACCTATCATCATCGGCTAGGGTGTGCGCCCTATTCGACATTCGCGATGAGCAGATACATCAGTTGACCGGTCCCGGCAAAGACAATCTGGAATTGGTGGCCCAAATGGTTGACCGCCTGCCGGTCGCCATTCAGTCCGGCGTGTCCGCAATTATTGCGGCGCCTGGGGCAGAACCACAGTTGCTCGACGCTAAATCAGCTCTGGATGTCCTCTCGAAGGGCCCTCATTTGATCTGTCATGCCGGCTTTCTGGTCCGCCGCCTGGCTTTTGTCTGCGAGGCCGGTCAGGCCATGCAACGGGCCTGCCTGGAGCAGCGCCATCTGGATGCTGCCGAACTGTTTGCCTTTGTGATGCCCGCCAAGTTTGCCCTGCCAACACCTCTTGGACTGGCCCGTGCGCTTGGCTTTCCCGCCGGCGAACTTGGTATGGAGCCCAGCGGACTGTTGAAGCGATGTGTAAGATCGCTGCTCAGCCAGCAAATTGGGCCGAACTACCCAAACATTCGCGAAACCGCACAAGTTGCAGCATTTCTGGAGCGTGCCAATTGGCCATGGTCGCGCGTGGTGCTGGCCGCGTTGGAGGCCACAGGCGCCAAGATTGACCCCTCCACGTTCGGAACAGGCCTCAACGTATGGGACCGGTTGCCCGATTGGGATGAAGGCGGGCCGAGGCCTCAACCTGGAAACGAGCCGGTGAGCGGCGAAGAGGCCATGGAGGCGCTCAGCGCCATGCTCGACAGTGGTGCCGAGCAGCGCCTGGAGCAGCAGGAATATGCCGCACAGGTATCCCAGTCGTTCGCGCCCATGAATGTCCCCAAGGAAGGGCGGATCATCATTTCAGAAGCCGGCACGGGCCTGGGCAAAACGCTGGGCTATCTGGCACCGGCCAGTGTGTGGGCGGAAAAGAATTCAGGCACAGCGTGGATATCCACCTACACCAAAAACCTGCAGCGCCAACTGGAACAGGAAACGGCGCGCCTGTTTCCGGATCCGGAAATACGCAAGCACAAGGTGGTGATCCGCAAGGGCCGCGAGAATTATGTGTGCCTTCTCAACCTGCAGGACCGCTTTGGCCGCCTGAACACCTCCAACCCCAAAGGCGCGCTGCTGGCCGCGTTGATTTCGCGCTGGGCCAGATACTCCAAAGACGGCGACATGGTGGGTGGCGACTTTCCAGCCTGGCTGATGACGCTGTTCAACGACTTGGCCCCTGGGGGCGGCGACAAGCAACTCTCGCCACAAAGTTTGGGGCTCACCGACCGGCGCGGCGAGTGCATCTACTCAGCCTGCCCACACTACCGGAAGTGTTTCGTGGAGAAAGCCGGCCGCGCCTCACGGAAGGCTGACATAGTCATTGCAAACCACGCACTGGTGATGGTTCAGGCCGCGTTGGAAAGCGCGCTTGGGGCACCGGAAACTGAGGAGGAACAGAATGCTTCAGGTGGGATCCGCCGCTTGGTGTTCGACGAAGGCCATCACCTGTTCGATGCTGCCGACAACGCTTTTGCTGGTCATCTGACGGGGCTGGAAGCTTCCGAACTGCGCCGTTGGCTGAAGGGACCCGAGACCCGATCGCGCCGCGGCCGCTCCCTGCGCGACAGACTGGGCGATTTGGCCGAAGAGGGCCACGAACGCGAAAGGGAACTGGTGCGGGAAATCAGCACCCAGGCGAATGTTCTCCCGGGTCCCGGCTGGCAGCAAAGGGTCGCCGAGGGCAACCCCGAGGGCATGACTGAAACCTTTCTCGCCTGCGTGCGCACCCAGGTGCAAGCCCGCACCAATGAGGGCATGTACAATTTGGAGACCGATTGCCGCCCGCCCATACCAGATCTTTTGGAACTTGCCCGCGAGTTGCAGCAGGCCCTGGTTGGTCTGGTGCAACCGATGAAGGCTCTGGCGGCCGCATTGATCGGACGGTTGGCCGATGAAGCTTCTGAACTCGATACTTCGGAGCGAGCGCGGATCGATTCCATCGCGCGAGGATTGCGGCGCCGCGCCGAACTCACACTGACCGCCTGGATCGGCATGCTTGATCAACTTGAGCTGGAACAGGCAGATGGGTTCGTCGACTGGTTCGCCATCGAAACGGCCTGGGGCCGCGAGATTGATGTGGGCATGCACTCTCACTGGGCCGATCCCACCCTGCCGTTCTCCCAGGCGGTACTGGAGCAAACGGACGGGGTTTTGATCACCTCAGCCACTTTGAAGGATCGCCCCCCAGACATGCCGGACGACTGGCGCAATGCCGAGATGCGCACCGGGGCCGCCCATCTTCCATTTTCGGTAAGCCGGTACGCTTACGATTCGCCCTTCGACTATGCGAGCCAGGCCCGCATCATTGTGGTGAACGATGTGAACCGGGAGAGCATTGACCAGGTGGCGTCAGCCTATCGAGAACTGTTTTTGGCAGCAGGTGGTGGAGCGCTCGGGCTGTTCACCGCTATCTTCCGATTGCGCGAGACCTACAAGCGGCTGGCCGCGCCACTAGCGTCTGAGGGCATAAGCCTGTTTGCACAGCACGTTGATCCGGTGGACACCGGAACCCTGGTGGACATGTTCAGGGCCGAACAAGATTCATGCCTGCTTGGCACCGATGCGGTTCGAGACGGGGTGGATGTCCCCGGCCAGGCCCTGCGGCTCATCGTGCTTGACCGGGTGCCTTGGCCGCAGCCCAACATTTTGCACCGGGCCCGCCAGAAGGCATTTGGCGGTAGCGGTTGGACCGACATGCTGGTTCGCCTCAAGCTGCGCCAGGCTTTCGGCAGGCTCATTCGCAATCGCGGCGACAAAGGCGTGTTCGTGGTGCTCGATTCCCGGCTGGCCACCCGATTTACCACGGCTTTTCCAGGGGCCCTTGAAATCGAGCGCATGGGCCTGGTGGAAGCCATCGACGCCACCCAAGATTTCCTCGCAGAATCGCTTGCGGGCAAGGGGTCGAGCAACTAGTGTCCGCGCCAAATGTCAATTCCGTGCGGAGCGGCGAGCATGAGCAAGACCATCGGCCACCACCAGGCCCTCATTTACATCATGGTGACAATGGCCGGTGTTGACCGGGCCATCCGGGATTCTGAATTGCAGCGGATTGGGCGTATCGTCCAAACCTTGCCGGTATTTTCTGATTTTGACCCAGAGCGCCTAGTGCATGTGGCTCAGGAGTGTGGGGAGATCGTCGGTGCTGAGGGCGGGTTGGATGCCGTGCTTGGTCTTGTGAAAACAGACTTGCCGCATGCGCTCTACGAGTGCGCTTATGCCCTTGCGGTCGAGGTCGCCGTTGTCGATTACCATGTGGAGCGCACGGAGATCCGTTTTCTGGCCATGCTGCGGGACACGTTGGGCCTGGACAAACTTACCACCGCAGCGATCGAGCGAGGCGCTCAAGCACGGCTGGCCCGGCTTTAGTCCAGGTCCGAGTTCAAGAGATCTGGCGATTCATGAACCGGGCAGTTGCTTCAATGGCCTGTACCATGTTCTGTTCGTGCGTAGCGCCGGATCGCTTGCGTGACTTGAAACCGTGATCGCCGTCTTCCAGCCATTCAATCTCGATTTGATCTGACAATTCATATCCGGCCACATCCTCAGTGGTGCCGAACGGATCGCGGGTGCCCTGACAGATGAGCGCAGGCGCCGAGAGATCTTTTAGGTGGGCCGTACGCAATTTTTCAGGCTTGCCCACCGGATGAAAGGGATAACCCAGACAAACAATGCCCGCGATGTGACCGGCTGAAAACATGTCATCGGCGATCAGCGAAGCAACGCGCCCACCCATGGATTTACCGCCGATGAACAGAGGGCGAGAGCTAACATGGGCAGCAATTCGGACCCGGAACTCTTCTTCCAGAATGGGCATCTTGGGCGGAGGGCGGCGCGAGGCCCCGCGGCGAACTTGTGCCAGATACTCAAACTCAAAGCGTGCTGTGCGGATACCGCAAGCGGCAAGCCCTTCAGCCATTGTTGTGAGGAATGCACTGTCAACCAGCTCGCTGGCGCCATGGGTCAAGAGGAGATCGGCCCAGGCATTGTCTGCTTCGTTGAAGATAAAGTCAGCCACGGTGTCTGGCCGGCATCAGTTTATGGGCAGAGGAAAATACTTGCGGTAAACGCGGTCATAAAATCCTGATTCCTTGATCCGGTCCAATCCGTAATTGATGATCAGCATAATTTCACGCCGGCCCTTCTTGGTGGCAATCGCAGCGCCGTTTCCAAAGTAATAGCTTTCCCAATAAGCCCCTTTGGCAAGGCGGCAGCAGGTACGTGAACTTTGCCCGGCCATCCAATACATGAGTGGGATTGAATCGGCGAAAAGCGCATCAATGTTGCCCACCCGCAATGCTTCGGTGGCTTCCTGCATGTTGCCATAGGGCCGAATGGACGATCTGCCGAAATAAGTCTTCAAGAACTGTTCATGCCCGGTGCCGGCCAAAACACCGAGCCGCCGGCCTGCCAGAGATCGCGGGATTGCGTCCTTGATCGGATTTTGCAGACGCACCGCAAAGACCGCCGGCGAACGATAATAGGGTTTGGAAAGATCGACCTTTTCCATATTGGCCTCAGAACGGGCCAAAGACGCTGCCGCAACATCCACCCGGTCTTCAAGCAGGGCGGGTATCAGACTGTCATAGTCGCCGATCGAGATTTCACAGTTCAACCGCAGTGTTTCACAAATCCCCGTCATGATCTCGACGTTGAACCCGCGCAGCCCGCCTTCCTTGTCGCGGAAATGGAACGGCGGATAATCATCAGCGGTGATGATCTTGAGCGTATCCACAACGCTAAGGTCCGGCGCGGGATCCGGCTTCTCGATGCGCCAGAACAACGGCACAGGCATGGGCCCGGGTTCGCTGGCATCTTGCGCGTGTGTTGGCGCGGTCAGGCCCAGGCCAACCACGGCAAATACGAAAAGCGCACTCAGCGCGCACACAAGTTTGGTCAAAGTCCTATCGGTCATCGCCCGCATCACATAATTTGCGGCTGTTTTGTCACAAACCAGATTGCATAGCCACCCTGAAGACGATACAACTTTAAGTATACATATCCTGGTAAATGTTGAGCCAAACGGGGGGGAGCTCGATATGGACCCAATTGGCAGGGGCGTGCCAATCGGTTCTAACGCCGCCGGAGACGGGCCGGCGACACCGCGTGATCATTCCGACCTGGTGCGCAATACGACCAGCGAACACTTGCCGCCAGGCCTGCTGATTAGCCGTGATGATCTGGAGTTTGCCCGCCGGGAAAGCCGAAATACGAAGACCGACATGGCCAGTGTGCTGATTGCTTATGGCATGATCAGTCCGCAAGCCTATTGCCGGCAGATGAGCCAAAACGCCCGGTTGCCTTACCTTCGCGGACCAACACTGCGCCGCGCCGCGGCGGTTTGCGAGCCTTCCAGTATCGCGCAAATTTGCAGGACAGGACGGATTCCCGCCAGCTGGGACACAACGGTAACACGGTACGCTGCGGCGCTACCGTCAAGTTCACGTTCCTCAAACACCAGTGCGCACGAAGTGGCGGGGATCACTACGCGCCAGGAGTTGGGCGATGCGATCAGGCACACCTTCCGCCAGCGCCTTTGCGAGGATGCGGCGCTAGGATTGGCCAGGCGAGCACCGGAATTTTCCGCTGCCCGGAGGTTAAGCGGCCGGCAGAGCGTGTTTGCGCTTTTTGTCGCACTATCCGTCATCCTTGCCCTTATTGCGGCCCCACACGCCACGTTCTGGGTTCTTACATTGGCGTTGACCGGATTCTTTCTCTCGGTAGTAGCGCTGCGCTGCCTGGTGCTGTGGCCGCCGGTCGATTCACCCTTGCATACCAAGACGCCGCAGGCGCTGCCCGACGATGAACTGCCCACTTACAGTGTTCTTGTGCCCCTATTTGGCGAAGCCAACATGGTGCCACAGCTGCTTGATGCGCTCTGCGCACTCGATTACCC
>JAAEUE010000366.1 GCA_024227565.1 Alphaproteobacteria bacterium
CGTCGACCCCACCTCGCAGGATGCCTCGACCATCGGCGGCAATATCGCCATGAACGCAGGCGGCAAAAAGGCGGTGCTGTGGGGCACCACACTGGACAATCTGGCCGCCTGGCGCATGGTCACACCTGATGCCGACTGGCTGCAGGTGGAACGGCTCGACCATAACCTGGGTAAGATCCAGGATCAGGCGCGTGTACGCTTCCGCATTACCCGTTACCAGGCGGATGGCGTGACCCGACAGGGTGAACCGGAGATACTGGAGATGCCGGGCGGCGCCTTCCGCAAACAGGGCCTGGGCAAGGATGTAACCGATAAGTTTCTCTCCGGTCTGCCTGGGGTGCAGAAAGAGGGTTGCGATGGCCTGATCACGTCGGCCCGCTTCATTCTGCACCGCATGCCTGAACATGCGCGCACACTCTGTCTTGAGTTTTTTGGCGCGGATCTCTCCAACGCGGTGCCGGCAATCGTCGAGATCAAGGCGTTTGTCGAGAAGATGACGGGGATCCAGATGGCCGGGCTGGAGCATCTGGATGAACGCTATGTCAAGGCAGTGAAGTATGCCACCAAGGCGCCCCGGCGGGAGCTGCCGAAGATGGTGTTGATCGCCGATCTTGTTGCGGATGATGAGCAGGATCTGGCCAGGGCCGCTGCCGAAGTAGTCAGAATGGCCAATGCACGGGAAGCTGAGGGATTCATCGCCATCAGCCCTGAGGCA
>JAAEUE010000367.1 GCA_024227565.1 Alphaproteobacteria bacterium
CCAGCTACATCTCCGGTGATCTGGCCGAATGGTTGGAGGACAAGGATATGGGACACGTCCGTGGTGCACCTTATCATCCTCAAACGCAGGGCAAGATTGAGCGTTGGCATCAAACCCTGAAGAACCGTATCCTGCTGGACAACTACTTCTTCCCGGCAGATCTCAAAGCCCAGATCGAGGCGTTCGTCGATCACTACAACCATCAGCGCTATCACGAGAGCCTGAACAATCTCACGCCGGCCGATGTCTATTTTGGGCGAGGTCAAACCATCCTACTGCAACGAGAAAGGATCAAACGACAGACAATCGAAAACAGGGTAAGCGTCCGGCCTTGCCGCGCTATTTGCGCGGCTTTTTTGGTTTCCAGCGTTTGGCGAGTTTGAGCACCTCGAGTTTGAGACTGTCGGTTTCCGGCTGGCTTGGATCGAAGCTTTCACCATACCATTCAGTGAGATCGTCATGGTCTGGATGGTCGGGGTCGTCGATAGCCTCCACGAAGGCGTAGTAGCCCGGCATGCCGCCGACATCTTCGGGCGGGCATGTGCCAACAACGTCTGTCAGTCTGGGATAAAGTTCGCCCGGCACCGGTTCGGTGATTTTTCCGATCTTGAGTGTATGCTCCCAACCGTCACCGAAGTCATAGATGTAGTCCAGGGCTTTGGTGCCGGTGTCTTCGACGACACCGCAAAGCGTGGTTTTGTTGGCGGGCAGGTCCTCGCCACCAAAGTTCGGGTCCGGCAGGCCCCAACTGGCACCACCTACGATGAAGGCGTAGAGATGGGAGTTGGTCCAGCCCATGGCCGCCTGCACGGTCAGGTGCAGTCGGTCGAGACGGATATCCAACGGCACCTGAAGGGTTCGGGTCACCTCCGGTTCGATATCGTCCAAAATGATCTTCAGCTCCACAACGCTCATGCGGCGGCCTCCAGATTTGTGCCCGGTTCGCTCCAGTTCCAGGGCAACAGCTCATCCACCCGTGTGATCTTGGTGTCCGGCAGGCGTGTCAGGACATCTGCAAGCCAAGCTTGAGGATCGACGCCGTTCAGTTTGGCAGTCTCAATCAAGGTATAGGCGATCGCCGCTGCCCTGCCGCCGGCGGGCGAGCCGACAAACAGATAGTTCTTGCGTCCCAGCGCAATCGGCCGGATGGCCCGTTCGGCGGCATTGTTGTCGATCTCAAGGTGCCCGTTGATCAGATAGGGGGAAAGGCGCGGCAGCCGGGTCAGCGCGTAGCGGATGGCCGCCGCAAGAGGGCTCTTGCCGGAGAGTTTGGGAAGTTGTGCCTGAAGCCAGACTTCCAGCTCTTCAAACACCGGCACAGATTCCGCCTGCCTGATCTGAACACGCGCATCCGGCGGCCGGCCCCGTGCTCTCTTTTCAACCCCGTAAAGAAGGGCGATCCTGTGAACCGCTTCTTCGGCAATGACGGAGCCTTGCGCCTTTACAATATCGACAAACTTGCGCCGGATATGGGCCATGCAGGCCACCTCCTTGATGGCGCCTGAGCGGTAGAGCCCTTCAAACCCGGCATATCCATCGGCATGCATCCAGCCTTCAAAGCTTTCAAGATGAACCTTTGGATGCTCACTCCTGCGGTCGGCAGAGAATCGGTACCAGGCTGCCGCCGCCGCCGGGCTGCCAAAGGGGCGTTCATCGCGCACGTAGGCCCACAGGCGCGCCGTCGCCGTCTTGCCGGCGCCAGGCTTGAGCATCTTCACCGGCGTATCGTCCGCAAAGATTGCAACCCCGGCCCTGACATGCCGTCCAACGGCGTCGGCCAAAGGCTCCAGCAGCGCTGTGGACTGGCCAACCCAGCCGGCCAGTGTCGAGCGGCCCAGATCAAGCCCATCCCGTTCGAAGATGCCGCTTTGCCGGTAAAGCGGCAAGTGATCGGCATATTTGCTCACAAGCACATGGGCCAGCAGGCCCGAACCTGGACGGCCGCGCTCAATGGGCCGCGACGGCAGGGGAGCTTGTGCAAATCCTTCGCAGTCAGAGCAGGCAAACCGCGGCCGTATGATCCGGTTTACAACGAACCGGCCTGGTACATAGTCCAGTTCCTCGGTCACATCCTCGCCCAGACGGCGTAATCTGCCGCCACAGGCTGTACAGGCCTCATTATCGAGGTTTAGTTCAACAGCCTGGCGTGGAAGGTGATCGGGGAGCGCCCGGCGCTTCGGCTTGTCCTTGCTCTCAACAGCAGGCTGCAACTTGGCGGTCAGTGCCGCGGCGGCAATCTCGCTGTTCTCCAAAGCCAGATGCAACTGATCCATCGTCTCCGATGTGCGGCTAAAACGATGTGCCCGGTGCCCCGCCAACTGATATTTGAGCTTCTCAATCAGCAGGCCTTGCGCCTTCACTTCGGCCAGCAACGCCAACGCAAAGCCCCGCAGGTCAGCGGCATCTTCCGGCAAGGCTTGGACCAAATCAGACATGGCCAGTGTTTAGCAAATCGGTAGCCCGGCGGGAATCCCCAAACCCCTAAAATATGCAAAATCAACCCGTCGTGAGAGGTCGCCAGGTGCGCAGCGGCGTGCGCCAGTCGATGCCTTCCAGAAGCATGGAAAGCTGAGCTGTAGTGATCGTCAGTTTGCCATCCGCTGCCGACGGCCAGACAAACCGCCCACGCTCAAGGCGCTTGGAAAACAGACAGGCGCCCTGTCCATCCCACCAGATCACCTTGATCAAATCACCACGGCGGCCCCGGAAGACAAACAGATGCCCGGAGTACGGGTCCTGGTGAAGAACACTCTGCGCCATGGCCGAAAGGCCTACAAAACCCTTTCGCATGTCGGTCACCCCACCAGCCAGCCAGATCCTCGTCGATGCCGGAACAGGGATCATGCACCAAGACTCCGTGCAAGACGGGCCACAGCATCCAGATCAAACCCGCCTTTGACGTTCAGACTATGACCGTTCGCAAGTGTGATCTCGATAGAAGTCTCAATGGAACTCGGCTCGATCAGTGCCGGTTCGGCCTCAGCAACGACCTCCACAGGCAGAAACGCTGCTTCCGGCACATCACCTTCAGTCACGGCAAACCGGGGGTCGCGCAACCATTTGAAGACAAGGTTGGCGTTAACATCATAACGGCGCGCAACCCGCGAAACCGAAACACCTGGAACCCGCGTTTGCGCCAAAATCGCACGCTTCTCATCGTCATCCCAATTGCGCCGCCTGCGCCGATTCTTCGCCATGGATAAACTCAAGATAGTGTCCACCTGAGATAGTGGACATCAGCGACCGCCATCATCGCAAAGCATCAGCATCAAAGCATGAAACGCAAGAGCGGTGAGACCGGACGCTTACGTTGCGACGCTGCAAGATGGGTTGTTTCTACTTTCTTGCTCTTTGAGGTACTCTAAAGGTTCGAACGTACCTTTGAAATCAGAAGGATATGGGTTTAACGTGCGGCTGAGCTCCCTTGAGCCGTTTCCCTGAAATACCGTCGCACCTCTCAAACAAATGATTAAACCAATTGACACTGTTTGATGCCGATCCAGCGGTTATCTCTAACCCTCCGAAGTACCTCTTGCCGTCCCAGATGAATCCAAAATTTTGAGCGGGCCCCTTTCTCCAGATCCCTACAAGTTGTGGCGGTCCACCGCTATGCGGGTCCTCTCCCGATTTTAACGCATCGCAGAACGACCAAATAGCCGCTCGACTTGTTCCATCCACATTCGTGCCGACCCATTCGAGCCCTTGTTTCTCGATTAGTTTTTTACCGCTTCCATCAAGTTGCGCTAGGTAGGAGTTCTCGGTTTCCAGTTCACATTCAGCATCGCTCCAACGATCATTTGCGGCATCGTACCTCGTGCGCCACAGCCGGAAGCGGCTAGCCATCAGCTCTCCCTCTCTAGTCGCGCGGCAGACTGAGAAAGACCGAATTGGTGCTCCAAACTCGCCCGCAATTGAGGTTTTAGGCCTCTCAACGATGTTTGAGTGGTGGTCC
>JAAEUE010000368.1 GCA_024227565.1 Alphaproteobacteria bacterium
GAATATACCGCAAGCGCATTGGTTGATCTGGCGTTTCATACGGCGGAGGCGCCGCTTGATCCGATGGCGAAACAGGCGGCAATTCTGGGCGGGCTGGGAATGCCCGGAGCGATCCGGATGCGCCACGCGACACCGCAGTTTGCGCACGTGTTCTCCGGGGATGGGTATTCGTCCGGCTATTATTCCTACATGTGGTCCGAGGTGATGGACGCCGATGCCTTTGCGGCGTTTGAGGAGGCCGGTGGGCCGTTTGATGCGGACATGGCGGCGCGGCTGCACGATCACATTTATTCGGCGGGCGGGTTGAAGGAAGCCGAAGACCTCTACGTTGATTTCAGGGGGTCGCTGCCCCAGGTGGATGCGCTTTTGAAGGGGCGCGGACTGGATCAGGTGGCGTGATGCAGGCAGCATTCTATAAAACGCAAGGAAGTGCTGCAGAAGTTCTGCAGATTGGCGAGGTGGAAACGCCGGATCCGGGGCCGGGGGAGGTTCTGGTCAGCGTCCGCGCGTCTGGCTGCAATCCTTCGGATGTGAAACTGCGGGCCGGGGCGCGGCCCATGGGGCATGACAGGATCATCCCCCATTCGGACGGTGCCGGGATTATTAAGGCGGTTGGCGCAGGCGTGGACCCGGCGCTGTTTGGC
>JAAEUE010000369.1 GCA_024227565.1 Alphaproteobacteria bacterium
CAGCATGAATGCAGCAGGCACGCCCAGTAGCATTCCCAGAGAACTGGCCAGAATTGCAACTGTGAAGGAGCGAACCGCCGCGTTGATCCATACCGGCGTCTCGACTAGCGCCTGATACCACTTCAGAGAAAATCCCTTCGGTGGCCAGCTTAGAAATCCGGCCTCGGTGAAGGAAACCGGGATGACAAACAGCGCCGGCAACGCCAAAAATCCCATCATCAACAGACCCACGGTCCAGATCGCAATACGCCCGCCGCCTTTGCGGCGTTTGTCGGCGCGGCGCGGCACGATCATGTCAAAGGCACGGCCAATCCATTCAAAGAGTGTACCTAGAGCGCGCGTAATCAGCCCGCCCACCTGTGCGCCAACATATCCGATGGGGTTTTGCTTCAGGCTGCCCGCCTGTTTTGCTTCTCCGCCGGAAAGCGTCGACAGGCCCAAAAGCTTGTCATAGACAAAAAAGATAATTAGCACCGCGACCATCAGCAAGACGCCGATGGCACCGGCAAAGCCCCAGTTCAAGATCTCCTTAATCTGGAAGATGATGGTTTGCACGATCATCGTGTCGCGTGCACCGCCCAGCAGTGCCGGGGTGATGAAGAAGCCAAGCGAGGTGATGAACACCAGCATCCCGCCTGCGGCA
>JAAEUE010000370.1 GCA_024227565.1 Alphaproteobacteria bacterium
ATAAGGTTATTCGGCTTCAGCACACATGCCAACATGGAAGACTGCCTGGAGGGCGCAGCTAAGTTGCCATCAATAGACGGCATCATGTTCACCTACAATTACCGCCTGATGCACGAGCCCCGCATGAACCGGGCGGTTGATGCCTGTTACCGGGCCGGAATCGGTCTGACGGCCATGAAGACACAGGGTGGCGGGCCGGTTAAAAGCAACAGCGAGTCTGAGCTAGAAATGGCGGGCCGCTTCATGCAGAAAGGATCTACAGACCATCAGGCAAAGCTCATGGCGGTTTGGGAAGACAAGCGTATAGCCGCCATCTGCTCTCAAATGCCCAATCTCACCATTATGGCCGCAAACGCGACGGCGGCAGTGAACCAAATCCGCCTTTCCCAGGCAGATCGTGCCTTGCTGGCCCGATACGCCAAGGAAACCTGCGGCGACTACTGCGCCGGCTGCGGCCGTCTCTGCTCGGATGTGCTTTCCGGAAGGGTACCGATCAACGATGTCATGCGCTGCCTGATGTACTATCATTGTTACCAGGATCTTGGGCTGGCGCGTTCCACCTTCGAAACCTTGCCGACTCGGACAAGA
>JAAEUE010000371.1 GCA_024227565.1 Alphaproteobacteria bacterium
GCATCCACTTTCCCAAGGGCATGGATGCCAATGAATACGCTTTACAAGTCAAACCCGCCGCTAAGAGCCTGGGCGTGGTGATCCGCAGTGCGGTTTGGCTTGATAAAAAGAGAAGTAAGCCACCAACCGCCGGGCCAGTGACAACTGAAACCACCCCGCCATCGGTTGCCGAGCCTTCGCTAGCGGAGACCGACACAACGCCCCAACCTGATTCCGCCCTCTCTTTAGCCGCCGACCCTGTGCCTATCGAGTCATTACCCGCCGCTGTGGTCCCCGATGCGCCTCAACCGGACATTCCTGCCCAGGTCACAGAACATGAAATCCTCATCACCCTGGGCGAGCGCCGCTACCGCATCCGGGGTTTGGAAAAGAACCCCAACCTGGAGGCCCTCAAGATCAATCTTCTAGTCTCGGCGCCCGCTTTGGATGGAAACGGCGAAGCCATCCACATCGACACCTTCGACTTCTATCAGCAACGTCCACGCGGCGCCTTTATCAAGCAGGCCGCCGTTGAACTCGGCATCAAAGAGGCCGTCATCAAGGCCGACCTGGGCAAACTTCTGCGCAAGCTCGAAGCCCTGCAAGCGCAGGCTCTACAGGTTGCCCAAGCCCCCAAAGAGCAAACCGTCACCCTGAATGACCAAGAAACCCAAGCCGCCCTGGAACTGCTGCAATCCCCTGACCTGTTGGAACGCATCCAGGCCGACTTCACTCGCTGCGGTGTAGTGGGCGAGGCCACCAACAAACTGGTGGGTTACCTGGCAACGCTGTCCCGGAAACTGGACCAGCCCTTAGCGGTCACGATCCAATCCACTTCAGCGGCCGGTAAATCCTCATTAATGGATGCCATTCTCGCTTTCCTCCCTGAAGAAGAGCGCATCAAATACAGCGCCATGACCGGTCAAAGCCTGTTCTACATGGGTGAAACCGACCTGCA
>JAAEUE010000372.1 GCA_024227565.1 Alphaproteobacteria bacterium
ATGCTGGGGATATCTGCTACGCAGGCGCAAACCATCGATTACGACCTGAACCAAGCGACCCGGACGATCAAGGACGTGGGTAATGGTCTTGAACGTCTGCGCCCGGGAGATGTTGCGACCTACAACCGTCTGAGCGCCAAACTCACCAAGGCCGGCAAACATCTGGAGAGTACCCAGTCCAATTCTCATCCTGATTACGCGGCAGCGGTGCAGCGTTGGGGCGAGTTGCAGGCACAGATGGCGGCCATTGCGCAAGAATGGCAGGCAGCACAACAGCAAGCGGCCGCGGCAGCACAGCAGCAAGCGCAACCGACCACGGCAGCACAACCAGCACCCACTGCCCCCGAAGCCAAGGTCGAAGCGGTGAATCTCGATCCACTCTTGACCAAGTATCAGCGCCGCAGCCTGCCAAAGTTTCCCGATGCTGCCACGCCGGACCAGGCACGCACCTGGGTGCTGCATATGAAGGGACTACAAACCACGACGCTGCAGGCCGATCTCGCCACTATCGAATCTGCGTTGAGTTCAGGCGCCGCTACCCAGGCTGACGCCGATCGGGCGCGTCGGTGGATAAGCGATACGTCCCAGGACAACATCAAGCAGACGGTGCAACAACAGGCGCAGGTGAACGAAGGGACCATCACCAGCATGCACTATTCTGCAGATCTGATTAACGGCGTTGCAGATGGTGACATGAACGGCGCGTACCGATTCGCGGGCGGCGACAACTTCCAGAACAATGCCACTCGGCTGGACAACGCCCTACGCGCGGGCGCGGTGGCAACTGTTTTCGACGAGGTGTTCGGCACGTCCAACCCGACCCGCGCAGACCAGCTCAAGAAAATTCAAGCCGCCCGCACCCGGTTGGATGAGCTCGCACCGCTCGCCGCCGAGCAGGCGGAGGTGCTTGCCAATGCGCCCAGAAAAGAGCGACCGGAGACCAAGGACTTTCTGGCACCGATCGCCCAGGAGTACTGGCTGAACGGTTCGATCATGGCAGAGTCGGATGACGAAGGCGGAATCTGGATCGATAGC
>JAAEUE010000373.1 GCA_024227565.1 Alphaproteobacteria bacterium
CCGCCGCTGGACGAAGCCGGGGGTGAGCGCGGAGAGCCGCTGCAGCAGTCGATACTCGATGCGGTGGATGAGCTCTCGCGCATTGACCGTGGCGATATTCTGGTGTTTCTCAGTGGAGAACGGGAGATCCGCGAGACAGCCGAGCATCTGCGCAAACACCGGCTGCAGCTGACCGAGGTGCTGCCGCTGTATGCCCGGCTCGGGCCGGCGGAACAGAACCGGATATTCCACCCCGGGGGGCATCGCCGAATCATCCTTGCCACCAATGTGGCAGAGACGTCGCTGACGGTTCCCGGCATCCGCTATGTGATCGACAGCGGCTACGCCCGCATCAGCCGTTACAGCCATCGCAGCAAAGTACAGCGCCTGCCGGTGGAAGCTATCTCCAGGGCCAGCGCCGACCAGCGCAAGGGCCGCTGTGGCCGGGTGGCGGCGGGGGTCTGTATCCGACTGTTTTCGGAGGAGGATTTCAACACACGCGTGGAGTTCACGGAGCCGGAGATTCTGCGCACCAATCTCGCCTCGGTCATTCTGCAGATGATGATATTGGGCTTTGGGGAGATCTCTAAATACCCGTTTCCCGATCCGCCGGACAATCGCCTGATCAAGGATGGTTACCGGGTGCTGGAAGAGGTGGGAGCGGTTGACGGCGCGCGCAAAATCACCCGCCTGGGGCGTCAGCTTGCACGGCTGCCGGTGGATCCGAGGATTGCGCGTATGCTGCTGGCCGCCGCGCATGGACAGTGCCTGGAAGAGGTTCTGGTAATTGCCGCGGCGTTGAGCATACAGGATCCGCGCGAGCGGCCCATGGATAAACAGCAGGCGGCTGATGAGGCACACCACCCGTACCGGGACGCGCAGTCCGACTTTATCGGGCTGCTAAAGCTCTGGCGCGATATTGAAACCCAGCGACGCCATCTCAGCCGGCGTAAATTTCAACGCTTCTGCCGTGACAATTTCATCTCCTGGACGCGGGCTCAGGAGTGGCACGACGTGCATCAGCAACTGCGTGGTCAGATGCACGAAATGGGCTACAAGGAGAACACCACAGAGGCGGGATACGATGAGATTCACCGTGCACTGCTAACCGGTCTGCTCAGTA
>JAAEUE010000374.1 GCA_024227565.1 Alphaproteobacteria bacterium
ACCCGAGGACCCATAGCTCGGAGCGTGCGGTGGTGGGCCCTCGGGTCAAGCCCGAGGGCGGCAGCATTCTCCTCCCGCGCCCCTGCGCAGGGATGACGATGAGAGGGAGCGGGGATGACGATAGGAAGAGGACAGAGATAATAATGAATGAAGGAGGCACCCTCCACACCCCCCGCGCCCCTGCGAAAGAAGGGGCCCATAGCTCTGAGCGTGTGGTTGGTTCCCGGTGGTGGATCCCTGCTTTCGCAGGGATGCGGGAGTTGGGGCGCCAGGGATGCAGGAGTTGGGGGTAGAATCCGGTAAATTGGAGTACACTGTGCACTACAACTCCCGGCCACCCGCGAAAGCACGGTACTTGTTGAAAAATCACTTGCGTGATTCGCCGCGCCGGGGCTTGGCCGTTACACTCACCTGTTCAGCGGGTGCAAATTAACAGACATGCGATTTTCTGATCACATATTGGATGATATCCGCGCGCGGCTGCCGATTTCCGAGGTGGTGGGCCGCAAAGTCACGTGGGATCGGCGCAAATCCGTGCCCGCCAAAGGCGACCATTGGGCCTGCTGTCCGTTCCACGGCGAGAAAACCCCCTCGTTCCATGCCGACGACCGGCGCGGCCGCTATCATTGCTTTGGCTGCAAGGAATCGGGCGATATCTTCACCTTCGTCACCAAAACCGACGGCCTGAACTTTCCCGAAGCGGTGCAAATGCTGGCCGATCTGGCCGGTGTGGACCTGCCCAAACCCACCGCGCAAGATGCAGAACGCGAACAGAAACGCGCCACCCTCTACGATGTGATGGAGCTCGCGGCGAAGTTCTTTGAAAATAACCTGCAAAACGCAGATGGCTCCGCCGCGCGTGGCTATTTGAGCGACCGGGGTCTTTCGGCCAAAACCCAGCAGGATTTCCGCATCGGCTATGCGCCCAATGACCGCCGTGCCCTCAAAAGCCACCTGGCCGCAAACGATGTGTCGCCTGAACAAATGGCCGAAAGCGGCCTGATCATCTCAGGACCGGATATCTCGGTGCCCTACGACCGGTTCCGCGACCGGGTTATGTTTCCCATCCGCGACATGCGCGGCCGGGTGATTGCCTTCGGCGGCCGCGCGCTTTCAGCCGACGCGCAAGCCAAGTATCTGAACTCGCCAGAAGGCCCCCTCTTCCACAAAAGCAATGTGCTCTACAATTTCGACACCGCCAGAAGCGCCGCCTATGAAGCCGGCAACCTGGTGGTGTGTGAAGGCTATATGGACGTCATCGCCCTGGTGCGCGCCGGCTATGCCAACGCCGTGGCCCCGCTTGGCACCGCACTGACCCAGGAACAATTGCGCCTGATGTGGAAGGCGGTGCCGGAGCCGGTTTTGTGTTTTGATGGCGACATCGCCGGCCGAAAAGCCGCCTTCCGGGCGGTGGACACCGCACTTGCCCTTTTGCAGCCGGGCTATTCGCTGAAATTTGCCCTGCTGCCGGAAGGCCAGGACCCTGATGATCTGATCACCGAAGGCGGGCGTGCCGCGATTGAAAAGTTCCTGGAAAATGCCACGCCCCTGGCCGCAATGCTGTGGGAGCGGGAGTTGGAAACAAGCGATCTGACCACCCCGGAACGGCGGGCCGATTTTGAACAAAGGCTGTTTGAAGCGGTCCGCCAAGTGGGCGATGAGCGGGTTCGGGCCCATTATTCCGATCACATTCAAACAAAATTGAAAGAATTATGGGGCAGCGCCGGAACCACTCGGCCGCCGCGGCCCAGGCGCCAGAAGCCTGGCCGCCAGGCGGCCCGCTGGTCGCCCGGCCGGGGCTCGCACGCCCGCCCGTGGGATATGCAGTTTCCGCCCAGCCAGGAGCTAAAACGGCTGGTTACTCCCACAAAATCGGGTATGGGGGGCCTGTACCGCGAACAGCTTTTGCTGCTGGCGTTGGTCAATCATCCCTATCTGGTTGAGGAAAAACTGGACCTGGTGGCCGATTTGGAATTTTCCAATCAAGACCTTGACAGTTTGCGCAGGGAAATACTAGATGTCGCGGCTTTGCAAGCGCCCCTTGAAACAGCTCTGCTGCGCGACCATCTCGCCCAGAGAGGATACTCAAACATCTTGGGTCAGCTTGATGCAGGGTTGTCGCACAAGAGTGACTGGTTCGTTCAAGCCGATGCCGCCAAGGCTGATGTTGAAACGGGCTGGTCTCAACTTGTCGTGTTGCACATGAAAGCGCTCATGCTGAACAAGGAGTTGATGGCCGCAGAACTGGCTCTTGCCGAAGAGGCAACGGAGGAAAATCTCGCAGCACTCAATGAGGTCCGCGAGCAGCTCCGCTCACAAGCCGGCGAAGAAGCGACCATCGAGGGTTTTGGTGAAGCGTCCGGCAGGGCAACCGTGATCAGCGGCTAACCGAGGTATTTGGCAGTTCTCGGGCATCGGTATGGGGCCGGCGCCCGGCAATATGCTTAAGGGGTGATTAAGGTAAGAGGGTCTAGATAGTCCTAAACGGCGCTTGGTGATTTGCCTTAAGCCCCGGACCGGGTCGTGACCCACACAAATTGGCACTGACTGCGCACTCTCTCGCCACAAAGAGAGCCGGACATCGGACGCGCTAGGAAAGATATAGGTCATGGTAGCAACTACAGCTCAGAAAAAAGACACAGCAGACCAGGCACCAGCCGAGGCGAACACCGACGGCCCCGTGCTCGACATGAACAATGCCGCGGTCAAAAAGCTGATCAAGCTCGCTAAGAAGCGCGGCTATGTCACTTACGATGAGCTGAACGAAGTTCTGCCCTCCGACGAGGTGACCTCTGAGCAGATTGAAGACACCATGTCGATGTTTGCCGAAATGGGCATCAACGTGGTGGAATCCGAAGAAGAAAACGAAGACATCGCCGCAGAGGCCAAAAAGAACGAAGCCGGCCTGCCGGTCAAGACCACAACAACAACCAAAGAGCCGGTTGAGCGCACGGATGATCCGGTGCGCATGTACCTGCGCGAAATGGGCACTGTTGAGCTGCTCTCTCGCGAAGGCGAAATTGCCATCGCCAAGCGCATCGAGGCCGGTCGCGAGGCCATGATTGCCGGCTTGTGCGAAAGCCCCCTCACCTTCCAGGCCATCATCATCTGGCGCGACGAGCTGAACGAAGGCCGTATCCTGCTGCGCGACATTATCGACCTTGAAGCCACCTATGCCGGCCCGGACGCCAAGAAGGCGCCCGAAGTGAAATCGCCGGAGGAGGAGGAAGAAGAGAAAAAAGAAGCCGAAGAAGAGGAAAACGCCGATCTCCTGCGCAAGGACGGTGAAGAAGGCGAAGAGAATGAAGAGGAAGAAGAAGAGGAAGAGGACGACGAAGCCAACCTTTCTCTGGCTGCCATGGAAGCTGAATTGAAGCCCCAGGTGGTTGAAACCTTCGACATGATCGCCGGCGACTACAAAAAGCTGCGCCGCCTGCAGGACCAGCAGGTGGGTGAGAACAGGGTGCTCTCATCATCCCAAGAGCGGCGCTACAAGAAATTGCGCGAAGAGATCATTGTTCATGTGAAGTCGCTATCCCTGAACAACAACCGTATTGAAGCGCTCGTTGAGCAGCTCTACGACATCAACAAGCGCCTTCTGTCGCTGGAAGGCCGGCTGATGCGCATGGCCGATGGCAATGGCGTGCCGCGCGAAGAGTTCCTCAAGCAGTATCGCGGCCAGGAGCTTGATCCAGGCTGGATGCGCCGCGTGGGCCGTTTGTCCAAGAACAACTGGCATGAGTTCATTCAGACCGAACGGGTGATGATCAAGGCCATTCGCGATGAAGTTCATCAGTTGGCGTCTGAAACCGGCCTTGAAATCGCAGAATTCCGCCGCATCGTGCATACCGTGCAGAAGGGCGAGCGCGAAGCGCGCCAGGCCAAGAAGGAAATGGTGGAAGCCAACCTGCGCCTGGTGATCTCCATTGCCAAGAAATACACCAACCGCGGCCTGCAGTTCCTCGATCTCATCCAGGAAGGCAACATTGGCCTGATGAAGGCGGTGGACAAGTTTGAGTATCGCCGCGGCTATAAGTTCTCCACCTACGCCACATGGTGGATCCGCCAGGCGATCACCCGCTCGATTGCCGACCAGGCGCGCACCATCCGTATTCCGGTGCACATGATCGAGACCATCAACAAGCTGGTGCGCACCGGTCGCCAGATGCTGCACGAGATCGGCCGCGAGCCGACCCCGGAAGAACTGGCTGAAAAGCTCGGTATGCCGCTTGAGAAAGTGCGCAAGGTGATGAAAATTGCCAAGGAGCCGATCAGCCTGGAAACGCCGATTGGCGACGAGGAAGACAGCCACCTGGGCGACTTCATCGAAGACAAGAACGCGATCCTGCCTATCGATGCGGCCATTCAGTCCAACTTGCGTGAGACCACCACCCGCGTATTGGCGTCTTTGACACCGCGCGAGGAACGGGTTCTGCGCATGCGGTTTGGCATTGGCATGAACACTGACCACACGCTTGAAGAGGTTGGCCAGCAGTTCTCAGTGACCCGCGAACGTATCCGCCAGATCGAAGCCAAGGCGCTGCGCAAACTGAAGCACCCAAGCCGCAGCCGGAAGCTCCGCAGCTTCCTGGACAACTAGCCGCTAGCGGCAGGGAGCGTTATCTGGAAGGCCGCCCCCTCGGCGGTCTCCAAAAGACTGATCTCACCGCCGTGCGCCTCCACCAGGGAGCGCACGATACCAAGCCCCAGACCGGTGCCTCCGGTCTCACGCTTGGTGGTGAAGAAGGCGTCATAGATCTTGGCGCGGTTGCCCGGTGAAATGCCTGAGCCATTGTCTTTAAAGGTAATTTCACAACTATTTGTTGTTTCAACAATCGTCAAAATAACCTCCGTACCTCCTGCCCCCAAGGCATTTTCGATCAAGTTGCTGGCAATGATGCCCAAGCTCTCTTCAGCGATGCGCGCCGTCACCTGATCGCCCTCGACCCGAACCTGACTGTAGCCGCTGGCGATATTTTCCAGCGCCGGAACAAGCTCCACGGTGTCGTCGAACAGCGGCACCACATTGTCCGACTTGGCCAGTTCCAAAAGCCGGTCCACCAACGCTTTGAGGCGGCTTGTGTCCTTCTGGATGTTGTCAAGAAAGCGCGCCCGCTCCTCCGGTTTCATGTCCTCAAGGTGTTCGCTGAGCAATTCAGCCGAGCCCCGGATGGAGGTGAGCGGCGTTTTGAACTCGTGCGACACATGAGTGGCAAAATCGCGGATGTAGGTGCTGCGCTTTTCCAACGCATCGGCCATGTCGATAAAGCTTTGGCCCAGGGTTGCCAATTCGCTGGTGCCATAATGGGCGAGCGGCTCCAGGTTCCCGCCCTTGGTGGCCGCCACCCCTTGCGCCTGTTGCGACAGAGCACGGATCGGCCCGCGCAACGTGCGCGTTGTCACCCAGGCAATCAGCAGAGTGATTGCTAGCACCACCAGGGCCACGAGGAAGGCCCGGTCGCGGAAGGCATAGAGGTGTTTGAGAATGTTGTTGGGGGTTCGGGACATATAGACGACGCCCCATAGGCGCTTCTCAAACTTGACCGGAAAGGCTGCAAACAGGCGAATTCCGGAGCCCCGGCTGATGGAGGCATAGCTTGGTTGAGGCTCATCGGAAATACGCTCGCGTATGACGCTGGAATAGAACCCCGCCAATGCCCGGCGCACCTCGCGCACATGGGCAAAGGACAGGCCTATCGACTGATTTCCGCCAATCACGGTGCCTTGATGGTCGAGCAACACCATGCCGGCCAAGGTGGTGCGCCGGGCATCGAAGAACAGTTGGGTCACATCGAGCCCAGCATCCAAGCTGACCACTGAGGCCACCGCGCTGGTCGCCGCAGGGCCTGGGCGGGGAGGCAACAGGTCGTCCCTCGCCAGATCAATTTGCGGCTCGACAGGATCGTAGCGCTTTGCGGACTGTGCGGTCGCCTCTGGGCTCAGCTCAAGTCCGTAGGCGTCCGTGCTATCCAGTCGTTTCTGCAGCGCCTGCTTGTAGGCCGCCGCAATCACCGCAGCCTGGGAGATCAGTTCTGCCTCGGTTTCGTGCACCAGCCTGCCTTCATAGATCCTGAAGAACAGCAGACTGCCAAGCGGCAGCGCCAAGATCGTCAGGTTCACGGCAATCAGGATCAGCGCAACGCTGGGGCGGTATTTCTGTTTAACCGAAGGCGATGCCATATTCCCTCGTCATGTGCACGAGCCCAGCTTGTAGCCCACGCCGTGTACCGTTTCGATGATGCTGCCGCATCCGGCCTCCTGGAATTTCAGGCGGATGTGCCGGATATGGCTGTCGACCGTGCGGTCCGAGACATGGATGTTATCTGCATAGGCTGCATCAATTATGGCGTTTCGGTCGCGCACAATCTGCGGCCGGCGCAGGAAAGTGCGGACAATCTGAAACTCCGTTGCCGTCAGTTCAACCGGTCCTCCAGAGAACTCGACCCGGTGCTGCGCGGGCCAAAGGCTGACTGCGCCGACGCTGAGGGCATCGGGTTCTTCGGTGACTTCGGCAGGCGCTGCGCGCTTCAAGATCACCTTGATCCGGGCAATGAGTTCGCGTGGGCTGAACGGCTTGGAGACATAGTCATCGCCGCCGATCTCCAGACCAATGATCCGGTCGATCTCTTCATCGCGCGACGACAGAAACAAGATCGGAACATTGGAGGCTTTGCGGATCTCACGGCACACATCAAGTCCGTCCATTTCCGGCAGGCTGATGTCGAGGACGATCAGGTCAGGCGCGCCGCTTTGGAACTTCTCCAGCGCCTCCTTTCCGTCACGAGCCACCTGAATCGCAAACCCCGCACGCTCCAGGGCAAAACTGATGACTTCCAGAATGTGCGGGTCATCATCAACCACAAGAATGGATTTAGCCATGGTAACCCGCGTCTTCCAGGTTGGAGATGAGCACAGTTCGCCTTCTAGATACGCCTGAAGGCCATCGATTCCAACGGTGTCGAAGGCGCCCCGTTTGGGGCTGCCTTCTTTTGGGGCCAGAGGGGCGCTCATGAGAACTGCCTCCTGGCCTGGTGCACCAGGGTGCCACCAACCGACAGGATCAACACCAGCAGGGCCAAGATGTGCTCTGGTTCCGGTGTGGACCCACCGCTGAACACGGGGCCTGAGAACGGCGCTGCAGTGGGCTTGTTCATGGCCAACTGCGTAACCTTGGTGGGTTGCGGCGTACCTGACTGGGCTTTGCGCATCTTCACGCTGCCGTTCGGGTAGGCTTTATGGCTTACCCCCTTGACCATCGGCAACGGCACATCTGCGTCCACGGAGCCCGCCGGATTGGCGTTCACCACCTTCTGCGACACGGCCACAAACGAGGTCCACTGGGTGACCAGCGAATGGGAGAGACCGAGCGCTGTGACGCGCTGTTCGATCCGTGCGTCATCCAGCCCTGAGGTTCGCATGGGCATGGGCACCATTTTCTCTCGCATGTGGTCGGCTATGCGCGAGCGGGCCCAGACGAGGGGAATGGTTTCGCTCCCGCTCTGCGCTGCAGCCTTCAGGTCCAATTTCAGGGGCAGCTTCACCCGGCGGCCGTTTACGTTGCCGGTGAGGCGAACCATGTGGCTGCCCTCCTTTGAGAACCGGCCCTGAACGCGGATCGAGTCTCCAGCAAACAGGTCAGGCAGCACAGCCGGCGTGACTTCCGTGGGTGCCAGCGTCCCCCAGTTGATCTTGATGTTGGTGAGCACGGGCATATCGAGCCGCCCAGCGAACTTGATCGCTTCCTCTTGGGCATTGAGGGTGGGGTCGATGATGCGGGAAATGCCGCGGCCGAGCCTTGCCATCTCAGACACCAGATATCGGTTCACAGAAGCGCCCACACCAAATGCGTAGAGCCGCCCCTGCCCCACAGATCCGGCGACAAGCTTAAGGATCTGAGCTTCATTGCTCACGTAACCGTCGGACAGAAACACCACGATGCGCAGAACATTCGGCTTGGGCGCTCTGGCATAAGCCCGCTGCAGGCCGCTTAGGGTTTCGGTTCCTCCGCTCGCGGTGATGGCGTTCACATAGGAGGTGGCTGCCGCAACGTTTTGCGGCGTCGCCGGAAGAGCAGATGAGCTGAACTCGCTGGCATTGTTGGAAAAGCGGATGATGCGGAATGCATCGCCTGGGCGCAACGTGCTCAAGGCATGGCGCATGAACGTGCGGCTGGCAGCCATGGGCGTGCCGCTCATGGAGCCGGAAGTGTCGAGAACAAACACCATCTCGCGGCGGGTGATGTCGGCATCCTGAGGCACCTTGGGGGGCTCGATCAGGAGTGAGAACGTGCCAGCGCCATCACCTTTATGAGCAAGCAGCCCGGCCTGAGGCTGGGCGCCGGCCAAAGAGTAACGCAGGACGAAATCGCGATTGTCGATCGTCTTGCCGCCGGCCAAGGCGATCGATTTGGCGATTTCGCCCCCGTCTACGGTCAATTGATGGCTGGCGCTGCGCACTTCACGCACGGGAATGGCGGAGGCCAGGTTCAGGTCGATCGACACCCGTTCCTTCAAAACCGTTGTAGGGATGTCCAGTCCGGCAACTGCCGGATAGGTCGGAACCGGCCCGAACTGCCAGCCGCCCGGCGCAGTTTCCTGCGCAATTTTGGGCGCCGGCATATCTTCATCCTGGTGGACCACCACCTTGGCTTCAGGCTTTTTGGATGACGGAATGTAACGCGGCCCAACCACCAGCGGCACGCGCAGCTCATAGGCATTGTCAATGCGTGGCACCACTTGGGAATACTTCAACGTGATGACCACAGGCGCGCCCGGCATCAGGTTCGCGATCTCTTGGGTGAACATGTTGGGGCGATGCTGCTCCAACAACGCGGCGGCCTTGCCCTTGCTCTTTGCCTTTTCATAGGTCGTCCGCGCAATGGCCCGCTTGGCGATCTTGGCGCTGATCAACTCGTCACCAACACGCATTTGCATGGCGTGAACCGCTGCATCCTTGTTCAGGGGAAACAGGTAACGCGCATTCATCGGCACATTCGTGGGGTTCACAAAGGTTTGCCGCACGGTGATCGAGGCAAGGTCGCCTTTCAGGTCGCCGGTGATCTCGGTCTTCAAGCTTGGAAACGGAATGGTTCTACCATTGATCGTGGCTACCACCTGGCCGCCCTGCTTTTCTTCGCTCGCATCCGGTGCTGGCACGGCGGAGGCCGGCTGCACCAACAGGATCGCAAAGAAGGCGATGCAGCCTCTTAGACAATATCTCATCAGTTGGTTCCTTTCTGGTTGGGGGATAAATCGAGCGCAGCAATCACTGCAGTGTTGAATCGGGCGTGGTGCTCAGGCGCGAGCGCCTCAGGCGAGATGCGTTGAACTGCGGTCCAGTTTCCCGCTTCGCCTTGCAGCCATTTCCACACGGCAGTGGCCACGTTGGTGGTCACGCTGCCTTGGGCGGAAACAAAGCTCACATCGATCCGGTATCTGGTGCCGTCAGGGGAAATGGCGCGGTAAACGGCGGTGGGCAGCGGCTCAAACACGGCGCCCAGGTACTCAACCTCATAGCCAAGGCCCCGCAGACAATCTTCAGGTCCATGCAAATGGCGGAGCGGCGAGCTGGTGTTCACCAGCATCAGCCCATGGGGACCATACTCCGCCTTGGCCGACCACCCGCCAAACTGATTGAAAAACGCGCGTTCGCGCGGCGTTAGTTGGACGCTGCGTTTGAGGTGACCGGTGAGGGCAATTGGGAGCGCCTTCGCGGCGGCGGGCGCGGAGACATCAAGGGCCGTTCGCGGTAAGCCTGTGATCACCAGCGCGGCGAGAAGCGCGCATGTTGCCCCGGTCAACGTCCAGCGTGGAGAGGGCAGACGCGGCGGTGGCAACGCAAACCAGTTGGGGTTTTCAACCTGAGTTGGCCGCCAGACCAAACGCACCCACACTGCCAGTACGGCGCATACCAGAAGCAGGGCCGTGAGCCCGATCAGATCATGCCAGGGTTGGGCCATGACGTTGATCCCACCAAGCTTGCCGGGCTCGGCGAGGCCAACGGCCAAGACTGCGATCCGCAGCAAATTGGCAACGCAGGCAGTGGCCACTGTGGCGGTCAATCCTGCCACAACCGCAATCGGTTTAGCCCGGCAGAACGCTGCGGCAACACAAAAACCGAGCAGTCCCAACAGAAGGGTTTGCGCGCCCGAGCACGGCAGATCCACAAGCACGTCAACACCGTTCACCACGATGCGGGTGCCCTCACACACCAGGTTGCTATAGAATCCTGACAGCACTGTGCAGGCCCCATCGGCTGACATTTGCTGCAGGCCATATCCGATAGTGCGCTGAATGATCCGCTCAAGAGGGAGCGAGAAGACGAACACTGCCGCCAACCAGAAGGCCGAAACTGGACGGGCCCGCTGAGGAAGCCGCAAAAGAATTGCCAGTGCAAAGACATCAACCACCAGACACAGCGCACCGATGGTGTTGATGGCCAAGATCTGGCTGGCCAGACGGACGAGCGCTGAGAGGATCAGGAGGGCAATGGCCGTTTGCTTGTGCCGGTTCTCGCCCCTCACCTTGAGCGGACTGCTTGCACTCCAAACGAACAGACCAAGTGTGATTGCGAAGACCAGATATCCGGAAGAATCGTATGCCGGGTCGAGCCAACTCTTAACCAGCCAGATGGCCGGATCTATCGCAAGCACAAGACCTGCGAGAAGCAACAAGACCGTGGGTGCGCTGAGGGCACGGGAGGAGAAAACGTGTTGCATGCAAACGGGAATAGCCCTGAGGCATGCAAGCGACGCGGCGGCGGCTTCCAGATTTACCGCAATGTTTGTGCAGATCGTGTGCAGACGTGCGCCTGCACCCCATCAAGGGGAATTGTTCAAGCGGCTTCAAAAAGCTCCACGAGATTTCCCGAAGGGTCGATGCAGAGGATTTGCTTTCCTCCAGGTCCTTCCAGAATATCGTTCTTGAATTCAAGGCCGCCCTGCCGCAATTGCGAAACCTTGTCTGAAAGATCTTTGACCTGCACCACAATCCCGCCCCAGCCACCAGGTTCTGGCTTGGATCCATCTGGCATCGGCTTTGAGGCAGACGCCATGGGACCGGCGATCCACAGCTTCAAATCATCAAGCTTCAAAATGGCCATCGCCGGACCGAACTGCTGTTCCAGAGCAAAGCCCAGATAGGATGTGTAGAAGGTAATCGCCCGATCGACATCATCAACGATGTAGCGGACTTGAGCCATAAACCGTGCTCCGTGGATCGATCCGTTGGGAGCCAATAGTATGGCGCAGTCAGCGGTCTTTGTCAGCTTCGCTCAGATTAAGTGCCGGACAACATATCGAACCGGCGCCTCTCGACCTGTGCACGGGCATCCTGTCTTGCTGCTGTGCACAGATCAGGAGCATAGAGCTGGCACTTCTCGCGCCTGGCAAGCGCTGCGTCCAACTGTTCCAGCAACTCGGTCGGGCCAATATGGGGCGGAGCGGCAACCCGGCCCACCACCACATGTATGTCAATTTGCTCATGATGATCATGGTCAAGGTCGGGATCGCGCCAGCAGCTCGCACACAGTTCCCTGTAACTTTCAGAGTGTGAGCAGACGATAGCGTCTTGAGCGAGATCAACACTCACATCGGCTAGCTGGCCCGGTTCTTCCTGCGTGCCGGCAAATGCAAAGATCTGGTAGTTTTGGCGCAGAAGCGTGGCCAGATGTGGGAACACCGCGATCTGGGTGTCGCCATAGGTGTGATAGGTGATTGGCGCGCCGTCAATCAGGACAACATCGCCATAGTTCACGCCGAGATCCTGGTACAGCACGCTGCGAATAATGCCATGGCAAGGGCTGAGCCGCTCGATCCATATGGTCTCTTCATCGCCCGGGTCGTCCGTCTCCAAAGTTCGTTCGGCGAGCGGCCGCTCGGCAAGCTTCACCTTGCACTGCGGGTATCCGCCTTCGGGCAGATCGAACCGGCCCATCTCAATCTTTTGCTCCATACGTTTCCACACCTCTAACGCGGCAACGCCATCCCCTGCGCCGGTGGCGCAGATCCCAAGATTCCACTCGTAACACTCAACCTCGTCCTCCGATAAGCGGACAGCGGTCAGGTTTGCCGCCTGACCCTCCTCAAAGCGGCCGCGTGTTTTGCAGAACAGGCCAAGATTGTAGTGATGGACGCTGTTCTGGGGGTCAATCTCCACCAATCGCCGGTAACTCTTTTCTGCAATCTCATCGTTCTGACGCGCCTGCATGCGGGCGGCTGTGGCCAATCCTCGAAGGATCGTCTTTTCCTCCTCCACGTCTTTCGGGTTTTGGGCAGAGGCTGTCAGCCGTTCAACAACAGTGCGAAAGACCTCCTCCTCAGGCGGCGGAGCGTTCAAGTCATCGATGTCACGTACCGCTTCAAGACATTCTGCAAGGAAGCTGAGCAGCTCCACGTCTTGATGGTGAGATTGATCGATTTCTGAGAGGAGTTCAGCAGCGTTCTCTGTTTGGAGGCATTGCTGGTTGACGATCCGCAGGAGCGACACTGCGGCTTCCACCTGATGGCGCTGCGCCTTGCGCAGTCTCTCTAGCTTTTGCCAAGCTGCATCCTGCTCGCCAACCTGCGCCATCTGCATGACCTCGCCTTCAAGCGCTTCAATCTCTTCTCTTGAAAGAGTGACACTCAAAAATCCAAACATGGTCGTATTTTTCCATTTGGAGTTCCCACAGCCCCGAAGGCGGCTGGAGATCCGTATTCTTGCCAACGGCAGCCAATCCAATGGCCAGCCAACCGCCTATACCATTGATGTCTTAATGTCTGCTTCTCTATCGCGGCCGGTGTCAAGAGGGGTTCGATCATGTCATGTTGTATTCCTTTGAGCTGTTGACCTGCCTTGCCAATATGTCGTCACGGAGTTCGTGCTTCTCTTCGAGGTCGGCGTGTTGCTGCCTCATG
>JAAEUE010000375.1 GCA_024227565.1 Alphaproteobacteria bacterium
CGAGGATATCACCGTTCCAATGTCGCTCTAATACTCCCCAGCATCTTTCAACCGGATTATATTTGCTATGATAAGGAGGATAGTATGCCAAGTGTATTGCGATTTTATTTTTTATTGCAAATTCTGTGATTCGTTTGATAAATTGAGTACGATGGCTAGATGCTGATGGTCCGTTGTCTAGATTAATGACCAGTTTTTTGATAGATGCATAATATTTCTTTCTTTCGTCCCACCGGCCTTGGTCATAAGTCCGGCCAAGGCCGAGTGCTGAGCTAGGTGATGGGCGTGGGGAAAGTTGGCAGGACCCCCGAAATTTCATACCCTTGGAAGTGGAAGCTAACCGAGGGTCGTGAAAGATGTTCGAAGGTCCTGCCAAGACTGACTTTAGTCCAGATGCGGTGTGCCTGCCAGTGTACGATGCATGGCACTGGGGCAGGTCGTGATCTGCCGCAATCGCCTGGAGCGAGCGGAGAAGCTTGTGGCGGCCGAAGCGCGCATGTCCGCGGGGCAGACGCAACGCCACGTTGCCGAGGAGCTTGGCGTGGCGCGCAGCACCTTGCAGGACTGGCGCCGGGCAAGCTCGGCGAATGCGGTGCCGGCGGCGTTGGCGGCATTCATCGCCACGCCCGAGGGTGTGCGCTGGCTGCATCGCATGGTTCTGGCGGCGCAGTTTGCCATCACGCTGCGCGGCGGTGCCGGGGTGCGTGTGGTGTGTGAATTCCTGGAGCTGAGCGGGCTGTCGGTGTTTGTCGGCGCCTCCTACGGCAGCCAGCAGGCGTTGAACGCGGCCTTGGAAGCGGCGGTGGTCGCGGTGGCCGGGGAGCAACGTGTGGCGCTTGCCGAGGGCATGGCGCCGCGGCAAGTGACGGTGTGCGAAGACGAAACCTTCCACCCCGAGATCTGCTTGGTGGCGCTGGAGCCGGTGTCGAACTTCATTCTCTTGGAGCAGTATGCCGAGGACCGTTCGGCAGCGACTTGGACGCAGGCGCTCAATACGGCACTGGCCGGGTTGGCGGTCGAGGTGATCCAAGGGACCAGCGACGAGGCCAAGGCGTTGCACCGCCATGTCGAGACGGATCTCGATGCCCATCATTCGCCGGATCTGTTCCATGGCCAGCATGAGGTGTCGAAGGCCACGAGCCTGCACTTGGCCCGCCAGGTCAAGCAAGCCGCCAAGACCGTTGCCGTCACCCGGGCGCGCTGGGAGGCCGAGCGGGCAACCGAGCAAGCGTACCGACACCAGTTGCAACATCCGCGCGGGCGTCCACCTGCGTTCAAGCGCCGCATTCAAGCCGCATTGACCGATCTGGTGCGCGCTGAAGCCGAGCACACCCAAGCGCAGGAGCTTCAGACAGAGGCCCGCGCGCTGAAGCGTGAACTCGGTGCGTTGTATCACCCCTACGACCTGCAGACCGGGCAAGCGCAGCCCGTCGAACGCGTCGCGCAGCGCTTCGAGGACGTCTGGAGGCGACTGCAACGCCTCGCCGAGGTCGCCGATCTGCCTACGCGTGCCCGTGCTCGACTCGCCAAAGCGCAGCGTCTGACCACCCGGTTGCTCGCCACCATCACCTTTTTCTTCGCCACCCTGCTGGCCAAGGTCGAGGCCCTTGATCTGCCGCCCGGCGTGGAGAGCGCCGTCGTCGAGCAGCTGATTCCGGCCCTGTATCTCGAACGTGTCGCCGCGCGTAGCACCGGCGCCGAGACACGACACCGACTACGCGATCTGAGCACGCAATTGCTTGAACCGCTACGCCAACACGATCATCCGCTGCAAGCACTCGCGCCTGCCGTCCGAGAGCGTATCGAGCAGGTAGCCGGCGAATGCGCCGATCTGTTCCAACGCAGCAGCTCTGCCGTGGAGGGGCGTAACGGCCAACTGGCGCTGTATCATCATGGCCGTCACCGCCTCAGTGAGCGCAAGCTCGCGGCGCTCACGGCCGTGCACAACTTCCACATCTGTCGCGCCGACGGTACGACCGCCGCTGAGCGCTTCTTCGGTCGTGCCCACGCGCCGCTGTTCGAGCAACTCATCGATCGCGTGCACCTGCCGCCGCGACCGCGGCGCCGACGACCGCGTCCGCCCAAGCAGCCCTATCTGATGCCGGTGGCGGCGTGACAGGGGTGGCCGGAGTTATGATCAAGGCCCCTTTAGTCCGCAGATTTGTGGCCTTTTCATTCAGGTCGACAGAGCCCCTCGCGAATATCAGCTTCCGCGCCCGATTGGTCAGTTCCATGTTAAGAGCCAGCCCCATGGCTGCACTTAATCTTTCGCCTGAACCGGAGTCAACGGCATCGCTTGCGGGTACCGGGTCAGGCCGGAAAACCTGCCAGGGAAAACG
>JAAEUE010000376.1 GCA_024227565.1 Alphaproteobacteria bacterium
GAAGTGGATGAACATTACATCCTGGAGTGCGGCGTGGTGGGCGATATTGGTGCCGCGCTGGACGCGATTGCCGCCGAGGCCAAACCCCAGGCTCATTGCTTCGTACCTCATCAAAAAGGCTGGACTGAATCAGAAAACAGCACAAACCGGTTCAGTAACGCTGATACAGCGGTTCGGACGGTCCGGCGCCCCGGGTGCGCTGAACTTGAACATTCACTTTCATGGCGCACGTCCCTGCGCGCCACCCTGCGGTCGTGCAAATCGGCAATCCTGCCGATTTGTCACATGCTGTTCCTGGATGGTGTTTACGCAAGAAACAAACTGGGTAAGACAACCTTTCAAAGAACCAATGCACCGGATCAGCAAGAACTCGCCATACTCGTCCACACTATCAGCCACCGCGTAGCTCGCTTTCTTGAACGCCAGGGTGTACTGGAGCGTGACGCAGAAAACAGCTACCTGCAACTGGAAGGCCTGGATGAAGACCCCATGCAGCAACTCATTGGTTGCTCGGTCAGTTACCGGATCGCCGTGGGGCCACAGCAAGGACGCAAGGTGCTCGCCTAAAGCGCCTACTGTTGGCACGCTACAGACCTTGCCGGCCGGTGAAGCTGATGATCGATATGCCCAGGTTGCGAAAGAGGCCGGGTTCAGCCTGCATGCAGGAGTGGCAGCGCAGGCCTGGGAGCGCGACAAACTGGAAAGGCTGTGTCGTTACATATCACGACCTGGCGTATCGGAAAAACGCCTGTCGCTGACATCGACCGGCAACATCCGCTACAACGTGCATGGATGCACGAATGCCGCGAGCGCAGGATGCGCAAGAGCGGCCAGCTCAAGACACCGTACAGTGAAAGCTGGCCCCATGAGCGGGGCCCAGCCCATGAGCGAAGCGAATGCTTTTGCTGTAGCGAGTGCTCAGCGTGGCCCACGAAGTGCTTTGGCCATTGGGTCTGGCACGACCCATGTGGCCGCTCTCGCGCATCCATGCGCTTCTCGGCATTCGTGCATCCATGCACATCA
>JAAEUE010000377.1 GCA_024227565.1 Alphaproteobacteria bacterium
GAACCGTGTTAAAGTCTGTAAGATGGAGAGTCGCAACACTCACACACTCACATGCCGGGCTTTTTGAATCATCTTCCAGATCTCTTGATATTTAAACTCCTTCGCCAACACCGCCAACGCATTGGCGACGGCGGTATTGTGGGGACGGATGGCTTCAATGGCCTGGTCAACCATCCTCACGTTGCCTTGTGCTGCCGCCTGTTCCAGGGAACTCAGCACATCAAGCGGCAGCGCCGCTAGAACCTCCGGGGACGGTAGGACCAGGGGCGCTGCGCCCTCGGCCCCCGCTTCCGGTTCGGCGTAGATCCAGTTTAACGTCAGGTGGCTTGCCAGCGCGTCTAACAACTCATCCACATGCACCGGTTTGGGCAGAAAGGCATCACATCCGGCCATCAGGCTCTTTTCTCGGTCCGCTTCAAGCACGCTGGCCGAGATCGCGATGATCACCAGCTCGGTGAATTCCGGCCGCTGCCTGAGTTCCTGAGTCGCCACGAAGCCCGTCTTCACCGGCATCACCAGATCCATCAAGATGACATCGGGGTGTGCCTCACGCGCCCTGTCCAGCGCCTGCTGCCCATCGCCAGCCGCGCTGACCTCAAAGCCCAGCGGCTCCAAGATATCCCGCAGCACCAGGCGGTTGTAGGGCTTGTCGTCCGCGACCAGCACGCGGCGCCGCGCCCCCTCGTACCCGGTGATGTTGCGGGCCGGAGCCGGCCGCTTCCGTTCATCCGCCGCTGCCACCGGCAAGACCAC
>JAAEUE010000378.1 GCA_024227565.1 Alphaproteobacteria bacterium
CGCCGATGTCGAAGAACTCCGGCCTGTACGGGCGGATGGCCGCGGCAATTCCGGCCGCATCGGCGCCGCTCAGGTAGGCGTTGATGGCGAAGGCGCCCTGGCGCCCCGCCCCGACACCTTCGACAACGGTGGCTGCGCCGGTGACGCAATCCCCGCCGGAAAACACACCGGGCAGATTGCTCATCGTGGTCGCTTCATCCACGTGGATCGTGCCCCATCTTTCATCGAGACCAAGATCGCCCTCGTGGAGCGAGGCAACATCGACATCCTGGCCGATGGCCAGGAGCACCGTGTCGCATGGGGTGAAATATTCCGAGCCCGGGATCGGAACCGGGCGGCGGCGGCCGCTGTCATCCGGTTCGCCGAGTTCCATGCGTTGGGAGGTAATCCCCGAGACCCGTCCGTTCTCGACCTCGACCGCCACCGGAGCGGTGAGAAGCTCGAGCTTTATGCCCTCCACGTCGCACTCGTGGATCTCGTGCGCGGCGGCCGACATTTCCTTGCGCGTGCGCCGGTACATCATCGTAACTTCGGACGACCCGACACGCCGCGCCGTGCGCACCGCATCCGCCGCCGTAAAGCCGCCGCCGATAACAATTACGCGGTCGCCGATATCGACGGTTTCGTTCCAGTTGACGTCAGCCAGGAACTTGATTGCCGACATGACCCCTTCGGCGTCATCGTTCGGGATCCTTGCCGGTTTGGCGGCCATGGCGCCGATAGAGAGGTAGACAGCGTCGAACCCTTGCTCTTTTAGCGTATCGATCTGGTAGTCGCGGCCCATGACCTGGTTTGTCTTCAGTTCAACGCCGAGCGCCAGGATGTCATTGATCTCCTGGTCGAGCACGCTGTTGGGCAGCCGGTAGGGCGGAATGCCGAAACGCAACATGCCGCCGGCCTTTTCCTCCGCCTCGAACAGGGTCACCTTGTGCCCCTCAAGCGCCAGGTAATAGGCCGCCGATAGGCCGCTGGGGCCAGCGCCGACCACAGCAACACGTTTGCCGGTGGCAGGTTTGGGCTCAGGCTGTGTCGGCAGGCCTGATTCGGCCGCCTTGTCGGCGGCAAAGCGTTTCAGGGCGCAGATGGCAACGGGCTTTTCGTCAATCTGAATCCGTCTGCACGGATCTTCGCAAGGACGCGGACACACGCGCCCAAGCACGCCTGGCAACGGCAGCATCTCCTTGATGAGAGCCGTTGAGCCGGCATAATCTTTCTGGAGTATCAGGTCGATATAGCCGGCGATGTCGATTCCCGCCGGGCAGGCTGCCGTGCAAGGCGGCTGGCAATAGGCATTGTGATCGGAAAGATAGGTGTTGAGCTGTTCCTTGCGCAGCGCACGCAGTTCCTCGTTTTCGGTTGTGATCTTCATGCCATCGCGGGCCACGGCCAGGCAGGCCTTCACGGGTTCGGTCTCGCCATCGACTATGACATTGCACAATTCGCAGTCGCCGGTGGGTTTGATCCGCGGATCGGCGCACATTGCTGCGATCTCAATGCCGGCGCGGCGGGCCGCGGCCAGAATGCTCTCGCCTGCAATCGCGTCAACCGGCTTGCCGTCGATCTCAAGCGAACACGGCTCCAAATTCGCCTCCGGATCAGCGAACAGATCCACCTTGCCAGTTACGGTTCCAGGGCGGCCCATTTCACCTAAGCGCTGTTCGAGCATTTTTATCCTCTCCTGCCCGCCGCGCCAATTGAAATTGACCGGCACAGTGTCAGGCTAGGATGGACTAAGCGAGCCTCCACTGCAAGCCAACACAGTTTGCAATAACAGGGTAATTTCAAATAGGGATGGGTCAAGATTAGGTCTTGTCCGGTTTGGCGGCAAACTTATCGTCGAGAAACCGTGGCCAAATCACCCTGCCTCTTCGCCCGTTGGCCCAGTTAACAATGAGGGACTGGACACAATGTGCAGATTGGCCCACGCGAGCAGGCTCCCCAGTATTGTGCCGCGGGACGCGGTACTTTGCTGAAAATCGGCCACATGCCGTCAGGGTAGATTGGACAGGAGAGCTTGAACCTCGGTTTCGACCGAGCGCCGTGGCTCTAGCGCCGGCATCGGAACAAAACGCGCGCGCGTCAGGCCTTCGAATTGAGCCCGCTCCACGCTCAACTGCGGAAATCCTCCGGCCCGATTCTGTACGGCAGCAATTAGCGCAAAGTCGCCTCGCAGATCGATGCGGCGAGGGTCGCATTAAGGTCATTTTCCACCGTAAGCCAACGGTGAGTTTCGGGTGTAGTTCAGACACCTGACGCCTGCATGTGGCATACGAGATTTCCTATATCCGCTAATGCCCCAAAGAAGCCCCCTCGCGACCCCCAAGGTGAGCATAATCCGCCTTGCCAAATTCGCCCGTTGCCCCATTGTGGGCGCCTTGAGATTGACGCGACAAGGAAGCCCCCCATGCGCCCCTTTGAAGGTATCCAGGTCCTCGATTTGACCCACGTTCTCGCCGGCCCCTTCAGCACCTATCAGCTCGCCGTGCTCGGCGCCGACGTGATCAAGATCGAACCGCCCACCGGCCCCGACATGACCCGCGACGAAGGCGTCATTCAGGCCCTCAGCGACGAGTATATCGGCACCTATTACATGGCCCAAAGCGCCGGCAAACGTTCCCTCACGCTCGACCTGAAGTCAGAGGAAGGCCGCGATATCCTGCGCAAGCTCGTTGCCGGCGCCGATGTGCTGGTGGAGAATTACCGCACCGGCAAAATGGCAGAACTGGGCCTTGGTTATGACGACCTCTCGGCCATCAACCCCATGCTGATCTATTGCTCCATGACCGGCTTCGGCCAAACCGGCCCCAAGGCCCGGCACCCGGCCTATGATGTGGTGATCCAGGCCTATTCCGGGCTTATGGCCGCCAATGGCGAAGCAGGCAGCCCGCCGGTGCGCGTGGGGCCTCCGGTGGTAGACTACGGCACCGGCGCACAGTCCGCGCTGGCGATCTCTGCTGCCTTGTTCCAACGGGGCCAGACCGGCAAGGGCCAACGCATCGACGTGGCCATGCTGGACGCGGCCCTGATGCTGATGAGCTCACCGGTCACTGACACCTTGAGTATCGGCGCGCCTCCCGCCGCCCATGGCAATGCCCACCCCAAATATGCAGGATACTCCGCCTACGACACAAAGGACAGCATGCTGATGATCGGGGCCTACACAACCCGGCAAGTGGCAAATCTCTTCCGCGCCATAGGAGAGATCGCTGTGGCCGATGAAGTGGAGGCAATGTCGCGCGATGACATCAAAGCCTCCCGAGATCGGTTTGCCGAAATCCTCACCCGGGTCCTGGCAAGCCGCACGGCACAAGACTGGGAAGACATCATCAATGCAGGCGGCGTTCCAGCCGCTCGTGTGCGCAGCATGGAAGAGACGTTGCGCGAAGAGCAAGTGGCCTCGCGCGGCGTGCTCCAGGAGTACGGATCGCTTGCAGGCGAAGGCGAAACCACACGCCTGCCGGTTGCCGCGTTCTCCTATGCCCACGGCGGGCCCAAACTCGACCGCCCGCCCCCGCGCATGGGCGAGCATACCGACGAGGTGCTGGCCGAGCTTGGGATCGGGGCCTGTGAGATCGCCGCGCTCCGGAACGATGGGGTTGTCTAACCAATCGAATATTCAATTTGAGACATATGTTCCATTTCCTGGAAGTTTGTGATACAAACATCTCCAAACAGGGACCAAGCTTTCTGCATGCCGTCTTCTTCTGAGCCCATGATCCAACACCGCGTGGCCACCCGCTTTGACGCCCTCAGCCCGCAATTGCGCCGTGCGGCCAATTATGTGGTGGCGCATCCAGAAGAGGTCGCCACCCGCTCCCTGCGCCGCGTGGCCGGCGAAGCCAACGTGGCGCCCCAGACCATGTCGCGCCTGGCCAGAGCCTTGGACTTCGATGGGTATGAAGAACTGCGCGACATTTGCCGGGCAGAGTTCAGCCGGCCGGCCATCACCCTGTCGGACCGCGCAGGCGCCCTGCAGGCGGGCAAATCCGCCAGCAAGCCGGCCCAAGGGACCTTCCTTTTCGAGCAGTCGGACGCCACATTGGCCAACATCCAGCAGCTCCTCAACACAACCGACCTGACAGCCCTGCGCGAAGCGGTGGACCGCCTGGCGGCGGCCCGCAAGGTGGTTGTCATCGCCACCATGGGCGCTGCGGGCATTGGCGAGTATCTCGACTATGTCACCGCGTTCGCCTTTGAGAACTGGAGCCATCCCACGACGGGCGCCGCTTGGGCCAGGGCGGTCTCAGGGCTCGGCAGGCAGGATGCGGTGATCGTACTCACCCATGCCCCCTATGCCCGCCAGTCGGTGAAGCGTGCCCATTATGCCCGGCAGGCGGGCGCCTTTGTCATGGCGATCACAGATGCCGTGGGTTCGCCGGTCATCCCGGCCTCTTCGTCCAGCTTTATCGTGCCAACGGAGAGCCCACAATTTTTTCCGTCCTATGTTGCAACTTTGCTCCTGATAGAATCTATTACGGGCATGCTGGTCCGCAGAGGCGGCCCAGCGATCAAAAAACGGGTTGCTGCAGCGGAAATGGCCAATGCCTCATTGGGAGACTATTGGCAGACTTAAAACAAGCAGCAGAACAGGGAGAATCAGTATGCTGAAGAAAATCCTGGCGATCAGTGTCGCCGCAATGGGCCTCACAGCCACAACTTCGGCCATCGCCGACAATCACGCCTGCACCAATGACACTTGGAAAAAGGTCATGGAACGCGGCAAGATGGTGGTTGGCGTGAAAGCCGACTACAAGCCTTGGGGCTTCCGGAATTCAGACGGCGCGATCGTTGGCATGGAGCCCGACATGGCCCAAGCCGCAGCTGACGCCATGGGCGTGAAGCTTGAGATGGTTGCCGTGCAATCGTCCAACCGCATGCAGTTCCTGGAGCAGGGCAAAATAGACATGATGATCGCCACCATGTCCGACCGCCCCGACCGCCGCAAGATCGTCGGCATCACCCAGCCCAACTACTACACATCGGGCACCAACATCATGGCGCCCAAGGCTTTGGGCTTCAAGGCGTGGGAAGACCTGAAAGGCAAGCCCGTGTGCGGCAAGCAGGGCGCTTTCTACAACAAGGTGGTCACCGAGCGTTACGGCGTGAAGGTGGTTGCGTTCACCGGCAACGCCGAAGCCAAACAGGCCCTGCGCGACAAGAAGTGCGTGGCTTGGGTTTATGACGACAGCTCCATCGGTTCAGACCTGGCGTCCGGCAACTTTGATCAGTTCGAAATGCCTTTGAACTCCGAGGACGACAACCCCTGGGGCTTGGCTGTTCCGCTGAAGGAGAAAGATTGCATCTTCGGTCACTTCATGTCCGGCCTTACCTTCAACATGCACCAGTCCGGCAAGCTCATCGAGCTGGAGAAAAAATGGGGCATCAAGCCAACCGCATATTTGGTCAAGCAGAAAGCTCAGTCCAAAGATTGGCTCGAAGGCAAGTAATCCGCCGCACTAAAATATAGGTCAGCGGGGCAATGGGGAATTGCCCCGCTGATCAGTTCTAAAACGTGGGAGGGGCTGGATGCTTGAGGCATTTGCGGAGTTCTTTCGCCAGGTGGCTGAAGAATATCCTCGTTGGAATTTCATCTTTTTCCATGACGAGCGCCAATTTTGGCGGGTCGTGAGCGGCTTCCAATACACCGTCGTCCTCTCCATCGCTTGCGTGTTCTTTTCTGTCATCATCGGTGTCGTCGGCGCCTGGATGCAAGGCTCGCCGCTGAAATGGGCGCGCCGGCTGGTGCAGGGCTACATCCAGTTCTTCCGCAACACCCCGCCGTTCGTGCAATTGTTGTTTTTCTATTTCGCCCTGGGGCAGTTCACCCCCACCATCACCGGCCCCGATGGCTGGACCGAGGTTCCTTTGATCTCGAATGTGGGGTGGGCGATTATTTCATTGTCGTTTTTCGCCGGCGCCTTCAACGTGGAGATTTTCCGGGCCGGCATTGAGGCTGTGCCGGAATCCACAACCGAAGCGGCCACCTCGCTTGGGTTCAGCCGGCTGCAAACCTACAAGGAAGTGGTTCTGCCCCTGTCCTTCCGGGTCTGCCTTCCCGCCCTCAACAACAACCTGGTGAACCTGGTCAAGACCACCACGCAAGCGGTCGGCATCGCCGTGCCGGAGCTCTTGTACGAGTGCCTGGGCATTTGGAACGACTATCCAAGCGCGCTCTACCCGACCATGGTGTTCCTGTTCGTATCGTTCATTCTTTTGGTCGGCATTCTGGTGTTCGGCATGCATCGCTGGGAAAAAGCGATGAAGATCCCCGGATACGGAGGCTAGACCATGGCGAACAAAACCATACCCGGCGTCAACGCACGCCCCACAACCGATCTTCCGGTCCTGCTCCCCCTCAACCCCAGAGCCATGATGATTACGGACCCTGTCGGATTCTCACGCTGGGTCTCGAGCTTTCCCCTATGGGTGTGGCCCGCGCTCACAGCGATCATAGTGTTGTGGCCCGTCACCGCCTTTGCCCAGTCGAACTACACCTACACCCAGGCCATGGCGGCCTTGGTGAAGTGGCTTCCGTTCCTGATGAAAAGCGGTTTCTTTTTCAATGTGATCATCTCGCTGATGACCATGCTGTTTGGAACCGTGTCGGGGGTGGTGCTCGGGCTCATGCAGATTTCGCCGAACAGGTTTATCAGCCTGCCGGCCAAGATCATCACGCAGACCTTCAGGAACTCGCCCTGGCTTGTGCTGTTGTTCATTGTGCTGCTGGCCCTGCCCTTCGAGTTCCAGATAGGCAGTACGATCATCACCGTTCCTGACTGGTTCAAGGCCGTCTTCGGCTTGTCCCTGCCAATTATGGCGAACATCGCCGAGGTGGTTCGCGGGGCCATATTGTCGGTGCACAATGGTCAGTGGGAAGCTGCTGAATCCTTGGCCTACACCCGCCAGCAGACCCTGTGGCGCATCATCCTGCCTCAGTGCTTCAAGCGCATGATCCCGCCATGGATGAACTGGTACGCCATTCTCACCATGGCCACACCGCTCTGTTCCCTGCTCGGCGTTGAAGAGCTGATCACCCTCAGCCGCCAGGCGATTGAGGCCGAAGACAACCATCCTGAGCTGCTGGTGCCGTTCTACACCTTCGCGCTCCTGATCTTCTTTGCCTACTGCTACCCGATTGCGCGCTTCACCATCGCGCTTGAGAAGAAATTTACGGTGAAGTTATGAGGATGCCCCAATGAACACAGAAAATTGGACACCTGATCAACCCATCGTTTCGATCAAGGAGGTGCACAAGAGCTTCGGCGACCTGGAGGTTCTGAAAGGGGTCTCGCTCGACATCATGAAGGGTGAGGTGATCTGCATCATCGGCCCGTCAGGCTCCGGCAAGTCCACCCTGATCCGCTGCGTCAACGCCCTCAACGACATTCAGTCCGGCTCCATTCAGGTGGAGGGCCAGGAGGTGCACGATCCAAGGCTCGACAAGCTGGCCCTGCGCCAAAAGGTCGGCATGGTGTTCCAGCAATACAATCTGTTCCCGCACAAGACGGCGCTGGAAAACATCATGATGGCGCCGGTGCTGGTGCTGAAAGAGGACAAGGACGAGGTCGAGAAACGGGCCCGGGCCCTCATCGCAAAGGTGCGGCTTGAGGGCAAGGAAAGCAGCTACCCGGGCGAGCTTTCAGGCGGCCAGCAACAGCGCGTGGCGATTGCCCGCTCTCTGGCCATGCAACCTGATGTGATGCTGTTCGACGAGGTGACCGCGGCGCTTGACCCGGAGACCGTGAAGGAGGTTCTGGTGACCATCAAGGATCTCGCCCAGGAGGGTATGACTTGCATTCTGGTGACCCACGAAATGGGCTTTGCCCGCGAAATCGCCGACCACATCTACTTCACCGACAGGGGCGTGATCGTGGAGCACGGCCCGCCGGACACCTTCTTCGACAAGGCGCAGGATCCCCGGACGAAGGAATTCCTCAGCCAGATCCTATAGGGGTCTGATTTCTCAAATCCTGCGCGCGCTTCGTCATGCCTGCGAAAGCAGGCATCCAGGGCAGCCTGGTGCTGGAGCTAACCGCCCTGGACTCCTGCCTGCGCAGGAGTGACGGTCGTTGGGGCTTGAAGTTTTCGAGCCAACCTCACTCGGCCAACTTGGCGTCCGTCATCCCCGGGCGGGTCATGGAGAAGGTGTTGTCCTCCCGCACAACCGAATAGTCGTGATAGCCGCCGCGCGCGATCGGCATGGCCTTGGCGGTGTCGAACAAGCCTTGCTCGGTGATGAAGTCATCGCGAATGTGGATGCCCACAACCTTGCCCACGATGATCGCATAGGCATGCGGCCCACCATCGGCACCTTCAAGCGGCACGGTTTGGAAATGCGTGCACTCAAACACCGCAGGGCTTTCAGCCACCATGGGCGGCTTGACCAGCTTGCAGGGCGCAGCCGTCAGGCCGGCAAGCTTGAGCTCATCCACCCCGTGCGCCACGTCTGCAGATGTGGTGTTCATTTCCTCACGCAGATCCCAGGTGGCAAGATTGCAGACGAACTCTCCCGTCGCCTCGATGTTGCGCCAGCTGTCCTTCATGCCACCGGAGCCAAAGCACACATAGTGCGGGTTGGACGCCATGGCGTTGAAGAAGCTGTAGGGCGCCAGGTTGATCTTGCCCTCTTCGTTGAGCGACGTGATCCAGCCGATGGGGCGCGGCGCCACCAATGCCTTGAAGGGATCGTGGGGAAGCCCATGGTCGTTCTTGACAGCGTCATAATACATTAAGGCAATCTCCTCTAAGCCGCTCAGCTAGGGCACGTTCTGCTCCAGTTGAGCAGAACGTGCCCTAGATTATCGTTACGGGCGAGCAACTTGTCCCCGCTCAGACGTAACCGTCTGATCGGGGGTTGCTGTTGCGTTGAGTTCTTCAAGATGGTCCGGCAATTGGTCAATATGGTCCAGCACGACGTCGGCAAGCGGCTCCAAGTCTGATCTGCTGCCGTTGCCTGTCAAAACCCCAACTTTGTGTCCTGCCCCACCGGCGACCGCCATTTCCAGATCGTGGGTATTGTCGCCCACAACCGCAACCTCGGCGGCCTCCAGGTTTACCGAGGCGCAAAAGGCAACCACCATATCGCCTGCAGGCTTGGGCACCGGAACCCCGTCATACCCGGTGATGAAATCGAACACCGCGGCCAAGCCCGCTGACTTGGCAAACTCTTCGGCCGACGCGGTCACATCATTGGTGGCAATCCCCAACCGCATGTCTTTGGCCCGCAGCAGACCCAAAACATAAGGCAAATCCGTCAAGGGCACAGAGGCCCCGGCAGAGAATGCGGAGAAGTAGGCGTCATACTCCCGTGCCTTGTCGGCGCGCTTGTGGGGCGCCAGCCCCGGATTCCAGGCGTCCGTCAGATCCAAGTTGTTGCCGGCGGCAAAGATCGATCCGGCAGCAAACCGGCCGCTGGCCTCGTCAAACCCGGCAGCACGCATCAGGCGGGCCGCTTCCCCGGCATCGCCTTGGGCGATCTCAAGAGCAAGCTGCTCGGCAATCGGCTGCCAGGTTTTGTCGAAATCGATCAAAGTTCCGTCTTTGTCGAACAGAACACCGCGAATTCTCATCATGCGCGCTCCGCCGGCCAATGACTGATGCGTGTCGAAAGATCAGGCCGGGCGCGCTCGGACAACTCACCGTCGCGCGAGGCCACATACACAAACCCCGCCATGCGCTCATCCGCGTCAAGACCCAGAACCTGCGCAATCTGGTCATCAAACGCGTACCATTCGGTCAGCCACTGCGCGGCAAAGCCCATGGCAGTGGCGGCAATCAGAAGGTTCTGGCACACGGCTCCGGCGGAAAGCTGCTGCTCCCATTCGGGGATCTTGATGTTCGCCGTCACTTTAGAGACCACACCGATCACCAACGGCGCCCGTTCAAAGCGGCCCGCCTCAAATGCAACCAGGTCTTCGCCTGTTTCGGGATGCAGCTCGCGAAAGCGCGCCGCAAGCGCCGCGCCAAATCTGCTGCGCCCCTCGCCTTCAAACAGAATGAACCGCCAGGGCGCCAATTTGCCATGGTCAGGCACCCGCGCTGCGATCTCCAGCAGCTCCTGTGTTTGCTCGGCGCTGGGGCCTGGCGGGACCATCTCCTTGGCCACGGTCGAGCGCCGTGTTTTGAGCAAACTCAATGTATCTGTGGTGTCGTTCAGAACGGCCATGCGGACTTGCAACCCTTGTCACCCGTACAAAGCCCGCGTTCTAGCGAACCTCCAAGCGCTTGTCACAGAAGAATTTCGGGCAACTTGGTGGACTTAAGAGTCGAACCCAGGCTCATCAAGAGCGGCATCGATCATTCGTTGCCAATCTTCGACGCTGTCAGAATAGTCCAGATGACCTTCAAATGCCGTTTCCAGCATGGCATTGGTCGGCTCACGCAGCTCAGCAAGAACAGCGCGCGCCAGCGGCACATAGGAGGCCACCGTTCCCTCAGGCATTTCAGCGGCAATTCTGGCGGCCAGCCGCCGGGTCATATCTCCCCGGTCGCGCGCAGACGGAGCGGGCGCAGGCGCGGGCTTTTTGGGCCGCGGTTTTTGCTTTGCGGGCTTGGCCTTCGCCGCCGCAACTTCACCATAGGCCTCGTAGAGCTTCTTTCGCGCTTCACCTAGAGTATTCATCTGATCTCACACACTCACCAACTTGATCGAGCATCCACTTTAAGCCCCAACCCAAAACAAAAAGTTACCCCCCACCGCCCAAAAACGCGCTGCGGCGGGTGGGTGTTAACCTTCACTTAAGGATTGGCTTGAGTTGAAAGCTAAAATTCGATTCAATAACGATCAACAGGGCGAAATGGGACGTTGATCGGGCATCATCGATGCGGACGTTAAAAGTTTTCAGAATTACACACAGCACCAAAGCCGCTGCGGCTCTCCTTACCGCAGCGGCACTTTTCTCTGTGTCAGCTGATGCCCGGGTTCCGGAAGTCTCAAGCAGCATTATAAAGATACCGTCTGCGGTCAAAAAGCTGCCCGCATCAATTGACGTAAAACCAGAATTTGAAATCACAACCGTTCCTTCGCCCAAGGCAACCGGAATGGAGCTGGCGGCAAAGCTGGCAGCAGACGGCGGAACAATTTTGCGCCCCGTCAAATGGGTCATCTTTGGCGAACCAAAAGACGCGCCGGGCACCTGGAAGAAGGTGGGCGAACGCGAAGAACCCTCACCCCGCTTCGATCTGGCCCCGGGCCGCTACGTGGTCCAAACCATCTACGACAAGGCCCGCACAGCGCGGCGCATAAACGTGGTCAAAGACAAGACCACCATAATGACCGTCACACTGAATGTCGGGGCCTTGCGCATGCTGTCGCGGCTTGGCGCGGTTGGAGAAATCTCTCAAAGCGCTGAGCACTTGGTCTACCGTCTTGAAGGCTTGGGCTCAAAGCCAAAGCTCATCGGAACATCAGACACGCCAGGCGCCCTCATGCGGGTGTCTGCAGGCACCTACAAGATCGTCAGCAGATATCTTCCCGGCAACTCGGTGGCGGAAGCCACCGCCCGGGTAACGCCCGGCATGATTTCGCCGGTTGAGCTCGATCACAACGCAGGCGTTGCCAGCCTGTTCGCCGTTCACGCGGTTAATACCAAACCGGTAAACTGGGTTGTGACCGACCACGATGGCCAAGTGGTGGCCATGACCGACAAGCGCCGGCCTTCGCTGGTCTTGCGCTCGGGCACCTACACAGCCACGGCAACAGCGGCAGGCGTTGGCAAATTCCGCAAGTTCGATGTCAAGCCCGGTGACAACCTGAAGATTGAAGTGGGCGGCTAGAGCAGCTCTAGAGCTTACTGGTTCTGCCCGCACACAAGCCCGGATTTCCCAATCCGGATACAGTTCCGGCACCACTTCACCGAATATTCCTGCTCTGATTTTTTCAACTGCCCTTCCGGCGTGCCCGGAGGAATTGGGACGCAAGCTTCTCCACACACATCCAGCTTCGCCTTCTTGCCCACCAGCTTGGAAAGCTGCTTGTGCAGGCTCTTGGAGACACAAAGCACGTCCGGATAAGTTCCGGCTGCCGCCTCGGCCGGCTCCGCTGCCTCTGGCTTTGAGACGTCCTTGCTCTCAGCGGCAGGTTTGGGATCGGGCGCATCAGCCTTCTTTTCAGCTTTCGCATCACACTCCTTGAAGAGGCGGTCCAGCGTCTTGGCGTCATTGAAGCTGCGCAGAGGCCCGCCCAGGCCGGTGTCCTCGCGAAAATCATTCCAGGCCCCGCGCGTCCTCTGCCCGGGCCGCCCGTCCACGGCACCTGCCGGATAGCCAAGATCGTTCAAGCAGGCCTGGATCTCAGCGAGATCAGGCCCTGAGTTTTTGGCTTGAGCTGCACGGACGCACTTCTTGCCGGAACGCTCATAGCCATCGCGGCAGACACATGCATCCTTCGCGTCGGAGAAAACTTCGCGCCGCCCGCAACGGGGATTGTCAACCACCGGGAAGACGCAGCGCTTTTGCTTGGCCGACCAAATGCGCGGCTCCTTGCACCTGACCCGCGTTTTGACAAACGGATTGACGCACCGCTTGCGTTTTTTCGACCAGACTTTGGGAGGCACACAGAACGTGAGCTGCGCCAGCTTTTGAGCCCCGCGAACCGGTTCCGCCGCAGCTGCGTCACCCGCGGCAGGAAGCATCAAGAAAACTGCAACCATCACCCCAAAAACCTGTGCCCAACTGCGAAGTGGCATCCCCATCTCCTCTGTCCGTTTTTCTGTTCGTCTTGCTCTTGGTCCGCTCAGCCTAACACTACCATACGCCGGTTATGGGGCAAGGTTCGCCCTCTCAATCTCAAGTCCGGACCATTGCGCACCCCAGCCGCTGGCGGCTATGAGTTCGCAAGCTCAAGCATTTAAAGGCGCGCCATGAAGAACCCCACAGCAGACCCCCTCAAAGTTGGCATCGTTGGCGCAGGCGCCATGGGCCAGGGCATTGTGCAAGTGACCCTGACCGGCGGCATGCAAGCGGTGATCTATGATGCAAAACCAGGCGGCGGCGAGGCAGGCCGAGATCAGGTCTTTGCGCGCCTGGACCGGCTTGTGGAGAAGGGCTCCTTGGAGGACACCGAAGCAGCAGCCCTGAAGCAATCGGTCGCCATCGCCGGCGGCCTGGCAGATCTGGCAGATTGCGATGTGGTGGTTGAGGCGGTGTTTGAAGATGCCGACCTGAAGCGCCAGATCTTCGCCGATCTTGAAGCGGTTGTGAGCGATGGGTGTGTCCTGGCAAGCAACACATCTTCAATCCTGATTGCCTCCATCGCCCGCGAGTGCAAGATCAAGGCGCGGGTTGCCGGAATGCACTTTTTCAATCCGGTGCCCCTGATGAAGCTGGTTGAGGTGGTCCAGGGCGCGGATACCAGCGAGGACACCATCACCTTCTTGCGCGCCCTTGGCGAACGCATGGGCCGCACGCCGGTCACGGTGCGTGATGCGCCAGGCTGCCTGGTCAATCTGGGCGGTCGGGCCTACACCACAGAGGCGATGCGCCTTGTGCACGAACGCGTCGCCACGCCAACGCAAATCGATGCCATCATGCGCGACTGCTGCGGCTTCCGCTTGGGCCCTCTCCAGTTGGCCGATCTTACAGGTGTCGATGTGAATTATCCGGTGAGCCAGATCATCTACCAGGGCTACGACCAGGACCCGCGGCTGAAAACCTCCTTCCCTCACCTTTCGCTGCTTGAGGCCGGCCGGCTTGGCCGCAAGAGCGGCCTGGGCAACTATCGCTATGAAGGCGGCAAACCGGTCGACGTCCCAAGCCCCGACCATGTGACCCAGGCCGCGCCGGCGAAGTCGGTAATGCTGGTGGAGCCCGGCGAGAAGCTTGAGGCTTTCGCCGCTGAGATCGGCTGGGCGCTGCTGGAGGAAGATGACGGAGAGAGCCCCCTCATCGGCTTCCCGCTGGGCGAGGACGCAACGGCTTTTGCTGTGTGGACAGGTGCTGACCCTGCCCGCCTGATTTGTGTTGATTTGAGTGTAGAAACCCATTCGCGCGTTACGCTCATGGCGGCCCCGGGCGCAGGCCCAGCCATCATCGATGCTGTAGCCGCCTCCCTCACCACACCGGCCCGGCCGGTCACGCTGATCAAAGACAGCCCCGGCTTCGTGGCACAACGCATCCGCGGCATGGTCGCGAACCTGGGCTGTGAGATGGCCCAGATTGGCGTCGCTTCACCGGGCGAGATCGATCTTGCCATGAAGCTGGGTTTGAACTATCCGCAAGGCCCCCTGGAGCTGGCCGAAGAGATGGGCTTGGACGACACGCTGACCATCATGGAAACCCTGCAATCCATCACCGGCGACGACCGCTACCGCCCCAGCCAATGGCTGCGCCGCCGCGCGTTGCTGGGCCTGCCGATAGATACAGCCGACTAGGAGGTGGGCTTACAGTTTTGCGGTTCGTATTCAGAGGAATGCCGACAAGTATCTGCTGGTCTAATCGTCCGTTGTGAAGGGCAAAGCGGAAGACCAGAAACCGATCCCAATACGGCGTCTAATGACCCGAAGCGGCACCCCCGGCCTAAGTGGAATAGAGCTCTCCTGTAACATCCGAACTCCCGGCGCTAATCTGCGCCTCCGGGTCGCCCGTATGCCCGTAGCTTGACCATGTTGCAAAGCCCAATCTTTGGACTCGCTCAGATGAGTTGCGAGCGAACACATCTGGACGCAACCCTCGGGAGTAGTTCTCCAACGCCCGGAACTGCGGGCCGCAGGCAACCGTTGTAACGCCAAAGCGGGACTGGTTGCTCGTGTTTGGCGCGGCCCCATGCCAAAGCCTCGCATCGAACACAATTGCCGTGCCAGCAGGTCCGGCCGCCGGGACTGTCGGCACCTTGTGCGGGACAGAGGCATCGGGCTCCTGGCCACTGAGGTGACTCATGGGCACGATTCGGGTTGCCCCTGTCTCTTCAGAAAAATCTGTAATCATCCACATGGCATTCACAACCGCAGCCGGGGCAATCGGCCGGTCTGCAGGTGCTGGGTTGAGGCAAGTGCCCGCGCCACGCGTCATTGCTGACAGTTTAGGATTGCGCTCGCCCGGCAAAACCGGCTGCGGCATCCACCATTGATCAGTATGAAGCGGCATCGTCCCGGCGCCAGGGTGCTGGATTTGGGCATCGACGCATGAAATCTGGTAGTCTGGCCCGATTAGATGTTCAACGAGTGCGCAGTAAATTTCGTGCTCGATCAGCTCAAAGAAGATATCGCCTTTGTTCAGCAGCATACCCACCCACTGATTGACCGGATCGGTATTGGCCGGATTCTTCATGCTGTGCATCTTGCGCTCGACCGACGCTTGCTCGACGAGACGATCCTGAACTGCCCGCAGACTGTTTTCCTCAAGCGCACGTTCGACGATGCAGTAACCAAAACGCTCCAAGTCAGCACATAGGGTCTCCAGGTGTTGAGTGGGACCGGGCAGGTCTTCATCTTGCCAGCGAAGAGGATAGCTGTTGTGCTTCATTCCGGTATCCTTTCAAACCATCGACGGTACGGTCGGCGGGGTGGAAACATCAGCCACTTCACAGCAGGCGCAGCTTCGTCAACCTGAATGGTACCGAGTGTATATCTCTGCCATCAGTGGAACCATGGCGACAGCCTGTCGCACAGGTTGCCGAATATCGGCACTTGGCGCAAAGTCCCCGTGTCGAAATGCGATTGAATTGGTTTGAATCAACCTACTCTCCGGACATTCTCCCGTTGACTTCGACAGGCTGAATTTATCCGTGCGAGGCCTAAACGGCTTGTGCCTTGAGCCTCTCATAATAGGGCAAGTGCTGATCAAGAAACCTCTGAAGCTTCGGCGCCCGGGAGGCAGCCTCAGCGAATTTCGCGTCCAGCCCATCGTCTGCGTCGGGCGGACGGATGCCCTTGGCGGAGCTGACCGATTGATGCCAGCCGCTGACCGACTTCCAATCGTCCGGAACCGTCTCAACCTGCCAGTCAAAGGCGGACGGACAATCGCTCAGGCCAATCTTCTCCCAAGCCCCAGACACAACCCCAGCCGGATCGGCCTGGATGTCTTCAGCCTGCAACACCACCGGCGTCTGCTTCATCGCGTTCACCAGCCAGCTATGGTGCAGCCACAGCGCTTCAAGGCCCACTTCCACCGAGGTGAACTCAGGGTCAAGTTTGTGATACGACAATATTGAGCGCCGCGGGTCGCGGATCAGGAACACGTTCACCAGCCGTTTCGCCCACTCCATATCGTCATAGATCTGCGGCAGGTGATAGTAGCTCATATCCTTGAAGAACACCGGCCCGGCCTCTGCCGCCGCCAGGACCATGGCCCGGGTTTCGGCATAATTCACCCGCTGATCATCGCTCGGCTCAAACTTCGGCATCATGCGCGGCGAGCGGTTGAGGTAGTAGTCATACATGAACGGCTCGTGGAAGCAGGCAAGATCGCCGCGCTCGCGCATGATCCTCTCCACGGCGGTGGACATGGAGCGCGGGTGAACCCAAAGGGCGATGATCGGATGTTGCGTCATGGCCCACCACCTTTCCTCCAAACGGGCGCAGACACAACTCCCCACGCTCCATTAATTTTGCTTATGCGGGCGTGCAAACATTGCGCAATGGCCGCCTTTTCCTATTAGTCTACCCCCGCACACCAGCAGGACCCGGGCATGGCGGACCTTCCAGACACAGCACAGATCATCATCATAGGCGGCGGCGTCATTGGCCTGTCCACCGCCTATCATCTCGCCAAGCTGGGCGCCAAGGACGTCCTCCTCCTGGAGCGCCACCAGCTCACCAGCGGCACCTCGTGGCATGCGGCAGGCATCATCGGCCCCTTGCGGGCCTCCATGAACCTCACCAAGCTTGCCGTCTATGCGACCGAGCTGCTGCCGGCGATCGAAGCAGAAACCGGCCAGGCCACCGGCTATAAGCAAACCGGCGGGTATTGGCTGGCCCAAACCGAAGACCGCATGACCGAGCTTGCCCGCATTGCCGACGTCGGCGTGATGGCGGGCCTGCATCCGGAGATCCTGTCTCCTGCCCAAATCGCCGAGAGATTGAACCTGCTGCACACCAACGACCTTGCGGGCGGGATGTGGGTGCGCGAAGACGGCCAGGCCAATCCCGTGGACGTGTGCATGGCCTATGCGAAGGGCGCGCGCGACGGCGGTGTTCGGATCTATGAAAACGTGGGCGTCGAGATGGCCCATGCGCGAAGCGGTGCCGTCCACAGTGTGGAGACCACAAACGGGCACACGATAACCTGTGAGAAGGTGATCAACTGCGCCGGGGCCTGGGCCCACACGCTCGGCCGGCGCTCGGGCGTCAACATACCGCTTCAGGCCGTTGAGCACATGTATGTGGTCACCGAGCCCATCCCCGATCTGCCGCAACCCTTCCCCATTCTCCGCGATCTTGAGGGCCGCATCTACATCAAGGAGGATGCCGGCAAGCTGGTGCTTGGCGGGTTTGAGGCAGACGCCAAGATCTGGTCGCCCGACAGTGCCGGGCCTGACGCCCCCTTCCTGGAGCTGCCCGAAGACTGGGAGCAGTTCGGCCCCTTCATGGAAGCCGGCCTCCACCGCATTCCCGGGTTGGCGCAGGCCGGCATCCAGCACTTCATGGTGGGCCCGGAAAGCTTCACGCCGGACACCAAGCAAGCCATGGGCGAAGCGCCGGAATGCCGGAACTACTTTGTGGCGGCAGGCTTCAACTCCATCGGCATCATCTCTTCGGCCGGCGTCGGCAAGGTAATGGCCGAATGGGTCACCACAGGCGCCTCACCCATGGATCTGTGGGATCTCGATATCGCCCGGTTCGAGCCACACCATGGCACCCCGGCCTTTCTGGAGGCCCGGGTGCAGGAGGCGGTCGCCAGCCAGTTTGAGATGCACTGGCCCTACAAGCAGATGAAAACCGGACGCGATCTGACCCGCTCGCCTCTGCACGACGGCTTTGCAAAACAAGGCGCGGTGTTCGGCGCCCCAACGGGCTGGGAGCGCCCGCTCTATTTCGCGGCCAGCGCCGAAGAGGCCGGCCTGCCCTACAGCTATGGCGCCCAACCCTGGTGGCCCTGCGCTGAGCGCGAGGTGCGGGCCATGACAGAGCACGCCGCCCTGCTGGAGCTCAGCCCCTTCGGCAAGTTCAATGTTGCAGGCCCCCACGCCGCCCGGTTCCTTCAGCATCTGTGCGTGAGCGACGTGGACGTTGCGGCCGGCCGGGTTGTCTACACCCAAATGCTGAACGCCCACGGCGGCATTGAGGCCGACATTACTGTAACGCGGGTTGGCAATGAGCAATACCTGGTGATCAGCGGCGCGGCCACGCGCCTCAAAGACCTCACCTGGTTGCGGCGCTCTGTGGTCCCGGAAGACGACGTCGCTATCACCGATGTGACCTCCACCTGCGCGGTGCTCGGCCTGATGGGTCCTCGGTCGCGGGACATTCTAACTGCTCTCAGTTCCGATGATTTTTCTGCCGCAGCGTTTCCGCTCGCCACCTCGCGGGTCATCCAGTTGGGCACGGCCAAGGTACGCGCCTCACGCGTCTCCTATGTGGGCGAGCTGGGTTGGGAGCTCTACATACCGGCGCGCCAGGCCGCCGAAATCTTCGAGATGTTTTCAGCGCAAAACATCCAGCCCATGGGCATTTTCGCCATCGACAGCTGCCGCATGGAGAAGGGTTATCGTCACTGGGGCCATGATGTGGGCCCTGAAGACACCCCGCTCGAGGCCGGGCTGGGCTTTGCGGTTGCGTGGGACAAACCGGGCGGGTTTGTGGGCCTCGAAGCGCTGAGGGCGCAGAAGCAATACGGCGTTGGGCGCCGGGTCATCCTGTTTGAGGCAGGCAGCGAGCCGCTGCTGCTGCACGAAGAGCCGGTGCTGCGCGGCGGAGCCTATGTTGGCCGCACGACTTCGGGCGCACGGGGCTTTCGAACCGGAACTAACCTGTGCCTGGCCAACGTCTCGGTGCCCAAAGGCGAGCCGCTGGCTGAAACCTTGAAGGCCAGCTACGAGATCATCGTTGCCGGCAAGCACCATCCGCTGACCCCGCTGGCAAAGGGGCCGTATGATCCAGGCGGCGAAAGAATGAGAGCTTAGAAGCAATGGCCGACCTTAAATCCCACACCCAGGTTCTGATCATCGGTGGCGGCGCCATGGGCGTTTCCCTGCTCTACCATCTCACCAAGCTGGGTTGGTCCGATGTGGTGCTGGTGGAAAAGAACGAGCTCACCGCCGGCTCCACCTGGCATGCTGCAGGCTTGTGCACCCACTTTGCCCACAACCTCTCGGTCCAGGCCATGCGGGCCCATTCGGTCAAGCTTTATTCCTCCATCCTGGAGGAAGAGACCGGCAACCCGGTGAGCTTCCATCAGTCGGGCGCCCTGCGCATCACCCGCAGCGAAGACCGCATGGCCGAGTTCCGTCATGTTCAGGACATCGGCCGCTATTCCGGCCATCAGTTCAACATCCTGACGCCTGACGAGCTGAAAGAGATCTACCCCCTCACCACTCTCGACGGCATTATTGGCGCCATCCACGAGCCCTATGACGGCTACGTGGACCCCAGCCAGGCCACCCACGCCATGGCCCAGGGCGCCCGGAACGGCGGAGCCACAATCTACCGCAACAACCAGGTTGAGGCGCTGGAGCAAAAGCCGGATGGGCCATGGCTGGTCCACACCCAGAACGGCACCATCACCGCTGAGATCATCGTCAATGCGGCGGGCACCTGGTGCTATGAGATCGGCCGCATGATGGGGCTTGATCTGCCGGTTGTGCCGGTGCTGCACCAATATCTGGTCACCGACCGGATCGAGGCGGTTGCCGCTCTGGACACCGAGCTGCCGATCATCCGCGATCCTGAGGAGAGCTGGTATGTGCGCCAGGAACGCGACGGCATGATCATCGGGCCCTATGAGAAGGCCGGCAAGATCTGGTCACCTGACCTGGTGCCGCCGGAGTTCGGCATGGAGCTGTTGCCGCCAGATCTGGAGTGCATTGAACACATCGTCGAAAAGGCCATGGAGCGCATCCCCGTTCTGGGCGAGGCCGGCATCAAGACCGTGGTCCACGGCCCCATCACCTTCACCCCCGACGCCAACCCGCTCATCGGCCCGGCCTTCGGGCTCGCCAATGCCTGGCTCCTCACCGGCTCCAGCATGGGCGTGATGGAAGGCGGCGGGGCCGGCAAGTTCCTGGCCGAATGGATTGTCGGCGGCGAGCCCTCCATGGATGCCCTTGCGTTCGACCCCAGGCGCTTTGGCGGCTATGCCGACCGCGGCTACCGGATCGCCAAGGCGGTGGAGAGCTTCGGCAATCAGTTCGCCGTGCACTATCCCTTAGAAGAACGCGAAGCCGGGCGCCCGGCACTGACCACGCCGGTGCATGATGACATGGGGTTGGCGGGTGCCGTCTTCGGGTTTGCCTATGGCTGGGAGCGGCCCAACTGGTTTGCCCCCTCGCCCGGCCAGGCCAGCACGCTCAGCTTCGGGCGGGCAAACTGGTTCGACGCGGTTGGCGCCGAATGCCGGGCGGTCTCAGAGGACGCCGGGATCGCCGACATGTCGGCCTTCTCGAAATTCCAGGTCACCGGCAAGGACGCCGCCGCCTTCGTTGACACTCTGGGGGCAAACCGGGCGCCGGGCAAAGACGGCCGCATTGGCCTAACCCACGCGCTCACCGCCTCTGGAGGCGTGTTCTCCGAGTTCACGGTAACGCGGCTGGCCTCCGATCACTTCTATCTCACCTGCGCGGCGGCGGCCCGCCGTCAGGATGCAGATTTGCTGAACGGCCATGCACGGAATTTCGGCTCCGCCCAGGTTGAGGACGTCACCGAGGCGCGCGGCATCCTGGCGCTCATGGGGCCCAAGAGCCGCCAGCTGTTGGAGTCCCTTACGGAGCAAGACCTCAGCGCCGCCGCGTTCCCCTGGCTCAGCGCAAGGGTGATGCAGGTTGCCGGGGTTCAAGCCACAGCCTTGCGCGTCTCCTATGCCGGAGAGCTGGGCTGGGAGCTCCACGTGCCGATGGCCGCGATGAAGCCGCTCTACCAAGCACTCATCGAGCAGGGAGCGCCTCTGGGTCTCAGGCATTTCGGCGCCTTCGCCCTCAACTCAATGCGGCTGGAGAAGGGCTACCGCGCCTGGGGCATGGATCTGTCCACAGAGCGCACGCCGCTGGAGGCTGGGCTGGAGCGGCTGGTGAAGCCGGAGGCGCGCGCGGCGTTGCGGGCCCAGCGCGATCAGCCGTTCCGGATGGAGCTTTTGGAACTTGATGCCGAGGGGCCGGACCCCTTCGCCCTTCATCCGGTGTTCTGCGCAGACAAGGTGGCCGGTTTGGTCACCTCTGGCAGCTTTGGCCACCGGACGCGCAAGAAGCTGGCCCTGGCCTATCTCCAGCCTCACAACCTGACTGAGGATGCGCCGTTAACGGTTCGCGTGCTGGGGCAAACTGCGGCTGCCCAGGTGCTGACCGCGGCGCCTTACGATCCGACAAACGCGCGCTTGCGGGGGTGAACGGTTTGGGTTTTTTCGAATATGAACAAAAAACTCACTCAAAAAGGCCAAATAGCCCGAATTTCCGCATTAAATCACAAGCTTACGCGAAATTGGGTTCGTTTCGCAGAATCGCTGTTTTTGGCAGAAATCCGCCGCTGAACATGAACAGAAATTTGTGGAAATTACCTTAAATAACCCATTTAGTGGCATTTGAATCTTTGGTTGCCCCCTTTACCCGCACGCCTCCATTCCCCCTGCGCCCCCTCGCTAGGCGAGGCTTTAGTTGGATATCTCCGGAGAGCGGTGGAGTTCGTCCGGCGCTTTGCCGCGCCCGGCTGCCGCCCTCCATTCCCGTGCCACATCCAACACTGTCGTCCTCGGGCTTGACCCGAGGACCCATAGCTCGGAGCGTGCGGCA
>JAAEUE010000379.1 GCA_024227565.1 Alphaproteobacteria bacterium
AATGTTAAAACGTTTACTGTGGGCCGCTGGCGGCCTGCCCTTGATGTCGTCTGTGGCGTATGCCCAGGGCGACCTCGATAAAGCAATAAGTGACGCGCTTGCGCCGATCATCAATCCGTTTGTCGGACTTATCTTTTCACCCTTGCCGTTCTCAGAAGCCATTTTCGGAACATCCTTTCCGTGGATTGTGCTCTGGCTGGTGGTTGCGGCGTGTATTTTCACCGTCTATTTCGGATTTGTTCAATTCCGTGGATTTGCCCACTCAGTCTCGTTGGTGAGGGGGGATTACCTGGACCCAAAAGATGCTGGTGAGGTCACACCGTTTCAGGCGCTGTGTACGGCACTGTCCGGCACCGTTGGTCTCGGCAATATCGCCGGCGTCGGGGTTGCGGTCTATCTTGGCGGCCCGGGCGCTACCTTCTGGATGATTTTGGCAGGCCTGCTCGGCATGGCGTCAAAATTCACCGAATGTACCTTGGGTGTTCACTACCGCAACGAATATGAAGACGGTACGGTTTCCGGTGGTCCGATGTATTATCTGACCAAGGGTCTGGCCGAACGCGGCATGCCCGGTCTTGGCAAGTTCCTGGCCGTGTTCTTCGCAATTTGCTGCATCGGCGGCGCCTTTGGCGGCGGCAACATGTTCCAGGCCAACCAATCCTTTAGCCAGATCTCGTCGATTATACCTTTCTTCGTAGGCAAGGGCTGGCTGTTTGGTCTGATCATGGCAGCGGTTGTTGGAGTGGTCATCATTGGCGGCATCAAGTCGATTGCCAAGGTCACCGAAAAGATCGTGCCCTTCATGGCTGCGATCTACGTTGGTTCTGCGTTGCTAATCTTGCTGATGAACATCTCAGCACTTCCTGAAGCGTTTAGTGCCATCATCAACGGTGCCTTTGCCCCAACAGCGGTTGCTGGCGGTGCGGTCGGTGCCTTGATCCAGGGCTTCAAACGTGCGGCGTTCTCGAACGAGGCCGGCATTGGTTCAGCATCCATCGCCCACTCGGCGGTGCAAACGAAGCATCCGGCAACAGAAGGCTATGTTGCCTTGCTTGAGCCGTTCATCGATACGGTCGTCATTTGCACCATGACATCTCTGGTGATCACCATCACCGGGTCTTGGGTTCCAGACAGCGGCGTGACCGGCATCGCGCTTACCTCCAAAGCCTTTGTAAGCAACTTTAGCTTCTTTGGTTATGTGCTGGCGGTTGCGGCAGTCTTGTTTGCCTTCTCGACCATGATCTCCTGGTCCTATTACGGCTTGAAAGCCTGGACCTATTTGTTTGGCGAAGGCAAGACCAAGGAACTGGTCTTCAAGTCGATCTTCTGTATCTTCGTCGTTATCGGCGCATCCATGAGCCTGGGTCCGGTGATCGACTTCTCAGATGCTATGATCTTCACCATGGCCATCGCCAACATCATCGGCCTTTACCTGCTTATGCCGAAAGTGAAAGAGTTGGTGGCTGACTATCAAGAAAAG
>JAAEUE010000380.1 GCA_024227565.1 Alphaproteobacteria bacterium
CTTGTGGCAAAAGCAGCTTCATCTATACCATCTATCACCCATGTGTTCTGACTGGCCTGTGTAAAATCTTGATCATTTCGAAGTTGCGTTGGATCAATATTTCGAGGAACAAAATCACTATGACCGCCAGTTGGTAACATCGGCAAAAGTCCGGGCGGTCAGGCTTTGGCGTGCTGGTGGATGAGGCTGGGTAGAGGCGGAATGTAGGCGGCGCCGGGGTGCGACAGGCGATCGCCGAGATAGTCCCAGAAGCTAACGCCCAGCTTGGCGCAGGTCTTCATCAGGGACAGGAAGGCATCACGGCAATCGCGGCCTTCGTCGGAGCGGGTTCCGCCTGAGATTTTGCGCTTTGTGACCTGACAGCGGATGTCGTTTTCGGAGCCGTTGGTGTTGAGCGGGATGTCGGGACGTTGCAGCACCATCAACATTTCCTGCTTGCGCCTGTGCAGTCTTTTGAGCAGGTGATCAAGGCTGACAAACCCGTCTTGGTGGTGAAGACGGCATCAAACCGCCGCCGCAACTGGTATTTTCGCTCAGGTGTTGGATCGCGGCAGTACGCCTTGAGATCGGCGTAGAGCCACCAGATGCGATGGCGGATGCGCTCCTTGGCCTTGCGTTGACGTTCACAGAAAGTGTCCAACTTGTGCACCAAGCGCTCGGCATGCACCCAGCACAGGGCGTGGTCGGCGATGCGGAATTGGCCTGCGCCGTCAGAGATGATGACGGCGCCACCAAGCAGGCCCAGCGCTGTGATGCGGCCCCACAAGGCCCCTTGGCTGGCGATGCGCACCAGGTCGGGATGCCCCTTGAGCTTGGTGAACCCCAGGGCTGTGAGATGCGACATCCAGGCCTGCCGGTCAGCAAAGCTACGGGCGCCGTGTGCGCCAAGCCGCCTGACGAGATTTTTCGGCAGGGCGTGATCTTGCATATAATCGAGCGCCGCATCGTTGATCTCATAGCCCTCGTCACCGGCGCGCAGCAATGTCAGAAAATTCAACCTGCTCTTGCTGGAGGTGGTCCCAAACCAGGCGAAATGATCATTGCCGATGTGGGTGCAATAACCGTTGCGGGCCTGATGGCGGGCACCGGTGTCGTCCACCGTGATCCATTTGGCGCTCTCAAGCCCGGCGCGCAGAACGCTTGCCGCCTCGCTCAGGAAATCTCCCTTGCCTTTGATCAGCAGGCGCATGACCTGACGCTCGCAAATGTTCACGCCAAAATCGTGAAGCTGCGCCACAAGGCGCGGAACCGTCACCTGGCACTGGTGATATTGCGCCAGCAAAAAACGCTTAAGGCCGGAGCCAAAATGGCCGCTGATGCCGCCGGGCAGTTGCGCCGTAATCGTCTTGCCGTCCGGCGTTTTCCAGCGCTGCCGCCGGTAACGCACCGTCCAGGGACGCAAGATCAGATCCTGCACGACATAGTCTTCATAACCCTTGAATTTGGAGCCTGCAGGGACAGTGCCGGGTTTGAGGATGCTCGTCTCGTCGATGCAAAGCTTGGCGTTCTTTGGGCCGCGGCGTCCAGTCCTTTTCCCGCCACCCTTTTTCCCTGAACGCGGCCTGGCCTTGCTCTCCATGCCCGACGGCTTGATGTCCGGCTTGCCCTTCAACCCCTTCAGCCGCGCAATCTCTTCGCGCAAAGCCTCGTTAGCGTTCTTGAGCTGTGCATTCTCCTCCAGAACCTGCACCAGCAACATCTTCAGCTCAGCAAGCCCCAACCTATCAATATCGCGAGGTGATTCGGCCATGAACACACCGACTCGCACATATCCAGGCTCGGGGGAATCCCATGCTGAAGAAAATTCGCCCGGACTTTTGCCGATGTTACGGTTGTGTGATAGGGCTGGCGTGCCAAGGAGTGTACGCCAGCCGCTGGTGTGATACCTATGGTAAATTCCCCGCCAGTTTATTTCGGAACGCAGAAATGGCGTTTGCCATCGTAGCCCAGGAATGTCCCGCTTTGGCGTTCGAAACTCCGATACCGGGTGCTGCAATAATTGAACCAACCCGCGCTCCACGGCTCAAGAGAGGCGGTTTCCTCGTATGTAATGACTTTGGGGCCGGACGATTCGGTCAGGGGTCTGCGTTCTACAGCGCGATTTTCGCCTCGATATCGTTCATAATC
>JAAEUE010000381.1 GCA_024227565.1 Alphaproteobacteria bacterium
CAAACCCACAAAATACGTCATATCGCCACTCCTTCCTTGATGCTCAAGGCCGGGAGGGCCCCGATTACATCATCCTAAATGAAGGGGCTGAAATCCGAATACATCATTCGAAAATGCAGCCGCCGCGATACACCATCTTTTTGGCGCGCTTACGCGCCTCGCGCTTTGCAACCGGCATCACGCGGGTGTAAACACACGCAAGGCCACTTCCGGCCCTCCAAGGAACACATCCTCCCATGTCTGACCCCACCAGCCCGTTGACCGGTTGGCTCGCCGCCTTGGGCGTTGTTGTGATCTGGTCGGGATGGGTGGTTGTTTCCCGGCTTGGAGTGGTTCAAACCCTCACAATCTACGACATGGTTGCCCTGCGGTTTGCGGTAGCGACCGTCGCGGTCTCTCCCTTCGTGTGGCGATATTGGCCCACGTCACTTCGATGGTGGCAGGTGATACTGATCGCCTGCGGCCAGGGTGTGCCCTACCTGTTGCTGGCCTTTGGCGGGTTGCAGTTTGCACCTGCATCACATGCCGGCACCATGATGAACGGAACGCTGCCTGTGTTTGCTGCCGTTTTGGGGTGGTACTTTCTAAAAGACCGGCCTGGCCGTTGGCGGATCACAGGTATGATCGTAATATTAGTCGGGTGCGGCCTCATCAGTTGGGATCGCCAGTCTGGCGGGGTTGCCTCCGATGCTTGGATTGGCCATCTCATGTTTCTGGGTGCAGCCTTGTTTGTGGCCGCTAACCTGATCGGCACCAAGGCTTGGCAGTTGACCCCCGTGCAGGCCATGGTGTGCATTCCGACGGTTAACCTGGCCTGGTATGCACCGGTCTATCTCTTGGTTCTGCCAAAGACGATTGATGTGGCCCCGTGGCCGGAAATCTTGTTGCAAGGTGCCTACCAGGGCCTTGGCCCCAGCGTTGTGGCGGTCTTCCTGTTCACGACGGCAATCCGCTCCATTGGCCCCTCAACCACCGCCGCAATGATGGCCATGGTGCCGGGCATGACTGCCTTGATAGCGATCCCGTTGCTCGGTGAGTGGCCAAGTTTGATCGCATGGGGCGGGCTGATCCTGACAACTGCGGGCATTACCTTGGCCGCGGGATGGAGACCGGCCTCCTCCTAAATCTGGCGGTGCGCGCAGGCTGATCTGCGTCCGCGGCAAGAGGCGAGCGCCGATGATTGCATCAACGCACGGCCAAGACGCATGCCGGCCCTTCTCCCATGCCACGGCAAGCGTGGCAGCAGGCTCAATCTCATCATCCCGGGGTTCAATTGATAGAAGAGCGAACGAACGAAGGGAAAAGCTATATGGATATGCAATCCATCTCGAAACGAGATGTTGGTTTCAATATTTCGCAAGTTCGGAGATGCCAATTTGTTTTTTCCCGATGCTGGGCGCGATGGTCTCTAAGCGCAAATTAACCGTGCGATTGGTTTTAATTGAACATTGTTCATTATTGTGATAGGAATCACCTGAATTGCAGATTATGGTGCAACCAGTTCACAGGAGAGTGGTGCCTTGGAAGCTTTATTTGGGCTTGTATCGCTTGTTTTTCTTGTTGGAGCGGTCCTTGGGATCTTTGCGTTTCGCAAGGCCCAACATCTTGAAAAACAGCTATTGCAACTGCGCGACGAAGTCTCCCTGTTGAAGGCACCAGGCTTGGCGCAGGCGCGGCAGGCCCAGGCCCAGGCCTTGGCAGCGCAGGAAGCATCCAAAACCACCAAGTCCGTTGCCGAAGAGCCGGTCGAGCAACCTTCTGAGGAAATTGAAGAACTCGCCCCGGCTCCAGACCCGCAGCCTGAAGCTTCCCCCATTCCCCCCGAAACGCCGCCACAAGCACCGGCTCCGAAGACGCGTGGTTTTGTTGATGAGCTCGGCGCACGCTGGTCGGTCTGGGTTGGCGGCCTTGCACTGGGCTTGGGCGCAATCTTTTTGCTTCGTTATTCAATCGAAGCCGGCGTGTTCAGCCCCGGCTTGCGTGTGGCGCTGACCATTATCCTGGGCCTGGCTGCATTGGCTGCCGGCGAGTGGCTCGGCCGCTCAGATCCGGCGGAACGTTCCGAAGCCCTTCGGCACGCCTACATTCCCGGCGTCCTGACGGCAGTCGGCATCCTCGCTCTGTTTGGTTCGGTGTACTCCAGCTACGCGCTCTATGGCTTTATCGGGCCAACGGCGGCCTTTGGGATCATGGGGCTGTTGTCCCTCGGCGGACTTGCCCTGGGGTTGCGCCAAGGCCCTGCCCTATCGGGTCTTGGACTTGCCGGGTCTTTGGTGACCCCGTGGCTTGTGTCATCGACCGAGCCCTCCTACACCGGGCTTTACACCTATTTGCTAATTGTTGCCGCGGGTGGCCTCGTCCTTGCCCGGTATCGCGGCTGGACTTGGCTGTCGGCCGCAAGCGTGGCTGGGGGCCTTGCCTGGGGGCTGATCGGCTTTAGCCTGCACCTGAGCGATGAGTTTTGGCCCTGGACCCTCTACCTCGGCGGGCTTGCCGGTCTGGCCATGGTGTTGAACGCCACGCAACGACTGCCCCTGACGGAGAAAGAACCGGGCCTCCTGCAAGGCAAGGTTCTGCCCCTGCTCACCTATGCGGCAACCGGCTTATTGCTGCTGGTCATGCTGTATGAAGACCTCCTGTCCTTGCGGGCCTTCTACGTCTGTCTCGCTGCTGCCGCGTTCGGCCTTGCTGCAGCCTGGCATTGGGGTCGGCTTGCTGGCGCGGCCTTGCTGTCGGGCGGCCTTGCCACAGCGGCCATCCTGTCGCGCGGCGGCGAAGTGGTCGGCGGAACCTGGGACTGGCCCGCAGGCGGCATCTACATTCCCTCGCCCATAGAAGGCGAATGGGCCAAGGTGTTCATTATCGCCGCCGTGGTGGCCCTGGTCTTGATCGCCGCTTCTGCGTTCAGCGCCAAAAAACATGCTGCCACCTCCAGCAGAGCAGCCTTGCTCTGGTCGCTAACCGGGACGATCTTTCCGCTTCTCACATTTGCCTGCCTTTGGCTCATGGGTGCGAAGGGTGTGACCCACCTTCCCTTTGCCCTGGCGGGCGCCGGGCTTGCGGGTGCCTTCGGGTGCGTTGTGGAGTGGCTCTACCGCAGCCAATCAGCCGATGCTGAAGACGCCGGCGCTGCCCCCCTGATCACAACGGTGCCCATCAACGCGTTTGCAGCTGCCGGTTGCTTGGCCCTCCTCTTTGCATTTGTCGCCGGGCTGTCCGAATTGCCTTTGACGCTGGCCCTGACGGCCGCACTCCCCGCAATCGCATTTCTTGCCACCTTGCGCCACATCTGGGCCCTGCGCGTGGCGTGTCCGGTGTTCGGTGGCATCTTGGCCTTGCACGTGCTCTACTCGCTTGCCGGGTTGCCCGATGCGGTGGGCCCGCGCATCCTCTTTAACGCGCTATGGATCTACCTTGCGCTGCCGGCTGGTGCCGCAGGCGCTGCCCGTTGGCTCATGGCAAAACCGCTTGCCGACAGGTGGTCGCAAGCCATGGAGGCGCTAGCGTTGGCGTTCACTGCACTCTTTGCCGTGTTCCAGGTGCGCCATTACATGAACGCCGGTGATCTGTTTGCCCCTGAGTTGACGTTGGAGGAGTTGAGCCTGCAAATCCTCGTCAGCTTGTGTTTCTCGCTCGGCCTGTCGCGCATCAAAGATGTGGGCCCGCGCAGCCTGTTCTCCATCGCCGCCATGGCTGCCATGGGGGTCTCACTGTTCAGTCTGGTGTTCGGCAACCTCATCTCCATGAACCCATTCTTCAATGCCACAGTGGATGTGCGCGGCGGCTTTGCCTTCAACAGCCTGCTGTTGGCCTACCTGTTGCCGGGCTTGTTCCTGGGGGCGATTGCCTGGTTGCAACAGCACAAGCGCCCTGGCTGGTATCTCAAAACCCTTGGCGGGGTGTCTCTTGCCGCAATGATTGCCTATGTCACCACTATGGTGCGGTACGGCTATCATGGCGGCGAGGATATGTCGCTCGCACTTTCCGTGATCGAGAACACCGAACAGTACACCTACTCCATTGTTTGGCTCCTCTTCGGCATTGCCCTGCTGGTGGGCGGGATGATGTTCAAGGTGCGCGAGCTGCGCATTGGTTCAGCGGCCGTGATGATGTTGACAGTGGCCAAAGTGTTCCTCATCGATATGTCGGCGTTGGAGGGCATATTGCGTGCCCTGTCGTTCGTCGGCCTCGGCGCGGTGCTCATTGGCATGGGCCTGGTGTATCAGCGGGTGCTTGCCAGCGATGAGACGCCAGCCGAGCAGGCAGAAGCCTCATGAAGTGGATAGTTGGCCTTGCCGCGCTGACGGCATGTTTATGTGCGGCGGTTTTTTGGCTCATCCGCAATCCGGTGATGCCGCCCGATCAGGAGGCAGCCTCGCTCCAGGTTGACCAAACCCAGCTGAAGGCTGATGTGGCCTATCTCACCGGCATCACACCCTCACGAAACAGCTTCAACATGGCGTCGTTGAACCAGGCGGCCGACTACATCAGCGCCGAATTCGGCAAGACCGGATGCGAGGTGCAAGAGCAGATGTTCAAGGTGGACGGCAAAGACTTCCGCAACATCTCCTGCACCTTTGGGCCCAAGGATGCGCCGCTGATGGTGATGGGGGCGCACTATGACGTTCACTACAACAACAACCCAGGCGCCGATGACAACGCCAGCGGCGTGGCCGGGGTCCTGGAGCTGGCGCGCCATGTGGCAATCCTCAAACCGAACCTCAATCACCGGCTTGAGATTGTTGCCTACACGCTCGAAGAACAGCCCCATTTCAGTTCGAACTCCATGGGAAGCCAAGTGCACGCCGCCCGGCTGATCAAGAGCAAGGAGCCACTGAAACTCATGGTCAGCGTAGAAATGATCGGCTATTTCCGCGACGAACCTGGAACGCAACGCTTTCCCCTGGCCTTCTTGAAGCCGCTCTATCCAGACCGGGGAAACTTCATCGGCGTGGTTGGCCAATTGCTGGAGCGCGGTGCTGTGAGGCGCGTCAAGGCATTGATGCAAGGTGCATCGCCCTTGCCGGTCTACTCGCTCAACGCCCCGGCGTTTCTGCCTGAGGCCGGGTTCTCAGACCACAAGAGCTACTGGGACGTTGGACTGCCTGCCGTGATGGTCACCGACACGGCGTTTTTGCGGAACCCCAACTATCACAAGCCGACGGATACGCCTGACACCCTTGACTATCGCCGCATGGCCGATGTGGTTCGAGGGCTCTACGCTGTTGCGGTCCACTTCTAGTCCAGCTCGCTCACCTGATACTCAGACGCCTCCAGCCAGGCTGGATTGATCTCCACGCCCCAGCCCGGGCCTTCAGGGATCTGCGCCTTGCCATCAACAATCGCGAACGGATCGCCCAGGAACAGACCCTTCTGCCAGGGGTAGTAATCTTCGCCCTCAATGGAGAACTCAAGATATTTGCCCGCGTTGGGGATGGCGCCCAGAAGGTGCATGGTGCAGATCGTAACCAGGCTCAGGTTGGCGCAATGGGGCGTGCACGGCAGCCCGGCCTCCTCTGCCATCTTGGCCACGCGAAGCGTGCGGTTCAACCCGCCCATGTACATCACGTCAGGCTGGGTGATGTTGACCGCCCGCATGTCGATCATGTGCCTCCAGGTGGCCAGGTCGCAATCTTGCTCCCCGCCGGTCACATCGATGGACAAGGCATCGGTGACCTGCTTGGTCTGCTCCAGCTCCCAATAGGGGCAAGGTTCTTCAAAATGGCTCACCCCTTCATCTTCCAGAAGGTGGCCCAGCGCGATGGCTTTGGCCGGCGAATAGCACGAGTTGCCATCCACCAGCTTGGCAATGCCGTCGCCCAGGGCGCGGGCTACGGTTGGCACGACCGCCTCGCTGCGTCCCGGCCATTCATCCTGATCGCGGCCCACTTCTGCGCCCACCCGCCACTTGAAGGCATCAAAGCCCTTCTCATCGCGCAGGCGCACAAAGCGTTCAGCTTCCTGCTCCGGGGTGATGTCGCGCTTCATGGACGACGCATAGGCGCGTATGGGGCGAGCCTCGGCCCCAAGCAGCGCCACCACGGGCTTGTCTTCAAGCTTGCCGCGCAGGTCCCACAGCGCGGTGTCGAGCCCAGCCATGGCGCGGCGCAGATAAGAGCCGGGAAACTTGTGCTCGCGCTCGGTGATCAGATCCAACAGATCGTCAAAATCAAGCGGATCTATTCCCAAGGCGTACGGGGCAACCTGGCGGTGGAAAATTTGGCAGGTGATGTCTGAGTGGTAGGTGGACACCTGGCCCCACCCTTCAGCGCCTGTGTCGGCTGTTGCCCGCACAAAGCCCACGGCCTGGGTGCAGAAGGTTTCAAGCTTGGTGATCTTCATGGGCTCAATACAGCCTTCCGCCGTTCGGCAGCTTCTGGTCGGGGCCAATCATCACCACATCGCCGTCGTCGTCGGGCATGCCCAAGGTGAGCACCTCAGACATGAACTTGCCGATCTGGCGCGGCGGGAAGTTCACCACCGCACAGACCTGGCGCCCCATCACGCTTTCAACCGTGTAGTGCTTGGTGACCTGGGCGGAGGTCTTCTTGACGCCAATCTCGTCGCCAAAATCGATCCACAGCTTGATTGCCGGCACCCGGGCTTCCGGATAGGGCTGGGCGTCGACCACGGTGCCCACGCGAATGTCTACTTTGAGGAAATCATCGAAGGTGATTTCCCCCGCCTTGTTGTCTGCTGTCATGGATGAAACGCTCTTATGGTGTGGAAGCTTCAGATTTTGAGGTGCCAGGCCGCTGACCGCGGTTGCGCATGAAGGCCTTGGCGAACTGATAGACCGCATTGCCCACGGCAACAGGCGCTCCGGAACGCTCAAGCAAGGTTTCGCCCTGGCGCAGGCGCCGGTCAAGCTCGGCCATGGTTTTGGAGAGGCCCGCATCCTCCTCGTCCAGCCAGGTTTGGAACACCCGGGCATAGAGGTAGGCCAGGCCGCCGGTTTTCAGGAAGGCCTGCATGCCGCTGTCTTCAATGCCGGCGCCGGCCAGCATCCAGGTTTGCGATCGCAAAGCGGCACTGGTGGTGGTTGCAAGATCCTGCGGATTGCCGCGCATGTCGCGGGCGATGTTGCGCAGCGCGGCCTTGTGTGGTTCCAGCAGCTCCAGCCGCAGCATGACCACATCGAAAAGCCGGTCGCGGGGCAATTCGCTTGCCTCCCCATCGTCTTCGATCTTCTTCAACAGCTCAGCATCGGTGCGGGCCATGAAGGCCGCGAGGATGTCGGCTTTGGAGGCGAACTCTTCGGCCACATCCGCCAGGGACAGTTTTGCCGCCTTGGCGATGGCTGAGAGCCTCAAGTCTCGCCAGCTGGTATCTTCAGCCAAGGCCAGCGCGGCGTTGATGATTTTGTCTTTGCGTGAAAGGCGGGGCATGGATTTGGCCTAACCGTTGACTGTTGCTTTGATCGGCACCCTAAAGCTGGACGGCGCGATGCGCAACGCGCTGAGATGTCACGAGCTGTGGAGGGAGATTCTTGCCGCCCTCGGGCTTGACCCGAGAGCCCACTGCCGCACGCTCCGAGCTATGGGTCCTCGGGTCAAGCCCGAGGACGACAGTGTTGGATGTGGCGCGGGATTTTGGTCGTATCTCATTTCTCTTTCCTTGGTCGTCATCCCCGCGAAGGCGGGGATCCAGGGGCG
>JAAEUE010000382.1 GCA_024227565.1 Alphaproteobacteria bacterium
CGCCGCAAGGTTACCCGCCAGGATGCTATCGACGGCACGCTGATGGCGGATGCCCTGGAACATGTTCACGGCCTCTACAAGCCGGTGATGTGGCTCTATGACGAGGAAATGATCTGCAATTCGCAGATACTGACCGCTGAGTGGATGAAACACACCAACAAGCCGGGGACGTGGGTCTATAACACGGGCGCCGAGCATGAGGTTTGCGATCTGATCAAGATGTGGCAGGTCGCGGCGGGCGGTGAAGAAGAAATGCGCCGGAAACCCCATATGTTGGGTCATGTGGTGGTCAACCCACCACGCGTTATCGATGTGCACTATACTGACTGGCTGATCGGGTTTTGTGATTCCGGCACGCCTCTTTCCATCGAAAGCGCCCTCATGGGAGGCGCCACCGGACCTGCCACACGTGCCGGGATGCTGGTGCAGTGCATTGCCGAAATCCTCGCCCTTGTTGTTCAGTCACAAAGCTATAAGCCGGGTCATCCTCTTGCGTTCTGCTCGTTCAGCCCCGCCATGGACATGCGAACAGGCCTGTGGGCCACCGGCAGTCCTGAATATGGCATCGTCGGCGCGGGCATTGCGGCCATGGCGATGCACTACGGCGTTCCGTGCGCCGGGTTCGGAATGAGCGATGCATGCGAGTTCGATCAACAGTCCGCCTATGAGAAGGCCATGAAGATGTACACCTATGCCCTTAGCGGCATTAGCTGGATC
>JAAEUE010000383.1 GCA_024227565.1 Alphaproteobacteria bacterium
CCAGTATCTGAGCTTTGCTCGTACTTGAAACCTGCAATTCTTCCCCGGCAGCCAACGTGGCGGCATCCACTGCGTTTTGCATTTTGTTTTTTTGGACAGTTATCAAGCCAAAATCGATTGCCATGCCCCCGGCAGCAAGCAGCACGGAAGCTGCAATGCCAAACGTCATGGCAATTGAGCCCTTGGTATGCTTGACGAACCTTCTCAGGAATTGGGAAACATTCTTGTGAGCCGGGGAAGGCTCGCTTTTGTAAGCACTCATTTCAACACCAACAACTAGGCAATTCTTGCCTGCTTCGGCGCAGCTTCCCCTCTGCTCCAGATTACATTTCCCGGTTGATCGAACAATGCCGTATACGGATAAAAATTGTGTCCGCAATTTGCTGAAAATTTTAAGAACACTCTTTTGTTCGGCGAAAGTGGCCCTCAACCCAAACGGAAGTCCCGAGTTAAGCCTCGCTCAATAAGATTGCCGTATGAAGGAACCGTCCTTGTCTGGAACACGGACATGGAAGATTGCGGATGAAATTTTAGACGGCACCCCATGACACTCTACGGCGATGTTTTGATTGTTGATGATGATCCGATTGTTCGGGCGGTCTTGCGGGGTTATTTCGAAGCTTTACCTGTCAAATCTGTTCAGGCTGCTGCAGATGGAGCCGCCGCTGCGAATGTTGTGCGAACCTTTTCCGGGTCTTTCGATCTCATCGTCACCGACTTGAGCATGCCGGACGAAGACGGCATTCAATTGCTTCGGCGCTTGCACGACCAAGGATTTCGCGGCGATGTGGTTATTGCAAGTGGACGGGACGTCTCGATCATAGAGACAGCGCAGTCTCTTGCTAACGGTCATAGTCTGAAAGTCCGCGGCTGTATTTCCAAGCCGCTTACAAAAAGCAAAATGGATCAGGTGTTCCTGGCCGACAACACCTCAAAAACCCCAGTCAAGCAGCCTGATGTATTCAGCGCCGATACCCTGTCCCGGCTCTACAAGGAGCAGGGCATCGTTCCTTATTTCCAGCCGAAAATTGCTGTGCGGACCGGGAAGATTGTCGGGGTTGAGGCGCTTGTGAGAGGCGAGCACGAAGAGTTTGGGCACTTGGGGGCCTTTCCACTCATTACCGCTGCGCGCTGCCACAATATGATGGGCGAGCTAACCGACATCATGGCGCGGAAGGCGTTGAAGCAACTGAGCATATGGCAAGGCCAAGGTATTGCACTTGACTTGGCATTGAACGTTGATCCGGCGCAACTCTGCGAGTTGGACCTGCCAGACAGGCTGTCGAAGCTTGTGGGCGAGGTAGGCGTGCGATCATCGCAAATCATCGTAGAAGTCACCGAAGAGAGTTTCTCTTCGGACATTCTGAAAGTCATGGACGTGTTGACCCGGTTGCGCATGAAGGGATTTCGCACCTCTTCTGATGACTTTGGTACTGGCCGGTCGAACATTGATACACTGGAGTCGCTGCCTTTCACCGAGTTGAAAATCGATCAATCCTTTGTATTCAAAGCGCTCACGCACTCGTTTGCGGACGTGGCGATACAAACTGTTGTAAAATTGGCGAAGGTGTCAGGTTTGGACCTGGTGGCCGAAGGTGTCGAAACGCAAGAACAGCTTCAATATTTGGTGGACCTCAAAGTTAACGTTGTTCAGGGCTACCTCTTTGCTCGTCCCATGCCGGCGGCCGAATTTGAGAAATGGTATCGCGACAATGAAGGTTATGCGCCGGCTCGATTGTTTAAGACAGAGCGCATTTCTGCAACGCTCCCGTTTGCCTGATTGCCTTCATTGGGAGTTGAACCAGTGACGCCGAAGCACATTGGAATTGTGGCGTGCTCTGCCGAGGGGGCGGCATTGTGCTACCGGACCATTTGCGTGGAGGGTGCGCAGTTTCTTGGTCCACATGCCCATCCTGAAATCTCCATGCACACACCGTCTCTTGCGGACTATGTGGCGTGCCTTGAGCAGGGCGACCTTGAAGGCGTGGGTGATCTCATGCTGGGCTCAGCGCACAAGCTGGCTTCCGTGGGCGCCGACTTTCTGATCTGCCCGGACAACACTATTCATCAGGCGTTCGACTATGTTGAGGCGCGTTCCCCATTGCCTTGGCTCCACATTGCAGAATGTGTGGCAACAGAAGCCCTGGGGCGCGGATTTCGGCGGCTCGGCCTCACGGGAACAGGTTGGCTGGTTGCCAGTGAGGTTTATCCGCAAAAACTGTCGCAACGGAATTTGGACTACCGCCGCCCAAAAGCTGATGAATGTTCGGAAATCGACCGCATCATTATGGAAGAACTGGTCAACAGCACATTCAAACCCGAAGCGGTTGCCTATTTTCAAGGTGTGATAGAGCGCATGAAAAACGATGGGTGTGATGCGGTGATCCTGGGTTGCACCGAGATCCCGTTGATTATCAGCGATGAAAACTCACCGCTGCCCACGCTGGACTCAACGCGTCTGCTGGCTCGAACTGCACTGCGCCATGCGGTTGGCATCCGGTAACCTAATAGCCTCTGGCGCGGTTCACCTCGTGCAATAATGGAGTGCCATCCTGCAACCGTCGATAGTTTTCAGCAACGTCTTTCAGCGCATCGCCAAGATGCCAGCCCGATACATGAGGTGTGACGGTCACCTTCGGATGGGTCCACAACGGGTCATCCTCCGGCAACGGTTCGGTGCTGACAACATCCAGCACGGCATGGCCAAGATGATCTGCATTCAAGCTGTTGAGAAGATCTTTCTCGATCACCAGGTCGCCGCGTCCCACATTGATCAACACTGAACCTTCTTTCATGGACGCAAGGAATTCACGATTGACCAAACCTCTCGTCTCAGGCGTTGAAGGCAAAACGGACGCCACGTAGTCGCATTCTGCCAACATGGGCAAAAGCGCATCGGCGCCGTGGCGGCAATCAATGCCTTCTGTGTATTTGGGCGAACGGCTATAGCCGATGACCTTGAACCCGACGCCCGCAATCATGTTTGCTGTCCGGCTGCCGATATGCCCCAGGCCCAGCACGCCAACAACGGATTGCGGGGTGATGCGCGGCGGTATCGGATCCCAAGCGCACTCCGTTTGGCGCCTGTCGTGAAACTGCATGTTGCGCTGCTCGCGAAGGATGTAGGCCAAGCAAAATTCTGCTATTTCCCGCGCCGGCGCATCGGGTTTCAAGCGCGTGATGCGCACATGGGCGGGCAGATCTGGATTGCCAACCATCGTCTCAACGCCGGCGCCGAGCTTCTGGACAAGTTTCAAGTTTGGCAGTTGCGCCGCCAGGTCTGGCCTCAGGCGCGTGACCGCGGCCATTTCAATTTCAGAAGGGTCGCCCATGTTTTCGTAAAGGCGGACATCGGTGCCGGGCAAAATTGACAATACGTCCCGCCGCAAGTCCTCATCGGACATCCATTCGGGCATGTTTACGTCGATCAACAGCGCCATAATGATCCTCATTCTCAGCCGCAATGGTGCAACCAGTGTTGCTGAGAATCGCAAACAAGACAAGCTAAGCGTGAGTGGGTCAGGCGGCTTGCTTGGCGGTTGTGGTCTTGGCCTTGGCGATGATTTCCCGAGCCATTTGATCAGCCATCTCGCTCGGAGGCGTTTTGCTCTGGCTGGCGCGGGAGAGTATTTTCCCGGTGCGCTTGCCGATGCGTTTGACTGCGCCCAGCACACCCTCCTTGGTGGCCCCTGAGGTACGCTCGGCGGCCACTGAGATTATCCCGCCTGCGTTGATCACATAGTCAGGGGCATAGGTGATTCCAGCTGCGCTGAGCAATTGTCCATCGATCTTTGTTGCCAGTTGATTGTTCGCCGCGCCGGCCACCACTTTTGCTTTGAGTGTGGGGATGGTCTGGACATTCAGTACCCCGCCCAAGGCACATGGTGCAAATATGTCGGCTGCAGCAGAGAGGATTTTGTCGCTTGTAACGGGCTTGGCTGAAAACTCGGATATGGCTCGATCCTCATTGTCCGTATTGATGTCAGAGACGAGCAATTCAGCGCCTGCCTCATGCAACAGGCTGCACAAGTGATAGCCCACATGTCCAATGCCCTGCACGGCAACAGTCATGCCGGCGAGATCATCGGTGCCGAACTGGTGGCGGGCGGCCGCTTTCATGCCTTCAAACACCCCAAGGGCCGTCACGGGCGATGGGTCGCCGCCTTTATAGCCGTCCTTCTTCGGAATGCCGCTGACATAGCTGGTGAACTTTGCCACCGAACGCATGTTTTCAACAGATGTGCCCACATCTTCAGCCGTGATGTAGCGTCCACCAAGTGTCTCGACGACCCGGCCATAAGCTTCGAAAAGCGCAGTGACATCGACGGCGCCATTGCCGCGCATGATCACAGCTTTGCCGCCGCCATAGGGCAATTCGGCGAGTGCATTTTTATAGCTCATGCCTTGCGACAGGCGTAGGGCATCGGTCAATGCGTCGCTGTCGTTGGCGTAGGTCCAGAACCGGCACCCACCAAAGGCTGGACCAAGGGCAGTGGAATGAATGGCGATGATGCCTTGCAGCCCCGCTTCGGGGTGGTTGAAGGCATGGACGGCCTCGTGGTTGTCGAAGCCCGGCTGAGAGAAGATGGACATGGCGATCTCCTAAAAATCCGCAAACGCTGCGCTTCGCGCATGTCTTTGCGTTGGGTTCCGCCTCCATTTATATGCAAGTGTAACCTGGCGGATCTGAATGAACGGTGAATTCAAACTTTTGCGAGATTGCCGTGCACTCTCAACCGAGCGGGTCTGGCGTGAGACCGATCAAATGGGTTAAACGGATTTCTTCTACATCTCTGGAGCTTTGGGTTCACCAAATTCACAATGGAAAGTTCTTTGTCAGAAACCACAGAAACAATAACCGAGCTTGATGCTCTGATTATCGGTGCCGGGTTTGCGGGCCTATATCAACTGCACTGCCTGCGCGACAAAGTGGGACTGTCCGCACGCGTGCTCGAACTGGGCGATGGTGTGGGCGGAACCTGGTATTGGAACCGCTATCCGGGTGCGCGGTGCGATTCTGAAAGTCATGCCTATGCCTATTACTTCTCCTCTGAATTGCTGGAGGAATGGCAATGGTCCGAGCGCTATCCCGGGCACGCGGAGATCGTGCGTTATCTCAACCATGTGGCCGACAAGTTCGATTTGAGGCGCGATATCCAGTTGGGTTCGTGCGTTGTTTCAGCCCATTTTGCAGAGAGCGAAAACCGCTGGATCATCACCACGGAGCAGGGGCAGAGGTTCTCTGCGACCTATCTGATCACGGCCGTAGGCTGTTTGTCGGCGGCAAATGTTCCAAACATTCCGGGCCTGCAAGATTTCAAAGGTGAGTGGTATCACACCGGGCTGTGGCCCCATGACGACGTAGATTTCAAAGGCAAGAGAGTTGGACAGATCGGTACCGGTTCAACCGGCATTCAATCAGCCCCGGTGATTGCTGAAACAGCCGATCATCTTACGGTGTTCCAACGCACGCCGAACTATAGCGTGCCAGCCCGTAACCACGTTCTCTCGGAGGAATTCAAGCGCCACTGCCGGGAGAACCACGAAGAGATCCGGGCCGTGATGCATTCGACCCCCAACGGCCATGCGTTTACGATTTCAGACCGCAAGGTGTTCGACGTTGGGCCTGACGAGCGCCGAGAGATCTATGAGGACTATTGGGAAGATGGCGGCTTGCGCTTTCGGTCCTGCTTCCAGGATCTGCTGGCCGACAAGGCTGCCAACGACACGGCGGCTGAATTCCTCAAGTCAAAGATCAGGGAGATCGTGAAGGATCCGCAAGTCGCGGCCAAACTGTCCAATATCGATCACCCCTATGCGGCCAAGCGCCCGCCGATCGACACCAACTATTTTGACACTTTCAACCGGGACAACGTTTCATTGGTCGACATTCGGGCCAATCCGATTGAACGCATTACGCCCATGGGTGTTGAGACCAGCGCTGGTCATCATGAGCTCGACATCATCGTGTTCGCCACGGGCTATGACGCCATGACCGGCCCGCTATTGAACATGGATATCCGCGGCCGCGACGGCCTCCCCTTACGAGAAGCTTGGAAGGAGGGGCCGCGCACCTATCTTGGTCTCACAGTCTCTGGCTTTCCGAACATGTTCACCATCACCGGCCCGGGCAGTCCTTCCGTGCTCACCAACATGCCGGTGGCGATTGAGCAGCATGTGGAGTGGATCACCCGGTGCATTGCGCACCTTCAAGATGACGGTGTGAAGCGCATAGAAGCCTCGGCGGAAGCGGCAGATCTTTGGGTTGGGCATGTGAACGACGCCGCAAACGCAACGCTGCTGCCGCAAGCTGGCCATTCCTGGTATCTCGGCGCCAACATTCCCGGCAAGCCGCGCATGTTCATGCCCTACGCGGGCGGCATGGTGCGTTACCGCACGATATGTGACACGGTTTCAGACAATGGGTTTGAAGGCTTCAGGCTTGATGAAGACGCAGTAGGGCCGCCCAAGGCTGTTCAAAACGCAACTGTCGGGCCGTTTGTTGCCAGCACGACGACAAACGCCACAGGTATTTAGGAGAATTTCACGTGCGGTTCCCCGGACTGTTCCTGTTTATTGCTTTGATCGCCGGTCTTGGGACCGGCGGTCCCGCATTGGCCCAGCTTCGGGCAGATCAGGTTGATTTCAAATCGGTCTACAAGTTCGCCGAACTGGCCGCTGCTGCCTATGAAGGTGCCGCCAAACTGAAGCGCAAGTCGAGCGGCGTCTCCTGGGTCGCCACGCCCGGGCACGCGCATGTCCAATATTTCATTGTTATCGATGCGGCCAGCAAGACCCAAACCATCGCCGTTCGAGGAACAATCGACAAAGTGAATTGGAAAACAAACATGGACACCCTTGGGGTCCATGACAAAAGATCCGGTATCTTGATGCACCGGGGGTACAGCGCGGCGGCCAGAACGATTTATCGCGATCTCAAGCCACGCCTCAAGAAGACGTTCACCACCAACCTCACCGGACATTCATTGGGCGGGGCAGTGGCGGCGATCCTGGCCACCTACCTTTTTGATGAGCAATACAAGCTTGGCCGCGTTTACACATTTGGCCAGCCCAAATTTACCAACCCCGCAGGTGCCGTCGCCTACAGGAACCTGCCTTTGATCCGGATTGTCCATCAAAATGACGGTGTGGCAACGTTCCCAGACAACATTAAGAATGCTGGAAAGCAGTATGCGCAAATGGGGCCAATGCTCAATTTGCTCTCTGGGCCCTATTACATTTTCATCGATGCGGAAAAGACGGTTCGTTTCTCACAAGGCTCCTTCAAGCGGTTCAGATCACAGCTGGGCATTCCTGATCACAAGATGAAATTTTATCTCAAGAACCTGCGATATAAGGTGGCTGAAGCTAAGTTGGTCAGTCCCAGAGACCGTCTAAAATACATCGACCGCAAGCGGCGCACGCCCATCAAGCGCAGCTTCAATTTCGGACCCCATCGCTGAGGCGGCAGTTGCCTAAAGGGGGGTGTTTTTTCGGATGTGTTTTACAAGCGCCTTGCCGGGGTAACAGGTGGCCTTGAGGCCTTGGGCTTTGGCATAGGCGCCGGCGGCAACGCGTGAGCGAAAGCCGATCAACCCGTCAACGCCGCCTACATCGTAGCCCCGCCTAACAAGACGCTTTTGCATGTCGAGCGTGTCGCCACGGGTCAGGCCGCCAACCTTGCCCCATTTGCCCTTAAAGGTGCGGTTCTTGCCGTAGCGATCAGCCAGGTGGCCGACGAAGAGGGCGTAAAGATCAGACTCGTTATATTCCTTCAGCACGTAGAAATTCTTGAGTGCGATGAAGGCTGGGCCATGGGTTCCGGCAGGCAACAAAATAGAGCCGCGTTGCTTTAGCTGGGCGGCTGAAAAGGAACGTCCAAAACTCCGTTTAACCCCAAGCTTGGCCCATTCGGCTATTGGCCGGCGCTTGTCCGGTCCTTCCAGGGTGCAGTCAAACCCTCGTGGCAACACCACTTCATAACCCCAGCCTCGCCCGCGCCAGCCGTTCTGTTTGAGGAAGTTGGCGATTGACGCCAGCGTGTCAGGCAGGGAGCCCCAGATGTCAGGCTTGCCGTCACCATCCTGATCTACCGCATGCTTCAGATAGGCCGACGGCATGAACTGTGGATGCCCCATCGCACCGGACCATGCGCTCTTCATGCGGGCAGCTGGAATCTTGCCCTTCTGGACAATTTTCAGGGCCGCCAAAAGTTCATCGCGAAAGAATTCAGGCCGCTCGCTCATGAAGCCTAACGTCGCGAGAGTGTGAATGGCGTTGTACGGGATCTTGGCGCGGCCATAGCTGGTTTCCTTGGCCCAGATGCCGAGCAATATTCCGGCGGGAACGCCATAGGTTTTTTCGATGCTGGCCAACTGGGCCTTTTGGCCGCCGAGATGTTTGCGGCCCGTGGAGACAAGCGAGTTGATATAGGACTGTTTGAAATATGGTCCAGGGCTGCGGAACTCGGCCTGCCAATTGGGTGCCTTGGCTTTGGGCTTTCTGCCGGGTGGCCGCAAGTTGGGCAGCCTCCAATTGAGCTTCACGTTGCGCATGGCCCTGTCGAACCTTGCGCGCGAGACACCTTGCGCTTCGGCATCCTTGCGCAGCGCCTTGAGCCATATCCCGAACTGCTGGTTGACCCCGTCGCGATACTTCTTTTCCGATGCGCTCAGGGCATTCCCTGGGGCGCTAAGGATGGTAAGCACCAGGGCAGCTAACAGCCACGTGCCCAGAATTTGAAACCAACGGTCAAGATGTTTATTGGGCGTTCGGATCATAGGTTCTCTGTGCTTCAGGTTCATTGCGGACTTCACTAGCAGATTCGCAATTGCAAAGGGTTTGGAATCGGGCCGGAGTTGTTCATTGCCCGGTAAGTTATTGCATTCAATCAAGGTGCCTCTTCCCAGAATATTGGTACAAACCTTCCAGTTTTTCGTAAATATAGAGCATGCATTTGTGGTGAGATTGCTTGAGGTCACGCAAAGTTAATTTGATGTGATGCTTGACCTGCACTCCTCTTGACCGCAAGGTTCCCGAGATTTCCGTGGGCGTGAACGATTGGTGTTGGAAAGTGACCGAACAGCCCAAAATAGTGCCCCTCCGGATCTCAGAAGGCCAATCGACCTTTCTTCACATTGTGAAAATTCTGGCCATTGCGGCTGTGATCATCGGACATGGTTCAAAGCCGGATATCCTGTTTGACGTGGATATATCATTGCTTGGCCGCGCAACAATCCCGACCTTTCTGATGATCAGCGGTTATTTCGCTGCGATGACGTTTTCCAAAGCGCAAATAAAGGGCGTTTCCAGAGGGCGCAAATTCTTGAAGTCCGTCATGACGCGGTACTTCAACATGTACTTTATGTTCGTGCCGGCCACGTTGCTGGTTCTGGCCATGGACATCTGGATGGTCCGGGTCGACGCTGCCTTTGTGCATACAGATAAGTTCGATCCCGATTTATCGTTCTTGCGCATTGTCAAAGAGTTTTGGCAGCTGTTCACGTTTAGCGGAGAATACTGGGCCCCAAGCACGGTGGGCCAAGGGGTGTTCTCAAACGCCGCGGTGTGGACGATGGATTATTTGATGGCCTACACGGTGGCCACTGCCGCGCTTTATCTCTTGTCCGGCGGACCGCGTGTTGCGGTAATCTGCTTGGCGGTTCTAATTGCGGGCCCCACGATCCTGCTGCTCTCACCGCTCTGGTGGTTTGGTGTGTTCGCGTTTGAGATTCACAGACGTTCAGTGGTCCAGGAAAATTCAAATGAGGGCGGGGAAACGATTGGTTCATATCCCGTGTCGAAGATCGCCGTCAGGCGTTTGTCGCTCGGCTTGTTCGCAAGTGTGGCAATTGCCTGGTTGGTGGTGGAACTGAGCGGTGTTGGGCCCGAGCTGTATAAGTGGTCGAAGACACTCGCCAGTTATGATCTGCGGCAGTATCTCGGCATGTCGAAGCGGTTCTTGTGGCAATGGACCTACATCCCCATCATTTTCACCTTCCTGGTGACCAGCAAGTACATTTTCACAGGTCCGGTGCCGCCTGGCTTCCGGTCGTGGGTGCAGAGGGTTTCGAAGTATTGCTTTCCAGTGTTTGCCTTCCATTTTACCACGATGTACTTTTTCCAAGCCTTGATCCCTGACTATCAGGCAACCTATAAGTCTGCGGACCCATACATTATGGCCACAAGTTCACTTGCGGTTTCAATTGTTTGCGGAGTTTGCTGCTTCAAGTTTGTGAAACCGGTGACGGACGGCATCTACGAAAAGATTACAAGTGAAGGAGAGACCAAGTGAGGATTATTCTACTGATGGTGTTGGCCATCTTGTGGCCGGCTGCGGCTCATGCGGGTCCAAACCTTAATCCTGAGCATGGCGATGCCGCCTATCAGGCTTGGAGCATTTTGTCCCCTGATGTTGCTGACCCAAGTGACTACAAGGACAATGTGATTGTCTATTTCCACGGGTTCAGGTCAGCCGTACCGAACGGCACGTACAAGAGGATCCGCAAAAAGTTCAAGAAGACGCACACGGTTCTGGGCGTGAACTACAACTATCTGAACATTGCCGAGACCGTGAAGAAGCTCGACGAGTTTGCCGAAACTCACCTCAAGGGCCGCAAGATCACCGTTTTCGGAACCTCGCTAGGCGGGTTCTGGGCTGAGTATTTTGGCAATCGGATTGGTGCCACCAAAATTGTGCAGATCAACCCGCTTTCAGATCCGGCAAAGCAACTGGAGAAATATGCGGGAACCACCCAAAAGAGCAAACGCCGGCAAACCGCATTTACCGTGACACTTGATGGGGTTCATTCTTACAAGGGCGTACCACGTACAGCCAACCCCGCCACAACCAGTCTCGTGGTGTTGACCGCTGATGATCAACTTCTGGATCACAAAGTCTCCCAGGCATTCTACGGTTCACGCGATCGCACCAAGGTGTCGATCTACCCCACTGGCGGGCACACAATCGACCTTCGGAAGCATGAAGCGGCCAAGGAAATCGGAGCCTTCGTTTGGGACAAGTGATCTCAGGCGGAGATCTGATCCAGCAGCCGGCCTAAGAAGCCGTCGCACTTTGCCAGCTGTCCGGCTGCAATAAACTCGTCGGGCTTGTGCCCTTGGTCCATGGAGCCTGGTCCGCATACAACCGTTGGCAAGCCCAAGCGCTCGCGGAACAGGCCGCCTTCGGTGCCGAACGCAACCTTCATGTGATCATTGGCGCCGGTGAGGGATTTCACAAACGTGACGATTTCCGCATCCGGCGCCGTGTTGAGGCCGGGATATTCGTTTGAGATGGTGATGTCGATTTTCGCCGTGGGGAACTTGTCCTGATAGGCCCCGGCGATTTCCGCCGCTTTGACCTCAAGCTTGGCCATCAGGGCCATGGGGTCGTCTTCCAGAAGGTTGCGGATCTCAAAGCGGAACTTGCAAGCGTTGGGGACGATGTTGAGAGCCGTGCCGCCATCGATCACACCCACATGCAAGGTGGTGTAGGGCACCACATAGTGGTCATCGCGCGCACCCGTTTCAATCACACGGGCCTGAAGCTCACGGATCGCGCCGATCATTTCTGATGCCAGATAGATCGCATTCAGACCGTTAGGTGCAAGCGCTGAATGGCTCTCCACCCCGTGGCAGGTACACACTGCATCGGTCTTGCCCTTGTGGCCGATGGCTACCTGCATTTCCGTCGGCTCGCCAATGATGCAGAAGGCCGGCTTCACCGGGGCAACAGCCAAAACATCGATCATGCGGCGCACGCCAATGCAGCCGATTTCCTCGTCGTAGGAGAAGGCCAGATGGATTGGGCGGGCCAGATTGCGGGCCTTCATGGCTGGAACCGCGGCCAGCACGCTGGCGATGAACCCCTTCATGTCGGCGGTGCCACGGCCATAGTGGAGGCCGCCGTCTTCGCGCATCACAAATGGGTCTGACGACCAGTTCTGCCCGTCCACCGGCACCACGTCGGTGTGGCCGGAGAGCATGACGCCCGGCACGTCTTCTGGGCCGATAATGGCATGGAGGTTGGCCTTGCCGCCTTCGTCATCATGGATGAGCTTGGAGGTGACGCCGTGGCCATCCAAATACTCCTGGATGAAGTGGATCAACTCCAGATTGGAGTTGCGGCTGACGGTTGGGAACGCGATGAGGCGATCGAGCAGCTCAAGGGTTTGCATTCAGATGACCTCTTCCTCCCGGTCATCTGTTTCTCCATAGCGTTTCATGATGGCCGGTTTCAGCCCTTCATATAGCCCGCCAATATTGGCCGCAACCTTGGCGTTCTCGCGCTCAAACAGGCTGTTGCCCTCTAGGTCGCTTTCCACCAGGAAGGGACCGAAGTTTTCAACGTCTATCACCCAGATGCATTGGGCCAGGCCGAGCTCGCCCCGCCAATGGGTGTCGACCACCCGCTTGACGCCCCGGCCCAGAAGGGCACCTGTGCCATAGCCGACGGTGGTCAGGTAAATCGCGCCGTTGGGGACGAACTTTTCCTTATAAACCTCCGGCGACATGCCGCCCTTGCCGATGATGATCTTGCAGCCGGAAATCTTGAACCAGTCTTCCAGCCATTTGTTGAAGCGGAACGAGGCGGTGGCGGTCACCGAACCCATATTGTAGGAGCCATCGTCGCGGATCATGGCGGCTGGTGAGCAATGGAAGTTCACATTGCCGATATCCGCTTCGCTGGCCGGCATGCCGGCGCCTTCTTCCACGGCCTTCTTGTAAACCCCCTCACGGGCGGTGAAGATACGACCGTCCAGATAGACCACGGTGCCGATTTCAAGCCCGCGCAGATCCTCGGTTGAGGCCGGAAGCTTCAGGCGTGCTGTTTTAAGTTTTGTGGCGTTGGAAACCATTCCACCGTCTCCCGTCTTGAATAGTCTGTGAACCATTCCGGATCGGTCCGGAATGCTGCCTTGCCATCTGGTGTGACCTGCGCGCAGGCCCGGCGCGAGGAGAGGCAGAACATATGCACGCTCATGGGCATGCCGCCCGTGTGGCAATAGCCGGCCTCGATATGGCAGTCGACCACCATGGACGACCCCATAAAGCCCATGGCGCCCATGCCGATGGTGTTGCCCATCTCTTTGAGCTCTGCTTCCAGCTCGGCGATACCGGGGTCCGGGTTCACGCTGCCCACGGTGCGCAGGCAGGCGGCCTGTTTGCCCAGGGTCATGCAGATGTCCTTGGAACCGCCCAGGCCGACGCCGACGATGGCCGGCTGGCAGGCCAGGCCGCGTTTGCCGAAGGCGATGAGCGTGTCGAGATAGAAGCGCTTGATGCCGTCAATGCCATCGCCTGGGAACAGCATCCGGTAGTCGGAGCCGAAGAGGCCGCCTTTGTGGACGGTGGTCAGCTCGATCCAATCTGCATCGGGGTGAAAGCTGTATTCGATCTCCGGTGCGTTGAGCCCCACGTTGTTGTCATGGTCGGTGCGCCACAGGGGATGCACCCGGTTGGGGCGCAGCGGCACATCTTTTGTGGCGCTGGCGGTGGCCCGGCGCAGGGCAGCTTCAAGCGCAATTGGCCCGCCTTCGATGCGCGCCTCATTGCCGATCTTCACATACCAGCGGGGTACGCCGGTGTCGCCGCACATGGCGCTGCGGTCTTCCTTGGCGGCCTCATAGTTTTCTAGCATGGCCTGGATGACGAAGGCCGACAGCTCGCCGCTCTCGATGTTGGCAAGGCCGCGTAGGCCGTCCAGATAGTCGTCCGGAATCTCGATTGCAGCCTTGGCCATCAAGTCTTCGGCGGTGGATTGCAAGGCAGATATGGGGATCATGGTGGGCTCCTATTCTGCAGCCGCGATATCGTCTTTGAGGAGTGTTTCGCCTGGGCGCACATGGCTGAACTCGACGGGCTCATCGGAGATGACAAGCTCGCCGCTGTCAAGCTGAGCTGTGGTGAAACGGCTTTCTTCCGGCACGCCTGCGTCGGGGAAGTCTTCACGGAAATGAGCGCCGCGGGAATCTTTGCGTTGCAGTGCCGTGCGGGTGATCACCTGACTGGTCTCGATCAGGCTTTGGACGTTCAGCCAATCGTGCCAAGTGAGATTGAAGCGCAGGTCCATGTCGGCGAGACCGGTCTGGTTCAGTTTTCCGGCCAAATCATCGAGCTGGCTGGTGGCCTGCTGCATGCCGTCAGGTGTGCGGATAACGCCGACACCATCCCACATCACATCCTGTAGCTCGTCGCGCAGGGCATGAAGATCGTCCGCAGGCTGGGTGAAGGGCGCTTGTGCTCTGGCCATTTCGTCTGCCAAAACGGTTTCGTCGGGCTCAGCCGGTGCGCTGCGTCCTGCTGCGTAATCTGCCATCACATCGCCGGCGATGCCGCCGAACACCGTGGAATTGGCCACTCCATTGCCGCCGAGGCGATTGGACCCGTGGGCACCGCCCGCATCCTCGCCGGCCACATAGAGCCCCGGCATTGCCGTGCTGGTGTCGGTCTCACACACCAGGCCGCCCATGAGATAGTGGGCTGTGGGGACAACCTCCACCAAGCCGCCGGCCAGATCGAAACCGCAATCGGCGCAGCGTTCCACCATGCCCTTGAAACGCACCCGCACATCGTCGGCGCCCAGATGGCTCATGGCAATGTGGACACCGCCATTAGGTGTGGTGCGGCCCTCTTGCATTTCCCGGTAGATGGAGCGGCTGACGATATCTCGGGTTGCGCGCTCGGCCTTTTCTTCCTGACTTGCCATGAAGCGCTCGCCCTCGCCGTTCAGCAGGTAACCGCCGGCGCCGCGCAGGCCCTCCTCCAGCACAGTGCCGGTCATCCGCGTATCTGGGCCGGCCAGCAGACCGGTGGGATGAAACTGCACCATTTCCATGTCGCGCAAGGTGAGGCCGGCACGCAGGGCCATGGCGAGACCGTCCATGCTCTTGTCGCCGGATGGCGTGTGGTAGCGGTACATGGTGGGCCCGCCGCCTGTGGCCATCAGCACCGCCTTGGCCGCCACGAACCGGAAGGCGCCGGTGCGGATGTCTATGAACAATACGCCGGAGATGCCGCCGCCGTCTGCGGCCGGAATGAGCCCGATGGCGCGGTGCTCTTCCAGCTTGGCCACATCCCGTGCCCAGACCTGTTCCAGCAGGCGGCCGATGATCTCGATGCCTGTCAGGTCGCCCTTGTGCACCGTGCGGTCGAAGGTTTGGCCGGCAAAGGCCTTGCCGTGCATTGAGCCGTCCGGATTGCGGTCGAAGAAGCAGCCGACTTCGTTTTCCAGCTCGTGGATGCGTTCAACAGCCGTCTCGCACAGGGTCCAGGCCATGCCCTGATGGGGCAGCCATTTACCGCCCACGATGGTGTCCATGAAATGGCGCTCGATGCTGTCGCCCGGGTTGAGGGCCACGTTGTAGCCGCCCTGCACCATGCGCGTGCAGCCGCATTTGCCGAGCAGGCCCTTGGTGGCGATGGTGACCGACAGGTCGGGCCGGGCATCTTTGGCATGAAGCGCGGCAAACAGGCCGGCGCCGCCGCTGCCGAGAATGAGGATGTCAGTTTCGATGCGTTCCATCAGACCACCTGAAACAAGAAGGCGAAGGCGGCCAGCACAGAGGCGCCAGCGGCGAAGGTTGCGATGGTCTTCTGACTGTCACGCCAGGCGAAGTTTTCCAACACCAGGAGGCGCAGGCCGCCCAGCAGGTGGACTGTGAGCAGGAACACCAAACCCATCTCCGCGAACTTTACCAGAGGCGAATCCGTCCATTTCAGGAAGCCGTCCAGCTCGGCTTCGCCTTCAATGGCCAAACCCAGCACCAAAAAGTGGAGCGGCAGAAATGCAGAGAGCGCCAGGCCGGAGAGACGGTGCGCCATGGCCGCATACCAGAGCGGTTTTCTGTGTGGCTTGGTCATCAGAACACCACCGCATAGACGGCCCGGAAGCCCAGGATCATCACGCCCATGCCAAAAGTATGGGCGATGTTTGCCGCGGCAATGCGCTTGAGCGATGTCCATTCCTGCAGGATGTTCGTCAGGCCGATCGATACATGAAATGAGGCGCAGAGCACGAACAGGCCATAGATGAAGGCCCAGAAGAAACTGCCCTGGGTGCGGCTGAGGATTTCCCCGGCGCTCAGGCCGCCTTGCACCGCATAGAGGATCAGACCCAGATGCAGGAACACCAGCGGCGCCATGATGGCTGCGGTGACGCGCTGGACGAGATAGAGACGCAGCGCCCTCATTTGAGTTCGCCCTTCAGATAGGCCGAAGTGCTGAGCCGCTTCAGCCCGGCAATGGAGGCCGCCGGATTGAGCTGATTGGGGCAATGGGCCTCGCAGCTTTGGTGGCTGCGGCAGGAATGGCAACCGCCATGATCGGAAACCGCCTTGAGGCGATCTGCCCAGCCCCCGTCGCGCTCATCGTTGGCGAGGGTCCAAGCCCGGTTGAGGGCGGCTGGACCAAGATAGTCCGCATTCCAGCGCACCGTGTCGCAAGCCGCATAGCAAACCCCGCAATTGATGCACTCAATACCGGCATTTGCCGCAACGCGAGCAGGGGTGTCCGGCTTGATGGGTTCCATCGGATTCTTGCGGGTCTTGGTGGGGATGAAGCGCGATTGTGCTTTCTGCCATTTCTCGAAGAATTCTGTCATGTCGCAGGCGAGATCTTTGATCACCGGCATGTTCGCCAGAGGCCCGATCTTGAGTTCGCCGCCGCCGGTGACCTTCGACACATGGGTGCGGCATGTCCAGCGCGGCACACCGTTTACGGTCATGGCGCAGGAGCCGCACATGCCCACCCGGCAGGCAAATCGGTAGGTGAGGGTTGGGTCCAGGTGTCGCTGCACATAGGTCACCACATCCAGCACCGTCTGGCTTTCGCGTGCCGGCACATCATAGTGCGCATAATCACCTTCAGCGCCGCCGCGCCAGATGGAGACTTTGTGGGTGGTGGTCATGGACTCTGCTGTTTCTAGGGGGAGTTATAGCGCGTTCAAACATCAAATAATAATTCAGAAAATTTGATTTTTTCGTGATATATTTTTATCTAATAGCATTCAAACAACGGCTTCATCGAGCCTCTTGAGCTTGTTAAGTACCTTGCCTGATTTGCGCCGGGCGACAGCAAGGTCATGGGCAACTTGCATGCGCAGCCATGAATCGGCCGTTGAGCCGATTACAGCTTCAAGCCTTAAAGCCATCTCAGGAGAAATGGCACTTTGCTCGGTTGTTACTTTGTATAGTTGCTGTCGTGTGACGCCCAACGCCTTGGCGCCCTCGGCTATGGATAAGCCGAGGTATTCCAATTCTTCCTTCACAGAGCCGCCAGGGTGGGGTGGGTTCTTCATGGGCATTAGCCAGAGCCTTCAAATTTAATGATAGTCCATCATATCCACATGAAAGACGTGTCCGTCTTCAAATTCAAACACGATGCGCCAGTTTGCGCGAACAGTGATGGCCCAATACGTTCTCATGCTGCCACTGAGGCGGTGCAGGCGATAGGACGGCAAAATCATCTCTTCGATCGTTTGGGCAGAATCCAGCCTAGTTAGAATATATTGTATGCGCCGGATATGTTCAGGATTGAGACCTCTTTGGTTGCCCGTTGTGTGGAGTTTCTCCAATTTTTTGTGCTTGAAGGACTTTATCATGCTTTGCTTGAACTGTCGCCTGTTAATTGACAGTTGTCAAAAATCTGAACCGCTGTCGATCACCTCTTGTTTGTAAGTTGCGCTGTCGGGGTGGCGCTTTTCAATGTCTCAAATAAGGGAGCGCTGAACCCGTTGGTTTCACCGCCTGCGCGTTGCACCATGCCGAGAGTTCGGTATCGAACGGACTTTCCGAAGGCCACGCGCTTGACGGCCGGCCGGCTGCTGCGCCGATGTTCCCGAGCCGGCACCACCGAAACCCCCAGCCCGGCGGAGACCATGGCCTCGATTGCCTCGATCCAATCCAGGCGCATTTGCTCGCGCGGCTTCAGCTTGGCCGCCCTAATGGCCGCGTCGATCACCTTGCCCACGGAGGTTTCCGGCACGTAGCGGATGAAGGGGTAGCTCTCCACCAATTGCTGTGCGGTGAGATCTGGCGCGTCCGGCGGCGCGATCAGCACCAGTGGCTCGCGCAGGAAGGGCATCCACTTGAGGCCCGCTGGCGGGTCTTTGAGGTCGCTGACGATGGCAGCGTCCAGGGCGCCGCGGTCGACCAGGGTCACCAGTTCTGAGGTGAAGCCCGAGGCCAGTTCGATGTGCAGGCGCGGGTAGCGTTCCTTGAGCGTGAGGAGAACCGAAGGGATGAAGCCGGTAAGCAAGCTGCCGACCGAGCCCAGGCGGAAGGCACCCTCATAGGCGCTGTCGTCGTTGATGTGGTCGCGCAGGGCGTCATACTCGGTGATCAGCTTTCTGGCATGGGGCACGAGCGCCCGCCCGGCCTCGTTCAGAACCGGTGGACGCTTGGAGCGGTCGAACAGTTCGCGGCCCATTTCGTCTTCGATGTTCTTGACCTGAACACTGACCGCAGACTGAGTGAGGGCCATGGCCTCAGCGGCGGCGGCGAAGGTGCCGTGCTCTGCGATGGCGACGAAGGTCTTGAGTTGGCGAATGGACATTGTTTCGATATTTTCGATCAAATACTCATTTGGTTTAATTATTTTTGATCGTTTAAAGGGCGATTGACAAGGGGGTATTTGGATTCAATAATAGAACAAAATAAGAACATTATGAATTATCATTTGGACCATAGAGTGTGCTGCAGACGACCAAAAGTGCCCGGGTTGAAACCTTGCGCCGGGAAATGGCGGTGCTTGAGGCCCCTATGCGGCGCGCGGGGCAGGGGCATGTTTGCTTTGGCATAGAGGCCGTTGACCGGGCTGCCGGCGGGGGTTTGGCGCTGGGCCGGATGCATGAGGTGAACGGCCGGGCGGCTTGGAGCTTTGCCGTGTTGATGGCCGGGCGTGCGCAGGGGGCAATTTTGTGGTGTGCCCGGGTGCGGCACGATCATGGGCTTTATCCGCCAGGGCTAACGGCATTGGGCTGTGATCCGCGCCGCCTTGTGATGGCGGAATGCTCAAGCGGGACCGATGTGCTCTGGGCTGCTGAAGAAGGTTTGCGCTCCGGGGCCGTTGGTGCCGTGGTGCTGGAAGGCGAGCGGGCGTTGGATCTTACCGCGGCCCGGCGCCTGCAATTGGCAGCCGAGGAGGGTGGTGCCTTGGGGCTGATGGTGAGCCCGGGGCTTGAGGCCCTGTTTCCGGCAGCTTCGACCCGCTGGTGTCTGGAGCCGCTTGAGGGCCGGCGCTTTGAATTGGAAATGACGCGAAACAGAAATGGACTGTCCGGGACTTGGCGGCTTCCCTCTACCTTCCTGTCATCCTCGGGCTTGACCCGAGGATCCAGAATGGCAAACGCGGAGTTGGGCCCTCGGGTCAAGCCCGAGGCTGACATTGAGAGGGAAGATAGCGCTGAGCGGGACGGCGGCATACGGGAATTCCCTAGACAAGTTGTAGGGCTTTGAGGCGGACGTGATGAAACGGCGTATTGTTTATCTCTGGCTGAAGAGCCTCGGCACGGACCGGATTGTGCGGCGCACGCCGGCCTTGCGTGACCGGCCGTTCGCCCTGGTGGCCGAAAGCGGCAACCGGGTTTTCCTCTATGCGGTGAACCAGCAGGCTGAGGATATCGGTATTGGCCGGGGCATGTTGTTGGCCTCTGCCCGCACCATTTGCCCGGAGCTGGCCACCCGGCCGGCGGACATGCGGGCTGACTGGGCGTTTCTTGAGGCCATCGTGGCCTGGTGCCGGCGCTACAGCCCGCTGATTGCCCGGGCTGGGCCGGATGGGATTTTCATCGACATTACCGGCTGCGCCCATCTGTTCGGCGGCGAACGGGCCATGCTGGATGGGCTTTTGTCCAAGCTTCGCTTGTTTGGCCTGGAGGTGTCCGGCGCGCTGGCCGACACGGCGGGTGCAGCCTGGGCTCTGGCGCGGTCGGGCCTGAACGGCGAGGTGGCCCCGCACCAGGACACCGCCAATGCGTTGAGCCATCTTCCAGTGGACGGTCTGCGCCTGGGATCTGAGACAACAGAAACCTTGCACCGGCTGGGCCTTAAAACCATCGGCGCGCTTTACGGCCTGTCGCGGGCCTCCTTGGCGGCCAGGTTCGGCCGCGAAACCGTACGCCGGCTCGACCAGGCGCTGGGGGCCGAACATGAGCCCTTGCCGTTTGAGGCTGAAAGCAGCGCCCATCAGGCAATGATGCGGTTGGTTGAGCCCATCTTCACGGTTTCTGCCGTGGAGGCCTGCCTGGCCCGCCTGCTCGACCAGCTTTGTGCCCGGCTGGAGAAACATCAGGTCGGCATTCGCCGCCTCGAGCTTAAATTGATCCGGGTCGACAACACGCATGGTCTGCTTGGTGTTGGCACGGCAACCCCCAACCGGGCGCCCAAGGAACTCATCCGCCTGTTTGCCGACAAGATTGAGAAGATTGATGCAGGCTTCGGCATTGAACGCCTTGTGTTGGAGGCCGCCGTCACCGAACCGCTCACCGCGGCCCAGGAGGTGCTCGCCGATGAAGGTGCTCCTCAAGCAGGACCGCTGGGCAACCTCATCGACCGGCTGGCCAACCGTTTAGGCTTCGATCACATCTTGCGCTTTGCGCCGGCTGACAGTCATCTGCCGGAAAAGGCCTCTGTGGTTTCGTCCGCCGCGTTCGGCCCGCAAGCGCCCGGAGAATTCCCGCACCTGCCTGTGCCGCGCCCTGTGCGTTTGTTCAAAACCCCGCTGCTGCTGCACGGCTTTGAGGCGATGGCAGCCAGCACATCCGGCTTCACTGCCAGTTTCCCGCTTTGGCGGCGCCCCGTGACGGCCCGTAGCCTGCAGGGGCCGGAACGCATCTCTCCGGAATGGTGGCTGGATGATCCGGCCTGGCGTGGCGGGGCCCGGGACTATTGGTGGCTGGAGGCAGGCAGCGGCGAACGGCTCTGGGTCTACCGGCAAACCGACCCGCTCTCAGGCGCAAAATGGTTTCTGCATGGGTTGGGAGCGTAAGCCATGAGCTATGCCGAACTCCACGTGCGCAGCAATTTCACCTTCCTGGAAGGGGCCTCCCATCCGGCTGAATATGTGCAAGTGGCCGCTGACTTGGGCTATGCGGCCGTTGCCATTACCGACCGCAATTCCCTGGCCGGTGTGGTGCGCGCCTATGAGGAAGTCAAGAAACTTGCTCCCGTGTCGCCCTCGGGCTTGACCCGAGGGCCCATTGCCGCAAGCTCTGAGGGAGCTGCTTTGGGTCCTCGGGTCAAGCCCGAGGACGACATTGAGGGGGAGGATGGCGTTGAGGGGGAGGATGGCGTTGAGGTGAGGAGTAGCGTCGGCGACCGAGTCGTCCCCAAGCTGCTGGTTGGGGCGCAGCTGGATTTGATGGATGGACAGAGCCTCATCTGTTTCCCCAAAGACCGGGCGGCCTATGGGCGCTTGTCACAGCTCATCAGCTTGGGCCGGCGGCGGGTGGAGAAGGGCTCTTGCGAACTGCATATTGAAGATGTGGTGGCCTGGGCCGATGGGCAGATCTTTATCGTGTTGCCGCCTGAAGAACCTGATGAGGTGTTCCAAGGCCAGCTCTGCCGCTGGGCCGTGGCGTTGCCTAACACGGTTTATTGTGCGGCCAACCATCTCTACCGGGGCAATGACGCAGAGCGCTTGGAGCTTCTGGCCGCTATGGCCGCCAACGCCGGCACGCCGCTTGTGGCTTCAAACGATGTGCTGATGCACACCCCCCGCCGGCGCCCACTGGCCGACGTGGTGACGTGCATCCGCGAAGGCTGCACCATCGACAGTGCCGGCCGGCTCACCCAGAAGAATGCCGAACGCCATCTCAAATCGCCCGAAGAGATGACCCGGCTGTTCCATGCCTACCCAGACGCCATTGCCCGCACCTTGGAGATTGCCGGCCAAATCAGCTTTTCCCTGGGCGACTTGAAATATGAGTATCCAGACGAGGTCTCCGGCGGCCAGGACCCGCAAGATGAGCTGGAGCGCCTCGTGCTCAAAGGCTTCAAGCAGCGTTACTCCCACGGGGTGCCGGAAAAGGTGCAAGCCACGGTGGAGCGCGAGCTGAGAATTATCAAGGAGCTGCGTTACGCGCCCTACTTTCTCACCGTGCACGACATTGTCCGCTTTGCCCGCTCCAAGGCCATTCTGTGCCAGGGCCGCGGTTCGGCGGCCAATTCCATGGTCTGTTACATTCTCGGTATCACCGCCATCAGCCCGGACCGCATGGACATGGTTTTTGAACGCTTTGTCTCCGCGGCCCGCAATGAGCCGCCGGACATTGATGTGGACTTTGAGCATGAACGCCGCGAGGAGGTGATCCAGTATATCTACGGCAAATATGGCCGCGAGCGCGCCGGGCTCGCAGCCACGGTGATCTCCTACCGGGCGCGCTCTGCGGTGCGCGAAGTGGGCAAGGCCATGGGGCTGTCGGTGGATACGGTCTCGGTGCTGGCCTCGCAAATCTGGGGCTGGTCCACTGACGGTTTGCCCGAAGACAGAGTGCGCGAGGTGGGGCTGGACCCCACGGAGCCACGGCTTGCCATGTGTCTTGCCCTGGCACACGAGCTGCACGGCTTCCCGCGCCATCTGTCGCAACATGTGGGCGGCTTCATCATCACCCGGTCGAGGCTGGATGAGGTGGTGCCGATCGAGAACGCGGCCATGGAAGACCGCACGGTGATCGAGTGGGACAAGGATGACTTGGACACGCTGGGCATTCTGAAGATCGATGTGCTGGGCCTCGGCATGCTCACCTGCATTCGCAAGGCCTTCGGCCTTTTGAAGATGCACTATGCCAAGATCTTTGAGCTCTCCACCGTGCCGGAAGGCGATGATGCGGTTTACGACATGCTGTGCGTAGGTGATTCCGTTGGGGTGTTTCAGGTGGAATCCCGCGCTCAGATGTCGTTCCTGCCACGGATGCGCCCGCGCACCTTCTATGACCTTGTGATTGAAGTGGCGATTGTGCGCCCCGGTCCCATTCAGGGCGACATGGTGCATCCCTTTATCCGGCGGCGCCATGGGGAAGAGGAGGTGGTGTACCCATCTGAAGAGCTCAAGCAGGTGCTGCACAAAACCCTTGGCGTGCCTTTGTTCCAGGAGCAGGCCATGCGCATCGCCATTGTGGGCGCCAGTTTCACCCCGGAAGAAGCCGACCAGCTTCGCCGGGCCATGGCCACCTTCCGCAAAACCGGCACCATCCACACCCTGCGCGGCAAGTTTATCGATGGCATGCTCGCCAATGGCTACACGCAAGACTTTGCCGAACGCTGCTTCCATCAGATCGAGGGCTTCGGGGAATATGGTTTTCCGGAGTCCCATGCCGCCAGCTTTGCCCTTCTGGTCTATATCTCCGCCTGGCTGAAATGCCATTACCCGGCAGCTTTTGCCTGCGCCCTGCTCAATGCCCAGCCCATGGGGTTCTATGCCCCGGCGCAAATCGTGCGCGATGCCCGCGAACACGGTGTGGAGGTGCACCCGCCCGATGTGAACTCGTCTGAATGGGACAATATCCTGGAGATGGGCTCTGGCGAGGACATGGCCTTGCGTTTGGGCCTGCGCCAGATCAAGGGCATGAAAGAAGAAGATGCCGAATGGATCGCGGCGGCCCGGGGCAATGGCTATGCCCAACCGGCCGACCTGTGGCGCAGGGCAGGGGTTCGCCCGGCTGCGCTCAAGGCGCTGGCCCGGGCCGATGCCTTCCAGTCCATGGGCATGGGTCGCCGGGAGGTTTTGTGGGAGATCGAGGCGATCAAGACCGAGCAACCCTTGCCGTTGTTTGAGCGAGTGGGCGAGAACGACCAGGGCGAGGAGGCACCTGTAATCTTGCCGCCCATGAGCCTTGGCGAGAATGTTGCCCAGGACTACCGCGCCATCCGCTTGTCCTTGCGCGCCCATCCCATGGCCCTGTTGCGCCAGCATCTGGAAGGGCTCACACCCAACACTGACCTGGTCACGGCCAAACCTGAGCGGCGGTATGCCGTTTCCGGCTTGGTGTTGGTGCGCCAGCGCCCAGGCACGGCCAAGGGGGTGGTGTTCATCACCCTGGAAGACGAGACCGGAGTGGCCAATATTGTGGTCTGGAAAAATGTGATGGAGAAATTCCGCCGCACAGTGATGACCGCCCGTCTGATCAGGGTGAGCGGGAAGCTGCAGCGTGAAGGCATCGTCACGCACCTTGTGGCCGAGCATCTGGAGGATGTGTCCTGCTTGCTCGACAAATTGGATGAGGGGCTCGGCACCAGCTTGCAGCCGCCGCTTGCCCATGCCGATGAGGTGACCAATCAAGCCCGGCCCGATGTGCGCGGGGTGGATCCGGCGAGGATACGCGGCCCTGCGCCGCCCGTGCCGCGGGCCCGCCATCCAAGAGAGCAGGCCAAGACATTGTTCCCGTCGCGGGACTTTCATTGAAAGCAATACTGCATGTATTAATGCAGTCATGAAAAGAAAATCATCAATTTTATTGCTTCAAAATCTCGACTAATATGCACTATGATAATATCATATTCTTACCATGGCAGATGGATAACAGAAAAACGCGGCAATGAGTTGGGGGAGTCATGTGAAAACGGGAGGAAGTTATGGCCATAAAGTTCATCAAAGCAACGGACCCAATCCGCAACTTGAAAATTCTTGGAGAGGACACGGACTATGGTCCAGACCCCCATGAGCCCGTCTATGCCACAGGGATGGCAATTTATGACCTAAAGCTTAAAGGAAAGAGCTCGGGAGATGATCCCGCGCGTCATGGCTTTGAATTTTTTATCCCACTCGGTTACACGCCGCGGGATGCGGTGGTGCAATTGTCGCTCATAAATATCTACAATAAAATGACCGCAAAAAACATGCTCTACGAACTGGAAGCATACAAGGCCGTCGGTATGAAACGAGGTGTTCGCGTACGGGGCATAATCCATGTTGGAGATAGCGACGGTTACCTAAAAGGGCTCAGTTATACATGTATTGCAACAGCCCGGTATGCCCGCCGTAGTGGAACGCCGCCTGGATAGATCTAATATCCGGTTTGGAGGCTGATTGACGTGCCGTGGAGACATCGCATGGTTGCCCAGCGAGGAGGCGCAATGCCTGCATAACTTTGCGCTCGCAGTTATCGATCCCAACTAATCGGCAAGCAGGGCGATGCCGTCCCGTCTGCTGTCGCCGACGCCGGAGAGGTTTCCGTCACGGTCTTGCATGGCCGCGTGCACCCCGCCGAAAAACATATTCGGTTCCGGCCAAGCGCGATGATCAGGACAAAGCAGGCGCAACTGGTCGGCGCTTGCGCCGTCGAACTGATCTTCAAAATCCAAATGACCGCCTTCAATGTGGAGCCGGGCTGCCACGATGGCGTCAGTCAAACCTTCATTGCGCAAGCACAGGGCGGCCAGAACCTGGAAAATCGCTGATCTGATGCGGTTGGATCCACCTGAACCAAGTGCAATGAGGCTGCCATCCGGCTGTTCAATCAAGGTGGGGCACATCATGGAGGACAGCCTGGTGTTCACCGGCCAGTTCTCGGTGCCATGGGTGTTGACGTCCTCTTCGCCCAGGATGTTGTTGAGCATAAAACCGAACGGGCCCACCAGTTCGCCGTTGCCTTCACCGTTCGACACCGTCACCGCACAGGCCGTGCCGTCCGCATCGATGATGGACAGATGGGTGGTGCCCTTTTGGCGCATTGGAACCTGATTGAGCTTTGTAAGGTCGCCCTCGGCCGCCCTGCGGGCCTGGCTCGTGGCGAGCAACGCCCGGGCGATGTTGACCGGGTCTGCCCCTTCAAGATGCGACAAACTGTGCGCGATCAATGTGCCGCTTGCCGCCGGAAGCGGGTTCATGTGCACGGTGGCACCGGCCAGTTCAAGTGAAATCGGTTTGCGTTCCATGGCCTCATAGGCATTGAAATCTGCACTGGTGAGATTGCCATCGGCCTGTTGGGCTGCAATGGCGACATCGGTGACCTGATTGCGGCCGGGCGCACCGGCGGCGATAATCTCCAACGCATCGGCCAGGCCGGGATTATGGAATGTTGTGCCTGGTTCAACGATGCAGCCGCCGGGGGCAAACAAGCGCGCCGCGTCTGCGGTGGCTGTCAAAATGGGTGCCACGATCTTGCACAGAAAATTCTGATAGGGCGTGATTGTGATTCCGGCCCGGGCCGCGTCTGCTGCCGGTTGAAACAGCTCGCCTAAAGACAACCGCGCGCCCATGCCGTGCAGTTTCTGCAGGCCGGCGCAAAATCCGGGGGCTGCCGATGTGGCCGGGCCGATGTGAAAGGCCTGGGTGGCGGTGCCGAAATCCACCAGGATTTCGTTGACGCCCTTCTCGCCCGGTTGCCGGTGGACCAACGGCGTTTGCGGGAAGAAGTCGATCACCGAGATCTCCCCGGTGCCGCCGTCGCGCACCGTCGCAAACCCGCCGCCGCCTGGAGAGCACAACACAGGCTCACACAGACACGCCATCGCCAGGCCGGCAATCGCCGCATCGATGGCGGTTCCGCCCTCCCGCAGCGCATTCGCGGCCGCCTCTGCCGTCAACCTGTGGCCAGCTGCCACAACGCCTTTGGATCTGGAACCGCTCATTCCGGCTCAGGCCCTGGCCTGGTGCGCAAGTTGAATGAGCGCGTCGCGGGCTTCCTCGGCGGTGGTTGCAGGGCTCTGGAAGGCAAGGCGGACACTTCGTTCTGCGTTGGAAAGATCGGCTCCGTCCGCGTCAACTGACGTCATTTGCCAATCGCCGGCATCCTGCCCCAATAGCTTGATGGCATAGAGGCTGACCGCATCGGCGTGGTCTGCATTCATATGCTCCACGATGGCGACCTCTGCGGCACTCAGTTCTGTGCACTGGCTGGCATCTAGGAGCACCTCATTTGCGCTCAGGGTCTCGATCCGGCCGAAGCCCGCCACCGCGTGAGCCTCACTTGCCTGCAATGTCCAGAAGGAAAAGTCTCCAAAGTCCACATAAAGCTCTGCGCCTGGATGGCGGGCGAGATAGCGCCTGCGGAATTCAGGGTCTTCGGTCTGTTCCAATTTGCCAATCACGGTGACACGGGCGCCGGTGAGCGGGTCGGCCAGTCCGTCCGTGTCGTCAAACAGCAAGGAGCCGCGCGCATCCTGCAGAAGGTTCTGTGTGTGCCATGCCAGGGTGGAGATCAGAATGATGGGCGCGCCCTCGGCGGTGGTGGCAACGTTGACGAGCGAAACATAGGGCGTGCCGCCCTCCCGGTTCAGGGTGGACAGTGCTGCCTTGGGCCGAACCCGCATGAGTTGGCGGGCTTCTGCGCCGGTGAATGTTCTGTTTTTCTTGGTCATTTCGCTTGAGAATAGATTTGCCGCCTGGGCGGCCATCCGGCAAGCCCAAAATTAGACGATCGCCCCTACCAGGGGCCGGTTTTTGCGATTGTCATCAATCTTACACAGGCCATTCGTACCGTTTGACGTGAACTGAAAGAGCCCAGTTATTGGCGCGCCAGGAGTTATGAAAGACGCAAGGGAATCAAACTCTTGAAACTTGTCTCTTTTCGGCCCAAGATCGACCATTGGCGTCAAATGAGTGGGAGAAAAATAGTGAAATTGAAATGGTATATGGCAGCTGCATTCGTGGCAGTGTCGTCGGCGGCCCATGCGGCATGCCCGGCGGTGACCGTCGCGGACATGAAGGGAGTGGCGCCTGGCGCATTCCCGCAGCAATTCGACCTCGCTGAGTTCGAAGCTGCCGCAAATTGCAAAATGACTTTCAGTGGAAACCCGGCAGCAAAGGATCTCAACGCGAAGATCCAGGGCAATCCAGATTTACCGTCGGTTGCTGATCGTCTTCCATCGGAGCCGCTCGTGGTTGCTCCTTATGAATCTGTTGGTAAATATGGTGGCACTTTCGATGCCCTGTCCAACGCGACAGAGGCCGGAACATCAGACTTCCTGTCGACCCGACACGTGAACCTGGTTCGCTATTCGGACGATCTGCAGACTATCGTTCCCAACGTGGCCAAGAGCTGGTCGTGGAATGCCGAATTCACCAAGCTGACCTTTAAGCTGCGCAAAGGCCATAAATGGTCTGACGGCGCACCGTTTACGGCTGAAGACGTGAAGTTTTGGTACGACAACCTTGCACTTGATTCCAAGGTCATCGAAAAACCAAAGGACTATGTGCTCGTCGGCGGAAAGCCGATGACAGTTGATGTTGTGGATGCGCAAACTGTGACCTTTAACTTGCCGGCCCCTAAGCCTGGCTTGCTTGCTCACTTTGCCACTTCATTTGCTCAGGGTTTCCAACCGAAGCATTTTCTTGGTCAGTTCCATCCGACAATCAATCCGGATGCGGACAAAAAAGCCAAGGAGCTTGGGTTTGCGAACGGCTATGAGGTGATCAAGGTCTATTTCGGCAACTCAGACTGGACCGATACACCTTCTCCGTTGCTGAACAGCCCGGACAAAGTGAAAAAAATGCCCAAAGCGGTTGTGCCGACTTTGGAAAGCTTCCTCACTGTTTCCGACACCACGGAAGGGCGCCACTATGTGGCCAACCCGTATTTCTTCATGGTGGACACAGCGGGCAACCAGCTGCCGTATATCAACGAGCAGGACGAAGTCTATGCCAACGACAACCAGGTTCGCTTGTTGAAACTGGTCAATGCCGAGGCAGACTATAAGGCTCAATCGGTACAGCTTGCGGATGCTCCGTTGCTTCTGGATGGCCAGGAAAAAGGCAACTACACCATCCACCTGCGCCCGAAGGTTGCTATGCATGCCTTCTCGTTCAACGTCACTTCGGCGGATGAAGAAAAGCGCAAAATCTTTGGTGACCTGAAGTTCCGCACGGCAATGTCCATTGCTCTGAACCGCAAGGAAATCAACGAAGTAGCTTACTTCGGTCAAGGCGTTCCACGGCAGTACACAGGCTTTTCGCCACTGCCGGACTTCATCGACAAGAAGTGGGAAAGCCATGCGATCGAGTTTGATCTCGACAAGGCCAAGAAGCTGCTTGGAGAAGTCGGTCTTAAGGACAAAGACGGCGACGGGTTCCTTGATCTTCCAAGTGGCAAGCCACTTGTGTTGAACATGCAGTTCGCCACTCAAGGCATTGCCGGCCAGGTGGTTGAGCTTGTTGGTCAACACTGGTCAAATGCAGGCGTCAAGACCACTGTGAAAGAAGTAACGCCGGACGAATACCGTTCTGCGCAATCTTCCAACCAGCTTGATGTGGGCATGTGGCAGAAAGGCCAGCCGCTCGGTATCGTGCTTGGCAACAACGAGCTTTGGGTTCCTCCGTTCGAAAACTATTTCGGTCACCGCACAGGTATGCTGTGGGCGGAATATGTGGACTCAAACGGGACCAAGGGCGTTAAGCCGCCTGAGTTCGTGACCCAGTTGATTGAAGACATCAATGCCTTCCAATCTGCTGAAGCTGGCTCCGATGAGTTCAAGAAGCGCGGTAAGCGGATGGTCGAAAATCTGGTGGGCAATGTGCTGTTTATCGGTACGGCGCTGACACCTGATCCGATCTATCACCGCAACCAGCTGAAGAACTTCGTTGAGTTCAAAACGGCCTCTTACGAGTACTACCGGACATTCCCATACCGTCCGCAACAGTGGTGGCTTGACGAATAAGCCGTTTACGTTTTGAAATTGCCGGGGGCGGGTATTGTACCTGCCCCCGACAGTCCTGACCGGGGCGATAAACGAGAAACCCGGCAGGCTTCAGGGGACTTTGGGGAGCGTCAATGGCGCAGTTAGTGCAATTTGCAATCGTAAGAGCTTTCATGGCTCTGTTCACGCTGCTGGCTGTTTCTCTGATCGTGTTCACGCTCATGGAACTGGTGCCAGGCAGTTGTGCTGAGCGCTATCTGGCCTTCAAGAACACCCAAGGCGCACAGATTACCATTGACGACATCAAGGCCGAGGAACGACGACTTGGCCTCGACCGGCCCTTCCTTGTGCGCTGGGGCAGTTGGGTTGCCAATGTGATGTTCCGCGGCGAGTTTGGCGACAGCTGCATCTTGCGCCTGAACATCAATCAGCTGCTTGGTGACAAGTTCATCATCAGTCTTATTATCTGCCTGACCTCGCTTTTATTGGCCTATCTTATTGCCATACCCGTGGGGATAATCGCGGCCTCTTCCAACAATGCCTGGCTGAATGGCTCCCTGCGGTTCCTGTCCTATCTGGGACTGGCCATGCCGAACTTCCTGCTGGCATTGATGATCATGCTGTTTTCCACCGTGGTGTTCGGGGACTCGCTCACGGGCCTGTTCTCCAAGGAATACCGCGATGCAGACTGGAGCATGGACAAGGTGCTCGACTTCCTGTCACGGGCCTGGTTGCCGGTCTTTATTCTTGGCTGGTCCGCCACGGCGTTTGCCCTGCAAACCGTTCGTGCATTGATGCTCGATGAGATCGGCAAGCTCTACGTGACCGCAGCCTCGGCGCGCGGCATTGTGGGGCGCAAGTTGCTGTGGCGCTATCCGGCGCGCCATGCGCTCGGGCCGATCATCAACTCGCTTGGGTTCGATTTGAACCGGATCTTCAACGAGCTGCCCATTGTGGCGCTCATCCTGACGTTGACGGAGTCCGGTGCCCTGCTTTTGGAATCGCTTGCCCGCTCCAACGACCAGCAATTGGCCGGCGCGATCATCTTCTTGCTGACGGCCTCCATTGTCTGCCTGAACTTCCTGACCGATGTGGGGCTCGCGGTTCTTGATCCGCGCGTCCGCCGGTCCGTGATGGGAGGGTGATGCACAATGGCCAACACCGCAGTTCCCGACCAGAAATCCAAAGAGGCCTATTTCACAGCCTCTCAGTCCCAGCTCATCTGGGCGCGCTTCAAGCGCAACCGCATGGCGATGACGGCGGGCAGCGTTCTGGTGTTCCTGATCCTTCTTGGCCTGTTTGCGCCGTTCCTGTCTCCGTACGATCCGACCATTGCCGGCCGCGATCCCGACTACCAGAACGGCGCGCCGCAGATCCTCAAGTTTTGCGACGACAACGGCTGTTCCCTGAGGCCTTTCATCTACGGGACGAAACGTGAGCGCTCGATAAAGACCAACTTCCGCTGGGTGACGACGATCGATACGAACGACCGGCGATACCTGCAAATGTTTGTGCAGGATTGGAAGTACAGCCTGCTGGGCCTGGGGTGGACCGGCCTGAAGTTCAAAACCCATTTGTTTGGGGTCGACAAAGGGGGGATCCACTTGTTCGGCACCGATGGCACGGGCAAGGACATCTTCTCGCGAACGCTGCACGCCATCAACACGTCCCTTGCGGTGGGCACATTGGGGGTTTTCATCAGCTTTGTGCTGGCGCTGATCATTGGCGGCGCCTCGGGCTATTTTGGCGGCTGGCTTGATGGGGCCATCCAAATGGTCACCGACGCCATTCGAACGGTTCCCGCCATTCCGCTGTTTATGGCTTTGGCGGCGTTTTTGCCCGATGACTGGTCGGCGGAAATGCGGTTCTTCTTCATATCCATCATTCTGGGCTGCATTGGCTGGCCGACCTTGGCGCGGCGCGTGCGCACTCACTTGCTGGTGGAGCGCAACCAGGACTATGTGCTGGCGGCCCAGCTGTGCGGGGCCAGTTCAGGCCATGTGATCCGGCGCCATCTGCTGCCCTCGTTCACCTCCTACATCATCGTCGATCTGGTGATTTCATTCCCCTATATGGTGCTGTCTGAAACCGCCCTGTCGTTTATCGGGCTTGGCCTGAAGGACCCGGTGAACTCGCTCGGCGTGATGCTGCAGAACGTGACCAGCGCCGATGTGTTGCTGAACTATCAGTGGTACTTCATCCCGGTGATCTTCTTTATCGCCCTGGTGATGGCGTTTGTATTTGTGGGGGATGGATTACGCGACGCCGCCGATCCCTATGCGGGCACCAAGAAATGACCGACAAACTGATCGACGTCGAAAATCTGACCCTGCAATTCAAGACCGACGAAGGCTTGGTGACGGCAGTGGACGATGTATCGTTCCACGTGGCACCCGGTGAGGTCTTGGGGCTGGTTGGGGAATCGGGATCGGGAAAATCGGTGACGGCAAAGTCACTGATGAAGCTCAACCCCGGAAACGCGGTCTATGGTGACGACAGCAAGATCACCCTCCATGCAGATGGGAACGCGGTCAACATCTTTGACCTGAAGTCCGACGAGGAGATGAAACTGATCCGCGGCGGGGCCATCTCGTTGATTTTCCAGGAACCCATGGCAAGCTTCGCGCCAGCGATCACCATTGGCGACCAGATGGTTGAGCAATTGGTGTTGCACAAGAACATCTCCGAGAAAGAGGCCAAAGACATCTCCATTGAAATGCTGGAGCGGGTTGGCATTTCCGATGCGCCAACCCGGTTTGGCCAGTTTTCCTTCGAGCTTTCAGGCGGCATGCGCCAGCGGGCGATGATCGCCATGGCTCTTTCAACCAGGCCCAAGCTGCTCATTGCCGATGAGCCGACTACGGCGCTGGACGTCACGATCCAGGCCCAGGTTATCGAGCTGATGAAGGACCTGGTGAAAGAGTTCGGCATGGGGATCATCTTCATCACCCATGATCTTGGCGTTATCGCGCAAACCGCCGACCGGGTTGCAGTGATGTATCTCGGCAAGCTTGTGGAGCAGGGGCCGGTGCGCGATGTGATCCGCGATCCGGTTCATCCCTATACGCAAGGTTTGCTCAATGCGCTGCCCAAGCTGGAAGACCTGAATGCGCCGCTAACGCCGGTGCCGGGCGATATTCCAAGCCCGCTGGAGCGGCCAAACGGCTGCGTTTTCCACACCCGCTGCGACCGGGCAGAACCACGCTGCAGCGAAGCTGTGCCGCAACAAATGCAGTATGTGGAGAACCATGTGGGAGCCTGCTTTGTAACCGCTGAGCAGCGGGGTGCAACATGAGTGACAGTCCTCTCATTTCAGCGCGTGATCTGTCCGTGCACTTCAAGCTGCGCGGTGGGCCTTTTTCCAAGAACCAGTTTCTCAAAGCCGTCGAGGGCATCACCGTAGATATCCCCAAGGGCTCGTTTTTTGGCCTGGTGGGAGAGAGCGGGTCCGGCAAGACCACCCTTGGGCGGGCGTTCTTGAAGGCGGTGCCGATCTCCCGCGGCGAGGTGCACTATGCGGACGGCGAAGTGGAATATGACCTTCAGGCCATGTCCAAACCGGAACTTGCCGAATACCGTAAACGCGCTCAGTTGATCTTCCAGGATCCCTATGCGGCCCTGAGCCCGCGGATGACCGTGCGCGATATCATCGCTGAGCCGCTGGAAGTGATGAAGCTGACGTCGTCGCGCGAAGAAACCGATGAACGGGTGCGTGAAATTGCGGCCAAATGCCGGCTCAACCTGGAGCACCTCAGGCGCTTTCCGCATGCGTTTTCCGGCGGTCAGCGCCAGCGCATCTCCATTGCCAGGGCGCTGGTCTCCAGCCCGCGTTTCATTGTTGCCGATGAAAGCGTGGCGGCGCTTGATGTGTCCATTCAGGCTGACATCCTCAACCTTTTGAAGTCATTGCAGGACGAGCTTGGGCTCACGTTCTTGTTCATCAGCCACGATTTGTCCGTGGTGGCCCACACTTGCGATCATGTGGCGGTGATGTATCTGGGCCGGCTGGTGGAAACCGCGCCAACCCGCGATCTGTTTGATGCGCCGCGCCATCCCTATACCAAGGCGCTGCTCTCGGCGATCCCGTCGCTTGACCCTGACCATGTCTCCAAGGCACAGAAGCTGGAGGGTGAAATTCCATCGCCCACCAATCCGCCACCTGGGTGCAAGTTCCACACGCGCTGCCCGTTCGCCACGGAGATCTGCAAGACAACAGAGCCCAAGCTGGAACATTCCGGCCATGAGCACGATGTGGCCTGCCACCATTGGCAGGAAATCGACTAGGAAATCCTGGGTTTCAATCATGACGGGCAACGGGTTGCATCGCGGTTTCATCAAAACCTGCCAAACGAACCCAACTGATTGCAATCCATTGTTAATACTCAATAAAATTTTTGTGCATCGCACAAAAAATGGAAGGGCGCCGGGCCGCTTGTGAACCGCCCCTGTTTCGTGTGATCTTGCCGGAACCATGGTCGCAGTCCGCAATATCCTTTTCATCATGTTCGACCAGCTGCGCTTTGATTATCTGAGCTGCGCCGGTCACCCCTATCTGGAAACGCCGCACTTGGACCAACTGGCCCAGAAGGGCGTGCGGTTCTCGCGCTGCTATGTGCAGTCACCCATCTGTGGCGCCTCGCGCATGAGCTTCTACACAGGGCGCTATGTGAGCAGCCATGGCGCGGCGTGGAACAACTATCCCCTCAAGGTTGGGGAGATCACCCTGGGCGACCATTTGCGCGCGGCGGGCATGAGCTCCTGGCTTGTGGGCAAGACCCATATGAAGGCCGACCAGGAGGGCATGGCGCGCCTCGGCATTGCCGCCGACAGTGTGATCGGTGCGCGGGTCTCAGAGTGCGGCTTTGACATCTATGTGCGCGATGACGGGCTGTGGGCCTCTGGGCCCGATGGGGCATATGACAGCAGACCGTCGCCCTATAACGCGTACCTCCAGTCGAAGGGGTATGACAGCGACAATCCCTGGGCCGACCATGCCAACGCGGGCATTGAGGCGGACGGGGAAATCGCCTCAGGCTGGCTGATGAAGAACGCGAGCCTGCCGGCCAATATCCGCGAGGAAGATTCCGAAACCCCCTGGCTCACCTCCCAGGCGATCAACTTCATTGATGAGATGGAGGGCAAAGACCCCTGGCTTTGTCATCTGTCCTACATCAAGCCACATTGGCCCTACATCGTGCCGGCGCCGTATCATGCTCTGTATGGGCCCAACCAGGTGCTCGCCCCAGTGCGCCATCCAAAAGAGCGTGAAGATCCCCATCCTGTCTATGCGCAGTTCATGGGGAACCCGATCGGCCAGGCGTTCCAGCGCGACGAGGTGCGCCAGGCGGCGATCCCGGCCTATATGGGGCTGATCAAACAGTGCGACGACCAGATGGGCCGCCTGTTTGCCCATCTTGAGGCGTGCGGCCGGATGGAGGATATGCTGATCGTGGTGACCTCAGACCACGGCGATTATCTGGGTGATCATTGGCTTGGGGAGAAGGACCTGTTCCACGAGCAATCGGTGAAGGTTCCGCTGATTATCTACGATCCGTCTGCTGCTGCGAACAGCACACGCGGTACGGTTTGCGATGAGTTGGTGGAGAGCATTGACCTGGCCGCAACCTTCATTGCTGCCGCAGGGCGCGATGTGCCCGATCACATTGTGGAAGGCCGGCCGCTGACGCCGTTCCTGCACGGCAGCGCGCCTGGCAATTGGCGCGAGTACGCGGTGAGCGAATATGACTACTCAGCCACCCCAATGGCCATGCGGCTGGGTCTTGCGACGCGCGATGCGCGATTGTTCATGATTGCCGACAAGCGCTGGAAATTCATGCATGCCGAAGGCGGCATCCGGCCCATGCTGTTTGATCTGGAGGGCGATCCTGAGGAGTATCACGATCTGGGCGCAAGCGCTGCGCATGGCGAGATCATCGCCCTGATGTATCAAAGGCTTGGGGAGTGGGGCCGCCGGCTTTCTCAACGCACGACGAAGTCGGAACAGGATATCTTGAACATGCGTGGAAAGTCCCGCGGCACGGGTGTGCTGCTCGGCGTCTACGATGGCTCGGAAGTTGAGCCGGATCTGCTGACAGGCTATTCCGGCAAGGCCCAGCGGCACATCGAAGACCCTGGCCCGGGAGGCTAGACGCTGTGGTCCGGTTTTTCTCAGACAAGAAACGGCCGGTCCACATGGGCCCCTATCCGCTTGAGCGCCTCGCGCGGCTGAAAGCGGCACCAGATCTTGACGCCGTTCCGCCGCCGCAACCTCTGTCGTTTCATCGCCCGGAGGCGCCAGCGTCCATCGTCAATGCCATGGGCGAGTATCAAGCGATGCTGGATGCGATCCGCGATGGCATTGCCAATTCCAGCAGGGCAGATTGCCCGGAGAGCCCGCAAGAACGCGCGGAGCATCTGAAGGCCTTGGGCTATTTCTCTGACGCGTCGATGGTTGGGACTTGTGAGCTGCACCCAGAAGCTGTGATGGCAGAGCCTTTTCGAAATCCTGACATTGACCGCCTGGCGGAGGATTTGCGCACACGCCAGACAAAGACCCTGGCGTCCGGCATCGATCTCATCATGGCGGATCTGAAAGAATCCGTTGAGGCGCCGGCCACCCCAATAGACGGCCACACCCACGCTATTGTGGTCCTCTACGAGTTTCCCCGCGAACCCAAACCAGGCGAGCCGGGCGCAGGCTGGATTGAGGGTGCACAGAAGGCGCGCGCCTGCCTGCGGGCGTCGGAAACGGCTTTGGTGATTGCCAGCTATCTGCGCCTTTTGGGCTATGGTGCCCGGGCGCATACGGGCGCCTCGTCGGATGTTGATTTGGGCAAGCTCACCGTGGCAGCCGGGCTGGCGGTGGCGCATGAGGGCACGCTCAGTACCCCTTACGTTGGCGCGCGGTTCGGCGTCGCTGCTGTCACAACTGATTTTGCCCTTGCGCCCGATCTGCCGCTTGCGCCGATGAGCCAACAGGCAAGGTCCAAAACCCATGGTCCGGGCTGGTGGGTGGGGAAGGGCTTTGCCAAGAACGCCATCAACCGCGAGCCGTTTGCCAAGCGCCGCTATGTTGATGGACCCCATCCGTTTGAAAAGCTAAAGCGGGTGGAGAAACCCACCACCTTTATCGACGAGGAGCGGGTCGCCCGTGTGCCGAAGCGCACGGACATGTTTGCCCGCGCTCAATTCGGCGATATGGGCAAGCACGTTCAGGACGGGGCGAAGAACGGTCACTATGCCAGAAAGTCCGCGCCCTCCATGGCCCAGCGCCGTGCACTTGGGGCCTTCGTTCTGCTGCAGGACGGCGAGCCGGCACCCGAAAGATCTTCTGCCACCGACGATGCTGCCCGAAATGCTGAATTCATCAAGGCGGCATCCTATTTTCTTGGTGTGGATGCGGTTGGCATATCGCGGTGCCCGGATTGGACCTGGTATTCCCATGATGCGGCCGGCGATGAACTTGACCCGCCGCACGATCAGGCGATCAGCATGATCATCGACCAGGGCTATGAGACCATGGAGGGGGCCTCTGGCGACGATTGGATATCCGTCGCCCAGTCCATGCGGGCCTATTTGCGCTTTTCCTTGCTGGGCGGTGTTATTGCCAAGCAGATCCGAAACTTGGGCTACCCGGCAAAGGCGCACAGTGTTTTGGATGGCGAGGTGCTGCAACCGCCGCTGCTGTTGCTCTCCGGTTTGGGGGAGGTGAGCCGGATTGGCGAGGTGATTTTGAACCCCTACCTGGGGCCCCGCCTTAAGGCGGGTGTGGTGACCACGACCATGCCCCTGGCCCACGACAAGCCGATCGATTTTGGGCTGCAAAATTTTTGTGAGAACTGCAACAAGTGCGCGCGCGAATGCCCGTCCGGTGCCATTACCGCCGGACCGAAGCTGATGTTCAACGGCTATGAAATCTGGAAGTCCGACAGCCAGAAATGCGCCACCTACCGGATCACCACTTCGGGCGGGGCCATGTGCGGCCGTTGTATGAAAACCTGCCCGTGGAACTTGGAAGGCCTGTTTGCGGAAGCGCCGTTCAGGTGGGCCGCGTCAAACCTGCCGCAGGCCGCGCCGCTGCTGGCAAAGCTGGATGATGTTGCCGGGAACGGCGCGTTGAACGACGTGAAGAAATGGTGGTGGGACATTGAGTTGAAAGAGAGTGGGGCCTATGGGCCGGCGGCAGACCCCGTTAACCGGCGAGGGCTGCAGAAAGATCTGGATCTTCGCTACGAAGACCAAACCCTGGCGGTGTATCCGGCATCGCTCGCCCCTCATCCCTGGCCGTTTCCGTTTCCGATGGACCGGGAAAAGGGCATTGAGGCCTATCAGGCGCTCATCACGGCAGAAGAGTACAAAACAAGGCTCGTGCGCGGTGAGACCCATGGCCTGGCACATGAATACCGCATTGAGGGCGATGCGCCCGTGATCCGTGTTGAGGTGGCCAAAGCTGAGATGATGGCTGAAGGGGTGTGCAGGTACGAGCTGACCGCGCTTGACGGATCTGCGTTGCCGGACTGGACGGCCGGAGCGCACGTGGACGTGGTGGTGGCACCTGAATATCTGCGCCAGTATTCGCTATGCGGTGATCCGGAGGATCAGTCGCGATATCAGATCGGCGTTCTGCGGGAGGACGAAGGGCTGGGTGGATCGAAGCTGTTGCACCGGATCTTCGCCCAAGGCCGCAAAATCTTCATTTCCAAACCCATCAACCACTTTGCCCTGGAGCCCAGCGCGAAGAAGACGGTTTTGATGGGCGGCGGTATCGGCGTGACGCCGATGATTGCCATGGCCCACGAGCTCCATGCGGCAGGCGCTGCGTTTTCGCTTCATTATTCCGCCAAGGCACGGCGCACCGCAGGCTTCCTCCATGAGATCGCTCAGGCGCCCTGGGCAGATCATGTGTCTCTCCATATCAGCGATGAGGGCACACGGGCGGACCTTGATGAGGTTCTGGCTGGGTATGGCGAAGGGGCACATGTCTATATCTGCGGGCCGGAGATCTACATGCAGGCTGTGTTGGAGACTGCTGATCGGCAAGGCTACCCGGAAGAGGCGGTGCACCTGGAATATTTCACTGTTCCTGAAACCCCTGAATATGAGAACCATCCGTTTACGCTCAAGCTTGCCAAATCAGGTCTGGAGCTGGAAGTTCCCGAGGACAGGACGGCGGCTGATGTATTGAACGCACACGGGATCCACGTGGACGTTAAGTGCAGCGACGGCTTGTGCGGGGTGTGCCGGTGCGGCGTTGTGAGCGGGGTGGTGGAACACCGGGACTTTGTGTTGTCAAAGTCCCAGCGGCAAACCGGGATTATTCTGTGCCAGTCAAGGGCGATGGAAGACGGCGGCGTCATAGAGCTTGATCTTTGAAGCAATGTGAGCTGGCAAATGTCATGGAGAAAATTGGTGGCTGAATATTTTGAGACTTTCGAGCTTGGCGATGTTGACCTGTTGAAGGGCGGGCACCTGACGCGGGCGCAGCTTGCCTACAAGACTTATGGCCGTCTGAACGCGGCCAAGGACAATGTGATCGTGCTACCGACCTTCTATACCGGCTCACACATGCGCAATGAAGGGTTCTTCGGGGCAGGACGAGCGATTGATCCAGCACAGCATTTCATTGTCTCGATCAACCTTATGGGCAATGGACTTTCCTCGTCACCCAGCAACTCTGCTGCGCCTTACGACGGTCCAAGGTTCCCCGATGTGACCCTCTGGGACAATGTTGCTTTTCAACATAGATTGTTGACCGAACAATTGGGCGTGGAACAGATCGCCCTGGTGGCGGGCTGGTCAATGGCCGGGTGCCAGTCCTATCAATGGGCGGCCCAGTATCCTGACATGGTGGACGCCATTTTGCCGTTCTGCGCTTCGGCCAGAACGTCACCTCATAACGCTGTGTTTCTGGAGGGCGTGAAGGCGGCCTTGTGTGCGGACCAAGATTGGAACGCTGGCGACTATGCCCGCCCCCCTGTGCGTGGGTTGAAAGCCTTTGGGCGGGTGTATGCCGGCTGGGCGTTTTCGCAAACCTGGTATCGCGAGAAGCTTCATCGGAAAATTGGCTTTGAGACTTACGAAGACCTGCTCGTGGACTGGGCGGATGATCACGCGGAGAACTGGGACGCCAACAACCTTCTGGCAAAACTGAAAACCTGGCAGCTAGGCGATATCAGCGACAACCCGCTTTACGATGGCGATATTGAGATGGCTTTGGGGGCGATCAGGGCGCGTGCGATCCTGCTGCCTTGCACCCATGATTTGTATTTCCCGCCGGAGGACAATGAGATTGAGGCCCGGCACATGCCGAATGCCGAGTGCAGACCGTTTGCGTCAGTTTGGGGGCATTGTGTGGCGAGCCCGGGCAATGTGCCGGAGTTTCAGGAGTATTTGGACAGCTGTATTGCCGAGTTGCTTGCACGCTAGAAGTAGCGGTGCGCCGTTGAAAACACAATTACGCACCGTCCATTAGGGTGGTATAGTTGTTCCGAGCATGGGAACGGGTTCGGACTGGCTGTGAGTTTATTGCCTAAAATTTCTTCGGTGATGCCCAAGCATACCGTGGCCTTTTATGGGCACAGCTTGTGAGAAGTTCCGGCTCACTGGCCTTAGGCGCCGAACGAATAGGCCTGCTTGCCCTTGCTGCGCCGGTTGCCTGGCTTGTGATCATCGCATTGTTCTCAGGTACGGCCCTATTTGGGATCTCCCAGCTGAAAACCGATGACGCGCTGACCGATCTTCTGCGCTCGAACACCCACGAGTATCGAGACTACCGGCGGATGCAAAAGCTGTTTCCAAGCGACGAACTGGACGTTTTTGTTGTGGCAGAATTTTCAACGCCGCTGACACCTGACAGTTTGGAGGCGCTGCGCGACATTCACTTCGATCTTGGCTTGGCTGATGGGGTGGCCAATGTGGTGTCCATGTTCTCAGTGCACGAGCGCGACCCGGCCGATGGCTCGTCTGTTCCTGTTATTCCTGAGGAGCTGCCGAGCGGGGAGGCGTTTAAGGCACTGACCGAGATGATCCGGTCGGACGCGCGGTTTGCCAATCGCCTCTATGCCCAATTGCCCGGCCAGAAAGGCTCGGCGCTCTTGATCACCGCGCTTGATCAGGAGGCCGTGAAGGCGTCCAGTATTGAAAGAGTGGTCAAAAGGCTCAGAAAAGAACTGCGAACGCTGGGCGAAGATGCCGGGGTGCAGCTTGGCATCACCGGGGCGCCGGCCATGAAGGCGGAGCTTTTGGCAGCGAGCCGGCGCGATAGTGCGGTCTTCAACGTGGCTGGATTTTTGATGGGGTTCATCATCTGCTTTGCGTTCTTTCGGCGCTGGCAATATGTGTTGATTGTTCTCACGCCAAACGCTCTTGCAGTGCTGTGTACGCTCGGTCTGATGGGGTTGATTGGGGTGCGCCTCAATCCTTTGATGAACACTATTATTCCGTTGGTCCTGGTGATCAGTTTTGCCAACGGACTGCACCTGGTGTTCTCGATCCGGCGCCAATTGGCATTGGGGCAAACTCTGCATGACGCCATTGAGCATGCGGTTCTGAAGGTTGGACCGGCTTGCGTGCTTTCAGCGGTTACCACCGCGATCGCATTTGCCTCTCTTGCCCTGACGGATTCCCGTCTCATTCAAGTGTTTGGGTTTACCGCAGCCGGGGCAACATTCATCAGCCTGGTTCTGGTGACCAGCGTTGTGCCGTGCCTTGCGTCTCTGCTGCTTCGCCAGGGGGACGCAAGCTCTACTCAGGGCAACCTCACCTGGTTCTCCGAACAACTCGACGGGGTGTGTGAACGCCTGTCAGTGCGGCTCACCAAGCACTATGTGGTGACTTGTGTGATCACGGTCTGCCTGCTGCTGGTTAGCGGGGTGGCTTATGTTCAGTTGGAACCGCGTTACCGGATCCGGGACATTATCCCGGATGGTGGCCAAGCTGCGAAGTATGCCGCACATATTGATGATCATTTTGGCGGCGTAAAAACCGTTCTGTTTCTGATTACCTCCGACACCGATCTTACCGAAAAATCCGATGCTGCATTCAAAGCTGTTGCTGCAGGCAGTACGGTTTTGAAAGCCCATCCAAAGCTGCGAAATATTCGCTCGATCCAAGAGGTGCGCGAGAACTTGCCCGCCGAAGATGCCAACCTGCCGTTGGTTGAACTGCTGGAAGTGCTGCCCGACAACCTCAGCCAGCGGTACGTGAGCGCGGACAAACGTTCAATGCTTGTTACAGCGAGCGTTCAGGACATCGAGGCGCTGCCCACAAACTTCATACGCAAGTACATGGACCGGCAGGCCGGACTGCTTACAGCGAGTCACCCTGGATTTGAGTATGTGGTCACAGGTCTGGCCACTCTGTCAGCCGAGCGTGCCATTGACACCATCTCCAGCCTCAACGGTGGCCTGATCGCTGCGGTCGGTATTGTGCTGGTGCTCATGGGGGTGTTGTTCAGGTCTTGGGAAATGGCCGTCCTCAGCCTCATCGCAAACATGTTTGCTATCGTTGTCACCGGGCTGTGCCTGTTTGTCTTCAACGTTGGGCTGCAATATGTGAGCGTGGTTGGTCTGACCGTGGCGTTCGGGCTGGCGGTCGACGACACGGTGCACTTCCTCAACAGGTACTGGCAGGAACTCTCGAGCGGGGCCTCGGAAGTGCGCGCCGTGCGCACAGCGGTGGAACGGGTGGGCCCGGTCCTGATGCTCACCACCATTGTTGTCGTGGCGGGCCTGGCCGCGACTTTGACGAGCGATGTGCCCCCAACCCGCACATTTGGCGCAATCTGTATGGCAACTTTGGTATTTGCGCTAATAGGGGATGTAATCGTATTGCCGGGCGCTATATTGATGTATCAGAAATTCCGCGGAACCCAAGCTTCGAAAAGCCCGGCGGAACCCCAATAGTCTGCATAGGCCAGGAGAAGCCCTAATGTCCGGAATGCGCACAGCAACTCGTATTGCTTTATCTGTGGTGACTTTATTGATGGTGATGGCGGTTGGACCGCTGGAGGCTGCTGCGCGGAGCAATCCCGTTGAAGGAAGCTGGCGCGGCAATGGACGTGCTGTTGCAAAAGACGGCAAATCATATCGGGTGCGCTGCAAAGTTCGAGTGTACCGCATTGCCAAGAGAAAGTTTCAGCTGAGCGGAAAATGCTCGAGCACAAAGGGAACGACCGCCGGTGCAGCCAATCTGAAGCAGGTGGGCGCGCGCTCGTTTAGAGGTAAGGGAAATGGCCTTTCCGGCACGGGAACGGGAAGGATTTCCGTAAGTGTCAGCGGCAAGCGCATGTCTTTGAGCGTGCGTGGCAACAAGGGACGCATGTCGGTGAGGCTGCGCAAGCAAGGCCGTTAATTGAGGGTGTTCTCTGGGCGGCAGCGCCATGTCAGACTTGATCCCCGTTGGGTATATCTCCGGATTGAACGTTCGCAAGCGCATTTCGCGCCAGCAGCCTAAGGGCTTGCCCATTGTCAATATGGGCTACAACGAGCTGCCTTATCCGCCATCTGCCAGGGTTCAGGCGGCAATCGCCGAAACGGCGAAACAAGCCAACAGATACGGCAACGCCCTGTGCACCGACCTGCGCGAAGCGCTCGCCGCGCAACATGGGTTGAACGCGGATAACCTGATCTGCGGCAACGGGTCTGAGGAGCTGCTTGATGTGGTCGCACGCTGTTTCGTGCGCCCGGGTGATGAAATCGTCATCTCGCAATACGGCTACATTCAGTTCTCAATGATCGCAAATCGGCTGGGCGCACGGCTGGTTCAGGCGCCCGAAGTCGATTTCACCGCCAAGGTGGATCACATTCTTGAGGCTGTGGGAGCAAAAACGAAACTGGTCTTTCTGGCAAATCCAAACAACCCAACCGGCACGATGTTGCCCAAGGAAGAGCTTACGCGTCTGGTGCAAAACTTACCTGGCGATGTGGTCCTGTTGCTCGACCTGGCCTATGGCGAATTTGTTGGCGCGGACTATTGCGCCGGCGTCCACGTGCTGGTGGAGGAGCATGACAACGTAGTTGCCACCAGAACCTTCTCCAAGGTCTACGGGCTTGCCGGATTGCGGGCCGGCTGGTGCCATGCTCCGGGCGCCATGATGGGAGGACTTTATGCGGCCAGGGGGATGGGATCTGTAAATGCATTTGCCCAGGCCGCTGGATTGGCAGCTTTAAAAGACCAAGACATTGTTGACCGCAGCGTTCAGCAGATCGTGACGGAACGCAAACGGCTTGTTGGCGAACTCAAGGGGCTTGGGCTCACGCTGGCGAACAGCCACACCAACTTTGTCATGTGCGCCATTCCCGGCGATGATGGCTCGAAGGCCAATGCCTTGACCGAATATTTGTTTGATGAGGCGGGTATCATTGTCGGGCCTGTGCGTGAACCAGGGCTGGAACGCTTTGTGCGGTTCTCCCTGTCATTGCCTGAACACAATGACCTGCTGCTCGCAAACGTTATGGCTTTCTTGCGGTCTGTGCATTAGCGAGAGAAGCTTGTTTTGGCTGGTCCACGGCACGTGCCATCACCAACGCAAACACGGTCAGCAGTGTTAGAATGCCCAGTGGGAAAAGCAAAGCGTCAGCAAGGCTGCGGGCGAGCATCGGGGCCAGCCAGGCCAGGGCGAGCACCAGCTTTTCATAGGGGCGAAAGCCTTCACGCAATCCCAAAACGGTCATGAACGCAATTGCGGGTGCCAGGGCCACAAGATCGTAGTCCAACAAATAAGGCGTGGCCGCCAAGGAGGCCGTCAGCAGGCCTGCAGCCTTGAGCTCAAATGCGGCCTTGCTGCGCCACAGCCAGGCCACGGCGCAGGCCAGCGCCAACACCACGGCAGCCTGTGCCGCATAGGCCATGGACACTGGTGCGCCCCACATGCGCAGCGCTGAAAACACACTCTGGATTTTCTCCCAGCCAGTTCCGCCCGCCTCCAAAACCACTTTGCGCGTGAACGCTGAGTGTTCGAACAAGGCAAACCAAACCTCGGTGCCGAACACCGCCAAGCTGACCGCGACCAGGCCCAAAACGGTGGCCGTGGCGCCGGCAAAAGCGCGCCAATATCCTCCTGCGGCCAAAGCGATCGGTATGAGCAGCCCAAATTGTGGTTTGTAAGCCAACAGACCCAGGAGGATGCCAGCCAGCCACTCAGACCGGCGCAGCAGCACCATCGCCCCGCCGGCGAGGGCAGCGGTGAGAAAGCCATTCTGGCCATGGGCGAAATTAATGAACACGGCCGGAAATCCAAGGGCGGCAAGAACCGCGGTCTTTTCGGTTATGATGCTCCTCATGGCGTACACATAGAGCGGCAAGGTGGCTGCCATCCAAACCAACCAGCCGATGGTGTAGGGGAACAGAGCCAATAGGGCGGCGATAATCAGGAAAAAGGGCGGATAGTGCCAACCATAGAACGGGATGGCATCGTCCTTGAAAATCGCCTGTTGCTCCGCATGATGTGGTTTGGGGTCGAAGGCTTCTGCGGCGCGGCCCGAGCGCGCCATCTGGCCGGCAGACCAGACATTGGAAAAATCGGTTCCCAGAGGCCGCCCGCTGTAATCGCGCATGCCGTCTGAGGTGATCAAGAGCGCCGCCAGCGCAACAATGCTGAGCGCCAGGCACACAATGGAGAAGGCGCGAATGCGGCCTTCGTGGACCCAGTCTCCGGCAAGAAATTTTTTGAGCACAGCGTCTAACTTGGTTTGCGTGGCGCGGACGAGCCTGATTTGCGCCAGAACATTGCCGGTTTTGCTGATTCACACAACATCCGGTTTGTCCGCTGGCGCCTTGGCGAATGGGGCGTGAGGAAATATCCTCCACACATGATCAGACCCTGCCTTGCTCCAGACCCTGCGCCAAGGGCGCCAAAGTTTACCTTGCCCTCAGGCGCGTGCGATTGCCATGCACACGTGATCGGGCCTGTTGCGACCTACCCTTACGTTGATGATCGGTCCTACACGCCGCCCACGGCGACGTTGGAGGCCTATAAACGGCTGCACCAGGTGCTTGGCATTGAGCGGGCTGTGATCGTGCAGCCGTCGGTGCACGGCACGGACAATCGCGTGACCCTGGATGCAATTGCCCGATATGGCGCGGCCGCCCGCGGGGTGGCGGTTGTTGATGAGACCGTTAGCGATGGCGAGTTGTCGGCCCTTCATGACGGCGGGGTGCGCGGGCTACGGCTGAACATTCTGTTTGGCGGGGGCGTGGGATTGCAGGCGATGGAGCCGTTGGCGGAACGCGTTGCCAATATGGGGTGGCACATTCAGCTCCTTTTGGATGCCAGTGATATGGAACAGCTTGCCCCGCGCATTCGCGAGCTGCCGGTTCCGGTGGTGGTGGATCATATGGGGCACATGGATGTGGCCAAGGGGCTTGGGCACTCGGGTTTTCAGGCGCTGCTGGGATTGGTGCGCGATGGAGTGTGCTGGATCAAGCTGTCGGGCAACTACAGGATGTCGTCGGCCCGGCCGCATTATGAGGATGTGATCCCCTTTGCGCGTGCGCTTATTGAAGCCGCTCCAGAGCATATGGTTTGGGGGACCGACTGGCCCCACCCGGCGCTTTATAAGGCCATGCCGAACGATGGGGATCTGCTCGATGCGCTGAATGACTACGCGCCCGAAGAAGACGCCAGGAGGGCCATACTCGTCGATAACCCGGCCCGGCTTTATGGCTTCGGAAACTGAGAGCGGGCCGGGGCGCCCACGCCTGCATGACTTGGGAAGGAGCGGAACTGGAAGGGCACGCGGCCCTCTGTGCGGTCCACGCTTGGGGCCAAACCAAAGCGCTGTTTGTAGGCTCTGGCAAATTGCACGGCCCCGCCGAAGCCGCACCCTGTGGCCACATCCACAATCGGCAGCTCGGTCTGTGTGACGAGGCCGCGCGCGCGGTCGAGGCGCACGTCCACATAATAGCGGACCGGAGAAACGCCGGTGTATTTTTGAAAGAGCCGCTCCAACTGGCGTTGAGAGACGCCCAAAGTTTCGGCGATCTCAGGCAGACGGAGTGGTTGTTCCAGATTGCGTTCCATCAGAATGATGGCATCCCGCAGGCGGTCTGGCGCCCCGCGGCCAACCGGTTCCTGGGCAGACGGCAGCTGGCCTTCTGATCCGGAGCGAAGGCGCTCGTGGAAGATGTAGCGGCTTGCGGCATTGGCAATGTCGATGCCTTGCTGGAGCCGGATGATTTCCAACGCCATGTCGGCGGCGGCCAGCCCGCCGCAGCAGGTCAGCCGGTCGCGATCGAAGACGAACATGTCTTCATCCATGCCGCAATGGGGGAAGAGCTCGCGGAAGGCTGCAATGTGTTCATAGTGAACCGCGGCCCGGTAGCCATCCATCAGGCCTGCGTAGGCCAACACGAACGCACCGGTGTCGATGCCGCACATGACCGTGCCCATGCGGGCCAGGCGCCGGAACCAGTTCTGCAGGCGGGGCGTTCTGGACTGTTCAGGGGCCCAGCTGGAGTTGATCACCAGGAAGTCGAGATCGGCAACCGATTGATCGAACGCCTGTGCGCCGGTGATTTCCAAGCCGTTGCTGGCAACCACTCCTCCGCTGTCAGGCGACAGGTAGTGCCATTCATACAGTGTGGTTCCCACCAGGTAATTTGCGGCGCGAAACGGATCTGCGAAGGCGTGCAGCGCAAGGCTGTTGAACCCGGGCAACAGGAAGAGGCCAATTGTGCAGGGCCGTGTTTCTGCAGTTGGCGGCGTGTTTGTCATTTGCCGAATAAAGTTTTCTTATTGGCGAATAATATCACTTACTCAGTGGCATAAACTGTTAGCTTTCGCAACGCTTCGTCACTCGGCACAACATCATTGGGCAGGTCATGGCAAAAAGCACTCCAAACATCGTACTGATTATGGCCGATCAATTGGCCCCGCACTTCACCGGCGCCTATGGCCATGGGCTGGTGAAAACCCCTCATATGAGCGCTCTGGCAGAACGGGGCATGCGGTTTGATGCGGCCTACTGCAACGCGCCGCTGTGTGCGCCCTCGCGCTTCAGCTTCATGTCGGGCCAGTTGGTTTCGCGCATTGCCGCCTATGACAATGCAAGCGAGTTTCCTGCCGCCGTTCCGACCTTCGCGCATTACTTGCGGTCAATGGGATACCGCACCTGCCTGTCCGGCAAGATGCATTTTGTGGGCCCAGATCAGATGCACGGATTTGAGTCTCGGGTCACCACGGATGTCTATCCGTCGGACTACGCCTGGACGCCCGATTGGGAGTTGCCCGATGAGCGGATCGACAAGTGGTACCACAATATGGATTCGGTACGCGAAGCCGGCATGGCCGCCACCACGTTCCAGATCGACTATGACGAAGAGGTGGCCTTTGCGGCCAAACGACAGATTTTCGACTATGCGCGCGAACGGGCAACACCCTTCTGCATGGTGGCGAGCTTCATTCATCCGCACGACCCCTACGTGGCCCGGCCGGAATGGTGGAACCTCTACAAGCCCTCTGAAATCGACATGCCGAAGTTCACTCTTGAACGCTCCGAGCAGGATCCGTTCTCGCAGCGGCTGATGGATGGGATTGAGGCCAGCACGGTTGAAGTGAGCGACGATGAAGTGCGCAATGCGCGCCACGCCTATTATGCCAATACCTCCTACTTCGACAGCAAGGTGGGCGAGCTTGTCGCCACGCTTGAAGAGGCCGAGCTGCTGGACAACACCATTGTCATCGTGACCGCAGACCATGGCGACATGCTGGGCGAGCGTGGGCTCTGGTACAAGATGAACTTCTTTGAGCATTCAGCCCGTGTGCCGCTCATCATGGCGGGTCCCGGCGTTGTGAACGGTCAGGCTCCCAATGCCTGTTCGCTGGTCGATATCTTGCCGACCATGGTCGACATTGCTGCCACCGATGGCACCGAGAAACCTGTGATGGGGCAGCCGATCGATGGTCGCTCCTTGTTGCCGCTCGCTGCCGGCGATGGGGATGACGTTGATGAGGCCATCGGGGAGTATTGCGCTGAGATGACATCCCATCCGGTGTTCATGATCCGCCGCGGGCAGCACAAGTTCATCCACTGTGATCCCGACCCGCCCATGCTTTTTGATCTGGGAACCGATCCGGACGAAAAGGTCAATCTGGCCGGCGACCCGGCCCATGCTGATCTGGTGAAATCGTTTGCAGCGGAGGTTGCCGAGCGCTGGAACAGCGAGGCCATTCGCCAGGATGTGATCGGCACCCAAAAGCAGCGCCGCGCCGTGCATGCGGCCATGGAGGCCGGCGCCTTGACATCCTGGGACTACAACCCGCCGCGCGATGCATCCCAGGAGTATGTGCGCAACCACATGGACTGGACTGTTGCTGCTGCAAAGACACGGTTTCCACCTTTGCCCGAATAAGGAGGTTTATGATGAACGCCAGACCATCACCTGATGATTTTGCCAGGATTCGTAAGGGGTTTGATGCCGATCCGGCAAAATCCTATTCCCTGAGAGCTGAAGCCTACACCGAACCGCAATGGAGCGAGTTTGAACGGGACGCCATTTTCAAATGCACATGGCAGTGGGTGTGCCACGCTGAAAAGTTGCGCGAGGAAGGCGCTTTCGTCACGATTGATGTTGCGGGCCAACCGATCTGTGTCGTGCGCGACCGGGAAGGCGCGCTCAGGGCATTCTACAATGTGTGCAAGCACCGGGCCCATGAACTGCTGAAAGGCGAGGGGCGCACCAGCAAGATCATGTGTCCCTATCACGCCTGGACCTATGACCTGGCGGGCCAGTTGCGCCGGGCACCGGAGACCGACAATCTGAAGGACTTCAAGGTTGAGGACATTTGCCTGGATGCGGTTCAGGTTGAGGAGTTTAGCGGCTTTGTCTTCGTCAATCTCGACCCTGAGGCGAGTTCGTTGGCGGCCCAGTCAGGCGCTCTTGCAGATGAAATCAACCATTGGGCCCCGGACGTGCAGGATCTGACGTTTGCCCACCGGCTGACCTATGAGATCAAGTCTAACTGGAAGAACGTCGTCGACAATTTTCTGGAATGCTACCACTGCCCAATTGCACACAAGGACTTCTGCACCCTGGTGGATATGGACACCTACAAGGTGACCACCCATGGGATCTATTCCAGCCACATGGCGGAAGCCGGCAAGTCCGCCAACACGGCCTACTCGGTTGAGAATGCCAGCGTCAAAGATCATGCGGTGTGGTGGCTTTGGCCCAACACCTGTCTGATGCGCTATCCGGGCCGCGGCAACATGATCGTCATGCACATCATCCCGGTGGGGCCGGACCTGACACTGGAGACTTATGATTTCTTCCTGGAAACCAAGGAGCCGAACGAGGCGGAGGTCGAGGCCATCCGCTATGTGGATGATGTGTTGCAGGTGGAAGATATCGCGCTTGTGGAGAGCGTGCAGCGCGGCATGGCAACGCCGGCCTTCCAGCAGGGCCGGATTGTGCACGACCCGAACGGTTCTGGAAAATCTGAACATGCGGTGCACCATTTTCATGGGCTGGTGCTCGATGCATATGGCAAGGCAGCGAACACCTGATGGGACAGCTTGAGGGGAAGACCGCATTTGTCACCGGCGGCATGGGCGGGATCGGCAGCGCGATTTGTGCCCGCTTCGCCAAGGAAGGGGCACAGGTGGTTGCGGCCGATATTGCTGGCGGCGATGGGTTGCCCGATTGCGTCACGCATGTGCCCTATGACGTTACCGATGAGAAGGCCGTGATTGGCGCGTTCTCCGACCTCGCCGCCCAGTGGGACAAGCTGGACATTCTTGTCAACGCGGCGGCCATTGAGATCGAAAAGACGATCGAGGAGACGTCTCTGGAAGATTGGAACCGGATCTTCGCGATCAACGTGACGGGGATGTTCCTGACGTCGAAATATGCCCTGCCTCTCCTGCGCAAGTCGGCCGGGGCCAGCGTTATCAACTTCGGCTCCTATGACGGCTATATCGCAGATCCGCAGCTCGCCGCCTATTGCGCCACCAAGGGCGCGGTGCATGCGCTCACCAAGGCTATGGCGTGCGACCATGGCCCTGAGGGCATCCGGGTCAATGCCATTTGCCCGGGTTACGTGGACACCCCCATGCTGCAGAGCTTCTTTCAGGATGCAGGCGACATTGAGAGCCTGAAGCAGGCGGTGCGCGATGTTCATCCCATGCGCACCTATGGCACGCCGGAAGATATTGCCAATCTGGTGAACTGGCTGGCCTCGGACGAGGCGCGCTATGCCTCTGGCCAGCTTTGGGTGATCGATGGCGGCCTGTCCGCCCAAGTTCAACAAATGAGGCTCTGACCCGTGGCCAAACCTGTCATCATCACGTGCGCGGCCACATGGTTGGGATCTAGACAATGAGTAAATTGCAGGAAATGCCGAAGATTGAGACCGTAGGGGTCATTGGCGCCGGCACAATCGGCGCCAGCTGGACCGCCCTGTTTGCCGCCAGCGGGTACAGCATCGACGTCTATGATCCTTCGCCTGAGGGCGAGGCTTATGTGCGCGACTATGTTGAGACCGCCTGGCCTTCGTTGGAGAAACTTGGCATGGTTAAAGTCTCAGAACCGGACCTGAGCTTTTTCACATCTCCGGCCGATGCAGTGAAGCGCGCGCAGTTTGTGCAGGAAAGCGTGCCGGAACAGCTTCCGGTCAAGCATGAGATCTACAGGCAGATTGAGCCGGCCCTGGCGCCGGAAGCGGTTGTTGCGACCAGCGCATCGGGCCTTCTGGTGCGCGACATGCAGAAGGGTTGGGCGGACCCAAGCCGCTTCATCCTGGCCCATCCGTTCAACCCGCCGCACTTGATCCCGCTTGTGGAATTGCTGGGAAATGAACAGACGGCAGATGGTGTTCTGGATATCGCTCAGGCGTTCTTTGAGGGCTGCGGAAAGGTCACCATCCGGGTGAACAAGGAAGTTCCCGGCCATGTGTCCAACCGGCTGCAGGCTGCTCTGTGGCGCGAAGCGATCCATCTAGTGATGGAGGGCGTGGCCTCCGTTGAGGATGTGGACAAGGCGGTTTGGGCCGGGCCTGGCCTGCGCTGGTCTGTGATGGGGCCGCACATGTTGTTCAGTCTGGCCAGCGGCGGGCATGGCATCGGCACGTTCTGCGAGCGCTATGGCGACAGCTTCCACACCTGGTGGGACACCATGGGCACACCAAAGATCACAGAAGAGGTGGGCGAAGCTCTGGCCGCCGGCATCGCAGATGCTGAAAAAGGCCGGGACTTTGCGTCCATCGCCGGCGAACGGGACGCCAAGATCATCGGTGCGCTCCAGGCGTTTCAAAAGGTCGACAAGGACCTCGGCTAGAGCGCGTCTCTAAAGCGCCGGGTCAGATAGGCGCCGTCTGTTGAGGGCAGCACGCGCTCATCATTGCCAGGGGCCACCTTAGCCACCACGAACACCGGGCCGGGTGTCTTGTAGAGCAAACCCGGCAGCGATCCGATCTCTTCTTCTGTCGATAAGGTTGCTGTGGTCTCGAACCCGGCGCCCTTGGCCATCAACGCCATATCGGTGCAGCCGGCCGAAAGACCGATCTGCTCGCCGGTTTCGCCGAAACGTTCATTGTCCAACACCAGGATGGCGAGATTGGATGGAGCTGCAGAGGCAATTGTTGCCAGCGAGCCGATGCCCATCATCATGTCGCCGTCGCCGGTGATCACGACGACACGGCGGTCTGGTTGCGCAATGGCGACGCCAAGGCCGGTCATGGCCGTCAGGCCCATGCCGCCCCAGAAATAGAAGTTTTTGTCGCTGTCGCCGGCGGCAGCCACATCATAGGTGGCGCCTCCAAGCCCGGTGACGAGCAGTGCGTCGTCCCGTTTGGACACCAGATCGGCCACCAGGGGGCGGCGGCGCAATCTGCCTTGCTCATCCACTGAAATTTTCACCTGCTGGTCCATGATCAAAACACCTTCGTTCCAAGGGCGCGCTGGTGGATCAGCACGGCGGTTGCGTACCCGCCGTTGAAGGCAAGGCCGCAGGCGGCATCGAAAGTCTCGGCGATCTGGTCGGCCTGCTCCACCGAGTAGCAGTAGACGCCCATGGCCTCCATCACCGGCTGGGTGGCGTGCCCCATCGGCACCTGCCAGGGATTGAATTCGCCCCATTGCCCGCGCATGGTGATGAGCATGGCGCACGGGGTGCGCGTGGAGGCGACCACCGAAAGCGCGTTGATGCAGTTGCCCACGCCGCTGGACTGCATGAGCAGGGCGCCGCGCTGTTTGCCGAGCCAAAGGCCCTGCATCAGGCCCACGCCCTCTTCCTCGGTGGTAAGGGTCACAACCTTCTTGGTCTCAGAGTTTTCGCACAAGTTGAGCACGCCGGTTAGCCCGGCGTCGGGCACCGTGGCTATGGTTGCGACCTCGTGATTGTCCAAAACCTTGAATACGTCTTCAGACCAGCTCATGCGCCGCACCCTGTTGCCTTACATCGGAACCTTTATAGTGATCTTGCAGCGCACTGCAATCGTTGTCCATTTGGCGTAAAATTGAACGGTGAAACATTGGTGATTTTGCACATCTAGCGCTCGCGGCAGGGCATATACAGACTGTTTGGCCTCAATTTTCGCCATCTCTTTCGGTCATTCGCGGAGTGCTGTTCGAAAAACTGAAGTAATTTCAGTAGGTTATTTTATGTCAGCAGCAGCCATGCGCCAGGCGCATACCTACTATTCCTTTTGGACCATGGCGCAAACCGATTTCGTGGATCACTATCTGGGCAATGCAGTCGACATAGACTGCTGACGCGGTACCAGCTCCCTCCCCATTTGATGGTACCGCTTTTTCGGTCAGTCCCCCTCACTCCTGGCCGAATGGAATGCCCTTTTGGGCGCCCCACCCAAGCCGGACCCTTCCCAGGGTCCGGCTTTTTTCGTGCCGTCGGTGGAGGTGCAAAACTCAGCGGTAGAGGACGTTGTCCGGCAGGTTCAAATCTTTGTAGAGGCCCGCGACCTGCTCTCCGTAGCCATTGAACAACAGAGTTGGCACGCGCTTGTTGTTGCCCAGCACACGTTCTGAAGCCTGGCTCCATCTTGGGTGGGGCACAGCCGGATTCACATTCGCATAGAAGCCGTATTCGTTGCCCAAGATCTTTTCCCAGAAACTCTTGGGCTGCTCGTCGGTGAAGCTGAAGCGGATGATGGATTTGATCGATTTGAAGCCATACTTCCAAGGCAAGGCCAAGCGGAGCGGAGCGCCCATCTGTTTGGCAACGGGCTTGCCGTAAGCGCCGGTAACCAGGAAGGCCAGATCGTTGCGGGCTTCGGCCATCGTAACCCCCTCCACGTATGGCCAAGGCAGAGACTGACCCCAGGAAAGCAGCGGTGGCTTTTGGCCAGGCGCAACCTCGGGATTGTTGAAGGTTTCCATGCGGATGAACTTGGCGGATGATTTCGGTTGGGCAAGTTCAACCAACTTAGAGAATGCAAAGCCCGACCAAGGCACAGTCATGGACCACGCCTCAACGCAGCGGTGCCGGTAGAGACGTTCTTCAATGCCCATCTTGCGGATGAGTTCGTCGATGCCGATGGTGATCTCTTTTTCCACAAGCCCATCGATCTTCACCTCCCAGGGACGGATTGGCAGGGCCTGGGCAGCCTCCGCAACGCGCTTGGAGGAGCCGAACTCATAGAAGTTGTTGTATTCCAGGTTGAGCTTTTCGTCTGTCACCGGGCGGTCGAGCTTGTAGGCCTCGTTGCGCTTGGCCGGATAGAGATCCATCGTGGGATCGGGTGCACCGAAAGCTTTGGAAACCCCAAGGGCGCCAGCCCCAATCGTCGCCGCGCCAAGGCCCATGGCCTGGATAATCTGGCGCCGGTTTAAAAACACATCTTCGGGGGTGGCTGAGGCTTCAGGAAGCTCCCAGTTGTGTATCGTCTTGATCAACATGTCGCGTGCGGCCTTTCTCACTCAGCAGTTCGCCGCACTTTATGTGCAATTCTTGATCACAGCCAGTCACGGCTCTGTCAGAGCAACCGCCGATCAGACGGTTACGGCTGAGCGGGGATAAGTTGCTCGCCCGTAACGAAAATCTGGGGCATCTTCCGCTCAGTTGGAGCGGAAGTTGCCCTAGAGCAACCGCCGATCAGACGGTTACGGCTGAGCGGGGATAAGTTGCTCGCCCGTAACGAAAATCTGGGGCATCTTCCGCTCAGTTGGAGCGGAAGTTGCCCTAGCGCGGCCCGTGC
>JAAEUE010000384.1 GCA_024227565.1 Alphaproteobacteria bacterium
CGCAGCTGGGGGAGTCGCTTGAGGCGGAATTTGCAGAGAAACGGTCACAGCCGGCTGAACAGTGACACCAAAAGTGTGTCTACTTCCGTTGACCGTACAAGGAGGAGTGGTTACCAGCCTCGGCACAGGTGGCACATACATGGGCGATGGGTATGCTGGTGACGGCGCGGTCATTCGGGGCGCGGGAGGCGGCAGAAACGGGCCACTTGCAGGGGTTCGAGTAGTGCCAACGCTAGTTCGAGCTTGGGGAAAGAGAGCGCTGCGCGGCGGGACTTTTACGTGACTCAATGGCGACGGATGCGCTGGCGCCCTAGCACCCTTCCTACCCTGGGGCTGTCTTCCCGAAGTGATCGTAGTACTCCCCCCACTCGTTACTCTGCTAGAGCCCCCACCGCCGGTACTTCCAGGAGTAGCGTCGAGAGGGCTCAGACCAGTCCTCGGGGCTTTCGGGCGATCACCTCCGAAAGGCCGAGACGGTGGTCCATAGCGTTTGACCGGGGTCTTCAGCTGTCGCCCCGTCTGCTCTGAAAAAGCCTGCTTTACCTGCCCGGTTAATTGGTCTATGGTCAACCCCGCCGCCTTCGCTGCGGTCGCCAGAATTTTCACCATGATTGGGCTTCGCGCAAACAGTGTGTACACCAAGTTCATTTGGTCCTGTCGGGCTTGCGGGTTGGTCACATGGCGCACCTGTTTTTGCAGCATCTCATATATGGCCTTGTGGTTCATGCCGAG
>JAAEUE010000385.1 GCA_024227565.1 Alphaproteobacteria bacterium
ACGGCCCTCATGGCGATGGTGGCGCAGCGCCTGGACCGTCCCGGCTCCAAGCTGTCGTGCCATGAACGCTGGCTGGACCAGGTTTGGCTGCCCGAGGCCAAGCATGTCAGTCTTTCCCAGTTGTACCGGGCGCTGGATGTGCTGGCCGAATACGGCGAGGCGATCGAGGCCGAGGTGTTCTGGCGCAGCGCCGATTTGTTCAAGCTGGATGTGGACCTTGTTTTCTACGACGGCACCACGGCCTGGTTCGAAGCGGACGAGGACGAGACGCCGGCAGAGTGGAAAGGCCTGTCTTTCGATCCGCTTCGCAAGCGGGGCCATTCCAAGGAAGGCCGGGATAACGATCCCCAGGTGGTCATCGCGCTGGCGGTGACCCGCGACGGGGTTCCGGTGCGCTCCTGGGTGTTCCCCGGCAACACCCCCGATGTGACCACGGTCAAACGGATCAAGGAAGACCTGCGCAGCATGCGCCTGGGCCGGGCGCTGTTTGTCGGCGATGCCGGAATGTATTCCAAGGCCAATCTCGACGAACTGTCAAAGGGGGCCGGACGTTATATCGTGGCAACGCCGCTGTCGCGCTTGAAAGAGGTTCGCGAAGAAGTGCTTTCCCATCCCGGCCGGTACGCGGATATCTCTGCGAACCTGCGCGCCAAGGAAGTCATTATCGGCCAAGGTGAGCGGCGGCGGCGTTATATCCTGTGCCTCAACGAGGAAGAAGCGGCCCGGCAGAAGGCGCACCGGGAGAAGCTTCTCGAACTCGCCCTTGGCGAACTCGACGCCATGAAGGGCGCGCATCCCAAGGCGGCGTGCCGGCTGGTCGCCTCAAGGCGGTTCGGACCCTATCTCAGCGTCGGCGAAGACGGCCGTCCGTTCATCGACCGGGACAAGGTGCGCCGGGCCGAACATCTGGACGGCAAGTTCGTCCTGCAAACCAACGACGACAGCTTGTCGGTGGCCGATGTGGCGCTCGGTTACAAGGGGATGTGGATCATCGAAAGCTGTTTCAGGCGCCTCAAGACCACCGGGCTCGGCATCCGGCCGATGTATCACTGGGCGCCGCACAGAATTGCCGCCCATGTGAAGCTGTGCGTGTTGGCGTTGATGATCCAGCGGGCTGCCGAAATCAGAACCGGCCAGACCTGGATGCGCATCGCCACTGAACTGACGAGGCTCAAAGCGGTGAGATATCGTTCCGGGGAAAATTCAATTGTTCAGGCTTCAAAACCACACGCCAAGAGTGCCGAGATTTTGAAAAAGCTTGAAATATCAACGCCTAAGACCATTCTCGCCGTCGGTTGAACCAATCAAGTCGTAAAATCCTGTAGGCACACGCTGTTCTCCGAGCAGCCGTAACGCATTGTTTTTATTTAATGATATCAAACCGTCGCCCAACGACCGCAAACTCGGGGCAGTGTATGCAAAACCCTGCGGGCGGGCCATATTTCGGTTCTTTTTTTTGGCACAAATCAAAGCCAAAGGGGG
>JAAEUE010000386.1 GCA_024227565.1 Alphaproteobacteria bacterium
CGTCGTAGGCCGAATCCATCAGATCATAGAGGTTGGTGGTGCGCTGCGCGCTCATCGTGGCCAAGGGCAGCGCGACTTGACTGTCATGCACTGAGGCCGAGGTCAAAATGGCACTGATGGGGATCTGTCCATCGGCGATGTCCAGATGTAATTTATAGCCGACCCAGGTTTCCTTATAGCCCTTACTGTTACGCTTGGTGCCCACATCACACACGGTGGGCAGATCCTCAAGCATCGCCGGTAACGTCATCTGGATTTGTCGTTGCAAGCGGGTCGGTTCCTTGACACGCTGCTCACCTTTCTTGGGTCGGCCTCGCTTACGTTTGGGTGTCGGCTCCGCTTTGGGTTTGGCCACGGGTTTCTCACGCGCCTCAATCGTAGTCGAGTCCCGCGACAGGTGGCCCACCAGACGCTCGCCTTGCGTGCGCTGGATCAACGCCTCGTGCACCCGTTGTGGTAACTGCGCGCCAGCAAACTCCGCAAAGGCCCGCGAAAAGGTCGCCTCACTGGGTACCTCCGCTGGCTTCTCCCAGCCGCAAATACGTCGCAACGCAATATCGCATTCCAGCCGATCCAGCAGTGCCCGCGTCGTGGGCAGCATATAGACCATCTTGGCCACAAACGCCCGCGCCAGCGCCGCCCGATCCGACAGCGGACGCCCCACCAACCCCAGCGTCACAGGAAGATAATCCTCAACCCGAATCACTTCTAAAATCATCACCAGTTGTTGGCGCTTCGCCGTCCCCTCGCCGAGCTCTTCGCTTAACCACGGGAACAGCGAGCCTTGAATTTTTAGCCAGTATTGCGATAATCCTTCTTGTAGCTTACTCATCCTCGCCTCCTTAAGCGTGGTGTACCTACTGGGTTTGACCACTGCAGGACGCGTGTGCTCCCTCTGCCGCCGCAAAGCAGAGAAAAATCCCCCTGCTTTGCGAGTTTTGCAAGAGGCTCATGTGAGTCCGGATATCATGAAAGATTATCATGATATCCGAGCTAATTGGGGCCTGCTCTTTACGTACCCTCATTCCCACAACCGCGCCGCCAGTTCACGTTCCTCTTCGCCCTGTACATCCATAAAAACCGCCGTGGTGTTGAGGTCCCGATGACCCAGCCATTTTTGCACGACGCGGGGCTGGCGGGTTTTGGTGGCCGCCTTCACCCCGAAGCCATGCCGCAAGCCTTTGGGCGAAGCGTGGGGGCCTTTAATCCCGGCTTCGTCCATCAGGGCCTTGATATGCTTGTAGCCTTGCGTCCGGCCCCATGACCACAGCAGTTTATCCCCTTGTCCTTTCTTGCCCCGTAGCGCCCTGCGGATCTTATGAACCAGCTCAAGGTCATCCAACAAACGCTCAGGCACCGGCACGGCCCGGTAGACGTTCTGACGGCGCTGCTTGAGGGTACGGAAGGTGATGGCCTGTGCCGCCAGATCCATCCGGCGCGGGGTCAGTTCCAAGGCTTCGGAAATCCGGCATCCCGTATAGGCCAGCACAAGGCCGAAGGTGCGCACCTCGCCGCGCTCGTGCGCAATGGCGGCCGCCATGAACGCCTCGCGCTCGGCTTCGGTGAGATATTTACGCTCGCCCGTTAAAGTGAACAGAACGCTATTCATCTGTTCACTTTTTCGCATTCCGGGGTAATGTCACCATCACCTCGTTACCTGATCATCTAGAGAGAGGCGGCTCGCTCGGAAATACACTCGTATTCTCCCATCTCAAATTCACGGCAAATCCATGGCCGCTTCTCATAAATCATACAAAGCATGGTGTTTCGGTCCAAGGCCGAACACCAACCGTCTTCTAGCCGCGCCATGCTCCTCCC
>JAAEUE010000387.1 GCA_024227565.1 Alphaproteobacteria bacterium
CACTCACACACTCACATGCCTGGTTTTTTGAATCATCTTCAAGATCTCTTGATAGTTAATCTCCTTCGCCAACGCCGCCAACGCATTGGCGGCGGCGATATTGTGAGGACGGATGGCTTCAATGGCCTCGTCAATCTTCCTCATGTGGCCTTGTGCGGCCGCCTGTTCCAGGGAACTCAGCACATCAAACGGCACCACCGCCAGCGCCTCCGGGAGCGGTAGGACCAGGGGCGCTGCGCCCTCGGCCCCCGCTTCCGGTTCGGCATAGATCCAGGTCACCGTCAGGTGGCTTGCCAGCGCGTCTAACAGGTCATCCACAAGCACCGGTTTTGGCAGAAAGGCATTACATCCGGCAGCCAGGCTCTTTTCTCGGTCCGCTTTAAGTACGCTGGCCGAGATCGCGATGATCACCACCTCGGTGAATTCCGGCCGCTGCCGGAGTTCCTGAGTCGCCTCGAAGCCGGTCTTCACCGGCATCACCAGATCCATCAAGATGACATTGGGGTGTTCCTCACGCGCCCTGTCCAGCGCCTGCTGCCCATCGCCGGCCGTGCTGACCTCAAAGCCCAGCGGCTCCAAGATATCCCGCAGCAGCAGACGGTTGTAGGGCTTGTCGTCCGCGACCAACACGCGGCGCCGCGCCCCCGCGTACCCGGTGATGTTGCGGGCCGGAGCCGGCCGCTCGCGTTCGTCCGCCGCAACCACCGGCAAGACCACGTCACACCAGAACGTGCTGCCGTGTCCTACCGCGCTCTTCACCTGCAAGCGACTGCCCATCATCGACAGAATCTTCTGGCTGAGGGCCAGGCCCAGACCGGTCCCTTCGGCCCGCTTACCGGCCGCGCCCACCTGCTCAAACGCC
>JAAEUE010000388.1 GCA_024227565.1 Alphaproteobacteria bacterium
AAAGCGATTTCGGAGATCCCGTAAAATTTCGACCCGCATTTTACGGGGCTTTCGAATGTCCATTTTCTCTGCCCCTGATAGAAGGCGATGACGGCACAAATTTCAAAAGTGTGTCAGGAGTCTGTGATAATGTTTTTCTTTTACGAAAGGCCAAAAGATTACCTCAACAGAAACGCCCACTATATGAGGAAGTAAAGCGACAGCATCAAGAGAACCCTATTGACAAGAACGTTATGTGGCAGTTTGTTCAAGAAATCCAACGTTTTGTAGATGCTGTCTGGTATGATCCTTCTGCGGCTTTGCATAGAGGTTCTTTTGTGTAAGTCAAGAGAACAGCTAACGAGTAAAGGCTTCGTGTTGCGCGAGCCCCAGCGAGCCGCACACACAAGCCGGCGTTGGACATGCCCCCTTGCGGGTATGCCCAGGGGATTTCGGACGGAGAAGCGTGTTTGGATTTTGCTCCGTTCAGCGACTCGACAGCACACGTTCGAGCGTGAGCGATGACGAGGATTGTCGGAAAGATTGCCCATGCCCATCGTTCTTTGACAGAACGACAGACCGTTCAGACACACAGATGCTCCAGACGGTCCCCTCATCGGCACTCACGGCGCAGACGTCCCCGGTGGCCTGAAACACCGCCTGTATTCCAGTCTGATCTCGTCGACATGCTCTCATCACGGCCTCCCTTGCAGATCCGGCGGCCCTCGCTGAGGTTCCAGGCCAAGCGCCCTCGGTCGTGCGGATAGGAGGCGTCCCACAGAGCGCAACGCGCCTCCGCAATGTGGACAGACACCGGGCTCGTCGGGGGTATGCCTGTTGCCTCCCCCTTCGTTCGACGTGGCGTTGTCCTGTGAAGCGCTCCAGGGCCTCGGGTCGAGAACGGCCTCATCCAGACGCTGTTTCAGGGACAAGAATCGCGCCTTCGCACTGGGATGGAGAAAGCCGCTGTAGCGGACTTTCTGAAAACCTTTGGGCAGCACGTGCTGCAGGAAACGGCTGATGAAGTCCAGGGCCGGGAGCGTCATGGTCTGCCAGGGCGCGTTGTGCGGCTTGTAGCTGAAGGTCACCTTCCCGTCCTGCATACTCACCAGCCGTCGGTTGGACAGGGCAACGCGGTAGATGTAGGGCGTGAGATATTTCAGGGCGGTCCGGCCGTCCCCGACTGCCTTGCAATGCACCACCCAGTTGCCCGTCCAGGTGGTCGGCGGCACCTGCGCAAACAGGTCGGGAGCCGCGGCCTTGAGGGCGTCGCGGAACTTTGCCCGGAAGACTGACCGCAAGGCGGCCGCCGGAACGAGAAATTTGGGATGCGAGGGGAGCCACTCGCCGCTGTCCGGGTCGATGCCCCCGGCCGGAACCAGATAATGGACGTGGAGATGATACCCCATGCTGCGGTCCCAAGTGTGTAGCGCCCCCACCATCCCGATCTGCCCGCCCAGCCACTTCGGGTTGAGGGCCAACGTCTTCAACGCCTCGGCGGACGTCTGGAAGAGCAGCCGGTAGAAGAGTTTTTGGTGGGAGCGGGCCAGCGGATTGAGGCTGTGGGGCAGCGTAAAGGTCACCAGAAAATAGGGCACCGGCAGCAGCTTCTGCATCTGCTTGTCGCGCCAGTGGTCGGCACGGTCCTGGCCGCACTTCGGGCAGTGACGGTTGCCGCAGGAATGGTAGCTGTAGACGAACGCCTCGCAGTGGTCGCAGAAAAACACCTCGCCTCCCAGCGCCTCGGTGCGGCAGAAGACGATGTCCTGCAGCACTTTCGTGTGGCTGGGCAGCATGTGCTCGCCGTACTTCTCGACATAGGCCGGGCCGTATTCCCGGAAGATATCCGCCAGTTCCAGCATCACGGTTCCCCTTTCTCACGCCTGGAGGTCTTTCATCAGTTCGGTAATCGCTTCGCAGGCCTGGGTGTTGGAGATCGACGTCAGGTGTGTGTAGAGGGAAGTCGTTTGAACAGAATTGTGGCCCAGGTAGACCTGAATCTGGCGCAGGTTTACCCCGGCTTCGAGCAGATGCGTGGCGTAAGAATGTCTGAGCGTATGCACGGAAGCCTTTTTATTGATGCCGGTTTCTTTCAATGCGGCCCGAAAGGCGGCCTGGACGCCGTTCAGGTTCATCGGCTGCGTGGCGGTGTGGGCCTGATTCCCGCCGCGTCCCGGAGCCGGAAAGAGCCAGACGGGGTGGCGATGGGTCTTCCAATACTGCCCCAGCAGCTCCCGCGTTGCGCCGGGCAGCGGCACATAGCGATCTTTGCCGCCTTTGCCGAGCCGCACATGCAGCAGCATGCGGGCTTTGTCGATATCCGGGACCTGCACGTGTAACGCTTCTTTGAGGCGCAGGCCGCACGCGTAGATCAGCGTCAGGCAGGTGCGATAGCGGAGCAGGCGCACGGTGGAGAGAATCTGCCGCACTTCCTCCGCCGTGAGAATCACCGGCAGGCGTTTCTCTTTGGGCGGACGAATCACATCCAGGATGTGCCACTCGCGGCGCAACGTCTGTTCGAAGAAGCGTTTGATACCGCACAGCGCCTGGGTCATGGAGGCGCGGGCCCAGTGCCTGACGTTTTTGACGTGCAGGAAATACTGGCGCAGCTCTTCCTCGCTGATGTCAGCCGGCGATGTTTTGACATGCTCCGCCAGTTGGCGCACGGCGCGGGCGTAGGCGTGCTGGGTGCGTGCCGACAGGCCCTGGAGTTGCAGGTCTTCGATGAAACGCTGGCGCAGTTCCGGCGGGAAGTGGCTCGTCCGGGGCGGAATGGGCCAGCCCGAGCGTTGCGAGAGCGGCGTCCAGGGGCGATGTAGCAGCTGCGTGTAGAAGAGCTTGATGCCGCAGAGCAGCAGCGTAATGGTCCCATCGGTGAGCGGCTTCTCCTGATGCAGATAGTGGAGATAGTGCTGGATCTGCTCATCGCTGAGCCGATCCGGTGAAAGATTGTAGAATTCCGCCAATTGGCGGACCGCCCGCACATACGTGGTTTGCGTGTGGCGGGAGATTCCCCGCGATTGCAGGAGTTCGATGACGTGTTGTCTGAGTGCCGTCATAGGACATCCCTCCTTGTTGATGAGTGTTTCTCTTGACAAAGGACTCGACAGGATCTATGATGGCACACATTGAAAAAATGGCAAGCAAATCATCTGTAAAAAATTGCTGAAATGTTCGGAATCGCCCGCCCTGACGCGAAGCGGCTATGTTCAACAAAAAAATGCACAAGACAAAACCCGCGCGCTGTAGTTTCCGCATAATTGCCCGCTCTAAAGCGTGGGCGGTGTCGTCGGCTGTGTGCTTC
>JAAEUE010000389.1 GCA_024227565.1 Alphaproteobacteria bacterium
CTCTCTCACCTCTGGAAAACCACCTTCCAGAATGAAATCTATGTAGTCATGTCGACTGACCTGTTCTGGACCACCCACCTGCCCTAGTTTCGGTTCGTTTTGCATCGCCCAATCCATGATGCGATTGACGGGTGCCTTTTTGACTTCAGCGACGGATAGGGGCCAGAGCTTAAGTGTTCGCATTCTCCCCGCAAGCGAGTCAGCCACATCAGTGGTTGTGAATACGTTGGAGGAGCCGGTAAGTACAAATTGCCCCTTACGCCGATTGGTATCGACGACCCTCTTGATCGCGAGAGCTAGTTTTTTGGATCGCTGGGCCTCATCAATGATAAGCGGCTCGCCGTTCAAATTTTCCGTTAAGCTGGTAAGCTGCCCCTCCGGGTCCGCTTCAATGGCCGCCAAGACAGCTGCGTCATCCAATGTGATGAAACGGCCATTGCCAAACAAGTCTCGTACAAGTGTTGTCTTGCCAACTTGCCTTGGACCAATGAGGTTGACCACACGTGCTGATGCAAGTGCATCTTCAAGCTCTGGGATGAGGTGCCTTGGCAGATATCTTTCTGTATCAGTCATGAACCTTTGGTCTCTCTCTCGCCTGATGAAGCCCAAACCGAAAAAGAGGTCCGCTTCCTTGTTACAGAATGCATATTAGAGGCTCCACCATTTGTCTATTAGATGCCTCACCATTTGTTCATTAGTGCATCTACAGTTTGCCTAGAACACAGGTTTTCTGGGAATTTCGTAAAGTTCACATTCACTCGCTCTCTCGGCTTAGCCAGGTCACGTGAGCGATATTTCTCGAAGATCACCAAGAATTTTCTAGTGGTAAAACATGGAAGGGCATTGAGTGTAGGGCGCGGCGAAATGCGCGCGGTCCACTGATGCTCCTGTGATGCCATAACTGGTTGTACGCCCTTCTCCGAGATTTACAGTAAGCATCCGGCGTAGGCCGCGGCGCGGTCAACGCGCGCGGTCACGGTCCATTTCGATGAGTTCTTGCAGGTTTTCGATCCCGAACGGAGTGAAGGCGATGACGCTGTTGTCGCCGGGGCCGTAGACCCAGATCACGCCGTCTTCGGTTTCCATATCGATGGCGAGATCAAAGATCTGATCAACGGTTTCACCCAGTTCGACAGCGACGCGGTCGATTGTCTTGACGGAATACACCTTGTTCAGCTGCATGTTCATGCCGCCTTGGCGAGGGATTGGGTTTTCCAGTGCCAGGGCAGAAGCTCATGGATGCGCGAGACGGGCATGTCGGGCAGCCGGGCGAGAACATCGGCGAGCCAGGCCTGTGGGTCGATGTCGTTCATTTTTGCCGTGACAATGAGAGTATACATGGCGGCCGCCCGCTCACCGCCGCGCTCGGAACCTGCAAAGAGCCACGACTTTCTGCCCAGTGCCACGCCACGTAAAGCGCGTTCGGCCGCATTATTCGTCAGACAGATATGCCCGTCATCGAGGAATGCCGTGAAGGCCTGCCAACGGCCACGCTTCTCAAACATGTAGTTGATCGCCTTGGCCACCTTGTTGTGTCTGGACAGTTTCGCGCGCTCGTCCTGCAGCCAGTCGTGGAGGCCGTTTACCAGGGGACGGGACAGGTTCTGGCGGGCGACGAGCCGGGCATCAGCATCCAGCCCATTGATCTCGCGCTCGATGTCGAAGATGGCATCGATCCGTTTCACCGCTTCCAGTGCGACCGGCGAGATCTGATGGGCAGGTTTGCCCTTGCGGACGTTGCCCGCAATGTCGGCCAGTTCGAAGAACTTCCGGCGGACATGTGACCAACACAACGCACTGGTCACGGACCCCGCGTCGCGGTCTTCGCGATAGAGGTCGTTGTATCCACCATAGGCGTCCGCTTGCAGCACACCTTGCCATCCGGCCAGATGCTGATTGGGATTGGTTGCGCTGCGATCTCGAGAGAAGCGGAAGAACGCCGCTGGTGGGGCGCCACCATTCCATGGCCGATCATCACGCACATAGGTCCAGAGCCGGGCCTTTTTTGCACCGCCCCGCGCCAGAAGCGGCACGGTGGTATCATCGCCATGTAGGCGGTGAGCGGCACGCACATGGCTTTCGATCAGGGCATGGATCGGCTGCAAGGCGACAGTCGCGTGCCCGACCAAGTCTGCCAGCGTGGAGAGGCTCAGATCAACGCCTTCACGCGCAAAGCGCTCTGCCTGCCGGTTCAGCGGCTGGTGCTGTCCGTATTTTTCGAAGATCAGCATTGCGATCAGGCTGGGTCCGGCCCATCCGCGCGGAATCGCATGGAACGGCGCCGGCGGCTGGCTGATCTTCTCGCAGGCCCGGCAAGTGAACTTCTCGCGCACAGTCTGGATCACCTTCCACTGACGTGGGATTACCTCCAGCGTCTCGGTGATGTCCTCGCCCATCTTCACGATCCGGTCCGAGCCACAGCAAGTGCAGGCGGCCGGTGCCTCAACAACAACCCGCTCGCGCGGCAGGTGATCGGGGAACGGCTTGCGCACCGGATGGCGGCGCGTGAAGGCGCGCACCGTGCTGGCTTTCTCGCTTGCTTGATCTGCGGCTAAGGCATCCTCGGTGGCCGCCGCTTCCATCTCCTCAAGCTGCAGTTCCAGTTGATCGATCAGCCGGGCGCGTCGTTCTGACGAGATACCGTATTTGTCACGGCGCAGTTTGGCGATCTCGAGCTTGAGCTCTTGGATCATCGCCTCGGAGCAGGAGACAACCGCGCGGGCCTGCGCCAGCTCGCTTTCCGCAACATCTGCACGGGCCTCTGCGGCGGCCAGGGCAGCGCGTAATTTGGCGAGTTCAGAGGCGGCATTAGACATGACCGATATTTACCAGCCGGGGCCGCGGAACACCAATAAAAACAGGCTTTCTGGCATGAATTAACCAGCCTTTGCAGGGCGTTGTGTCCAGCGAGGATTGCGCCAGTCGATGCCCTCCAGAAGATAGCCTAACTGCGCCGCCGATATCTGCACCGCTTCGCCCGACCGGCTCACGGGCCAGATGAACTTGCCTGCCTCCAGGCGCTTTAGATAAAGCGACATGCCCACGCCATCATGCCACAGGATCTTGACGAGGTCGCCCTTACGACCTCGGAAGCAAAATATCTCACCCGCATGGGGATCGCGGCCGAGCCCTTCTTGCACCTGTAGCGCCAGCGTGTTCATGCCCCGCCGCATATCGGTGACGCCGCCTGCGATCCACACCTTCACGCCCGCCGGAAACGCGATCATTGCCGATCCACCACTGCCAGAATCCGAGCAAGCGCTTCGGACTCCACGCCGATCGGCACGATGAGTCGACGCCCATTCGGAAGGGCTACCTCAACCCGACAGTCCGGAGATGGACTGGCATCGATCGGATTTGCCTGCGACGCGGAAACTTCCTTCGGCACAGTCACCGGCGCGAACGATACAGAGCCAGAAGACCCAAGTTCGCCATTTCGATACTGCCGCCGCCAAGTCGTCAAAAGCGACCGGCAAATGCCGTGCCGCCGCGCCGTGGCTGTCACCTGACGGTGGCCAATAAAGCTTTCTTCCACAATGCGCAGTTTGTCATCATCCGACCAATGCCGGCGGCGTTCACCATCGGCAGCAGACAGAACTTCGATTTGAGGGCGGTTGATAAAGTCGGACATAAGGTCGGACTTAGCATCGGAGCCAACACAAGTTCAGACGGCCGCCCCCGGAGGTTTACGATTTACAATTGCTCGCCCTCGATAAGGCTTTTCAAAGAGTGCGAACTGGTCGTTCTCCCAGCTTTTTGAGCAACGCCTTTGCGGATTACCTCGCGGCCGCATTTGGGTGCGCAGCATTGAAATCCATGACAGCCTAGTCTGTGAGAACCATGAAACGAAAGTCTGAGAAAGCGAAACGATTAAGGCATTGAAATCGTTCCAGCAGAAATGAA
>JAAEUE010000390.1 GCA_024227565.1 Alphaproteobacteria bacterium
CACATCGAGTGACGGCCGTTACAAATCCATCTACGCCCCGCGTGCCTCTGGGCAAGCGTTAGCCGTTGACCGCGCCTATCAAGATGCCGGATTTTCAGCCGCAACCGTCAACCTTGTTGAAGCACACGGCACCGGCACCGCCGCTGGCGACCCCACCGAATTCGACGGACTCAACCAGGTCTTCAGCCACAACAACCCCAATAAGCAGCACATCGCCCTCGGCAGCGTCAAATCCCAAATTGGACACACCAAATCAGCAGCAGGCGCGGCCAGCCTGATCAAAACCGCCCTCGCACTCCATCATCGCATCTTGCCCCCCACGCTCAACGTTGAAAAACCTAACCCAAAGATGGACATTGAAAACACCCCATTTTACCTGAACACGCACACGCGCCCCTGGTTGCCGCCCCAAAATGGGCTGCCTCGTCGCGCTGGCGTAAGCGCATTTGGCTTTGGCGGTACCAACTTCCATTTCGCACTCGAAGAGTACAATGGGGAACATAAAGGAACGTACCGGCTGCATGAAACGCCAGAAACGATTTTCCTGGCCGCCCCCTCCCACGCGCAGCTTGTGGCAAAATGTGAAAGCGAATTGGCTGCACTCCGTGCCGAGACAGGCGCTACCCATTACCGTGAACTGATTGCGCTG
>JAAEUE010000391.1 GCA_024227565.1 Alphaproteobacteria bacterium
CGACAAACCCGTAGTTGGCGGCAATCATGAAACGTCGCAACGTATCGTCGATGCGATTTTCAAGGCCTTCGAAAGTGTCGTTCCTGAACGTCTCACCGCTGGCGGTTCGACCACGTCCGGCTTGCTGCTGTTTAGCGGCCGCGATCCGCGTAGCGGGCAGTGGACCACTCTTTATGAGGTCCATGGCGGCGGTGAAGGGGCACGTCATGACCGGGACGGCATGTGCGCGGTCCGCCCCCACATGTCCAATGTGATGAACACGCCAGCCGAGGTCATTGAGGCAAGCTATCCCATACTGGTCGAAGCCCAGGCGTTGCGCCGGGGTTCCGGTGGAGCAGGTGCTCACCGCGGTGGCGACGGTCAGGTTCGAACCTATCTGATCAACGCCCCGGAGGTTGTCATGACGTCCATGGTCGAGCGCTGCGCCATCGCACCTTACGGTCTGCAAGGCGGTGAAGCCGGTGAGACGTTTCAAATCACCTTGGAACGGGCTTGCGGTGGAACCATGGATGTTCCCGGCAAGGTTCACCTACGCCTGCAGCAAGGCGACCGGATTATCATGAAAACGAGTGGCGGCGGCGGGTACGGCAAGCCTGTTGCCTGAAAAATCAATTGCCTGGAGGAGTTTTGATGAGACTTGAAAACAGAACAGCGATTATCACCGGCGCCGCGCAGGGAATGGGCGGCACAATTACGGAGACCATGGCTCGTGAAGGAGCCGATCTGGTCCTGGTTGCCCGCACACCTGGTCCCATCGAGGAACTGGCGGAAAAAGTCCGCGGCATGGGCCGCCGGGCGCTGGCTGTTGCCGCGGACACAACCGACCAAGCCCAGGTCGTGGACATGGTGGCCAAAGCCAAGGAGTTCTTCGACGGAAGGATC
>JAAEUE010000392.1 GCA_024227565.1 Alphaproteobacteria bacterium
CCGATTGGTGTTCTCATTTGAACCTCGTTGCCATGGACTTTGCGGATCGCAGAAGTACACATCAATGTCAGTTGCCAGTGTGAAGCGGCGGTGATCTGCAAGCTCCTTGCCCCGGTCCCATGTGAGCGATTTGTACAGTTCGCGGGGTAGATTGTGGGCTTGTTTGATCAGAGCCGATACAACGGAAACCAAAAGTCACTTTTACCGACACCAGAACGAAACAACGAAAGGGTACACTGCTCTCAATCAAAATTGTGAACCCATATCAAAGGATAAGAAAAATGAAACTGACGAAAACACTCACAATGGCTGCGCTGCTGTTGGGCGCGCTGCCTGCCCTGTCTGGAGCCGGTTCGCCGGCCTTCGCTGCAAACGATCCGACTTCCGGTCGCGTCGAGCAGAGACAGCAACAAATCGCGCAGCAAAAATTTGAGCGCTGCAAGAAAGCTTCTCTTCGGGCCTACAATTACACGGTTAACAAAGCCAACGGCGATGCCGTTAGAATCCAGCAAGCTTCGCGCTACTACGTCAAAAATGTTGCTGGATGCCGGACCAGGTATCTCTAATCTTGCATGAGCAAACCAATGTCACGCACAGCGCTCCCGACGGTCGACGGTCGTCGGGAGAGGAAACCTTTGCTCCCCCCGCGCTGCGGAGCAGAGGAAATGTGTGCGGCAACTGAATTTCGATCATGCACTTGGAGTAAGACGTCAGTGCACTGATGGCCGGTTCCGTGGGGAATGCGGATGTCGTTCAGTTGAACCTATCTATCATCCCATCCCAGATCGGAACCAGATCCATCAATCCATCCCAGAACGCTTGGTCCCGCCGGCGATCGAAGTCATCAAGCGTAGTTCCCTGTTGCTCGACCCAAGTGTAGTAGCCCAGGTTGAAGATCCGCTCGCGGTCGAAACTGCCGAGCTCGCTCACGTGATCAATCGCTGAACCTAGAACATGGCGGCCAAATGCTTCGGCAGCCTCGACCTGTGAGAATTTGCCTCCGTAATGCTCTTGCTGCGCCCCCGCCATTTCCGAGCGATACATGGCGGCGCCGTCCGTTGCTACGGTCAGCACCACGTCGTCGGCGCCGAGTGACATGTATTTGGCATATTTTATCGCCCCCAGAACATTGGCGATTGACGATAGGCCAAGATCGTCAAGGCCTGCGAGAATGTCCTGACCAACCTGCTTGTGATCTGAAAGGTAGGAACGGCCCGCTGTCGTGTTGAACACCAGGTTCAGTGCATCGCTGGACGCGTCTGAAACCCCGATCACAAAATCACTGCCCATGACATTGTGGATAAGCGGGACGTGTTTGTCACCGATGCCCTGAATATTATGCTCGCCATACCCATTGTACAGCAGCGTCGGACATTCGAGTGCCTCCACGACGCAAGTCTGGGTACCGAGCGCTTGCTTGAGATGATCGCCCGCAGCCAGGGTTCCCGCGGAGCCTGACGCACAGACGAAAGCGCGTGCTTTTAGTCGCCCGCTTTTGTTGAGCGACGCGTAGATTCGTTCCAGCGCTGGACCGGTCACCGCGCGATGGATGATGTAGTTGCCATACTCGGCAAATTGATTGAGGATCAGGTTCTGCGGATCCTTGGCCAGCATATGACAGGCATCGTAGATCTCTTTGACATTGCTTTCCGTTCCAGGCGTGCGATGAATGTCGCTCGGATCGACCACCCATTCTTCGAGCCAGTTGAAGCGCTCCTGGCTCATGCCCTCGGGCAGGACCGCCACCGAGCGGCAGCCCAGCAGCTTGGCAACCGCCACGCCGCCCCGGCAGTAGTTCCCCGTTGAAGGCCACACCGCCCGGTGCTTGGTGATATCGAACGCCCCCGACATTAGCCTTGGGATCAGGCAGCCATAGGCGGCGAGAACCTTGTGGGCATTGATCATCGGAAATCTGTTGCCGAGCGCCACAACAATTTTTGCCGGCACCCCGGTCATTTCCTCAGGCAGGACAAGATGGCCGGGCACGGCAACCATTTCGGTGCGGTCTGGTCCGTTGTGCCAATGCACCCGGAAGAGATTGTGTGGATCCGGCGCGTTGGGGTCGGCGTCCACAATCGCTTGTGTTTTGTCAGCCAAACGCTGCGGCGGATCAGCCAGATCCGCAATGCGCGGCAGCGTAAGGCCGAGGTCCTGCAGTCGGCCACGATTGCGCTCATAGGCTTGTTGATCGACAATTTCGCGCTCAAGTCCAGGCGTCATCACGGGTCTCCTAAGATATTTTGTTGACGTCCGCAGCTTCAAGTTAGTATTCGCAAGCCCGATTGTTACACCGGCCAGGCCAAGATAGCACCTCGCGAACGGGTTTTGTCCGGCAATAGAAGCATCAAATTGAATGCTTGTCGCCGGAGCCTCGGATATCCAGGTCATTCTGGAGTGAAGGGCTTGCCTGCCGGCACCGCTGGGGACCGAACTGCAGCTGATTTCAGAAGGCGGCAAGTGTCTGGAATTGGGGCCACTTCGGACGCCCTTGGGTCTGTCTCACAAAGGGGGATTTTGACCCACTGGACATCTCATCGCCACAGGCTACCTGCTTTGAATTCAATACATTTAAAATTTTCCGCATACGGCTCGTTCAGCGAACGGTGCATAAGCCTGGCACAAGCAAAAGGCTGTTTGGTCAACCAGATGAAACAGCTGAATATTCTCGTCGTGGATGACGACCAAGACGGGGCCGATGGTCTATCAGAGGCTCTTGAATTCTATGGCCACAAGGTTGCGACCGTTTACAGCGGCGAGGATGCCGTCGAGGCGTTTCGGCACAACAGTTTCGATGTCACGTTCATGGACGTGATGATGCTCGGCCTGAACGGCGTCGAGAGCTTTCTGCAAATCAAAAAGATCTGCCCGACGGCAAAAGTTTACATGATGACCGGATATAGCGCCCGTGACCTCTTGGAGGAGGCTGTGGGCCATGGAGCTGCCGGTGTTTTTCACAAGCCGTTCGCAATCGAAGAGGCGCTCGAAAAAGCAATTGAGCCCTATGTATTCTGACTGCTAGCCTTTCACCTAGAGAAATTGCGCCAGATGACAAATGAATGGCTGAATTCCGCACTGATCATTGATGATGACCCGATTGCCTGCGAATTGGCCAGGTTCTACTTTCACCAGCGCGGTACTCCGCGCATCTCAGTCGCTTACAACGGGAAGCAGGCGCTCGAAATCGTCGAGCAAAGTGATAACCCCATTGACTTCATTCTGCTCGATCTGAAAATGCCTGAAATGGACGGCATTCAGTTTTTGCGGCGGATGCATTTGCGTTCATTTTCCGGGACAATCGGAATATTGAGCGGCGAGAGTGCTGGAGTGATATCGCTCGCAATGGACCTCGCACGGAAACATGGATTGAACGTGATAGGTCCACTCGCCAAGCCGATGAAAGCAGGCGTCCTTGACGCCTTGTTTACGGCACCCCAAAAGGTAATCCACACGACAGCCAATTCGAAGAGTTTTAAGCCAACTGCATCTGACCTTGATGCGGCACTGGCTCAACACCGAATCATTGCATACTATCAACCCATCATCCGGGCTGACACCGACGAGCTTGCCGGCGTTGAAGCGCTTGCAAGATGGGATCATCCTTTCCAGGGGGTGATAGCTCCATATTTGTTCATCCCGTTGGCCGAGCGAAGCGGTCAGATGCGGGAACTCACCCTTCAAATGATCAGCACTGTTCTGCACGATATTGATCTGCTGAACACGCTTCATCCAGAGCTGGCTGTCTCGATCAACCTAGGAGCTGCTGTTCTTGAAGACACCTGTTTCCCCGACATTATCGCAAAATTAGTTGCTGAGGCTGGCCAGACCAATGACCGCTTCATACTCGAAATAACCGAGAGCAAACTGATCGACGATGCTATCGCTCCCATGGAAGTTATGGCCCGGCTCAATTTGATGGGCTTCAATCTGTCATTGGACGACTTCGGAACCCAATATTCCAATTTCGAGCAACTTACCAGGTTCCCCTTCAAGGAACTAAAAATAGACAAACGGTTTGTGCAGTCCTCCAACACGGACGTGAGGTCGAAGGCAACATTCGAGACCTGCGCACAGCTTGGCAAACGTCTCGGCATGCGCATCGTCGCTGAGGGCATTGAAACGGACCAGGATTGGCAATTCGCCAAAGACCTGGGCGTCGACAAGCTTCAAGGGTACAGATTTGCGCGGCCAATGCCGGTCAGCGAGCTCACCTCTTGGGCGGCGACCCGAAATCTGGACCCTGTTCGAATTGAGGTTCAAGAACTCGTTGCTGCAAATCATTTCGCTAACCAACATCAAGGGTCCTAGACATGCGGACAACACTGATAGCTGGCTTGATCTCAGTTGCGCTTCTGTCTTCACCGGCGAACGCAGCTCAATCGGTATCCACAAGCGAGCGGATACTGCTGCAGGCCACCATGCAGCAATCGATCAATCAACAGCTCGTCGATGGCAAGTATTTCTATTTCGATGCGGCCAATTCCAAGGTCCAAGCGGTGTATCCAGCGAAAACGCATCCTATGATTTTGAGCTATGGTGGCCACTTTGTGCTGTGCACGAATTTTCGAACCAAAGAGGGTAAAGAGGTCAACGTTGACTTCTACATCGCCCGCAAAAATGAGAGTTTTGTCGTGTTTGACACGTTGGTGGACGACCGCGCACCTCTCCACAAATTGATGAAATCTGGACTGGTTAAGGTCGTAAAGTAGGTCTTACGCATGCCTCCTCGCTCAAGGCCGGTTGGTTTCGGCACGCCGCGCCTGTTCTGCAAATTTCAGCTGGTACTGCTCCCTGCCTTTTTACTGAGTGCTGCGCTGGGTTTGTCATTGGTTGCAGACCGTATGGCCCAAAATGCGTATGATCAGCTTTCAGCCCGCATCGGCGCTCACAGTGGACATCTTGTTGCGGCGCTATCCCGTCAGAACTTGCAGGCCGATCGCACAGCTGGACAGGACCTTCTCTCCACCTTGCTCCACGATCCGGCAATTCTGTGCGCCGAAGTGAGCAGCAAGGGCGCAACCATGCCCATCCTGACGGCGCCCAAAGGGCTCGGCTGCATTGGCCAACGCGATGATGAACGCTTCCAATTGCCCATAGGACAAGACGGTCACAAAACTCTGCATGTAAGGTTCTCCACCCATGAGGTCGAAGCCACACGGCAGAGCTATCGTGAGTTCTCCATTCTCGCACTGGTAATCGGGCTGCTAGTTTCTGCAGCAGCGAGCTATGTCAGCTTTCGGATGTTTATTGCCAATCCACTGGGAAAGTTGCTTTTCGCAATTCGACAATCGCGTGAAAAAGCTCAACCTGTCTATGCCGACGCGGCAGGTCGGGATGAGCTTTCGACGGTTGTTCGCGCCTACAATGACATGCAAAAAAACTTGGACGAAGAATCTCAGCACGTTTTGCAGAAGTCGCGGGAACTTACTGCGGAGCGACGAAAGAGAGAGGAGCTTCTCTCCAAAACCTTCCAGATCGGACCTTATCCCTTTGCAATCTTGGACCCGGCGACTGGCGTCTATACCGATGTTAACGAAGCGTGGTTGCGTGTTATGAAATACGATCGCCAAGACGTCATTGGAAAATCTGCAGAGAGCTTGGAGATTTGGGTTGACCTGGAGAGGCGCTCTCAATTCGTGGAGCAACTAAAAGGCCAGGGTTCTGTGAGGGCATTTGAGGCGAATGTTCGCACAAAATCCGGTGAAATCCTCACGACATTGATGTCAGGTGAATTTGTTGAGTTAGACGATGGTCCCCGGTTGTTTATGGTTGCTGATGACGTTACGGAGCTTCGGGATGCTGAGGCTGAAAAGCAGCGAAACCATGAAGCCATTCTTGATGCAAAGGCTGAACTCGAAGAGACCAACACCAAACTCGTTCAACAGACTCGCGAGTTGGAGGCGGCGCAAGAATCCTTGGTGCAACAAGAGCGGTTAGCCACGCTTGGCGAATTGACAGCCACGGTCAGTCACGAGCTCAGAAATCCACTCGCTGCAATTCGCTCGTCAATCCATCTGGCGACACAAAAAGCCAAAGGCTCGGAGATCGGAATTGAACGCTCACTGGAGCGCGCCGAACGCAATATCGTTCGTTGTGACGGTATTATTTCTGATCTTCTCGGTTATGCGAGCGAACCAAAGGCAGAACTCCAGGAAATTTTAGCTGATGACTGGTTGCTGGAAACGCTTAAGGATCAGGAAACCGGAAAAACTGTTGAAATCGTGTACGAGCTTGCCGCACCGGGCGTGGAGTTGCTGGTCATGCCCGAACGTATTCGCCAGGCGGTCGTAAATATCTTCGAGAACGCCGTCCAGGCGATGGCCGATGTTCCTGCTGAAAGCGCCAAACTGTTCAAAGTCAGCACGTCCGCGAGTTCCAAGAACTACAAAATGGTCTTTGAAGATAGCGGGCTCGGTATAGATGCCGACAACATCTCAAATGTGTTTGAACCGCTGTTCTCGACAAAAAGCTACGGAACCGGATTGGGTCTGGCGACAACAAAAAAGATTATTGAAAAGCACCTAGGCTCCATCGAACTCAAAAGCGATCGCGGGATTGGCACAAAGGTCACGATCCAACTACCGCTGAAAGCATTGAAGGCTAATGCAGCTTGATGGTTCACAGCGCCCTCTCGTTATGCAAATTTTGATGTCGTCTGTTGGCACTTTCCAGCCTCTTCGATCGGCTGCAGAAACGGTCTCCATTTGGGTGCAATGCAGACATTCTCCCCAGTCGCCCAATGGATCGAAATTATGAGCGAACGTCAAAAAAGCTCTACTGCCCTTTCGCGTGGCAATGCGCCTGGGTGATGCCGCACTGTTTGAGAGCCCGGCAGATCGTGTTCGTGGAATTGCGCAACGGAATGGAAATTTGGTTTCGTGCAGCGTTCAGCGTCGCGCCGGACGATCTTAAGAGCCCGTTCAAAATCCGGCCATTAGCGCGGTAGCCGCTGTCCAGGTTCAGTTCGCCATTCATTTCAAAGTAGTTCGCTTTGAGCGGATAGGGCTGTCCGTCAATGACAAGATCGATGAAGGAGTCCTTGCCGCCGAAGCGGCCGCGGCCGGCTTTCAGGGCCGACTTTGCCAAGGCTTCGAACCGTTCTTGCCCGAGCATGGCCAGTTCAATCCTCTTGCCGTCCGGATAGCAACTCAGAATGAACGATGCCGGTCCGCTTGAACTGGAGACGTCCACCGAAGCCGAATACACCACGCCGCGCCCTTCGCTCTCCTCAGCGGAGGTTCGGCCGTCGAACTTCCATGTGCCCAGGGAAAGGGAGGGCTCAACCGGCTCGGGTTGCTGTGCGCCGCCGGGCTGCCAGTTTCTCACAGCCAGCACCGAGCCATTTGAGCCTTGGCCCCTGTGGGTGGTGATGAACAGTGTGGACGCCGTCACGTGCATGTCTTGGGCCTGATACTGGCCGAAGTTGAGAGTGATCACCCGCCTGATGGACAAGTCGCTGGCGGCGAGAACCCAGATCGTGCCGCCACTGCCGATGGCAACAACATGGTCTTGGAATGCTGCCAACTTTCCGACGAATTGTCCGGGCAATTGAACCCGCGCCTCCTCGCGCCCATTCCCCGGATTGTATTTCACCACGGTGCCGGACTTGTTGAATTCGCCGCCTGAAACGAACATGCCCTGGTTGCCGGAGACGATGGCGGTGAGAAACACATTGACGCCGATGCTGCCGCCCCGGGCCAGAGTGTTGGCATCTATCACAGAGATCCGGCCGCCGCGGCCCTGGCCGTGCACCATCCAGATTCGGCCGCGCGACAGCGCAATGGCAGACGCGTTCTGATCCGGCAGTGCATTGGAGCGCTTGATAGTGCCGGAGCGCCGGTCGATGCGCACCACCTTGGTGTTGGCGGACGAGCCGCCAGGATGGGTGAGCACCCAGAGAAACTTGCTGTCGGCAACCAGGTCTTCAGGATAATCGGTCAGCTTGGCCAACCTTATGCCTTTGCCGCGGGCGGGATGCGACCAGACCAGGCCGTCAGTGTAGACCAGCGAGAAGACCTGGCCTGTGGGATCGGCAACCATGTCGACCGGCAAGCGGCCAACCTTCACCCGTTTGATCACCCGGCCGTTTGTGGGATCCATCTGCGCCACCCGGCGTACGCCGCTTTCGGCGATCCACAAGTTCTGCCCGTCAGACGTTATGCCCTCAGGCCATTTGCCGATGGGCCACACCGATGCTTGCAGCGTCACGCGCTCCGGCTTGGGTTTGGGTTTCGTTGGCGTCACGCTCGGCGTGGTGGGCGGCGTTACTACGGCAACTTGCGGATTCTGGCCGTTGTCGGCGGGTTTTACGGGTTTGGGCTTTTGCGGGGGGGCCGGTTTTGTGAGTTCGGCGAGTTTGACGCGGGCGAGTTCGGCGAACAGGCCGTTGGGATATTTGGTCAGATAGGTCTTGATGATCGCCGGATTGGAGCTGTCCTTAACGCTGGACCAGAACAATGATTCGATCTCAAACGAAGGCGTACCGCCAGATTGCCCAGTTGGTTTCGGAGGGCTGGGTTTGGCAGGCTGGCTTGGGACGTTTGTGACCTTCTTTTCCTTGCCGGAAAAATAGAAGTCACCGGTCACTTCATCATAGTAGGCAGGGCGCTGATTATGAGAGATTTTGCCCGCCAGATCCTGCACCTCGCGGCGGACCAGACGGGCCGTGCGGGTGAGCGAGAAGCCGGGCTTTTTGATGAGCGGAACCAGGCTGCGGGTGAACACCGAATTGGGGTGGGGATCGTCGTCAGACAAACGGTCCAGGGCGGTTTGGCCAACGCCTGCGGAATACATGATGAAGGTGCCTTCAGCCGTGGGCATGCGGGCGAGGCCGCGCGTGCCACCGAGGCTGCGTGTCCCTTCGTTGGGAAACGGATTGTCGCGGCAGGCGTCCAGCACCATGATCGAGACGCGGGCGCCGCGCTTGCGGATCGACCTCAAGATGCGGTCAACCGGAACGGCCTCTGACTTGATGAAATCTTCCCCGCCCGGTTTGGCGCTGGGAATGTCGGTGGGCAGAAGGAAGTTGCGGCCGGCAATTTCAATGCCGTGGCCGGCATAGAAGAACAGTGCCTCGTCGCCCGGCTGCAGTTTGGAATAGAAGCTCTGCAGCTGAAAGTTCATGTTGCGCCGCGCGACGTTGTTTGCCCGGTAAACCTCAAAGCCAACGCTTTCAAGGACATCGCCCATGGCTTTGGCATCGTTGGCCGCTTTTTGAAGTTTCACGACTTCCTGATAGTCGTCATTGCCAATCACCAGTGCAACACGCTTGGCCAACGCGAAATTTCCGCTCGCGGCGAGCAGAAGAGCAACGAAGAATACTGAGAAAATTGAACGCCGCATTGCCTGAATTCTGTTGCCAACCCAGAGCCCAATCGCAGAGGCTCTATCTTATTCAAATCCTTTGAAAGTTTTGCACACTGAGCAAATATTTCCAACAGGCAGCAATAAGATTTACCCATTCTCTAGTCTGGGAGTGGGTGCCGAGCGATATGTGATCACCACCCAGCAGAGCTGGATGGTGATCGGTGTAGGTGTAAACGCTTAGACCATCCACCAGCGTTTGATGAAGTGACCGCCGTCCATTTCCCAGCCGCCGCCGAGCTTTGGCCCGATGCCGACTTTCTTGCTGGTTGCGGCCACATCCTTGCCGAAGGCCGGCACCAGTGTGCCGCCTTGCTGCGAGATGATCATTTGGACTTCGGTGTACATGGCGTTGCGTTTCTTGTCGTCAAGCTCACCACGCGCAGCGACCACCAACTCATCAACCCGCGGCATCGAAATCACCGTGTCATTCCATGAAGCGCCGGTGATGTAGGCGATGGAAAGGATCATGTCCTCAACCGGGCGCGGGCCCCAATAGCACGAGCAGAAGGGTTTCTTGTTCCAGATGTTGGACCAATATCCATCTTTTGAGGTGCGGATCACATTCAGATTGACCCCAACCTTCGCGAAGGTCTCGGCAAACAACTGGGCTGCATCAACGGCGCCGCCATAGGCGGTGTCGGCGGTGTACATGTCGATCTTTGTGCCGTCCAGTCCACCCGATTTGATCAGCGATTTCGCCTTGTCTGGATCGTACTCAGACTTAAGGTCGGCATCAAAGGAACCAAACACCGGTCCCAGCGGCTGATCATTGCCAATGGCGCCGTAACCGAACAGAATCTTATCGATAAATTCTTGCCTCGGCAGTGCGTGTTTCAACGCCGAGCGTAAAGTATTGTTGTCGAACGGAGCGACATCCATCCGCATCGGATGGGTGAACGCCAAATTGGATTCCACGGCCAGCACATTAACATGAGCAACGCGTTTCAAACGGTTGACCGTTTTCAGCGAGGGCCGGTTGATCACGTCAACCGCGCCCGAGAGCAACGCACTCTCGCGGGCCGTGTCATCAAGAACTGCTGTGATCTCCGCAGTGTCGACAAACCCGAACTCGCCCGACTGCCAGGCATTCAGATTGCGCTCAAACTTGGCTGTCACGCCGGGTTCGAATTCTTTCAGCAGGTACGTACCGGTACCGTCCCGCGACATCACATCGGCCTTGCCATCCTTGGTCGGCACAATGTTCATATGATAGTCGGTCATCAGGAACGGGAACGCGGCGTTTGCGTCCTTCAAAGTGACAACAACGATGTCCTTCCCGTCAGCTTTCACATCGGTGATGCCCGCGAACACGCCCTTGGCGCCCGACTTTGACTTTTCACCGCGGTGCACGTTGATCGAATTGATTACGTCTTCCGTGGTCAGGCTTTTGCCGTTCGAAAATTCAACGCCATTTCGCAGTTTGAACCGCCAGGTCTTGGCATCCGCGCTGGATTACCAGCTTTCCGCAAGGCCAGGTGCGGCAGAGTTGTCCTGGCCCACTTCCACAAGGCTGTCGCGGAACGCACGGCTGACGCAGATCATCGTTGTCGCGTTGAACTTCGCGGGATCGAGAGAGTCAATCGTGTTGGCGTCGTTAAGGCCGCACCTCATGTGTCCGCCGCGCTTTGGCGTTGCAGCTTGCGCGCTGGTCCACATGCCCGATGCCACCGTCGCGCTAAAGCCAAGCGCCGTGGCGCCGACCATGAACTCGCGGCGTGTCGTTCTGGCGTCGCCCAAAATGCGGTTTAGCAGATGCTTCTGATCCATTGTTCAAGTTTCCCTCACTGTTTGAAAGGCGCAATTTGCGGTGGGGGGATGGTAGCGCAACACGCTCCACTGCAATTGTATATGAGGGACAGAGATGTGTACGCCAGCACACGCCCCGGGGTTAGTTCACCCCAAGGTCCCCGTGAATGCCGCGCATTTTCTTTGGCGTCGTATCAAAGCTCCGCTTGAACCAGCGGATTAGATGGGAGCTGTCGGTAAAGCCGCAATCTGAGGCAATCTGTGCCACCGAGCGGTCTGTGTTGACCACCATCCAACGCGCGGAGTTAAGACGAATGGTGCGCCAATATTCACCTGGCGGCATCCGCAAGTGTTTGTTGAAAAGCCGCGTTAGTTCCCGCTTCGTGGTGCCCACTTGGTGGGCGATATCAGCCACGGAGATTGTTTCAATGGTCTTCTGGTGCATCAGCACCACGGCCCGCCGAACCCGTTTGTCGTTGCAGCTCAAGGCCGGTGTGCCCCCGTCCGCATAGGTTTCTCCAACGTCGTCCAGCCTGTTTTCGGCCATCAGGTAGTGCAGAACCTTGTTGGTCCTGGCCGCGCCGCAATGCTGGCTCACCAGTGTCATGGCCAGGTTAAGCGTCGCCAATCCGCCGGGACACGTGATGAAAGGGCCGTCCTGGACAATGGGTTCGGTGGTGACGGGAATGACTTGGGGAAACAGCTTCATGATGGCTGTTTCCAGCGAGAAGTGAACCGCGCATTTGCGCTCGTTCAGAAGTCCCAGTTTGGCAAACAGGAACTGGCCCGTGCACAGCCCAATCAGGGGAATGCCTTGGTCATGGGCCTTCAGAATGTACTGATAGAGTTCGTCCGGAACACTCGTTTTGGAATGCAAGAGCCCACCCAGAATGACAACGTAGTCGAATTTGGCAGGATCGGCGAACCTTTCAATTGGGCTGATTTCCAAGCCGCAGCTTGCGCGGATTTTATCTGTGCTGTGAGACAGGAGCGCCCAGGAACAATAAAGCTGCCGGCTGAAATCGGCCTCATCTGCCGAGTGGCGCAACACCTCCACAAGGTTGGAGAGCGAAAACAGCGTGAAGTCGGGAGCTGCGGCAATGCCAATCCGCAGCAGAGGTTGGGTCTCTTCCCGCGGATTCAACGGGCCCAGGAAACTATAGTCATGCTGCTCAATCATTACGCACGCACCCAGAATGCCTTGTACAACACTACGATATTTTGACCTTTATGTACAATCGGACTGGCAAAAACCGAGCTAATGTTCAACTCTCCTGGCATCTGGCCGTTTTGGTCCAGACCGCCCTTAAACTGCATCTCAATCCGCTGGAGCGCTTGCCTCGTGAAGATCACCCGAATTTCCATTTATCAAGTCGACCTGCCCATGAAAGAAGGGTCTTACAGTTGGTCAACTCAATCCTTCTCAGCCTTCGACAGCACGGTTGTTGCAATCGAAACTGATGAAGGCATCACCGGTTATGGGGAGACCTGTCCGCTTGGCCCCTCCTACCTTGCGGCCTATGCGGAAGGCGCACGCGCCGGTATTGCCAAGATCGCGCCTGATCTGATCGGTGCCGATCCCACCGAACTGGACTGCATCAACGACAGGATGGATTTGTTCCTGAAAGGGCATCCTTACGTTAAGTCGGCCATCGACATGGCGTGTTGGGACATCTTTGGCAAAGCAACCGGTTTGCCGGTTTACGCGCTTCTGGGCGGCAAACGCCAGGAGCAGGTCAAGCTGTTCAAGGTTATCTCCCGAACCGACCCGGATGTGATGGCAGCGCGTGTTGCCGAATATCGCGACATGGGGTTCCGCCAGTTCCAGATGAAGGTGGGCGAAGATCCGACCACCGACATCGAACGCTTCAGAAAAGTTGCCGCCGCCATGGAGCCCGGCGAGGTGATGGATGCCGATGCCAACACCGGCTGGCGCCAGCACGACGCCATCCGCGTGGTTGATGCGGTGCAGCCTTTGGCCCGTGAGCACGACATCAGGCTTTACATCGAGCAGCCGTGCCTCACCTACGAAGAGTGCCTGAACGTGCGCCAGCACACCGACCTGCCCATGATCCTGGATGAATGCATGGAAAGTCTGCCCGTTCTCTTGCGCGGCTATCAAGACCGGGCCATGGACCTGATCAATCTCAAGATCAACCGCATGGGCGGGTTGACCCGTGCCCGCCAGGTTCGCGACCTGTGCATTTCCCTGGGCATCGTGATGACCATTGAGGACAGCTGGGGTGGGGAAATCGCAACCTCGGCCATTGCGCATTTGGCGCAATCAACACCGGATGGCTTTCACTTCCAGTCCTCGGCGTTTCATGAGTACCACACGGTGGCCATTGCGAACGGTGCACCGGAGGTCTCAGGCGGCTTTATGCGGGCCTCTGATTCTCCCGGATTGGGAGTTGAGCCGATAATGGATGTGTTGGGGCAGCCCGTAGCATCCACCTAAGGCGAGAAAACAAACATTTTGAGCCCGCTCCGATTCATTTTGCTTCACTTTCGCAACCATTTGTTAAGCACCCGAATGCCATTTTCCTAACAATCGTTAACCAGCGTTCCTGGGGACGCGCAGTATTACGTATTGGGGAGCATGCGGCATAGCAATGTCGGGCCAAGAGCACGCACGTCACGTTCCCGTCCTGTGCGCTGAAGTCGTTGAAGCGCTTCAGCCCGCAGATGGCGGCATCTATGTGGATGGCACCTTCGGGGCTGGCGGCTACACCCGTGCGGTTCTGCAGGCCGCTGACTGCCGTGTGTTTGGCATTGACCGGGATCCCGATGCGATTGTTGCGGGCGAGGCGTTGGTCCAGGTGTATGACGGGCGTCTGGTGCTCAAAGAAGGACCGTTCAGCACCCTGTTGGACTTGGTTCGCGCGGACGGTGTTGAAAACGTTGACGGTGTCACTCTGGATCTTGGGGTCTCTTCCATGCAGCTGGATGAAGCTGGCCGGGGCTTCTCCTTTAGGGCAGACGGCCCGCTGGACATGAGAATGGACCAGGGCCGCGGCACAGAAACGCCCAGTGCAGCTGAAGTGGTGAACGGCGCCAGCGAGGGGTTGCTGGTGCGCATTATCTCGGTTCTGGGCGAAGAAAAACGCGCCAAGGCCGTCGCGCGTGCCATTATCCGGGCTCGCGACGAGGGGCCGATCACCGGCACCTTGCAGCTTGCCCAATTGGTGGAGCGGGCCGTGCCCGTGCACCCTGGCCGGCGAACCATCCACCCAGCCACACGAACCTTTCAGGCTTTGCGTATTTTCGTGAACCGCGAACTGGAAGAGCTGGCAAACGGCCTCGCCGCAGCCGAAGAACTGATAGCGCCGGGCGGCCGTCTTGCCGTGGTCTCGTTTCATTCCCTTGAAGACCGCATCGTCAAAAGGTTCTTTGCCGAGCGCACGGGCCGAACGGGCCGCGGATCCAGACATATGCCCGAACAGATTGAAACGCCACCATCGTTCCGGGAGGTTTTCCGTGGGGCACGTGAGCCGGGAGAGACAGAGATTGAGGCAAACCCACGTTCGCGCTCTGCGCGCCTGCGGGTTGGCGAGCGCACCGAAGCAGATCCGTTCCCGCTGAACACCAAGCCTCTTGGCGTGCCCACGGTTCCTGAGTTTCCCAGAAGCGAGCGCACCACATGATGCGCTTCCTCAACAGTGTACTCGTTGTCGCCATCCTGGTTTCGGCCTCGATCGTTTATGGGCTTGAACGCCAAAGCCGGTTGACTGACGGTAGATTGACGAAAATTCGCGGCGAGATTGCCGAAGAACGCGAGCAGATCCGCCGGCTGCGTGCAGAGTGGAGCCATCTCAATACGCCGGCGCGGTTGGAACAATTGGCAGTCAAACATCTTCAGCATCAGCCAAGCCCGGTCTCGCAGGTGATCAAGTTGAACGAGGTCGCAGAGCGCGTCCCGGGCCTCACACCCGGCAGCGGGGCGGCGCCGCAAGACGCTATTGCCGAGATGTTGGATGGGAACGTCGCTGCAATTGTCGGTGAAGTGCCTGCTGGGCCCAAAGAGCCTGACCTGATCGGTAACATTCTGAAGGGACTGCAATGACCGTGCCCTCAGATAAAGTCACCTTCCTTCAGGTGGTCCGCTGGCTCTTCGCCAAGGCGCTCGGGCGCACGGATGCAACAGGCCTGCCGAATTTCAAACAAGGGCGTTCGCGGGGCAGGTTGGTTCTGGCGGTATTTATTTTATGCTTTGCCATCATTTCCGGGCGCATCATCCAACTGGCGGCGTTCGACCAGGGCTATGACAGAATTAGAACGTCCAGCACGGTCAACGTCAGAATCCCGCGTCCTGACATTGTTGACCGCAGTGGCTTTGTCTTGGCAACCGATTTGCGCTCCGGGTCGATGTTCGCAAATCCGCGCAAGGTCAATGACATTGACGAAGCGATCGAGCTGCTGACGCCGCATCTTCCCAATTTGGACGTGAAAAAGCTGCGCAAGAAGCTCAAATCGAAAAAGGGCTTCGTTTGGGTGAAACGCGAGGTCACCCCCAGGCTTCAGGAAACCCTGCACGACCTGGGCATTGCCGGCTTTGGGTTCCGCAACGAAACCCGCCGCATTTACCCAATGGGCGCCTTGGGGGCCCATGTTCTGGGCTTTGTGGATGTGGATTCGGTCGGGCTCGCGGGGATCGAAAAATATCTGGACGACCGCGGCAGACTGTTCGCCGCATCCCTGGCCGATCCGCACAAGGCAGCCGCGGCACCGGTTGAGCTGTCGGTTGACGTGCGGGTGCAGCATGGCTTGACCGAGGAGCTCAAGCGGGCGGTCAAGAAATTCAAAGCCAAAGGCGCGCTCGGCATCGTCATGGATGCGAAAACCGGCGAGGTTGTTGCTGCAAGTTCACTGCCCGATTTCAATCCGAACGATCCGAAGGATGCTTTGAAGAAAGACCGCATCAACCGCTTCACCGGCGGCGTGTTTGAGATGGGGTCGGTGTTCAAGGCGGTTACCTTTGCCATGGCGTTCGACAAGGGCACGGTTAATCTTGGAAGCAGGTTCGACGTCCGCGCGCCTTTGAAGGCCGGTGGCTCAAGAATCGATGATTTCCACCCCCAGCGGCGCATCCTCACCGTGCCGGAAGTGTTCACATATTCATCGAACATCGGCACCGCAAAAATGGCTCTGGGTGTGGGCATTGTCGAGCATCAGGCCTTCTTGAAGAAGTTCGGTTTTTTCGAGCGTTTGCGGACCGAAGTACCCGAAGCTGCCGCCCCATTGCGGCCTAGAAGGTGGGGCACCGTTTCCACCATGACAGCTTCGTTTGGACACGGAATATCGGTGCAGCCGTTGCAGCTTGTTGCCGCCGCCGCAGCCTTGGTCAATGGGGGGCGCTTGATCACGCCAACCTTCCTGAAGCGCGATGCCGAACTGGTGGCCTCGCACAGCCGTCAGGTACTGCGCGCCGAGACCAGCCGAAAGATGCGATACCTGTTCCGTCTCAATGTGGAAAAGGGCACCGGCCGCAAGGCCAAGGCGGAAGGTTATGCCGTAGGCGGCAAGACCGGCACCGCCGAAAAGGTCGTTCGCGGCCGGTATTCAAAGAAGCACCGCTTCAATTCGTTCCTGGGGGCCTTTCCCATGGACGACCCGCGCTATGTTCTGGTGGTATCGATAGATGAGCCCCAGCCTCTGCCAGAAACCCATGGCTATGCCACATCGGGTTGGAATGCCGTGCCCACCGCAGGAAAGGTGATCTCCCGCATCGCGCCCCTGTTGGGCCTGAGGCCCCGGACCGAGCCAGTTACGGCGGATGGCATCCTGAACGCAAGGTTGGGGGGCTAGGGCATGCGGCTTGATGCGCTCATAACCGATGATGCAGAAGTGGCCCCGTCAGTGGCCGACGTTGAGATTGGCGGCATCACATGTGACAGCCGCGATGTGAAGCCGGGATATTTGTTTGCTGCCTTGCCGGGCGTGAACGTCGATGGTGCCAAGTTCATCCCAAGCGCATTGGAGAAGGGCGCTGCGGCAATTCTAAGCCGCGAGGCCGGCCCGGATGACCGTTTTGTTCAGGCAAGCAATCCCCGTCAGGTGCTTGCCCACGCCGCAGCCCGGTTCTATTCTCGTCAGCCCGAGACAATCGTTGCTGTGACCGGCACCAATGGTAAGACATCGGTCGTCTCCTTCGTGCGCCAGATTTGGCAATCCCAAGGGATCCGGGCGGCAAGCCTGGGCACGGTCGGCGTTGAAATTCCAGACGACCTTGCCATGGTGGAGGAAATCGAACGCACCACGCCCGATCCTGTGCAGCTCCAGAAAGTGCTGGACGAACTGGGGCAACGGAAAATCACCCACGCCGCCCTGGAAGCATCCAGCCACGGCTTGGCCCAGTTCAGGTTGGACGGTGTGAGGCTGACGGCGGGGGCCTTCACCAACATATCGCGTGATCACCTGGATTATCACGAGAACTTTGAAGACTATTTTGCGCAGAAGATGCGGCTGTTCTCTGAACTGCTGGGGCCTGGAGGTGCTGCGGTCGTCGATGCGGATACACCGCAAGCAGCCGAAGTCTTGAAGGTGGCCGAAGCGCGCGGCCTGACATGCTTTACGGTTGGACGGGCGGGGCAAGATCTCAAACTCGTCTCCGCAGAGCGCCGCGGGTTTGGTCAATATTTGAAAGTTCAAAGCCAGGGCGAACTCCATGAACTCTATCTGCCCTTGGTAGGCGACTTCCAGGTCTCCAACGCACTTGTTGCGGCGGGCCTGGTTTTGGCCGTCAACAATGGTGGCGCGGCCTCTGTGTTGCGTTCACTGGAGAACCTGACCGGCGCAGTCGGGCGGCTCGACATGGTGAGCCAAACCGAGGCGGGCGTGCCGGTTTACGTTGACTATGCACACACGCCAGAAGCTCTTTCGACTGTTTTAAAATCGTTGAAACCTTATGCCAGCAACCGCCTGAGTGTGGTGTTTGGCGCCGGCGGTGACCGCGACCCGGGCAAACGGGTGCAGATGGGCCAAGCGGCATGTGAAGGCGCTGACCTCGTATATGTCACCGATGACAATCCGCGCACCGAAGCCCCCGCCACGATCCGCGCCAGTGTTCTTGAAGGTTGCCCGGATGCAATTGAAGTTGCCGGCCGCAGGCAAGCCATCGAGCGCGCCTTGGCTGAGACGCAAGAAGGCGATGTGCTTCTGATTGCCGGTAAGGGGCATGAGGACTATCAGGAAGTGGGAACCGAGAAGCTGCACTTCAGTGACCATGAAGAAGTGCTCTCTGCGCTGGGAGCAGGCGAGCATGGATAAGCCATTGTGGACCATGGACGAAGTGGTTGCTGCGGCAGGCGGCACGCTTGAGGGTGGCCCCGGCAGTGCGCTGACCGGCGTCTCGATTGACAGCAGAAGCATCGAGCCTGGGGAAATCTACGTTGCCATCAAGGGCGATGTGCACGACGGCCACAAGTTTGCCGGCGCAGCCCTTGAAGCTGGGGCCGGCCTTGCGATTGTGTCCCGGCCAGATGAGAGCATGCGGGGTAAGGGGCCGTTGCTGGTGGTGGATGATGACCCGCTGGCAGCGATGGAACGCCTCGGCCGCGCCGCGCGCCAGCGTTCGGCCGCGCAGATTGCCGCCATTACCGGCAGCGTGGGAAAGACGGGCAGCAAGGAAATGTTGCGCCACGCTTTGTCCAAGAGCGGCAGCGTGCACGCATCGGTGAAGTCCTTTAACAATCATTGGGGCGTTCCTCTCACTCTGGCGCGCTTCCCGGAAGACGTTCAATTCGGCGTCTTCGAAGTGGGCATGAACCATCCTGGCGAGATCACGCCGCTGGTGGACATGATCCAGCCGCATGTGGCGGTGGTCACCACGGTGGCGCCGGTTCATCTCGGCCAGTTTTCTTCCGTTGAGGAGATCGCCGACGCCAAGGCGGAAATTTTCTCAGGCGTCGTCTCAGGCGGAGCGGCCATCCTGAACAGGGACAACCCGCACTACGACCGCCTTTTGGCCGCAGCGAAGGCCGCTGGCATCAGCCGCATCATCGGGTGCGGCGAGCATGATGACGCTGAGGCCAAATTGCTCAGAGTGGTGCTTCATGGCAGTTGCTCATGTGTGCAAGCCGATATCCTGGGAGAGCAGCTGACCTATAAGCTTGGCGCACCTGGCCGGCATTTCGTTGAAAACTCTTTGGCGGTTCTGGCCGCGGCCAAGCTGTTGGGTGCCGATCTGGCGCTTGCCGCCTTGTCATTGGCCGAGACCCGTGCACCGGTGGGGCGCGGGGAGCGCTGCAAGCTTCATCTGCCGTCCGGCGGCACAGCCATTCTCATTGATGAGGCCTATAATGCGAACCCCGCTTCCATGCGCGCCGCGCTGGCGCTCCTGGCACAAACCAATCCTGGCGGCAAAGGCCGCCGGGTTGCCGTGTTGGGAGACATGCTGGAGCTGGGCGAAAATTCTCCCGTCCTCCACGAAGAACTGCGCCGCCCGATAGACGAAGCGGGCGTCAATGCCGTATATGCCTGCGGACCCATGATGGCTCATTTGTGGGAGAGCCTGCCGGATGGACGCCGGGGGGCATATGCCGAGACGTCTGAAGGCTTGAACGACACCGTTCTCCAAGGTCTGCGCGCCGGTGACGTCATCATGGTCAAGGGCTCTCTTGGGAGCAAAATGATACCCATCGTAGATGCGCTTAAGCGCCGATTCGCCGAACGTGAGGCAACCTGAAGAGCCTGACTGAACAGAGAAGATTATGCTGCATTATTTGACCATCGACCTGGCCGGCCAAATTCCGGCGCTGAACGTTTTCCGCTACATCACCTTCCGCACGGGAGGGGCAACGATGACGGCGCTGTTCTTTGTGTTCCTCTTCGGCCCAACGTTGATTTCCGGCCTGCGCGTTCGCCAGGGCAAGGGACAACCGATCCGCGATGACGGCCCAAGCCGCCATCTGATCGAAAAACAAGGCACGCCAACCATGGGCGGGCTGATGATATTGGCCGGCATTCTGTTTGCGGTTCTTTTGTGGGGCAATCTGACAAACCCCTATGTCTGGACGGTCTTGTTCGTTGTGGTGGGCTTTGGTCTCATTGGGCTCTACGACGACTATCTGAAGGTTTCCAAGGCCACCACACGGGGCTTCTCGGGCAAGTTCAAATTCGTTCTGGAATGCGCGATTGCCGGAGCGGCGTGCTATGTGATCATGAGCGCGGGCAAAGCGCCGCTCTCAACATCGCTCACATTCCCGTTCTTGAAAAACCTGGTGATCGACCTTGGGGTGTTCTTCATCCCGTTCGGCATTATCGTCATTGTGGGTTGCGGAAACTCCGTCAACCTGACCGACGGCCTTGATGGGCTTGCCATTGTGCCGGTGATGATCGCAGCGGCAAGCTTTGCGCTGATCGCCTATCTGGTGGGCCATAAGCTTTTCGCCGGCTATCTCCAGCTGCATTTCGTTCCCGGTGTGGGCGAGTTGGCGGTGCTGTGTGGCGCGGTCCTCGGCGCGGGCCTTGGGTTCCTGTGGTTCAACGCTCCGCCTGCGATGATCTTCATGGGCGACACCGGCTCATTGTCCTTGGGCGGTCTTCTGGGCGCGGTTGCCGTTGCTGCCAAACATGAGCTCGTTCTGGCCGTTGTCGGCGGCCTGTTCGTCTTGGAAACGGTCTCGGTCATTGTCCAGGTGGCATCGTTCAAACTGACCGGAAAGCGCGTCTTTGCGATGGCCCCTCTGCATCACCATTTTGAGCAGAAGGGCTGGGCGGAACCAACCGTGGTGATCCGCTTTTGGATCATCGCTGTGGTGTTGGCGCTGGTTGGCCTGTCCACACTGAAGCTGAGGTAGGCCCCCGTTGATTCCAGCCGTCACATATAAGGACAAGACTGTTGCGGTCTTCGGGTTAGGAGCATCGGGTCTTGCGTCTGTGGCCTCTCTGCTTGCAGGCGGAGCAACTGTGCGGGCATGGGACGATGCCGAAGCAACACGCGAAAAGGCAGACAGTGCCGGGGTTCCGTTGACGGATCTGCGTAACGCTGACTGGACACAATTTGCCGCGCTTGTTCTGGCCCCAGGTGTGCCACTCACGCACCCCGAACCCCATTGGACGGTGAAGCAGGCCAAAGCTGCCCAAGTTCCGGTGATCGGCGACACGGAGGTGTTCGTCCAAAGCTTAATGCAGGCCTCCGGGGCATCTCATCTTGTTGCGATCACCGGCACCAACGGCAAGTCGACAACCACGGCTTTGATTGGCCACATCCTGAAATCGGCCGGGCGTGACACGGAGGTGGGCGGAAACATCGGCACTGCCGTTTTGCAGTTGGGCGAGCCCGGGGCAGGGCGGCATTATGTGGTGGAGTTTTCCTCCTACCAGATTGACCTGACCCCGTCGCTCAAACCCGATACCGCCATCTTGCTCAACCTGACCCCTGATCATCTTGACCGTCATGGCGACATGGCAGGGTATGCAGCCGTGAAGGCCAAAATTTTCGCCCGCCAGGATGAGGCCGATCTGGCCGTGATTGGCGTTGACGATGAATATTGCGCCGAGATCGCGGCCCAAATCACGCGCCCTGCGGTGCAACACATCTCGGTGGAGCGCGAAGTTTCTGACGGCGCCTATGTATCAGGCAGCGTGCTGCATGAGGTGGCGCAAGGCGCCGATGTTGCAAATTGCTCTTTGGCCGGCATTGATGGCCTGCGCGGACGGCACAATTGGCAGAATGCCGCGGCCGCCTGGGCTGCCTGCCGCAAGGCTGGGCTCAGCGAACAGGAGATCGCGGCGGGATTTGCCAGTTTCCCGGGCCTTGTCCACCGCATGGAGCAGGTCGCCCGGTGCGGCGACATCCTGTTCATCAACGATTCCAAAGCCACCAACGCCGATGCGGCAGCCCGCGCGCTGGACAGCTTTGATAACATCTACTGGATCGCCGGCGGCCTGGCCAAGACGGGCGGCATCGAGGAACTCAAGCCCTTCTTTCCCCGCATCCGGCGTGCCTATTTGATCGGTGCGGCGGCAGTTGATTTTGCGCAAACCTTGAGCGGTCAGGCCGATACGCAGCAATGCGGAACCCTGGACGTGGCAGTTGCGAAAGCTTTTGATGACGCGCGCCGTGATGGCGGCCCGGCAGTAGTGTTGTTTTCCCCGGCCTGCGCTTCGTTCGATCAATACCGGAATTTCGAAATCAGAGGCGATGCGTTCCGCGCAGCTGTTGCAGCGCTGGACGGCGTTTCCATGAGCTCCCAGGAGGCCGCATAATGTTCATTCGGCGCACAGACCGAGGCCTTTTGGCAAACTGGTGGTTCACGGTAGACCGACCGTTCCTGGCGGTCTTCTTGCTGCTCATGGCCATTGGTCTTCTCATCAACATGGCCTCCAGCCCGGCTGTCGCAGCGCGGATCGACCTGGCGCCGTTTCATTTTGTCAAACGGCAGATCATCTTTCTCGTGCCGGCGATTGCGGTGTTGCTGGCCACATCATTTCTCTCCGTCCAAGCGGCCAAGCGCGTGTGTGTTGCCGCCCTCGCCGTGAGTGTTGCATTGGTTGTGTTGACCTTGCAGATCGGTGCAGAAGTCAAAGGGGCAACCAGGTGGTTGAACGTGGGAAGCTTTGCAGTCCAGCCCTCAGAGCTCCTGAAACCAGCCTTTATCGTGGTGTGCGCCTTTTTCTTTGCAGAAAAGATCCTGAAACCGGATATGCCAGGAAACATCATCTCTGCTGTTCTTCTAGCTGGTTGTGCGTCACTTCTCGTGTTGCAACCCGATTATGGCCAGACCATCCTCTTGTGCGCTGTATGGGTTATGATGCTGTTTGTAACCGGGGTTTCCTGGATCTGGATCATGGGCCTGATTGGGCTGGGAATTGGCGGTTTGGTGATGGCCTATTTGACCGCACCACATGTGGCCTCGCGCATTGACCGCTATCTTCACCCTGAGGCCGGCGACACCTATCAGGTGGATATGGCAAAAGATGCATTCGAACGGGGCGGCATGACTGGCACAGGCCCCGGCGGAGGCAACGTGAAACAGATTATTCCCGACGCGCATTCAGACTTCACCTTTGCAGTTGCCGGCGAGGAGTTTGGCGCACTGGCGTGCATTCTGCTGCTGGCGATCTTCTGCTATGTGGTGGTGCGCGGCTTGAACAAGGCCATGAACGAAGACGACCCCTTCCGCCGTCTCGCCGTAACCGGTCTGATTTCGCTGTTCGGCCTCCAGGCGGTCATCAACATGGGTGTGAATGTCGCTTTGCTTCCTGCCAAGGGCATGACCTTGCCGTTCATTTCCTACGGAGGTTCGTCCTTGCTTTCCATGGCGTTCGCCATGGGGCTGGTCTTGTCGCTCACCCGGCGGCGAGCGGCGGGCAAGGTGCTCGACGATTTGCCGGCAAGCTCAATCGCACATCCCCAGCTCGTGAGGAGCTGACCTGATGTCGTATGGTTTCGACAGCGGTGTGAAAGGTCTGATCATCCTCTCAGCAGGGGGAACCGGCGGGCATTTGTTTCCCGCCCAGGCCCTGGCTGAGGAATTGGTTCGGCGCGGCTACGTGATCCATCTGTTGACCGATGAACGTGTGGAGGACCACGGCAACCGCTTTCCGGCTGAACAGGTGCACATCGTTCATTCGGCAACCCTCACGCCGCGCAAGTTTTTGAAGCTGCCCGGCCAGGTGTTTCGCCTGCTTTCGGGGGTGCGCGAAGCCCGCTCCATTATGGGGCACCTGCACCCGTTGGCGGTTGTTGGCTTTGGCGGGTATCCATCATTCCCGCCATTGCTTGCTGCCATGTCCAGACGGATCGACACCTTTATTCACGAGCAAAACGCCGTGATCGGTCGTGCCAACAAGGTTCTGGCCCATGGCGTGACGTCGATCGCCTCGTCGTTCCCGAAGATCGCAGGCTTGCCCCCGCGCGCGGAAGGCAAAGTCGTGTTTGTGGGCAACCCGGTGAGGGACGCCGTCTTGTCGGCATCGTTCATGACCTACACCGCGCCGGGAGCTAACCAGCCATTTCGCCTCCTGGTATTCGGCGGCAGCCAGGGCGCACGGGTATTTTCCGAGATCGTTCCAGCTGCCCTTAAGGCGCTGCCTCAATCCGTGCGCAAACTGCTCTCTGTTACCCAGCAGGTGCGCCCCGAAGACATGGACGAAGTGCAGGAAGCTTACCGGCGCAGTGGAATAGATGTGGAGTTGGCCCCGTTCTTTTACGATATGCCTGAGCGTGTTTCACGCGCCCATCTGATCATCGGCAGGTCCGGTGCATCCACCATCGCCGAACTTGCGGTCATTGGCCGGCCGGCAATCCTCGTGCCGCTGCCCCATTCTTTGGACAACGATCAGCTGTTGAATGCCCGTGCGTTCACCACCGCAGGCGGCGGATGGCTTCTGGAACAATCAGAGTTTACGCCCGAGAGGCTGTCTTCGCTGGTGACAAAGCTGCGCTATTCAGAGCGCGAGCTTCAGATGGCGGCCGAAAGCGCAAAACAATTTGGCCGGCCCGATGCTGCCAGCCGTCTTGCAGATCTTGTGGAAGAGATCGCGATTGACAGAATTTACGGTAGCGATGAAGACGCCGAGCCGGCCAATGAAGAATACGAACACTGAGCTGCAGGAGAAACTTGGCAATGGCACATGCAAAGTTCGGAAAAGACATCGGCTCGATCCATTTCGTAGGGATCGGTGGTATCGGCATGAGCGGTATTGCCGAGGTCATGAAGACTTTGGAATATACCGTTCAAGGCTCTGACATCAACGACAGCGCGAATGTCCAGCGCCTGCGCGCGATGGGGATCGACGTTGCAATCGGCCACCATCCGGAGAACCTGGGCGATGCGAAGGTTGTGGTCATATCCAGCGCGGTAAAGGACGACAACCCAGAGGTGCTTGAAGCGCGTGCCCGGTTTCTGCCCGTTGTGCGCCGGGCCGAGATGCTGGCCGAGCTTATGCGCTTCAAATCAACGGTCGCGGTGGGTGGCACACACGGCAAGACCACCACAACGTCCATGGTGGCGGCCCTGCTCGACGGTGGCGGCTTTGACCCGACGGTGATCAATGGTGGCATCATCAACGCCTACGGCACCAATGCGCGGCTGGGCTTGGGCGAATGGATGGTGGTGGAATCGGACGAATCCGATGGCACCTTCGTCAAACTGCCCGCAGATGTGGTGATCGTCACCAACATCGACCCTGAACACTTGGACCATTACGGCGATTTCGATTCCCTCCGCGCTGCGTTCTATTCGTTCGTGGAGAATGTGCCGTTTTACGGCTTTGCGGTGATGTGCATTGACCATCCCGAAGTGCAGGCCTTGATCGGCCGCATCACCGACCGCCGCATCATCACCTATGGGCGAAATCCACAGGCTCAAGTGAGGATCGTCGATCTGTCCTATGATCAGAGTGACACCCATTTTGCGGTGGAGATCACCAACCGCTCCTCAAACGAACTCCACAAGATCGATCGCTTGCATTTGCCCATGCCCGGCGAACACAACGTTCTTAATGCTGCAGCCGCAATCGCGGTGGCAAACCGTTTGGGCGTCACGGATGATGATATCCGCAATTCCCTGAACGCGTTCTCCGGCGTGAAGCGGCGCTTCTCCAAAACCGGCGTGTGGAACGATGTGCCGATATTCGATGACTATGGCCACCACCCGGTTGAAATCTCCGCAGTGCTGCGGGCCGCCCGTGCCGTGACGGAAAGCCGGGTCATCGCGGTGATGCAGCCACACCGCTATACCCGATTGCACGACCTGTTCGACGATTTCTGCGCGTGTTTCAACGATGCGGACACCGTCATCATTGCGCCAGTTTACACAGCTGGTGAAGATCCCATCGAAGGAGCAACTCACACAGGATTGGTGGAAGGCCTCGTTGCGCGCGGCCACCGCGACGCCCGCGCGCTGAGAGATCCAGAAGAGCTTCCCGGCCTGATCGCATCGATGGCAAATCCGGGAGACGTGGTGATCTGCCTGGGCGCCGGATCCATCACCCATTGGGCCAATGCACTTCCCGACCAACTGGCTGCACTCAGCGAGGCCGGCTAAATCATGAGCAACGCCTTGTTTGAAAGCTTGCCGCCTGTCAGAGGGCGTTTAAGAGCCAATGTGGAAATGGCCACGCTGACCTGGTTTAAAGTGGGCGGACCTGCGGATGCTGTGTTTTCACCGGCTGACGAGGATGATCTGGCCGATTTCCTGGCCGCTCTTCCCGCTGAGGTTCCGGTCTATCCTGTGGGCATCGGCTCCAACCTTCTGGTGCGTGACGGCGGCATTGCAGGTGTGGTGATCCGGCTCGGCCGTGAGTTCGGTTGGGTCAACATTGAAGATGATTTCAAGATCCAAGCCGGAGCCGCCGCTCCGGATGTGCGCGTTGCTGGTGCCGCACTCGAGGCTGGTATTGGAGGGTTAACCTTTCTGAGAGGTATACCCGGCACCATCGGTGGTGCTCTGAGGATGAACGGTGGCGCCTACGGCCAAGAGACGAAGGATGTGCTTATTCAGGCACATGCTGTGGACCGCGACGGCAATCGCCACGTTTTGAGTGTGGAAGAAATGAACTACAGCTACAGACATTGTGGCGCCCCGGAAAATTTGATTTTCACATCGGCCCTTCTGCAAGGCGAAAAGGGCGATGCTGCAGAAATCTCTGCCGCGATGGACGCGATCACGGAAGCCCGCGAGGGCAGTCAGCCGATCAAGAGCCGCACCGGTGGTTCCACGTTCAAGAATCCGGCCGGTCACAAGGCCTGGCAGCTGATTGACCAGGCCGGCATGCGCGGCTTCCAGGTTGGCGCGGCGCATGTTTCAGAGAAACACTGCAATTTTTTGATCAATGAGGGCGGTGCGACGGCGGCCCAAATTGAAGAGCTGGGGGACACGGTACGCACCCGCGTCAAGGAAACGTCCGGCGTTGAGCTTGATTGGGAAATCAAGCGCATCGGCCGTTTCGAGACCGGGCAATCCTGAGGCCAAGCCAATGCAACCCAATGAGCTGGACAAAGAGAACACGAAGGTCGACGTGCTGTACGGCGGCTGGTCAACCGAACGCGAGGTCAGCTTGGCAACCGGCCAGGCGTGCGCGCAGGCTCTTGCGCGCGCTGGGTTCAAGATGGTGGATCTGGTGGACGTCACCCCAGACATCGGCAAGGTGCTCGAAGACCGCAAACCGCAAATCGCCTTCAACGCCCTGCACGGAAAGTGGGGCGAGGACGGTCATATGCAGGCCATCCTGGAAATGCTCCGGATCCCCTACACCCATTCCGGCGTTCTTGCCTCGTCGCTGGCCATGCACAAGCAAAAGGCCAAGATCATCTTTCGCGACGCCCGGATCCCGACTGCCGAGAGCAAGCTGGTGTCCATCGAGAGGTTGATGGATTCTGATCCAATGCCCATGCCATACGTGGTCAAGCCGGTTGCAGAAGGCTCCAGTGTTGGGGTGCACATTGTAGAGTCTGAAGCCTCGTCTCCCGTCTCGGTCTCCCTCTCTGGCCTTGGTGAGTATGGTCAAGAGCTGATGGTTGAGCGTTTCGTGCCCGGCCGGGAGCTGACGTGCGCTGTTGTGGGCGATGTGGCGCTCGGGGTGTTGGATATCGTTTCGACCGGCGACTTCTACAACTATCAGTCCAAGTATGCCGAAGGCGGCTCGGAACATATTCTGCCGGCCGACATTCCCAACGAGGTTTACCGCAAGATCCAGCAATACGCTCTGGCCGCCCATATGGCCCTTGGCTGCAAAGGCGTCAGCCGATCAGATTTTCGCTATGACGACAATCCAGGCGCAGAAGGCGAGGTTGTGATCTTGGAGGTCAACACCCAGCCCGGCATGACCGGAACGTCGCTGGTTCCCGAAATCGCCCAGCATGCCGGGCATTCGTTTGAAGAGTTGGTGGAGTGGATGGTGAAGGACGCATCATGCGACCGGTAGGTAAATCGCGGCGGCCCAAACGCGCTGATGATATCGCAGACAAGGATCTGCGCGAGCCAAAGGCAGGGCGCAGGTTCAAGCGCGGCAGGTTTCTGCGGCGCCTGATCAATTCGCCCGGGCTCATGGGCGTTGCGGGCAACTGCATCTACGTTGGGTTTTTGGGGACCGCCGCAATCTACTCGCTGACACTGGGCGGCCATCTGACCAAACAAGATTCGCCCTACACCGCCGTCATGGACGGCGTTGCTGGCATGGCAGGGCTGTCCGCCCGGGAAATTACCATTGAGGGGCTAAAGAACGTCCCGAAGGAACAGGTGCTCGCGGCCATTGGTATTCACGAAGGCTCCTCGCTCATCGGGTTCAATGCGCCAGTTGCGCGCGACAAACTCGCCAAGCTTGACTGGGTCGTTGAAGCTTCGGTTCTGCGGCTCTTTCCAAATCGGCTGCACATTGAATTGAAAGAGCGCCGGCCTTATGCGCTTTGGCAGGAAAACGGGCGGTTTTTGGTAATTGACGAGTCCGGCCAGGCCATGCGGCGCCTCGATCCAGCCAAATGGTCTCATCTTCCAGTGGTGGCCGGGGAGGGCGCGCAGCAAACTGCTGCAACGCTTGTTAACCAACTGGCAGTCCATTCTTCGTTAAGGTTACTTGTTCGTGCAGCTGCGCGTGTCGCGGATCGGCGCTGGACCCTTTATCTGGCTAACGGCATCAAGGTGCTTCTGCCGGCCAAGGATGTTCCCGGCGCCTTGCAACGGTTGGCCGATCTTGAGCGTGAGCAAGGGATACTAGGTCGCGACATTGCATCGATCGATCTCAGACTGGGTGACCGGATCGCTTTGAGATTGTCGAAAGATGGTGCCGAAAAGTGGCGCAAGGAGAAAAGCAAGAGCTGAGTATCTGGTGCGCGTTGGTGGTTTGTAAATTGAGTTGCGGAGTGGAGACGAATGACGGTGGTGCCTTTACACAAATCGCGCGGGGGCGCACGTGGTAACCAGCAGGACGCCCGTTCGATCATTGCCGTGCTTGATGTGGGCAGCACCAAGATCTGTTGTCTGATCGCAGAAGTCGTCACGCTCAAGAACCGGACCTTCGGCGGCGACCGCTCTCATCAATTAAAACTCTTAGGCCTCGGCCACCAGGTGGCGCGCGGCACACGGCTCGGCGCTGTAGTCGATATGGACGAGGCCGAACGTGCCATCCGCCTGGCCGTCGATGCGGCTGAACGCATGGCGGGGCACACTGTTGACAGCATCTTCGTAAACGTGTCCGGCGGGCGCCCCCAGTGCAAGGGCTATAAGGGCCATGTGCACCTTGGCGGCCGCGAAGTAAATCGTTCAGACCTTTCCAAAGTGATCCGCCAGGCCCAAAGTACTGTTGAGACAGGTCCCCAGCGCGTGGTCCTGCACACGACCCCAACCAGCTTTGGCCTGGACGACACCCGGTTCATTCCAAACCCTGAGGGCATGTTCGGCGATGCACTGTCGGTCGGTCTGAACGCGGTGAGCGTCGACAGAGGCCCCATGCGCAATCTCGCCATGGTCATCGAGCGCTGTCATCTGGGCATTGCCGGCTTCGTCATCGCGCCCTATGCGGCCGGGCGCTCCGTGCTGGTGCCTGATGAAATGTCCATGGGCGTCACATGCATCGATATGGGCGGCGGCACCACGTCGATCTCGATTTTCGCCGAAGGCCAATTGGTGTACGCGGATGCGGTGTCGGTTGGCGGTCACCACATTACAATGGACATCGCCCGCGGGCTTTCCACTCCAATCGCTCACGCTGAGCGCATGAAGACGCTTTACGGCTCTGCCCTGCCGGCTGTTTGCGACGAGCGCGAGCTGGTTTCCGTGCCTCTGGTTGGCGAAAAGGGCACTGATGCGGTCAACAAAATCCCGCGCTCCATGCTCACAGGCATCATCCAGCCTCGTCTGGAAGAGACGTTTGAGCTGGTGGCTGCACGTTTAAAGAGTTCTGGTCTGGCCCATTTTGCCGGACGCAGGGTTGTATTGACCGGCGGCGGCAGCCAGCTGAACGGTGCCCGCGAACTGGCCGGAACCATGCTGGACCGTCAAGTGAGGTTTGGCTACCCGCAACCGATCACCGGCATGCCTGAGTCTGCGCGTGGACCTGGATTTGCCGTTGCTGCCGGTTTGCTGAACTATGCGATTGAACCTGATAAGGCGACAATTGCTATGCCTGACATCAGTCCCGACGCAAGCCGTGAACCGAACTATTTGATGCGCGTTGGGCAGTGGATCCGCGAAAGCATTTGATTTTTATCGGAACAAAATTTCTGATTTTGTTAATAATTTGAGTCGCCGAATGCTCGGAACTGCCTAATATTGCAGTGGGTTTTGTGCTGTTGTGCGCCCTTTTGACTCACCCCGTTACCTCTTGTTAACGAATTACTAACACCTTGGTAACAAACATGTCTCTGGGGTTAACACGGGACGCCGCATTATGAGCATTAATTTAACTGTGCCTGATCTTGCCGAAATGAAGCCGCGCATCACCGTCTTTGGTGTTGGTGGTGCAGGCGGCAATGCGGTCAACAATATGATCGCGTCACATCTTGAGGGTGTTGAGTTTGTCGTAGCGAACACAGATGCCCAAGCACTGAGGCAATCTGCTGCTGAGCGAACGATCCATATGGGGACGTCCTTGACTGAAGGTCTGGGCGCCGGGTCGCAACCGCAGGTTGGTGCAGCTGCTGCAGAAGAAGTTTTGCCGGAACTGATTGATCATGTTTCCGGCTCGCACATGGTATTCATCACCGCCGGTATGGGCGGTGGAACCGGGACTGGCGCCGCGTCGGTGATTGCCCGCGCTGCCAAGGAGCAGGGCGTGCTGACCGTTGGTGTGGTGACCAAGCCATTCCAATTCGAAGGCCAGCGGCGCATGTTGACCGCCGAGCGTGGCATTGAACAGCTCGCGTCTCATGTGGACACGCTGATTGTCATTCCAAACCAGAACCTGTTCCGCATCGCCAACGAGAAGACGACTTTCGCTGATGCCTTCTCCATGGCCGACCAGGTTCTCTATTCCGGTGTGGCTTCGATCACCGAGCTGATGACCAAGGAAGGTCTCATCAATCTCGACTTTGCCGATGTTCGGGCGATCATGTCCGAGATGGGCAAAGCCATGATGGGCACGGGCGAGGCATCCGGAGAGAAACGGGCGATTGAAGCGGCTGAAGCTGCGATTTCCAATCCGCTTCTGGATGATGTTTCCATGCGCGGCGCACAGGGCTTGCTGATTTCGATCACTGGCGGCCCGGACCTCACCCTTTATGAGGTTGACGAAGCGGCAACGCGTATCCGTGAGGAAGTTGACCCAGATGCCAACATCATCTTGGGGGCAACCTTCGACAAAGACCTTGAGGGTGTGATTCGCGTGTCCGTGGTTGCCACGGGCATCGAAGAGGTGAGCCAGGTTGCCGCCCCGCCCACCTATGACGAATATCATTACGACATCGCGCCGAAGGCGTCGGAACAAAAGCCGGCTCCGGTGGTTGAAGAAAGAACGCAGGTTCCACCGCCTCCTCAGCCGATTGCAGCTGAAGCCGAGGCTGAGCCTATCGCCGCCGAGGCCGAAATTCCTGCACCGGTGGCTGAAACTGCCGAACCTCAGATTGCCGATGCTGTTGCCGAGGTCACAACGTCTCAGCCGGTGGCAACTGAAACCAAGATGCCTGAGGTGGAGGACTTTCCACCCATCGCACAACGTCAGATCTCTGCCTTGAAGAAGCCAGACAATACTGGCGAGCCTCCCGTTTCGCGCAAACGCAAGGGCCTGTTTGAGCGCCTCGCCGGCGTTGGATTGGGTCGCCGCGAAGATGAAGCAGAGCAGAGTGAAGCTGCACCGAAAATAGCGCCTCGGCGCATGGCTCCGGCCTCTGCTCCCCAGCCAATGCCCCGTGTGGCGGCAGCTGGCGGCGGCGCGGCGCTTGCGATTGCCGAACCTCTGGCAGAACCAATGGAAACCCAGGCAGAAGTTGCACCTGCAGTGGCGCCAGAATATGAAGATGATCAGTTGGAGATCCCGGCCTTCTTGCGGCGGCAAGCCAATTGAGGTCAGCCTGGCATTGTGCCGGGCTATTGGAAAACCTGATCAAGGCGAGTGAGGGACAAAACCCGGCGGTCACAATTCCGCCGGGTTTTCCGTTTCAAAACGGATAGTTGGTGCGGTACAGCACCAAGATTAAGGACGAAGCGGATTTGGGCTATCGCAGCCATTCAAGTTTGCGTAAAATTGTAACTGACTGGCATGGGCCACCACTTGCGATATTTGGGCCAGTCTGCACGGGTAAAAGAGAACCATAAATGCGTCACTCAAGATCAGCCAGCCGGTTTGGGACCATTAAGCCGGTCTCTGGCTTCCGGCTTTGCGCCGTTCTGATTGCCGGCCTTGCCATTGCCGGATGTTCGGGTCTTGAGAGCAAGCTCGATGACATTATGGGCAATGACGCTGCTGCCCCTCCGTCGGCCAGCGATACGGGATCGTTTGAAGATACAACCCCCGTCGGGACCCTGTACAACAAGGGCCTCGATCACATGAAGGTGGGCGAGTACAAGAAAGCGGCAAAGCAATTCGATGAAGTGGAGCGGCTGCACCCCTATTCCACATGGGCCACCCGCTCAACGTTGATGGTGTCGTATGCACATTATCAGAGAAACGCCTATACGGATTCGATCAATGCCGCGGAGCGCTTCATTCAGCTGCACCCGGGCAACAAAGACGTCGCCTACGCCTACTATTTGCGTGGCCTAAGCTATTATGAGCAGATCGGCGATACCGAACGCGATCAGTCCAATACCCAAAAAGCGTTGGAATCGCTTGAAGAAGTTGGCCGCCGGTTTCCTGATAGCCGGTATGCCCGTGACGCTGAAGCCAAGGCGGTTCTTGCCCGCGATCAGTTGGCCGGCACGGAAATGCGCGTCGGTCGTTATTACTTGAAAAGATACGCTTATGTGGCGGCGATCAACCGCTTCAAAACGGTGGTTAAAGACTACCAGACAACCTCCCACACCCCAGAAGCGCTGTTGCGGTTGACGGAAGCCTATTATGCGTTGGGCATCCGCTCTGAAGCCCAAACGGCCGCCGCATTGCTGGGGCATAACTTCCCGAACAGCCAGTGGTACAACGATGCTTACCGGTTGTTGCGCACAGGTGGGCTGGAACCGCAGGTGAACAATGAATCCTGGCTGGCCAAGACCTGGCGCAACGCCACGGGCAGTGGATAATTTCCTCAACAGATTTCTGAGTTGAGAATGGCGCAGAACATGCGACTCCATTTATAATGGCGTTCAAATGTTAAGTGCCCTTTCCATACGCGACATTGTCCTGATCGAACGGCTCGACCTGAGCTTCGACGCTGGCATGACCGTGCTCACAGGCGAAACCGGCGCGGGCAAATCCATTCTGCTGGATGCCTTGGGGCTCGCGCTCGGCGGCAGAGGTGATGCGGCCCTGGTTCGCTCAGGCGCTGAGCGCGGCGTCGTTACAGCGGAATTTGATCTGGAATCGGCGCACAAGGCCTTCAATCTGCTGGCAGAAGCCGATGTGGCGAGTGAGGGTGAACTGGTAGTGCGCCGGGTGCAGAGTGCCGACGGCCGCAGCCGGGCCACCATAAATGATCAGCCGGCGAGCGTGGGGCTGCTCAGGCGGCTGGGCGGTTGCCTGGCGGAAATCCACGGCCAGCACGATGACCGCGCATTGCTGGACCCGGTCATGCACCGTGATCTGGTGGATGCATTTGGAGAATTGGAGGACCGGCGCGCCAAGGTTGCTGACCTCTGGCAGGTTTGGAAGGCCGATGAAACGGCCCTGAACGAGCATGCTGAGCGGCTTGAGCGGGCGGAAGAAGAACGCGCCTGGCTGGAACACGTAGTGCAGGAGCTGCAAGCCCTTGCCCCGCAACACGGCGAGGAGGAGCAGTTGACCACGCGCCGGCAGCTCATGATGAATTCTGAACGGTTTGCCGAAGCGCTGGATGATGTGGACAAGGCCATAACCGGCGATCGCACGCAGGAGGCAAGCCTCAATGCCGGCTTGCGCAAGCTGGAGCGCCGGCAGGCGGATGCGTCTGGTCAGCTGGATGGCCTGATCTCCGCTCTAGACCGGCTTGTCATTGAAATGAACGCCGCTAAGGCTGCGCTTGATGAGGCGCGTGCGACGTTTGTCTTCGATGCCCGCGAGCAATCCGACATAGAAGAACGCCTGTTCGCGCTGCGGGACATGGCGCGCAAACATCGCTGCCAGGTTGAAAAGCTGCCCGATGTGGCTGAGCGGCTGGTCACTGATCTGTCAAACCTTCAGCACGGGCAGGGCCATCTGGATGAGTTGCGCCACAAGGCCGAAGCGTCCCGTGCGGCTTATTTTGCCGACGCTGAGGAGCTGAGTGTCGCCCGCCGCGCCGCGGCCGCTGAGCTTGATGATCAGGTCATGCAGGAACTTGCCCCTCTGAAGCTCGAAAAGGCCCAGTTCATGAGTGATATCGAATCGGGGGACAGCATTGCTGGAGCGCACGGGATTGACCGTCTCGAGTTCAAAGTTGCGACCAACCCGGGGGCTGCTCCCGGCTCGATTATCAAAGTGGCATCCGGCGGCGAGCTGTCCAGGTTCATGTTGGCCCTTAAGGTTGTGCTGGCAGCGCGGGGGTCAGCACCAACCCTGATCTTCGATGAAATCGACACCGGCATTGGCGGGGCAACTGCCGACGCCATGGGTCAGCGCCTGGCCCGGCTGAGCGACACCCTTCAAGTGCTCGCCGTGACCCACTCCCCGCAAGTTGCCGTGCGGGCTGACAGTCATATGCTGATCACAAAGATGGAAGAGGTCATCGAGGACGCAGAAACCGACGCGCGCCTGGTGACGCGTGTGACCCAATTGCAGGCAGAAAGCCGCCGCGAGGAGGTTGCGCGCATGCTGTCTGGTGCCAATGTTACAGACGAGGCCCGGGCCCAGGCCGACCGTCTGATGCGTGATACAGGATAAGCCACAGCGATTATGACGAAACCGGATGAGATTGCCGTTGAGGAATTGACCGCCGAGACGGCGAAAATTGAGCTTCAGCGTCTTGCAGAAGATATTGCGCGCCACGACACCCTCTACCACCAAAATGACGCTCCTGAGGTCTCTGACGCCGAATATGACGCCCTCAGGAATCGCAACGCGGCCATTGAGGCTCAGTTCCCCGATTTGGTGCGTGAAGACAGCCCGTCGTTGCGCGTTGGTGCTGTTGCGGCAGAGAAATTCGACAAGGTCACCCATGCGGTGCCGATGCTGTCGCTCTCCAACGCTTTCAATGATGAGGATGTGAGCGAATTCTGCTCGCGGATCAGGCGGTTCTTGAATTTGCCTGAAGATGAGCTCCTGGCCATGACGGCAGAACCCAAGATCGATGGCTTGTCTGCAAGCTTGCGCTATGAGAATGGCCAGCTGGTGTCCGGCGCGACGCGGGGCGATGGGCAGGTTGGCGAAAACGTCACTGAAAACCTCAAGACAGTCAAAGACATTCCGCATCGACTGAGCGGGCAGGGGTGGCCTCAGGTTGTTGAGGTCCGCGGCGAGGTCTACATGACCCACGCCGATTTTACAGCCCTCAACGATCGCCAGGCCGCCGCTGGCAAGCAGGCCTATGTGAACCCGCGCAACACCGCGGCCGGATCGCTGCGCCAGCTCGACCCTGCCATGACTGCAGCGCGGCCCCTGAAGTTTTTTGCCTATGCCTGGGGCGAGATGTCCGAAGAGCCCTGGACCACGCAGATGGGGGCCGTTGAGCAGATGGCGGCCTGGGGCTTTGCGATCAATCCGCAAATGAAGCGCTGCGAAAGCGTGGCTCAGATGCTGGAGGTTTACCGCGGGATCGAAGAGCAGCGCGCCTCTCTGGGCTACGATATCGATGGCGTGGTCTACAAGGTTGACCGTTTGGACTGGCAGCGCCGGCTGGGCTTCGTCTCCCGCGCCCCACGCTGGGCAACCGCCCACAAGTTTCCGGCCGAAAAGGCGACCACCGTGTTGCGGGACATTGAAATACAGGTTGGCCGCACCGGCGCGCTGACGCCTGTGGCCAAGCTGGATCCGGTCACCGTGGGCGGCGTGGTTGTGTCGAACGCAACCCTGCATAACGAAGACGAAATCGAGCGCAAGGATGTACGGATCGGAGATACCGTGACGATCCAGCGCGCCGGCGATGTGATCCCTCAGGTCTTGGGCCATGTGCCCGAGCGCCGGCCGGCAGATGCAACGCCGTTCACGTTTCCTGACCTTTGCCCGGCATGTGGTTCCCATGCGGTGCGAGATCACAATGCCAAGACTGGGAAGCTCGACGCGGTGCGCCGCTGCACCGGCGGTCTCATTTGTCCTGCACAGGCAGTGGAGCGCTTGAAGCATTTTGTTTCGCGCAACGCCTATGACATTGAAGGGCTCGGCATCAAACAGATCGAGGCCTTCTATGAGGACGGCCTGATCCAGCGGCTATCTGATATCTTCACTCTGCGCCAACGCGATGAGCGGTCGCTGAAAAAGCTGAAGGACCGCGAAGGCTATGGCGAGACTTCAGCGCGCAATCTGTTCGATGCAATCGATGAACGCCGCAATGTTTCGCTCGACCGTTTCATCTTTGCTCTGGGCATGCGCCACGTGGGCGAGACGACCGCGCGCCTGCTCGCCCGCACATACGGCACCATGGAGGCATTGAATGACGCGCTGGTGGCCGCGTCAGACCGGGAAAACGATGCCTGGGCCGATTTGGTCAACATTGACGGCATCGGTGAAGTTGTTGCTGAAGCCATCGTCGATTTCTTCGCCGAGGGCCACAATCAGGAGGTTCTCCAAGCTCTTCTGGCCGAGGTATCGCCTGAGCCGCTGGAGGCCGTTGCCGCCCAGTCTCCGGTATCGGGCAAAACCGTCGTGTTCACAGGCTCATTGGAACAAATGACGCGCGACGAAGCCAAAGCCATGGCCGAACGGCTGGGCGCCAAAGTAGCCGGTTCCGTGTCGAAGAAGACCGATTTGGTGGTAGCTGGCCCTGGGGCGGGGTCCAAGCTGAAAAAGGCCACTGATCTGGGCGTCGAAGTGACGGATGAAGACGGCTGGTTCGTCTTGATCGGTGAAGCTTAGCGGGCTAGCGGTCTACCCGTCCAGGACTGCTTATAGGATCTTCTGACACTCTAGAGGCGACCGGTTTGATCTGAAGTTTCAAGCTATCGCTCGAATTTGCAAGCTTCCGTGGCCCAGGGGTCTGGGCCCCCGCCCGGCAGCGGATGACCCTGCGGGAGCGGCCCTTTGTGCTCGACACAAGGGTTGGCTTTTGCAGGTAGCAGCCGCAACGGGCACCGCAGTTGATCTGCGCCTTGGCCAGCATTTTTGCCCGGTGCCAGACCGATCTGTTTTTGGGGCGGTCCGGCAAGCCATCACAGGCAAACGCATAGCGGCAACGGCCGCGCCTGTGGGCGTATTGGTAGACCACTTCGCAGACACTGTTTGGAAAGTTGAAGCTTTCAACCCGGTGCAGGATTTCTCGTGAAACCGCAACTTGATCACGCAGGTTCTTTCGGCCAGCCTCGTAGTAGATGGCGATCGCAAGACAGTATGTGTTCTGATCGAACGAGACCGTCTGCCTGGGAAGGTGGTTGCCGACCGGCGGACGATGAATGCGGGTCCTGGCCAATCTTGTACGCCGAAGTTTGGTCCTGGGTTTGGCGGCCTTGGCGGAGCGCTGCGTGCGTCGCCCGGTGGCTGTTGGCTTTCGCCTCGCCTTTTTCCGGATGCGGGCCTGGGGTGCGCTCTGCGGAGCAATGGTTGCCGTGTGGTCAGGTGCCCGCGCAATCTTTTCAGGTTTGGCCAGGGGCTGCGGTGCGCGCTCGTCAACAGTGCCTTCAACGGCAATTGAATCCGTCTTGGCAGTGTCTGCGGTCGGCTTTGTTTTTGCTTGCGCTGAAAGCCGAGGCGGATCGATCCGTGGCAACTCAACCGTTTTGCGTTCGCTGCTGGGTTTCTTCAGGGGCTTGGCACGCGGTACCGCAGGACGCAGAGATTGATCACCAGGTTGTTCCTGCGTTTGCGGGATCTGCACGACGACCGTTGGGGCTTGCTGCACGAGTTCAGGTTTGGTGCGCGGCACAGCTTTGGGCCTTGGCAACGCCTTTAGCTCTTCGGTGGGATCTTGAGGAATGCGGATAACCACCGACGGCGACTGCTTCGGGGTCTCGGCCTCCTTTGGGGGGACGATGATGCGGACTTCGGGCTCTTGCGTTTCAACCTTCGCCTGCCCGCTCGGCTTGGGGGCTGCGGGGGACGGAGCTTCGGCGGTGTCTCCGGCCTGAGGATCAGGCTCAACCGTTTTGGCCGGGTCGTTGTCTGCCTGTTGCTGGCCTTCATTTTCAGTCCCGGTTTCCAGCTTCCGGTCCTGAGCTGTTAAAGTGTCCTCACCGCGCGGTGGAACGTCCACATCGGTTTCTTGCGCCACGTTTGCTTCAGGTAGAGTGGCTTGATCTTCTGGCAATTTCTCTTTTGGCTGGCTCTCAAGTGGGGCCCTTGCTTCTTCAGGTGTGCCGGACTGTGAAGTCTGGGCCTCGCCGTTCTCTGTGTCGGCGGTTGGATCGTCGGCTGGAGGCGAGGGCTGCTCAGAGGCAACGGTTTCCTGTGTCTCCTTGTTTGGAGGTGTTTCAGAAACCACTTCTTGTTCTTGTTCTTCTTGAATGGGCTCTGAAGGTTCTGTGACTTTCGTTTTCGGAGGTGCTGCAGGCGACTTGACCACCGGAATAACGGGCTTTTGCGCAGCCAGGTTCGCCTGATCTGATTTTGATGGCAGCCAGCCCACGTAGAGAGCAGCAGCAAACACCACAAGCATCAGCGAGAGCGAATAGCCCGCCACTGAGATGACTTGCGTCGGAATAATATGATCTTTTTTGGCCACGGCAGTCACAAAACTTACCCGCGCGGACACAAAAATTGAACGTTCACCATACCCTAGGCCCCACCCAAATAGGATGCTGCGTCCTTGGACGCATGTGCCTCGATAAGCATCCGTTTGCCGTCTTCATGATTTTCCGAGCGCAGCCCCACCCCAGGACGCTCTGGAAAGCTGCATATTGTCTTGTTGCTGACGGGCTGTCAAACCCAACCTCACCCAAAAAAGCAAGGTTAGTGTGGGGTTTTGCACTGTTAAACGACGGAAACGCACTCAAGGGGCGAAATTGGCAGTCGAAAAGTGCGTTTGCAGTGATATTGGGGCGTTTAGCGCGCCAAGGGCTGAGTTGCCGCCATCAGCCATTCCAGGTCTGCTCCGTCCAGTTGAGACGACAATTTGGTGCGCACGTCCAAGTGGTAGCTGTTCAGCCAGTCCAGTTCCGCATCGTCCAGCAGAGACACAGAAACAGGCGCGGTGTCGATGGGGCAGAACGTGATCGTTTCAAAGCCATACATCGTCCGCTCTTCGCCAGGACCTTTTGGGGTTTCGCTGACAATGACCAGGTTTTCGATCCGGATGCCGAACGCATCCTGTTTGTAATAGCCCGGTTCGTTGGACAGAATCATGCCTGGCTCAAGCGCAACCGACCCGGTCTTGGCAATCCTCTGTGGGCCTTCATGCACCGACAGGAAGCTACCCACCCCGTGCCCCGTGCCATGATCGAAATCGAGACCGGCCTCCCAAAGCGCCAGGCGGGCAAGCGTATCCAGCTGTGCGCCGTTCGTGCCTTTCGGGAAACGCGCGGTGGCAATTGCGATGTGCCCCTTCAACACCCGGGTGTAGCGGTCTGACATTTCGCTGGTTGGTGTTCCGATGGCAACAGTACGGGTTATGTCAGTGGTACCGTCCTGATATTGGGCGCCAGAATCGATCAAATAAAGCGTGCCGTCTTCAAGCGTAAGGTCAGAGGCCTCGCTCACCCGGTAATGCGGCAGGGCGGCATGCGGCCCGGCGCCGGATATGCTGTCGAAACTGATCTCCTTGAGCAAACCCGTCTCCGCCCGGCAGGCTTCCAACTTTGTCGCTGCCGCAATCTCGGTAATTTGGCCTGAAGGCGCTTCGCGCGCCAGCCAACGAAAGAACGTCACCATGGCGGCCCCATCGCGCACATGGGCGACCCGTGCACCTTCCTGTTCAACCGGGTTCTTGATGGCTTTCGGCAGCAAGCAAGGATCTGCCCCGGTGACCACGTGCGCTCCGCCGGCCACCAGAGCGGTTTCAATGGCCTGGGCACACCAAGCTGGGTCAATCAGGACCTTCTTGCCCGTGAGATCGCCCAGGCTCGCTTCAAACTCATCTGTGGGTCTGAGTTCAACCAAGCCGTCGAGTTGGCGCAGCAGATCTTCATCAAGGCGCGCCTTATCGATGAACAACTGGGCGGTGCCGCCCCGCCGCAGTATGGCAAAGGCCAGGCAGATCGGCGTGTGGGGTACATCTGAACCCCTGAGGTTGAACGCCCATGCGATGGATTCCGGGGTCGTCAGAACCGACGCATCGGCACCGGCTGTCTTCAGGGCTTCCGCCAGCACATCAGCTTTGTCTGCGCCGCTCTGACCTGCATACTGGGTCGGGTGGGCGTAAACCGGAGCGCTGGGCCTTTCCGGCTGGTCCTGCCAAACCGCATCGATGGGGTTCGTCTCGACCGGCACCAGCTCAGCATCCACCTTCCGGCAAGCTGTGCGCAGCAGCTTGACCCCGTTCACCGTGTGCAGCCAGGGATCATAGCCCAGCTTGCTTCCCGGTCTAAGCTGCGCGGCGATCCATTTGGTGACCGGCTCTTCAATCAAATGACATTGCTCATAGATCGTGCCATCGGTCTGCTCTTCAGCCTGCACGGTGTAACGGCCATCAACAAACACAGCTGCCTTGTCTGCCAGAACAGCCGCTGCCCCTGCTGATCCGGTAAAGCCGGTCAGCCAGGCAAGTCGTTCGGCATGGGCCCCAACATATTCGCCCTGATGTTCATCGGAGCGGGGCACAACAAAGCCGTGTAGCTGGCGGGCGAGAAGTTCTTGGCGCAAAGCTTCGGTGCGCTTTGCGCTCTGTTCGCCTTGGCTTTTATCGGTGAATGATTGGAACATGGGACGGTTCTAGTGCGCGGCCATTTGTTGTGCAATCGGGCAATTGAGTTTGGCTGCATTTTCCTCTGAGTTTCGCCTTTATTGCTGCAAATTCTCCGCGAAACAATGGCTACGCTCCAGAGGTGGAAACTGCCCCAACGTCACCTCTGATTTGGCGTGAATTGAAGCATGAAATGTCCAGATTAGGGTTGTTTTTTCATAAACTTAACGGGAATTAACCTGCTATGCATTTCTTGCAATGCTGCTTTGCGAAAACAGCGCTGGTGGACCGCCGCGAAAGGCCTACATAGGCATCAGTTCAAAGACGCCGAGCAACAAACATCTTATCGGCGCCCGAGACACTCGGATCAACCAATTCAGCAGCAATGGTGCTGCTGTGGCTTAAAATGGAGTAAAGCCCATGGTCTACGCAACCGCAGTAAACAGCAAGGCCTTTTTCGGACCAGAGTCGAAGGGCATTTTCAATCTTCCAACCCGCGCATGGACAGCCATCGTGTCCTACTTCGAGATGAAAGCCGCACAGCGTCAACTCGAAACTCTCGATGACCGTCTTCTTGCCGACATCGGTATTGAGCGTGCAGACATCCAAACCAAGGTTTGGGGCGGTTACAACGTTTGAAAGGCTCCGGCCTCGAACGCAGGCTTGAAGGAACTGGCAGATAGCCACCCGGCCACAGTGATGGCCTCCCTTCTTGCCTCACCGTTCGGCAAGTAACTTGCGCAGGCGCCTCCGGGAAACCGGGGGCGCTTTTGTTTTGTCTGTGTGTCAAACCTGGCTGCGGTCCAGCAACAGGGTTGACCAGCCTTCCAAGCGCCAGCGCTTGCGAAGCGTAAGGCCGAAGGGCCGGTAACTCCCCAGCAGCCTGCTCTCTTGATCAACGGTGATGCCCGACAAGATCAGGCAGCCGCCAGGTGCCACGCACGGTGCCAGATCTGCTTTCATGTCCATCAGTGGTTTGGCCAAGATGTTGGCCATCGCCAATTGTGCTGGCGTGAAGGCCCGAATTTGGGGATGGCTGGTTCCTTTCGCCACGACAGTTTGCACCAGGCTTCCGGCCCGGTTGCTTTGGGCGTTTGCCTGCGCAACGTCGATGGCCACCGGGTCTACATCGCTTGCAAGGGCCCGTCGTTTGGTTGCCAAGGCAAAGGCAATGGCCAGAACGGCCGAGCCGCACCCCACATCCAGAACCGTTTCCGGCTGCTTGCGGTTGAGCAGATCGTCCAGGGCCAAAAGGCAGCCCCGGGTGGTGCCGTGGTGGCCTGTGCCGAAGGCCTGGCCGGCCTGTATTTCAATGCTCACCCCGCTGGCAGGGCGGCGTGCCCGGTCGTGCGCGCCGTGAACAAAGAAACGGCCTGCTTGGATGGGGGCAAGCTGGCTCTGGCTATGGCTCACCCAATCGGTATCTGGGAGTTTCTCTGTCGTGAGCGGTTGGCGGCCAAACAGGCGCCCAAGCTCGGTCTGGTCCGGTGCCTGGCCCTGAAAATAGATCTCAACGCACCACTGCTGGTTTACTGGGTCCTTCTCATAGGCGCTCACCACCGCGTCATCGTCCAGAAGCGCAGTATCAATCTGGTCTGCAAGGCTTTCTGCATCGGTTTGTTGCAATAAAGCTGTTGAGACCTTCCATGTTTGTGCCATAAGCCTATTCGCCGCCGCTCTCACAGTCCTGCCCAATTGGCTTTCTAAGAGACCCGTATGATACAAAAAAGCAACCCAAGCAAATTGGCCCTTCTTTGCGGATGTGCAGCAGCCTTGCTGTTGATCAGCGATATTGAGGCCTCCGCGCAAAACCAAAAACGCTCAGAAGCGTATTTTATGACCCGTGCCGAACGTGCTGCCCGGGTGAGCTGCAGCAAGGAAAAAACGCCGAAAAGAACCAGCAGTTGTCGTAAAAAGCAGATGGCGGCGGCCCGCAGAGTTGTCTCCTACATTAAAGGCGGGAACAGAGAAAGACGCCTGAAGCGCACGCTCGGTTGCCTGCAGAAGGTGCAGGTTTTGCCAGTGCGGTTGCGCAGACGAGGCATGCTCTGGGTGGAGAGATGCGCCAAGCGCTGAGCGGGCCCGTCTAAACCCTGTCGTAGTTTCACGTTGATCCTTGCTGTAGGCTGAGGCACACCTATCTTGCACGAATGGGCTCGACGAACAGGCGAACGGAATTCACATGGGGATCTTTGCCCGTCTACGCGAAGCGGTGCGCGGCGTTGCGACCGAACACCCTAACGCACCAAAACATTTAGGCGAAGCGGCACTGGACACCGCCGACAGCGCAGACATGCACGCCTCCGGTTCCCATGAGCCAGAACCTGTGCTGGATGGAATACGCCTTGAGGTGGGCTATGAGGACGCTGACGGGCGCCGCACAAACCGCCTGGTGACCTGCAAACGCATCGTTCATTCAGGCGACGGTGACAGATTGCTGGCCTTCTGCCGTGCCCGGCGCACAGACAGAACCTTTCTGCTCGACCGCATCGTTGAGGCAGCGGACCATGGCACCGGCCAGCGGATAAAGGATATCCGTGCCTTCTTTGCGCCCTTCCTGGAGCAGGCCGGGGAACTGTCTGACGATCATGGCACAACGCGAAAAGTGTTGGTGGCGTTGGCTGATGAGCTGCGCATTCTGGCCTTCATTGCCAAGGCAGACCAGACACTCCACCAGGCCGAAGACAATCTGATCTCCGTGTTTGTGAGAAAGCGGACCGAGGGCCTTGGCCACGAGGTTGCGGGAAACTACGATCATGCCAAGGTGATGGATTGGTTCCGCCATCAGGCCCCAGACATTGAGGCCATTGAGCGCTCCGTATTGCGCGTGGCCAAACGCTCAGAGGCACAACTGGGCCATATCTGGGAGCTGGCGGCCAAAGTCATGGAGGCTGACGGAACCGTGCTGCCTGAAGAGCTTGACCGGCTTCATGCACTGGCCCAGGCGCTTGACCATGCTCTGTCGGAACTCAGGAAGAGCTCACAGTAGGGCCGCACACCAGGCTAAAGCCAAGGCGGATGAGGGGTTTCAAGTCCGGCTATCCGGCTCACGGCCAGCCGCTGGATGGCCGGCACTTTCAACAGCAACGGCGCAACCGTGTTCTGCAAGAACCGCTGGAAAGCACCGCGCTGGGTCAATTGCTCGGTTTGGGTTTGGGTGAATTTCAGCACCTGTGCCCCAATGGGGTGGCGCATGGCCGTGTAGTCGTCGGTTTTGCCCTGTTCCATAAGCCAGGCAAGAGTGGCTGCGTCCTCAATGCCCAAATTCATGCCGCGACCGCCAACCGGCGAATGGATGTGGGCCGCATCGCCGGCCAGAAAGGTTCGGCCTGATTGATAGGTTTCCACCTGGCGGTAGCTGATTTTGAAGGCTGATTCCCAAATGACATCCTTCACCTTGGCGCTGGGCGGCAAATGGTTCAGCAGGTCCGGGTAATTGCTGACAAACCGCCCATGGCCCTCCGAGATGGGGATGAACCCCACAATCCGGTCTGCTTCAGCATGTATCACGCCGTGATCGAACGGGAAGGGCCAGTCGTCCAAGGTCACATCTGCCAGGCTGAAGGCCTGTGGCTCGGTTTCGCCGTCGAACGACAGTCCAAGAGATTTGCGCACCAGGGAATGGGCCCCATCCGCCCCAATCAGCAATTGGCTGGCATGTTCCTTGGTGCCAGCTTTTGATTGCAACTCACACTGTATGCCGTTCTCATTCTGCTCAAACTGGCGCAACTCGGTGAACCAATTGACCGTGCAGCCCAGCTCCCCCAGCCGGTCGATCAGCAGCTCTTCTGTGCGTGACTGGGGCAGCGACACCATGAAATTGAAGCGGTGGGGCAGATAGCGCATCTCCAGGCGCATAGTCTCCTTGGCGTCCTTGAGGAAAATCATGCCGTTTATGCGTGTGCCCTCCGCAATGATCCGCTCAGTAACGCCGGAGGGCTCCAGAATGTCCAAGGTGCGGGCATTTACGGCCAATGCACGCGATTCCGGGGTTGGCTCGCCGTCATCGTCGATGATCACTGGCTGAAACCCGCGGCGCATCAATTTAACCGCCACGGTCAGGCCAACCGGGCCACCGCCCGAGATCAGGATCGAAGTATCGGGTGTCATAAAATTAGTCATATCTCAAAATTTACTACAAGCGCATCATCCATGGCACATTGACGGAATGAGGGCGTGACGCCATATCTATAGTCCATGGTATTTGGAGACTAAATTCGTGTTTCGCTGGGCTTTTCTCTTTCTTATCGCCGGAATCCTCGTGTGGATGTTCGCTGACTCCAAAGCCACACGCGCGATCGGATTTGGGGTTTTGGCGGCCATTGCGGCCATATCAGGAGTGTTTTTCTACATTCTGGACCAACCAGAACGCAGACAGGCCTCTGAACTTGCGCCAGACAAGGCCATTGCCGAGGTCGAAGAGGTTACCCGGAAACTCGAAACGGCCCGTTTCGCCCTAAAACCCACCGATATTGCGCTTATGAACCGCAAACTTGCCCCGGGACAGAAAGTGGCCTGGAACGCCGGCGGGCAGCAGCAGCAATCGTCTGATTTGTTTCATTGGACCGTTTCAGGCGAAGCCAAAAACCTGTCACCGCAATATAGCGTCCAGAACCTGTCATTGCGTGTGCGGCTGTATGACTGCCCCGTGTTCTTCACCACGCCGGCCGAAGAAGCCCAGCTTGCCCAATTGTCGCGAGACTGCAGCTTGAGTGGACAGCGCACCTTGGGCTTGTACGACGTGAAAATCGCACCCGGCGCCACATATAAGTTCTCTGAACCGGTTGAATTCAACGATCAGATCGAGCCGCGCAACTGGCGTTATTGGGTGGAGGTCAGCAACGTTTCAGCAGTTGCTGAGTAAAGCGCATGCGGTCACCCCATTTTGGGCCTAAAATTCAGGCTTTTCGCCGCTTCTGTCCCCTGTTTTAACCGTTAGTTAACCACAATCGTCTTCCTTACAGGGCAGTATCGTTGAGTCTTGTTGCTGGGTGGGGAGCGCGGGTTCATCAACGCGTGCACTCTCCCCATCTTCGGACATCTTGTGAACAGCCGAGGGGCGGGGATAACGCGTGGGCCAAACAGTTGTCGATCTGTGCAATGAAGTGAGCGAGCTGCAAAACCTGGCTCGTGCCCTGGAGCGCGCTTCAGCCCCGGTGCGCCAGCACGAACCAGAGCCAGAGCCGCAACCGGCGCCCACCGGGCTGCATGAAGTGGACGCTGCCAGGTTCATCGATGTACACCGAAGGTTCATCGAAGAGGCTGGCGTCAACCTGCGTGAGTGCCACGATGTAAACGTCTTCCAGACCATCTGCGATGAACTCCAAGGCAAGGGATATCTGTCCGAGCCGTTTCACCCTGAATTCATGGACATCATCCCTGCCAACGCCCTCTTGATGGTGGGAGAGAATGCCGACGGCGCCATTGTTCACGTGCAGGCCATGCGGCGGGACGATTTGAATGGCTGCAGCCTGGCAGATTTCTGGAAGCGAAATCTGAAGCGCATTCACAACGGTGAAATTGGAGAGGTGCACTGCCCGGCGGCTCAGATGATCACCGGGCAGGTGATCTATCATGGCGAGATGTGGGTTGATCCTGAGTTGCGCAAATTCAAGTTGGCGGCAACCCTGGCGCGGCTCGCACAGGCCATTGCGCTTTTGCGCTGGAACCCTGATTTCGTTTACGGATTTGTGTCTTCAAAACTAACCCAGCGCGGCTTTCCGGTGCGCGAGGGCTATCAGCACATATCACCAGCGGGCACCAATTGGCGGCGCTCGCCGTCCAACGTCAGTGGCGACGACTGGCTGGTGTGGAATGCAAGAGAAGATCTCCGCTGGATGATGACACTGCCGCAAATTTTTTCTGAATAACGGTGAACACCGAAAACGTGCGGCTGCCGTCGGAGAACTTTGACGGCAAGATCAAGCGGTCATAAACCACCCCAACTGGCGTGCGATTTGGCGGAACAATGGTGCAGGTCACCGTGTCGAACGCCGCTTCGCCGCTTTCAGACACATGGCGGTAGCGGGCGTTGACCAGATTTTCCAACGTTCGGTCGGGCAATCCGGGCTGGCCGGCGACACCTTTTGCAAAATCAGAGCCGAACAATTCGGCCGTGGTTGACTTGCGCCCGATGAGAAGGAAGGGCGGGGGCCAGCTGTCAGCGATATCGGCGCTGATCTGGATGTGCTCTTGAATATCCGTCAGGCGGTGGTCGGCGAGATCATAAACCCCGTCGGAATGGTGATGCCAGCTCAGAGCCGCTTGCAGCAGCTCGTCCTGGGCGTCAGCAACCCGCCGTTGTTTGATCTCGGCGCGTCTCATTTTCTGCGGCGTTGCGGGAAGGCAACAACATTGGACGCCGTGTTGGCCGCTTTCACGCTGTGCAGCGTGTGGAGGGTGTCAGTCAGCTCGGCCAATTCGCCCATCGAGAGCTCTTCCAGAGAATCACAGCCGAAACGGTTGACGATGATCATGTTCATGATGTCCGTCAGACCAAGCGACTGGGCGAGCGTTTCAACGGACTGTTTCTCTTCGGCCCGTTCGGTGTGGAAGGATTGGCGGAAAATCCGCTTTAGATGTTCGATGCGATCTGAATTTGCCATTACGGCTGTCCCCGGTGTGTGCAGTGGCGGCAAGCCCTCAGCGCGGTGCGCCCTCAGAGCGGATGGCATAGCCGATAACTGCGCGCAGGGTGTTTTCAGACGAGAGGCCTGAATTTTCTGCGGAGGCGGCTTGCCGGTAAAGTTCAGTTATGAGTTTGCTCTTCAGTTTTGCCGAAAGCTCCAAGCCGTCCTCGCGGGAGACTTGCTCGATACCGTTGATCACGTCTTCAAGAATATCGGTGGACAGATCGAACACCTTGGCGGCTGCGCCGTCGCTGCGCTCCTTTTCCGGTGATCCCTGGTCCAAAGCCAGCCATTCCATACGCACGCCGGTTGCCGCGGCAATGTCAGAAAGATTTTTGGTGGATGGGTTGTTCTTGCCTTTGATCCAATTGTTGACCGCCTGGCGCGAAATGCCAAGCACATTGGCCAGCCCGGAGCGGGTCAGCCCCGACCGTTCAACGGCATATACAATTCGTTCGCCCAGATTAGTCACGCAATCATCCATCCTTCCCCCTAGTATGACATGCCAAGTATTGGTTGACAATCCGTTTCGCTGCACCTCCAGCGTTGCGGTCCACACCTTAGGAAACCGCCAAAACACCAGTATATCCGCAAGGATTGCGATCTGCACTTGCTTGCAGGCAGCCGGAAACGATAACGTTCATCCGCAAGGCCGTGCGAGGGGCCGGGTGAGGGAGCGAGTATTTGGCGGGTGCAGGTTCAGGTCAGGATAGTCTTCCACGGCAAGTCACACAAATTGGCTGGCGCGAATGGGTAGGACTTCCAAGGCTCGGGGTCTCGCGCATTAAGGCGAAAATCGACACAGGTGCCCGCACCGCAGCGCTTCACGCTGAAGACGTGGAACCCTTCCAGCGCGATGGGGCATCCTGGGTCCGGTTCAAGGTCGCCGCCGGAGAGGACCGGGAGGGCTGGCAATACTGCGAAGCGGCAGTGGTAGACATTCGGGACATAAAGAACACCAGCGGTGTGCCCGAACAGCGCTATGTGATTAATACGTCGCTGCGTTTGGGCACCCGGCGCTGGTCCATTGAAGTTTCGCTGGCCAACCGGGCCCAAATGGGCTTTGAGCTGATTTTAGGGCGCACGTCTGTCCGCCGGCGCAAACTTGTCGTAAATCCGGGAAGGTCGTTCCTTGCCGGGGAACCAAAGAAACCTGAGGGAGGGGACAGCGCATGAAACTTGCCATGCTTGCGCGCAACGCGAAGCTCTACAGCCACCAGCGGCTCGTGGAGGCGGCCGAAGAGCGCGGCCACACCATCGACGTCATCAACACCCTTCGGGTGAACATCTCCATCGCCTCGCACCGCCCGGCGCTCTACTATCAGGACGAGCAACTGCGCGGCTATGATGCGGTGATCCCCCGCATCGGGGCGTCCATCACCTTTTATGGCCTGGCCGTGGTGCGCCAGTTCGAGACAATGGGGGTGTGGTGCCTCAATGAGTCCGTCGCCATCGGCCGTTCGCGGGACAAGCTCCGCTCAACCCAGCTTCTGGCCGGCATTGGCATTGGCCTGCCGGTCACCGCCTTTGCACATGATCCAAAGGAAACCGAGGAGGTGATCGAGCTGGTGGGCGGCGCCCCCATGGTGATTAAGCTGTTGGAGGGCACACAAGGCATCGGCGTGGTGCTGGCGGAAACCAACAAGTCGGCAAAGTCCATCATCGAGGCGTTCCGCGGCGCCAATGTGAACATCCTGGTTCAGGAATTCATCAAAGAGGCCGGCGGCACCGACATTCGCGCCCTGGTGATCGGCGGCAAGGTTGTGGCGGCCATGCAGCGCAAGGGGGCTGAAGACGATTTCCGCTCAAACCTGCACCGGGGCGGCAGCGCCAAGCCGATCAAGATCACTGCAGAAGAACGTTCCACCGCCGTGCGGGCAGCCAAGCGCATGGGGCTTAATGTGTGCGGCGTGGATTTCCTGCGCTCAAACCACGGCCCGGTGGTTATGGAGGTGAACTCCTCGCCTGGGATTGAAGGCATTGAGAAAGCCACCGGCATCGATGTGGCCGGCAAGATCATCAAGTTCGTTGAAGACAATGCCAAGGCGGGCAAAACCAAAACCCGGGGCCGCGGCTAGCCGACCATGGCGAGAGCTCCCCTGAATGCCGGGTTTGCGGTCGGCACCGAGAAAGTTGCGCCGGGCGGGCGGCGCATTGTGGATTTGCCCGTTAGCCTGTTGTCAAACCACACCCCGGTGAACTTGCAGGTTCAGGTGATCAACGGCAAGCGGGCCGGGCCCGTGCTGGCGGTGTCCGGCGCGGTTCACGGCGATGAGGTGATGGGGGTTGAGATCATCCGCCGCGTGCTTGCCTCGCCGTGGATGAAGCAGGTGCGCGGCACCCTGCTGGCCGTGCCGGTGGTCAACGCCTATGGTTTTATCAGCCATTCGCGCTATTTGCCCGACCGGCGCGATCTCAACCGCAGCTTTCCCGGATCGGACAAAGGCTCGCTGGCTGCCCAACTGGCTGATCTCTTTTTGAACGAGGTGGTGCTGCGCGCCAACTTCGGCATCGACCTGCACACCGCCGCGATCCACCGGACCAACCTTCCGCAAATCCGCTATTCCAATCCGTCGGACGAACTGAAGGCCCTGGCAAAAGCCTTTGGGGCGCCGGTGGTGATCGAGGCCGATTTCCGCGAGGGTACCATGCGGGCGGCGGCCCGCGAGCACGGCATCGAGGTGTTGCTCTATGAGGCCGGCGAGGCGCTGCGCTTTGATGAGTTTTCCATCCGCATCGGGGTGCGCGGCATCCTGTCGGTGATGCGCGAGCTCGGCATGCTGCCCAAGCGGGCGGTGACGCCGGCCCGGCGCGCGCCCATCCAGTCACGGTCCAGCTATTGGATGCGCGCCAAGGTCGGCGGCATCCTGCGCGCCCACAAGACCACCGGCGATCTGGTGGGGGACGGAGAGGTGGTGGGCTATCTTTCAGACCCTTTCGGCGAAATCGATGTGGAGGTCCAGGCGCCCCATGCAGGCCTGGTCATTGGGCGCACAAACCTGCCGGTGATCAACCAGGGCGATGCCCTGTTCCACATCGCCCGGGTACGCAGCCTGCCGGTGGCCGGAGACCGGCTCGAGCAGATCGAGGACGAGATCGAGGGCCATCCGCTGTTCGATGACGATGAGATCATCTGAGGCATTCTGCTTGACCGTCATCCTCTCTCCCGTATCCGGCATCCCTGTCATCCACCCCCTTCCCGCACGCCTGTCACCCACCCCCTTCCCGCACGCCGGCCCCCCACCCCGCATCCCTGCGAAAGCAGGGATCCATTGAAGCCAACCACACGCTCAGAGCTGTGGGCCCCTGCTTTCGCAGGGGCGCGGGTGGCGGTTGGGCGCGCGGGTGGCGGTTGGGCGCGCGGGTGGTGGTGTGTGTGCGAGCGTCGGTGGGGACGCGGGAAAGGGGGAAACTAGGACCCACACGCCCCGTCATTGAGCCCTTGCGCGCCTGCGTCCACCACAATCCGGCCAGCCAAAAAGCGCCGGCCCAACAGCACCGGGAACGCCATGCCGCGCCGGTCGGTCACGGTGAATTCGGTGCGCTGGGTGATCCCCGCCGCGCACACCATCATGGCCACAACCGGCCGTGTCTCGGTGGGCACCCCGGCCCGCCGGATTTTGGCAAGGCGCAAGATGGGCCGCTCAATGCGCATGTGCTCACCGGCCGTACCGGTCAGAACGAAGCTGATCCAGTCTGTGCCACCGCGCTGGAAGCGCCTCTGGTCGTGTCCGTTCAGGGCGGAGGTTTTTGCCCCTGTGTCCAGCTTGGCCTTAAGCTGCGCCTTCTGCTGGGGAAAGCTGACCAGCTCGGTCCATCCGGCCCGCACGGGCTCTGCGCGCAGCCCGGAGGGGATCATCGAAACAGCTGCCATGAGAAGCAAAGCTTTAGATAGGCGCATCAAGGTTATCCAGCTTTCTGGTTGCGGCGATTCCAAATCGCATAGGGAAGTGTTAGACTATTTGTGCAATGCAAAAGCCGCGTATGCGATGCACAACCATCTAACGTGAGCTTATGAGGGGACTTATCCATGCGTCTGGATGCAATTGCGATTGGTGAAGATCCACCCCGTGTGGTGAATCTGATTGTTGAGGTTCCCATTGGCGGCGAGCCCATCAAGTACGAGATGGACAAGGCTTCGGGCACCATGGTGGTCGACCGCTTCTTGTACACCTCCATGCGCTATCCTGGAAACTATGGTTTCATTCCCCATACTTTGGCTGAAGATGGCGACCCGATTGATGCGCTGCTGATAAGCCAGCGCTCTCTGGTGCCCGGCTGCATTGTGGCCGCCCGCCCCATCGGGGTTTTGAAGATGGAGGATGAGGCTGGCGGTGATGAGAAGGTGATTGTGGTTCCGGTGACACGGATTTCCAAACGCTATGACCATATGCATGAGATCTCAGACATCTCCGTCAGTCTGGTGAACCAGATCGAGCATTTCTTTCTCCATTACAAAGACCTGGAGCCTGGCAAGTGGGCCAAGACCCAAGGCTGGGGTGACCAGAAGGAAGCCATGCGCATGATCGAAGCAAGCATCGCCCGCGCCGCGGCCGCTGAGTAGGCAAGCCCGCGCCCTCACTCAATATCGGGAAAAGACTTCCACTGCGGATAGAGCGTTTTCATGCGCTCAACTGATAAGCTGATGATCTCACCCAGCACCTGCAGGTCCACAGTGTCCAACCGGGTGATGTAGAGGCACGACACACTGTGCTTGTGCTTGCCGAGGCGTGCCAGGTGATCGGTGTATTTTTTGAAGCCCGGCATGATGTAGATTGTCATTGCAGCCTTGCGCGGTGAGAAGCCGGTGAGGGGCCAAAGCCCTTCGCGGCCAGCGCCGGTCTTATAGTAATACTCCCCATACCCAACCAGGCTGTGTCCCCAGAGCACCGGCTTCATTCCGGTGATGCGGTCCATCATGTCAAACAGCACAATGCCATCTTCGCGCCGGCGCGGATGTTCTACGGTTTGCAGGAAGCCCATGACATCGGCGTGGGTGGGTCTCGTCTTGTTCTCAGACATAACAAGCACTCCTCGACGTTTGGTGGCCAAGTGTAAGGCCCCTGCGCCCGAGGCGCCAGGGAAGCTGGGGCGGTTGTCAGCCTCATGGAGCTGAAACCGCGACAAGCCCCCTTAATCATTTGCAAAGCCGTTGGCTCGAGCTCCGCGCATAAGCAGAGCCGCAGAGGTGGAAGAACTCGGTGCCCCATTTGCTCTTCATGCACCGACCGCACCGTTTGGACGATCCGCGTGGCTTGGGGCTTCTGGCAAGTTTGGCCTGACGCTGGCGTTTGGTTTTCTTGCGAGCCTCTTTTTTCCGGCGGGCCTCATTCTTCTTCCGGGTCTCAGTTTTCCGCCGTGCGTCTCTCTTCTTCTGGGCGTCTCTCTTTTTTCGGGCCTCATTCTTCTTCTTTTTTGCATCCACCCTGGCAACACAACGGCCTTCTGAGTTCAGGCGCTCAGATCTCGAGCAGGTCTTTTTTACGCAACGGTCGCCGCGCACCTCGTGGAGCCGGTCACAAATGAGCGGGCACACCCGCGCGCTGTGTCCCTGCAGGTCCTGCAAGATCTCAGGCGAAGGGTTCAAGCTTGCAAGGCGCCGGTTCTGATGGCGGGAATACGCGCCGAGCGCACGCTTGCTGTTACGGCCCCATGAGCCATCCGGACGGCCGGGATCACACCCCAGGCGCAGCAATTCTTTCTGAATGTTTTGTGCCAGATCGCGTTTGCTCATCACCGGCAGTTCGTCTATCTCGGGGTCGGCTTTGTCTTCTGCCTCTTCCTCGACTGGATTGCGCACAAACAGGGCCCTACGCGGCTGCTTCTTCAGAAGGTTTTGCAGGTTGCGCAGCCTGACGGTTGCAAGAAAGATAAACCGGCCCTTGGGGTATTGCTTGATGTAGGAGCGCAATTCGTCTGGATCGGTCGAGTCCTTCACGGCGTTCCAATAGGCCAGATCGAGGGTCAGCAACTGGCTGGCGCTCAGTGTATCGCTCGAGCGCTGTTGGTCCGGTTGAGGGGCGGTCGCTTCTTGAACCGGTTGTGCCGGTGCAGGCTCGGGCTTCTTCGGCGCCTCCTTCAAAATGAGACCGGCACTGAGTTCGTCATAGTAGGCCGGCCGCTGGTTGTGGCCTGCCGTTCTGGCCAGGGCGCGGACCTCGTTGCGCACATCACGTGCGATCTGTGAAATGGGCTTGCCGGCCTCGTTGAGCTTGTTGATCAACACCCGTGTGTAGACGGAGGTTGGCCAAGCGTCGTCGGGCCCAAGCGTGTCGAGGGCGGTTTGGCGGTAGCCGGCAGAATACATGATGAACGTTCCTGCCGGCGCCTCGGTGCGCGCCAGGCCGCGCGTCGAGCCGATTGCCCTTGAACCTGCTTGCTCGAAGGGATTGTCCCGGCACGCATCGAGCACAAAGATCCGCGTGCGTGCGCCCGTATCGCTGATCTGCGAGATCAGCCGCCGGAACCCGATACTCTCGTACTTGACCGCATCCTTGCGCCCGCTCTTGGGTTTGGGGACATCTGCCGGCAGCAGATAATTGTCCCCGTCGATCTCAACGCCATGGCCGGAAAAGTGCACCAGAACCAGATCGTCCCGGGTCACCTTTGAGGCAAAGTCGGCAATCGTGACGTTGAGGTCCCGGCGGTTCGGGTTCGTGAGCTTGGTGACCTCAAATCCTAGGGCCTCCAAAGCCGCGCTCATGGCCGTCGCATCGCCCACCGCTTTTTCAAGCTTGGGCAGGAAACCGTAGTCGTTTATCCCAATCACCAGCGCAAGACGGCGTTCGGCATGTGCCCGATCGGATTGAAGCAGCGCCAGGAGCGCTACGACGAGCAGCGCTATTAAGTTGTTCTTGCCTATTCTACCGATCATCGGCGGCATAGTGGCATAGAACCTACAAATCGAAAACAGTCTCCAGTTGTTGAGTCTGATTACTGAGGATAATCAGAAGAATTTCCGTAGTTATACTGAAATTGCGCTCTTCGACAGCAGGTCCCCACGTGGCTCTCGCACGGTTGCGCCTGCCCCCTTGACGCAGGGCCGACACCGCCCTATTGTCCGCGCCGCTTATGAAGGAGCACAGTTAGAGATGTCTAATCTCGTGGTAGTATCGTGGCGCGCTTGGGTGTGATCTGAACAGATTACGTCTCCCATAGCGCGCATCCAGGCCCCTCCGGGGCCTTTTTTATTGGAATTTTTCGCAGAAGTTTGCGACACGAAGTTTGAAAGACCAAAGAGCGGCCAACAGGCCCTGAAGAGAGTGAAAAAGATGAGTGACGGTTTGACAGGCGCGGAAGTTGTCATGAGGGCCCTGAAAGATCAGGGTGTTGAGCATATCTTCGGTTATCCCGGCGGCGCCGTGCTGCCGATCTATGATGCCATTTTCCAGCAGAACGCCATCCAGCACGTGCTCGTGCGCCACGAACAGGGCGCTGTGCATGCCGCAGAAGGCTATGCCCGCTCGACCGGCAAAGTGGGAACCGTGCTCGTCACCTCCGGCCCTGGTGCCACCAATGCTGTCACCGGCCTCACCGATGCCATGATGGATTCCATTCCGATCGTCTGCATCACCGGGCAGGTCCCAACCCACCTGATTGGCAACGACGCCTTCCAGGAGTGCGACACCGTCGGCATCACCCGTCCGTGCACCAAGCATAACTATCTGGTGCGCGACCCCGATGATCTGGCGCGTGTTCTGCATGAGGCCTACTACGTGGCGTCCAACGGCCGCCCGGGCCCGGTTGTAGTTGATATCCCAAAGGACGTTCAGTTCGCGCTGGCAAAATACACCGGCCCCTCGAATGTCGCCCACAAAACCTACAAGCCCCGGCTGAAGCCCGACCAGGCGTCAGTGCGTCAGGCCGTGGATATAATCGCCAATGCCAAGCAGCCGATCCTGTATACGGGCGGCGGCGTGATCAATTCAGGGCCCGGTGCCTCCAAGTTGCTGCGCGAGTTCGCCAAGATGACCGGTTATCCAGTGACCTCAACCCTGATGGGCCTGGGCGCGTTCCCTGCATCCGACGGTCAGTTCCTGGGCATGCTGGGCATGCACGGCACCTATGAAGCCAATCTGGCCATGTACAATTGCGATGTGATGGTCTGCATCGGCGCGCGCTTTGATGACCGGATCACCGGCAATACCGAGCTGTTCTCGCCGAACTCCACCAAGATCCACATCGACATCGACGCATCGTCGATCAACAAGAACATCCAGGTCGATATTCCGATCATCGGCGATGTGGCCCATGTGCTGGAGGACATGATCCGCGTCTGGAAGGCCCGCCAGCCGGAGATCGATGCCAAGGCGTTAAAATCCTGGTGGGGTCAAGTCGACGGATGGCGAGGGCGCAAATGCCTGAATTATGAGCCGCGCAAAGATATCATCATGCCGCAATATGCCATCCAGCGCTTGTATGAGCTGACCAAGGACAAGGACACCTACATCACCACCGAAGTGGGCCAGCACCAGATGTGGGCAGCGCAGTATTTCGGCTTTGAAGATCCAAACCGTTGGATGACCTCCGGCGGCCTGGGCACCATGGGTTACGGCCTGCCGGCTGCGCTGGGTGTTCAGGTGGCCCATCCAGACAGCCTGGTGATCGATATCGCCGGCGAAGCGTCCGTGCAAATGACAATGCAGGAAATGTCGTCGGCCATGCAGTACCGCCTGCCCATCAAGATCTTCATCTTGAACAATGAGTACATGGGCATGGTGCGCCAGTGGCAGGAGTTGCTCCACGGCCGGCGCTATTCGGAAAGCTATTCCGCCGCATTGCCGGACTTCGTGAAGATGGCGGACGCGTTCGGCTGCACAGGCATCCGCTGCTCAGATCCGGACAAACTGGATGACGCTATCCTGGAGATGATCAACACCGACGGTCCGGTGCTGTTCGACTGCCTGGTGGCCAAGGATGCCAACTGCTTCCCCATGATCCCGTCCGGCAAGGGCCATCATGAGATGATCTTGGGCGATGAGCCGACCAATCTTGACGAGGCCATCTCAGAAGAAGGCAAGGTGCTGGTTTAACCGCCGGTGCCTGTGCAGGAACTAAACCATGCTGAAAAAAGTAGACCCCATGGAAACCCACACCCTATCGGTGCTCGTCGACAACGAACCGGGCGTCCTTGCCCGCGTCGTGGGCCTGTTCTCAGGCCGCGGCTATAACATTGAATCGCTCACGGTGACCGAAACCGAGCAAGCCTCGCACGTCTCGCGCATCACCCTGGTGACGACTGGTACTCCGCAGGTGATCGACCAGATCTCCGCTCAGCTTGATAGGCTTGTGCCGGTGCACTCTGTTGTGGACCTCACGGTAAGCGGCAATGGTGTTGAGCGCGAGCTCGCCCTCATCAAGGTGGCTGGCAAGGGCGATCACCGGGTCGAATCCTTGCGCCTGGCCGAAGCCTTCCGTGCGCAGATCGTGGATGCGACCACCGAAAGCTTCGTGTTCGAGCTCACCGGGCGCACCAACAAGATCGACCAATTCATCACGCTCATGGGCCCGCTGGGTCTGGTGGAAGTGTCCCGAACCGGCATTGCGGCGATCGCACGTGGGCCAGCGGGCATGGTGCTGTAGGGCACACGTTTATTCAGGCTTGTGTTTCGGTCATTGGCCTGTATTGTCGCCCGCGAATTTTCCGAGCAATGAGGCGGGGTCCTCCCGCGTGGCAGAACTTCAATAGGGAAGAGAAGATAATATGCGTGTTTATTACGACAGGGATGCAGATGTTAACCTCATCAAGGGGAAAAAAGTTGCCATCATTGGTTTCGGCAGCCAGGGCCATGCCCATGCGCTGAACCTGCATGATAGTGGCTGTAAGGATGTGGCCGTTGCGCTGCGCCCGGGTTCTGCAACCGCCAAGAAGGCAGAAGCTGCCGGCCTGCCGGTGATGACCGTTGCCGAGGCATCCGCCTGGGCCGATGTGATGATGATGGCCACCCCTGACGAGCTTCAGGCTGACATTTGGCGTGACGAGATTGCGCCGAACATCAAGGACGGTGCAGCCATTGCGTTTGCCCACGGCTTGAACGTGCACTTCAACCTGATTGAAGCAGGCTCCAGCATCGACGTTCTGATGATCGCGCCGAAAGGCCCGGGCCACACCGTGCGCGGCGAATATCAGCGCGGCGGCGGCGTGCCATGCCTAATCGCCATCGACCAGGACGCTTCGGGCAACGCCCACGACATCGCTCTGTCCTATGCCTGCGCCATCGGCGGCGGCCGTTCCGGCGTCATCGAAACCACCTTCAAGGAAGAGTGCGAAACCGACCTGTTTGGCGAGCAGGTTGTTCTTTGCGGCGGTTTGGTTGAACTCATCCGCGGCGGCTTTGAAACCCTGGTGGAAGCCGGTTACGCCCCAGAGATGGCCTACTTTGAGTGCCTCCATGAGGTGAAGCTCATCGTCGACCTGATCTACGAAGGCGGCATCGCCAACATGAACTACTCGATCTCCAACACTGCGGAGTTCGGCGAGTATCATTCCGGACCACGCATTGTGACCGACGAAACCAAAGCGGAAATGCGCCGGGTTCTCAAAGACATTCAGTCAGGTGCCTTCACCTCTGAATGGATCCGCGAGTGCCGCGCCGGTCAGCCCAAGTTCAAGGCGACCCGCCGCATGAACGACGCCCACCCGATCGAGGAGGTGGGCGAGCGTCTGCGTGGCATGATGCCATGGATCAAGGCCAACCAGCTGGTTGACAAGGAAAAGAACTGACGCACACTCATCACATACGCCCAGCCCAGCCGGGCGAGGCTGATGCGCTCACTAAACTGACGCGGGCGTCAAAGGCCTCTTGGGGGTATTCCGATGAGATGCTCAAAGCGTTTGAAGCTGAGCTGACAGTAACTGAAACGGCGATCGTGGAGGACACGGTCGCCGTTTGCGTGTCTGGTGACGAAATATTGGGTTTTTGCCGGCTGGTGGTGGACGGGGAAGAAGGCGAAGTTGCGGACTGCTTTGTGAGCCCATGCGCCCTGCGGCAGGGCGTGGGCGCAGCGCTGATGACCCACCTTAAGGATGCGGCGAGAGCGGCGGGCGTAAAACGGCTGGAAGTGCAAAGTGACCCTTATGCCGAGAAGTTCTATTTGACCATGGGCTACACCCGTTTCAGCCAATCGCCCTCAGGCTCAGTCCCTGGACGGTGTTTGCCGCTGCTGGAGATGATGGTCTAGCGGTTCTCGTGAATTGATTGCACAGGGCGAAATGTGCTCTAGGGTTCCATAGTCGTTTGTGTCTTGCTCACGCCTGGAGTTACCATGTGGTTCCGACTGTTTGCCCTCGTTTGCATAGTGTTGCTTCTGCCCGCCCATGCGCAAGCCGGCCTCAAGCAGAGGATCAAAGCCATTGCACCTTCAGCCCTCGTTCTGGTGTTGGACGAGAAGGGCAAAGAGCTTGTGGCCCAAAGAGCCGACAAACCCTTTGTTCCCGCATCGGTTGCCAAAGTGGTCACCTCATGGCTCGCCATGAAGGTGCTGGGCGCTGATCATCGCTTTGAAACGCGCTTTTATGTGGATGACAAAAGAGTGCTCTATGTGCGCGGCGGCGGAGATCCGTTTCTGGTCTCTGAAGAACTGGCGCTGCTTGCGCCTAAGCTTCTGGCTGCAACCGGTAAGCAGGCCTTCACCGGCATGGTGATAGACACCAGTTACTTTCCGGCTGGTCTCACCATCCCGGGCATCGAAGCCACCCGCCGCTCCTACAACGCCCTGAACTCAGCCCTTGCGGTGAATTTCAACACGATCCACGCTGTGCGCCGCGGCAAGACCGTGCGTTCTGCTGAGAAACAGACCCCGATCACCCCGGTGGCAATTAGCCAGTTTCGCAAACGCGGCCCAAAGGGGCGCGGCCGCATCAGCTTGGCACAGGCCGATCCTTCGGTGGGCGTGCGCTATGCCGGTGAACTGATTGCCGCCTTCATCAAGCGGGCCGGGGGGAAGGTGAACGGCAAAGTCTCTATTGGCGCCGTCCCTGACGGTCTGAAGCCGGTCTATGTGCACCGCCAGTCGCGTGCCTTGCCGGAAATTCTCAAACAGCTCCTCATCGGCTCCAACAATTACGTCACCAACCAGGTGTTCCTGGAGATCGGCGCGCGCAAGTTGGGCGCGCCGGTCAGCCTGAAAAAGTCACTCCAGGTTGCCCGCAAGTTCTTGGCCGAGCAGGGGCTTGCCAAGGCCATCCGCCTGGAGGAGGGCTCAGGCATCAGCAGAGGCAATCGCTTCACGGCCCGCGGCCTGGCCAGGTTGCTGCACCAGTTCGCGCCCCACGCCGGCCTCATGCGCCGCACCAAGGCTGGGTCCCGCTACAAGACCGGCACGCTGTCAGGCGTCCGCACGCTTGCCGGCTTCGCGAAGACGGCCAAGCATGGCGTGGTGCGCTTTGTGATTTCCATCAGGGGCGGATCCAGCCGGCTGCGCTTCCGCTTGCTGCGAGCCATCGAGCGTGGACTGTAGCCGAGCTAGGGCATCTTCCGCTCATACCGAGCGGAAGATGCCCAAGATTTTCGTTACAGGCGAGCAACTTATCTCCGCTCAAACGATTCTGTCTGATCGGAGGTTGCTCTAGAGAAGCTCAAGTCCGCGCATCGCTTCTTTAATCGCGGCCTTCGTGGTCTCGGTAAGGTCAACCATAGGCAACCGGCACTTTGGTTCGCACAATCCAAGCAGCGAACAGGCATACTTCACGCCCGCAGGGCTAGGCTCCAGAAACAATGCCTGATGAAGCGGCATGAGCTTCAACTGAATGTCTCGGGCGAGCTGAAACTTCTTACGGGCGCAAGCATCCTGCATCTGCGCGCAAAGCGCGGGGGCCACGTTTGCCGTCACCGAAATGCAGCCTTGTCCCCCGTTGGCGTTGTACGCCACAGCTGTTTGGTCTTCGCCTGTCAAAAAGCAAAAGTCTCCTTCAATCAGAAGTTTCTCTTTTAGCGGCCGGGACAAATCGCAGGTGGAATCTTTCACCCCAACCACATTGGGCAGGCTTGCGAGCCGTGCCATCGTCTCCGGCAGGATGTCGATCACCGCCCGAGGCGGGATGTTGTAGACAATCAGCGGAAGTTCTGTTGCCGCATCCAGTGCCTTGAAATGCTGATAAATGCCCTCTTGATTGGGCCGGTTGTAATACCCCATCACATGCAATGCTGCATCTGCGCCAGCCGCGGCGGCATGGTTTGTGTGTGAGATGGCCTGGGCCGCATCGTATGATCCTGCGCCGGCGATGACCGGGACCTGCCCGCCGGCTTCCTGAACAACAACCTCGATGACCCGTTCGTGCTCGCGGCGGGCAAGCGTCGGTGCTTCGCCAGTTGTGCCCACGGGCACCAGTGCTTTCGTGCCGTTATCCAGGTGAAAGCGAACCAGGCGCGCCAGCGCGGCCTCGTCGATTGCGTTTTCTGAAAACGGTGTGATGAGAGCTACGATTGAACCGCTGAACATTTCTGTCTCCTACAATGTGAGTGACAGCAATGCGGTTCCCGAAAGGCAAAAAACCCCGGAAGCCGCAGTAGGCTGCCGAGGTTTTTTGATGTTTCTATAGCCTGTCCCTACATGCGCACGACCGAGAGCGCCCGTTTCTTGGAAACAGGTTTCTTGATGTTGAATGCAAGTACCGAACAGGTCATGGAGGCAAGCTAGGCCTTTGGGGCCCGTGTTGTCAAAGGGTGATGAGGCATGCTCAAAATGCGTGTTGCTCTTCTTCCAGACCCGTGGGACTAATCGCCAGAAGGATGCGAGCAACAGAACACCGTGAGGCCTTAAATGGACCAATCCGTGATGGAGGCGGGCTTGAAACCCGCCAACCCCGAAGAACTCGGGTTTGACGCTCCTGCCCTGGAAGAGGCGGTCGCATATGCGATCCAGAACGAATCCACCATGAAGCGCGACATTGCAGAGGCGCTGGCCGACGGGCATTTCGCTGAACCCTGGCCGATCTGCAGAACGATTGGGCCGGTCAAAAACCGAAAGGACCCTGCCGGTTTGATCATCCGTCACGGGCAGATCGCGGCAAGCTGGGGCGATGTTGAGCGTGTGGATATGACGTTCAGCGTGAGCAAGAGCTATCTGGCCTTGTGTGCAGGTCTTGCCGTGGACGACGGCCTGATTCGGGATGTTCATCAGCCTGTGCGGCACCTGGTGGACGATGGCGGATTCGATACCGTCCAGAACCGTGACATCACCTGGGCCCAGCTTCTGCAGCTGACCAGCGAATGGGAAGGCACGCTCTGGGACAAGCCTGACTGGATTGACCACAACCGCGACCTGTCCGCCCGTACGGGGCAAGCGGGTGAAAAAGGGGTCAAACGGCAGATGCAGCCGCCAGGAACACACTGGGAATATAACGACGTTCGGGTGAACCGGCTGGCCCTCGCCCTGATGCACGTGTTCCGGCGCCCACTGCCCGAAGTGCTCAAAGAACGGATCATGGACCCGATCGGCGCGTCAGACACCTGGGAATGGCACGGCTATGAGAACTCATACGTGGAGATCGACGGCAAGCAGATGCACTCGGTCTCAGGCGGCGCCCATTGGGGTGGGGGGTTGTGGATCAGCGCCCTGGATTAAGCCCGTACGGGCCTGTTGATGCTGAACGAGGGGAATTGGAATGGCCGGCAAATTCTATCAGGAGACTGGATTGCCGCCTGCCGGACCCCCTGCGCCCTTAATGAAGGATACGGCTATCTCTGGTGGCTGAACACAAATCGCCGGCAGTTTCCGTCGGCACCTGCCTCAAGCTTCTTTTTCCGCGGGGTCGGGGCGAACGTGGTTTGGATCGACCCGGAGAACCAGCTGGTGGTCGTCGCAAGGTGGATTCAAAAAGAGAGTGCCGACGGGTTTGCCGAAAAAGTCATGCAGGCGCTTTCGCACAAGTGAAAGTTTCAGCGGGCGCCGCGCTTTATGCAGCCTGATCTGGCTTCCAACCGGCCACATCGAGCGCAGGATCCACTGCCCAGGCAGACGGGCCGCACTTTGCGTCTGCAATTTTGCGAACCTGCGCGAGGTAGTCGGCACGCGGCATGTCCTTGTATCCCTGCTGGTACATGAACGGACTGCCGCGCTTGGCATCAACCAGGCTGAAGCCCCATTCTTTCAGATACCGGTTGAGCACGACGTAGGCGCACTTGGAGGCATTGGGAGTGCGGTAGAACTGGGATTCGGCGATGAACAGTCCGCCCACAGCCGTGCCGAAGGCGCCGCCCACAAGCGCGCCGTTCGCATCCCAGGCTTCAACCGAATGGCAGAAACCGGCCTTATGGGCGTCGTTATAGAGCGCCATCATCTCCGGGCGCAGCCAGGTGAGGGGCGTCTTGCCGTCGCGCGCGCCTGAGCATGCCTCAACCACGTCCGGGAATGCCTGATCAAGCGTGTAGCTGAATTCGCCGCGGCGGATCAGCTTTCGGATCTTCTTTTCAATGCGAAAGTCGGCAAACGCCAAAACAGGCCGCTGCGGCGTGGACCACCACTTGAACGGACCCACATGGGCAAAGGGGAAAAGGCCCCGGCGATAACCCTCTATCAGTTTCTCAACAGTCAGCTCGCTGCAAAGTCCGCAGTAGCCTTGCGCGCGGTCTTCAGCGTTTTCGGCGTTGGGGAAGCCATCGTCCTTTGCGCTCAATGCATCCCGCGCCATGCCGGCCAGCAGATAGGGCAGTTCGCCAATCCGCGCGGGCATCACCGCAAAGGCACTGCCCAGGGAGATGCGTTTGGCGCGTGAAATGAATGTCTCCATGGTCGAAAGTGCCTGCCGGTCTGCCGTAAAATTGACCTTCTCAGTTAGGGTGTAGTTGTCGCTCATGCTTCGCTAATGCCCGGTTAAAAGGCGTGATCACCAAGAGATAGCGTGTCTTGGCATTCCCAGCCGGCTGTTCCAATGCTAGGGCAGTTGCAAATTTCATGCCTCTAGCCACTGGAATTACAAGGAGCGCGGAGTGACCCCGTCTGAACCAGAATACCGCCTTCGCCCGGTTGATCGCGTCGAGTTGCGCCTGACCGACGGAACTTGGGCTTTTGCGCAAGAAAATCAGATAGATATCGCCAAGCATTGGGACGGGCTCACAACGGCCAATCCTACGCTCTTCAACGGCAATCTTCTGCTAATGGTCGATGGCGGCCTGTCAAATGGGCTGTTCAAGGCCGATCTCATTGAAGTGGACTATGCGAGTTTCATCACCTGGCGAGACTGGGGATGGTGCGATAAGGCGGTGCACGATTGTTATGGCTGTGCCGTGCTGATGTCATCAGATGGTGCGTTGGTTATGGGGCGCATGGGCAACCACACCATCAACGCCGGCATGATCTATCCGCCGGGAGGCTCGCTCACCCGTGAGGATCTGTTGCAGGGCGGCGCGGTTGACATGACCGCCTCCATCGCCAGAGAATTGGTAGAGGAAACCGGCCTTGCCGCCACCGACGCCACGCCGGATGGATTTTATATGGCTGCCTCAGATCAACGCATCGCAATTGGCCAGGTGCTCCGGTTTAATGAGAATGCTGAAACGATGGCGGCGCGGGTATGGGAGCACATTGCCGCGGAGGCACAGCCTGAGCTGTCGGAGGTGATCATCATGCGGCGACTGGGGGATGTGGACCCCCAGTTCATGCCACCCCATGCACGGGCGTTTTCCACCGTCGTGCTTGAGAACACATCGGGCGCGCGCTAGGATCTAACCGCGCGACCCGAAAGACCTTGCCGAGAAGGAACACGCCGTTGGCCCGCGAATTCCAGACGCTCGACGTATTCACCACCGAACGCTTCGGCGGCAACCCGCTTGCCGTGGTGCGTGACGGCCGGGGGCTCAGCACCGAGCAAATGCAAACCATTGCCGCAGAGTTCAACCTTTCGGAGACCACATTCATCCTGCCGCCTCAGGACGGGGCGAATGATGCTTATGTGCGGATCTTCACGCCCAAGGCTGAATTGCCGTTCGCCGGGCACCCCACAGTGGGCACTGCCATTGCCATTGCGGAGCAAGATGCCGGCGAAGGGGCTTACAGGCGCGAACTGATCCTGGAAGAACAGGTGGGGCTTGTGCCGGTCACGGTGACCCGGGATGAAAGCGGAAGCAACTATGCGCAGTTCACCAATGCCGTGTTGCCACAAGCCCAGCTTGGCGCCCCGAAGGTTGAGGGCATTGCGGCGGCCATAAATGTTGGCGTGGAACAGATCGGCTTCCACAACCATGAAGTCCGCCTGCTCAGCGCTGGTGTTCCCTACATCTTCGTGCCGGTGAGCAACATGGAGAGCCTGGAGCGTGCAAGCCCCAACCTCAACGCGTGGCGCAAGGCCAATTTTCCCGCCGGCATGGTGGGCGTGTTCGCCTATGTGCGTGGCGGGGTGTTGGAGGATACCGCATGGCACGCCCGCATGTTCGCACCCGACCAGGGCAGCATGGAAGATCCGGCCACCGGTTCTGCTGCGGCAACCTTTCCCGCCCAGGTGCTGGCGAGCGAGCAGTTGGGAGACGGAACCCACAGCTGGACGGTTGAACAGGGCTATGAAATGGGCCGGCCCAGCCAGATCTATCTGGAGGCCGACGTGGACGTTGGCGTGATCGCAGCGGTGCGGGTTGGGGGCTATGCGGTGCCGGTGATGACGGGAGAGCTGTTGAGTTAGCGACGATAACACTGCCGCGCATCCCTGCGAACGCAGGGATCCATTGGCGCCAACTGCACGCTCTGAGCTGTGGGCCCCTGCTTTCGCAGGGGCGCGGGAAACAGGCAGGGGCGCGGGAAACAGGCTGTTGGGCCGAATATGAACAAAAGCGCCACTTTTAAAGGCCACTAAACCGTCAAATAGGGCTATTTCGCCCCTACCTTCAGGGCCTTACGCGAATTTGGGTTCGTTTGGTAATTTCGCGTGTTTTTGATAAGTGACAATTGTCACTATGCAAACGCTATATGTCTATACATATGTTGGGCACGCTGCGCGCTTCGGTCCCGCCAAGTCGGAACAGGGCGGCCAGAAAGACCAGTAGAGATCGAAGCTGAACAACATGGGTGCGCGCCTATTTGGGTTTTTCGAAGAGGTCCTTTCGGAGCGCATTAATGGCCTCAGGGTCGACTTTCACGTGGATCACGGAAGGTTTCTTTTTCGTCAGCGCTTCTTGCAGCACCTTTGCCGTGTCTCCGGGTTGAGACACCGCATAACCAGCCGCGCCGCACAGTTCAGCGACCTTGTCATAGGCGGGGCTTTCGATGTCGGCGCCCAAGGTGCGCCCATCAAAGAAGGTGCGCTGGTAGGCCTTCTCCGCCCCCCAGGCACCATTGTCCAGAACCACCGCGATCACCGGAAGGTCATAGGCAACCGCTGTCGTCAGCTCGCTCATGGTGAAGCCGAAACCGCCATCGCCCATGATCGAGATTACCGGGCGATCCGGCGCCGCGGCTTGCGCACCGAGGGCGGCGGCGTAGCCAAACCCAACCAGGCCGAAGTCCAATGGGGTCACCATCGCCGGGCATTGATGGCAGGCAACGCGGTCGGCCGCTTGCAGGCAGGCATTGCCGGTGTCCAGGGTGAGGATGGCATTGCGTGGCAGGTTGTTGCGGATCTCGCCAAGAACCCGGTGTGGCTTCATGGGCACCGCATCATCGGACTCTTCTTGTGAGCGTTTCAGCGTAAGTGCTGATTTCGACTCGTCAAATTGATCCGCCCAGCCCTTCCACCTATCTCTCAACTCCGGCGCCTTCTCAGCTTCGGCACGGACCATATCAGCCGTTTCTGCCGCCCCAGCTTGAATGCCCAGAGCCGCCGGGAAGTAGCGGCCCACGGCGCTGGCCTCGGTGTCCACATGAACAATCTTGGCGTCTTTGTTGACATAATCGTGGTTCAGGAACGTGGAGTTGAAGGCAAGCCGCGTGCCCAGTGCCAAGATGAGATCGCACTGCCGCGACATGGCCGCAGCGCAGGCGTTGCCGCGGGGCCCGGTTTGCCCGGCGAGCCAACGATGGTCTGCCGGCAGCACATCCAGATGGCCCGTTGACGTGACAACCGGAACGCTCAAGGCCTCCGCCAAAGCGGCCAGTACGCTTGATCCATCGGGCGATTTGAACCCAGCCCCGGCGAAGATGATCGGGCGTGCGGCTCCCTCCAGCAATGCCATGATCTGGGTGAGCTGTTCAGCTGTCGGCGCGCCCGGCGCAGCACAAGTGACGGGCGAGACCGTGGGCGGGTCGATCTCATGAGAGAACAAGTCGCGCGGTGCATGAAGCACCACCGGGCCGCGCCGTCCGCTCATGGCCAGATGCATCGCCTCGTGCAACATCTCAGGCAGGCGCTCCGGTGTCGGCACCATGATCGAGCGCTTGGCGATCGGTTGGAAGACGGAGAGTTGATCGAACTCCTGAAACGTGTCCTTGCCGAGATCCTTCCGGGTAATCGCACCGGCGATGGCCACAAGAGGCGAGTAGGCCAAATGGGCTTCGGCCACCGCCGTCACCAGGTTGGCCACACCCGGACCGGCCTGCGCGCCAAGAACGATGCCGGGGCTTGCCGAGACCCGTGCATAGGCGTCCGCCATGTGCCCCGCCGCCCGTTCATCCCGCGCTCCGATGTAGCGTATGGAGCTCTCATCGCGCAGGGCATCATAGAGCTCCAGCATGGAGCCGCCCAGAAGACCGAACACGGCCTCCACGCCCGCGCCCTTCAGCACCTCAACACAGGCTTTGCCGCCTGTAATTTTGGTCATAGGTTCCGCCCCGCCAGCATGCCTTCATAAACCGCTTCTTCGGCGGTGCGTGCCGCCACGCAATCGCCAATTGGCATAACCCGTTCGGCGAGGCCATCAAATGCCTTGTGCAATTTTTCATCTCCCACATGGCCCAGGGAAAGCACCAAAGTGTCGGTGTTCTCCACCAGAACCGGATCACCGGTGAGGGTGTCTTGGAAATAGGTTGTGTCTTCATCGGCGCCGAACAGGCGCATATGGGTGCGGATGTTGACGCCCAGTTTGTGCAATCGTCCGACGTAATGATTGCGCGCATAAAGCTGGATGGCTTCTCCGGCCATGGCAGCGTTCACGCACAGGGTCACCGCGGAGCCGGCCAGGGCCAATCGCTCTGCCAGGCCGATGCCGATCCAGTCTGAGCGCCAGTCGGCGATGACCACACGCGATCCCGGGTTCACTTCATTCTGCAGAACCTGCCAGGCAGTGACACAGTGGGCGCTGTCCAGCCCGTCCAGCGCGGGAACATAAGGCTTGGCGCCCGTGGCGAGGACAATCGCATCCGGCTTCACGGTCACGGCCGCCGAGGCTGCGTCCGCAACGCCAGTTTGGATCTCTGCACCGGACACTTCCAGCTCGCGGCAAAGATTGGTGATAATGCCCCCAAACTCCTCGCGCCCCGGCAGAAGCTGCGCCAGGCGGGCTTGGCCGCCCAACTGGTTGGATTTCTCCAGCAAGGTCACCTTGTGGCCACGGCTTGCCGCCACGGCAGCGGCCTTCATGCCACCCGGGCCACCGCCCACCACCACCACCTTCTTTGCGGATGGGGCAGGGAGGTGACCGGAAAACTCAAGCTCACGGCCAGATTCGGGATATTGAATGCACGAAATCCCAAGTCCCTTGTGGGCCCGGCCGATACAGGCCTGATTGCAGCCAATGCAGGCGCGAATGTCATCCAGCTTGCCGCCGGCCGCCTTGGCCGGCATTTGCGGATCACAGATCAACGCGCGGGTCATTCCGCACAAATCTGCATCTCCGCTGGCGATGATCTGTTCGGCGACCTGCGGCTGGTTGATGCGTCCGGTGGCGATAACCGGTTTGCCGGTGGCCTTGCGCACAGAAGCGGCAAACGGTGCCACATAGCCGGGTTGCAGCCCCATTGGCGGCACAATGTGCACCGAACCGCCAAGCGTGGCCGAGGTGCCCGCCACCACGCTGAAATAGTCGAACGCATCTGCCAAGCCCTCGCAGGCGGCTGACACTTCATCTTGCGTGAGGCCGGTGTCATCCAGTTCAGCGCCGGAAATGCGCAAGCCCAGCACCAGGTCGCCAGCTGCCGCGCGCACGGCTGCTGCCACTTCGCGAACAAACTGGAGGCGTCGCTCCGCGTCGCCGCCATAGGCGTCATCGCGCAAATTGACCCGGGGGTTGAGAAACTGTGCCGGCAAATATCCGTGGCTGGCGACGATCTCGACCCCGTCATAACCGGCCTCCGCCAGGTGGGCTGCATTCAGCGCGAAGCCCGAAACGATGTCTCCGATCAAGGCCTCGGACATCTCCTTTGGCATGATGTGAAAGCGCTCGTTGGGCACTGTGGACGGAGCATAGGCCACCGGCAGCATGCCGCCGGTGGCCGATAATATTTCACGGCCAGGGTGAAACAGCTGGCCGAAAACCTTGGCCCCATGGCGCTGGCAGGTCTCGGCGAGTTTGCTGAACGCCGGAATGGAGGCGCGGTCGCTCGCGCACAGCAGGTCTTTGGAGAAGCTGGCTGTTTCGTGCACAGCAATGATCTCTGAAACAATCAGGCCGGCTCCTCCCTTGGCCCGTGCTTCGTGATAGGCGATCAGTGGATCGCCCGGCTCCACATCTGCCAGATAGGTGTGATGACCTGTGGAGACGATGCGGTTCTTGATTGTGCAGCTGCCGATTTCAATTTCCGACAGAAGATGTGGGAACTGGCTCATGATCAACGATGCCCCCGGGACGTCAGCTCCGCTGGAACCAGAATTTCAAAGCGGGCTCTGATCTCCGCATCCACATCTTGAGGCAAATAGTTGGGCCTGTGGCCAGCGAGGATCTCACGGGCCTTCTGCCGCGCCCTGGCCAGCATGTCTTCAGCGCCATCGTCTTCCCATTCGCGCGGTTGGCGCCGGTCGGCGATTTGGGGATACACATAATCGGTTTCCATGCGCGACAGGGTTTGCGCATGGCCGAGATAGTGGCCTTCACCGTTCACCACATCGGCAATCACGTCCATTGAAAGCGTGCTGTCATCAACCTCAACCCCCCGGATGCTGCGCAGCACCCCGCCCAGCATGTCGTTGTCGATCACGAAGCTTTCGAGCGAACAGCCCAGCATGCTTGCGAGCGTGCCGCAGGAATGGGTGATGATGTTGCTCCCGGCATGGGCGGCGAGGGATACCGACAGGTTCTTCTCATACCCGGCCTGCGCATCATGCACCTTGCTGTCGGTGTATCCGGCAATCGAACTGGTGGGCAGATCATAGTATCGGCCCATCTGGGCTGCTGCAGCCATCAGCACGGCCTGTTCTCCGCCACCGCCGCACATGGCGCCTGTGCGCAAGTCAGAGACAAGAGGTTTGGGGGCAAAGATGATGGCCGCATCCGGGTCCACCAGCCAGCCGCCCACCATGCCGCCCAGTGTTTCAGCCACTGCCTGCACCAGCGAGCCGGCCAAAGTCACCGGACTGGTCGCCCCCATCTGACCGGCGGAGATATATTGCACCGGAAAGCCGTGGCGGATGGCGTGCTCGGCAATTTCACAGGATTCGGTCGCAAACCGCATGGGTGGCACCACGTGAGTGCACATGATCGTAACAAACGGCTGGGCCCGGAAGGCCTCTTCCCCGCCGGCGGCCAAATAGCAGAGCTCCGCAATGGTCTCCATGTTCTCCGGCGCCGAAACGCTGATGCACACATGTTTGTTGGTGCCGGCCAGGCAGGCATAGAGCGTGTTCACATCCAAGGCCAAAGGATTGGGTGCATCGGTGCACACTACTGGTCGGCTAAAGGCATGAATGTGGTCCATTTGATCCACAACGCGCGCGCAATCATAGAGGTCGGCCGTAACAGTTTGGCGGTAGGTCCCCGAGTTGAGGTCCAGGATCGACGGAGCGCCCCCACCGGTGCTTGTGTGGACCCTCATACCCGTCGCGGCGAGATCCATGCCTGGGCGGCGCGCATAGAGCGTGATGTCGCGGCGAAAACCTGTAATGGCCTCTTCCACCAAGGCCTTGGGGAAAAACAGTCTGCCTTTGTCGTCCAGCGCGCCGCCACGCTCGCAGACCAAATCGATCATGGTGGGGGTGGCCTGCGAAATGCCCAGAGTGCTGAGTAGCTCAAGCACGGCGTTGTGGGTGCGATCTGCCTCGATGTCGCTGAGCGGTGCATAGCGGCCTGCCGTAACGCCCGGCCACACAGCCTTGGGGGCCTCGTTCTGAGCCTCCTGGCGCTTGAGCATCTTGGCCGAGCGGCCTCTGCGCGGGCGCGCCGCGTTTTGCGCTGGCATCGGTTCACACCTGTGATATCTTCAGCCCGGGTATCTTAACCGAGCAAAAAACTGCTGAACAACAGATATTATCGTTACTTATGGATGAGTATTTTTCACTTATGGCCGCATGAGCAAACATCCCTCATTATCGGGTTTGCGCACGTTTAATGTCGCGGCTCGGACTCTGAGTTTCAAACGAGCGGCCGATGAACTCGGCTTAACGCCCACGGCAATCAGCCATCAGATCAAAACGTTGGAGCAAGCTTTGGGCGCATCTCTGTTCGAGCGCCGGGTGCGCCAGGTGGAGCTCACAGCGCGCGGACGCGAGTTGGCCGATGCTATTGCTCCGGCCTTCCGCAGCATTGCTGACGCGGTGGAACGCTTCTCTGGCGTGGATGGCCGGCATGTGGTCACTCTTGGTGCCGGTCCGGTGTTCGCGTCACGCTGGCTGGTGCCGCGCCTTGATGCGTTTTGGCAGGCACTTCCAGATGTGGACTTGCGTCTGCACCACTCTCCCATGCCGGTGTACCAGCAGCTTGGCCAATTCGATCTGGCAGTGGCGTGGGGTGACGGGCACTGGGCCGATATGCACATTGAGCCCTTGCTGCGCATCCAGATTACACCCGTGCACGCCCCGGAGGTGCAGTCCCGGCCGGTTCAGCTGGATGTGCCTGGCGATGTGCTCTCGCTTCCGTTGCTGCATCAGCGCAACCACAACGGCTGGCTGCAATGGCTGCAGCACGCCGGCGTCGATCCGGCCGGGGCGGACCTGGCCGGCAGCACGTTTGAGGATGCGAACGTATTGCTGCAGGCCATGCTCGATGGCAAAGGCGCAGGCCTCGGCATCTTGCCCTTCGTTGCAGACGACATTGCATCCGGCAGGCTCATCCAGCCCTGGCCCATGACGGTGGACCCGGGCGATGCCTACTATCTGATCTATAATTCCCGCACCTTGGAACGCGAACCCGTGCGCACAGTGCGCGATTGGTTGCAACAGCAGATGAAACATTGATACTGCCAGCCAAACAGGGACCTAACACCTCATGGCAGAGCAAAAGCCGGTTCGTATTGCCGTCGACATTGGCGGCACCTTCACCGACCTTCAAATACAAGATGCCCGCACCGGCCAGGTCCATGCGCTGAAAACCCCGAGCACACCGCAAGATCCCTCCATTGGTTTGATCACCGGTGTTGAGGAGGCAGCCGCCCGGTTCGGGTTCGCGCCCACTGAGATCGGGCGGCTCCTTCACGGCTCAACCATCGCCACGAACGCGGTTCTGGAACGCAAGCTTCCCAAGGGCGCGCTGATCACCACGCGGGGATTTGAGGACGTGCTGGAGATCGGCCGCCACATGCGCAAGGACGTCTACGCCCTGAAGGCAGAGCCTCGCTCAGTATTGATCCCTCGCCAGCTACGCTTTGGAGTTGCAGAGCGGATCACCGCCGACGGCGCCGTTGAGACCCCGCTGGATGAAGACGCGGTGGGTGAACTTGCCATCCGGCTCGTTGAGCTTGGCGTGGAGGCGGTTGCGATCATGTTCCTGCATGGTTACCGCAACCCGGTCCACGAAGAGCGCGCCAGAGAGATCCTGCTGACGGCAGCCCCTGATCTGAGCGTGAGCACCTCGTTTGAAGTGAGCCCTGAAATCAGAGAGTTCGAACGCTGCTCCACCACCGTTCTCAATGCGCTGCTGCAGCCGGTGATCTCCGGATACCTGACCCAGGTGCGGGCCCGGCTCGCGGCGGCGGGCGTATCGGCACCGCTCTATCTGGTGCAGTCAAATGGCGGGGTCGTGTCGCCGGAGGATGCCGCACGCCTGCCTGCCAAGTTGTTGCTGTCTGGCCCTGCCGGCGGCGCCATGGCCATGGACGCGCTTGCCAAGCAACACGGCCGCCTCAACCTTGTTGGCATCGACATGGGGGGCACAAGTTCAGATGTGTCCGTGGTGACGGACGGGGCCATTGGAGAGACCACTGAGTCAGAGATCGACGGCCTGCCGGTCCGCCTGCCCATGATCGATATCCGCACCATTGGGGCCGGAGGGGGGAGCCTGGCCTCAGTGCAGCAGGGGGCGCTCCGGGTGGGGCCTGAGAGTGCCGGCGCTGAGCCCGGCCCGGCATGCTATGGGCGCGGCGGAAAACGGCCCACGGTGACCGACGGAAACGTGGTGTTGGGCCGTGTTGACCCTGAGGCGTTTCTTGGTGGAGAGATGGTTTTGCAGGTTGAATCATCCAGAGAAGCGTTTGACGTAAACATATGTAAAAACTTGAATTTATCTGATGCAGCTGCAGCCGAGGGCGTCGTCGCCGTTGCCAACACGCACATGGCCGGCGCGGTGCGGCTCAGCCTGTTTGAGAAAGGGGCTGACCCGGCAGATTTCTCCTTGGTGCCGTTTGGCGGCGCAGCAGGATTGCATGCCTGTGCCCTGGCGGAGGAATTGGCGGTGAGTGAAATCATCTTCCCGTCCAATGCGTCTACTTTGTCTGCGCGCGGCATATTGGATGCTGACTTGCGCTGGGATTTTTCAAAATCTGCAATGACCGTTGCAACGCCAGATACACTTGCCTCTTTGAGCACGAAGATGGCCGAGCTCGTGGCTGACGCTGCGCGCAAGCTTGAGCAAGAGCAGATCCCGGAAACCGATCAGCAAATCGAGATTTCGGCCGACCTTCGCTATCGCGGTCAGGCCTATGAAATTACGACCCCGTGGCTAGAAATTTCGGCCGCCGATGCGCATGCAGATTCAGCCGCGCTCAAGGCGCTGTGTGACCGCTTCCATGAACTGCATCAGACACGCTTCTCCCACAATGCGCCGGATGATCTGGTTGAGGTCGTCGCCTTGCGTGCGGTGGCCACCGGCAAGTTGGAGAAGCACGGAGCGCGGGCCGCTGAGCGCGCGGTGCCGGCACCTGAGAGCACGGAGCGTGAGGTTTGCATTGCAGGCAAATGGCGCACCGTACCCACGATTTCCCGTGAGGAGGCTTTGGCTGCCGGCGCGCCGATGACCGGTCCGCTCCTGGTGTGTGAAGAGTACACCGTGTTGCTCATTGCACCTGGGTGGCAACTGTCGCCGCTTGGCCATGGCGATCTTCTGGCGCGCCGCATAGGAGAGACCGCATGACACAGCTGGACCCCATTCGCCTGGAAGTGATCCGCAACGCACTCATTGCCGGCGCTGAGGAGATGAACCTCTCCATCTGGCGCACGGCCCGCTCAACCGTAGTGCGCGAAACATTGGATTATTCCACGGCCCTGTTTGACGGCGAGGGCAGGGCGGTTGCGCAGTCCACCCGCATTCCGATCCACCTCAACAGCATGTCGGTGTGCCTTGATGAGATCGTGGCTGGCCCCATACCCCTGGACCAGTGGAGCGAAGGGGATGTGATCCTCACCAACGACCCTTATAGCGGCGGGCAGCATCTGCCGGACTTCGTGGCCTTTCAACCGATCTTCGCCGAAGGCCGCCGCGTCGCGATCTCTGCCTCCATTGTGCACCATGTGGACGTGGGCGGCGGGGCGCCCGGAAGTTACTTTGCCGGTGCCACCGAGATCTATCAGGAGGGACTGCGTCTGCCTCCTGTGAAGCTTGCCGAAAACGGCAAGATCAAGAGTGAGATCCTGCAGATCATCCGAACCAACAGCAGGGAGCCTGAAAAGATCGCAGGAGATGTGCATGCCCAGGTGGCCTGCCTGGCGGTGGGGCAAGCGGCCATCCTGCGGCTGACGGAACGCTATGGTGTTGATGCGCTGGTGGCGGCCATGCAGGAGATCGTTGCCCAGTCCGAACGGGCCATGCGGGCGGTTATCTCTGAATTGCCGGTCGGGGTTTACGAGTTTGAGGACTTTGTGGACGATGACGGGCAGAACGCAATCGGCCTGAAGGTCGTGGCCCAGGTGGAGGTGTCCGGCGATGAGTGCACAGTCGACCTGTCGGGTTCTGCCGATCAGGCGCCGGGACCGGTGAACTGCACCCTCAACATGGCGCGCTCGGGGGTCTATTGCGCATTGCTCTGCCTGGGTGAGGGCAAGGTGATGGCCAATTCAGGGGCCTATGCGCCCATTGGGGTGATTTGCCGCCCGGGCTCCATCGTCAATTGCCTGGCGCCTGCTCCTGTCGCCAACCGTATGGCCACGGGTCACCGGGTGGTCACAACGGTCTTGGGCGCGCTGGCCAAGGCGGTGCCCGAAAAAGTGCCCGCAGCCTATTACGGTGTTTCTTATGTGGCAGCCCTCTCTGCGCCTGATCCGGCGGTGCCTGGCGAGCGCCGGGTTTACTTTGAGGTTGAAGTGGGCGGCTGGGGTGGCCATCCAACCGCTGATGGTGCCGATGGTTACTCGGCGGGCTTCCACAATCTCGCCAATTCACCGGTTGAGATGTGTGAGAGCCTGTTCCCCATAACCTTCACCGAATACAGCCTGATCACCGATAGCGGCGGTGCCGGCAAGCATCGCGGCGGCATGGGCCTGGCACGCGAATGGAGATTGAATGCAGACTGGGGCACGTTGTCGGGAAACTTTGAGCGTTTCCGCTATCCTCCCTACGGGTTGAACGGCGGCGCGCCCGGATCGCCTGGCCGATTTGTGCATTATCGCGGCGATGAGGTTACGGAACTGCCGTCAAAGATTTCCGGTTTGGCCCTTGAGGCCGGCGACCGGGTTCGCCTTCAAACCTCTGGCGGCGGCGGCTGGGGCGACCCGGCCCATAGGGACACCTCGAAAGTTGCTGACGATCTCGCCTCCGGGCGGATCAGCTCGCAGGCGGCTGAGAACGCGTATGGTCATCAGTCGTCAGACTGAGCGCATCCTTCAGACATAGCATTGCCAGCCGCCGCAGCGATTGCTAGTGCCTCTTGTTGGATAGATACAAATTAAAGTTTGGACCGTTGCCAACAGCCCGTGGGCGGGGCAAACATTGCGGCCGAAACGAACAAGGAATTCACCGATGGCAGCCTTAATCTCACCGCACGGGTCCGACGCGCTAAATCCTCTTTATGTTGCAGAACCCGCGCGCAACGCTGTCTTGAGCGAGCAAGCAGAATCGCTGCCCTCCATCACGGTGTCTTCTGCCGCAGCTTCCAATGCGGTGATGATGGCAGCGGGATACTTCAACCCGTTGACGGGCTACATGAACAAGGAAGACGCGCTGAGTGTGGCGGAGAACATGCACACGAAAAGCGGTCTGTTTTGGCCAACTCCCATCCTCAATCTTTTAGAAAAAGCACCGGCAATTGGCCCAAGACAGCAGGTTGCTTTGCGCGATCCCAACGTTGACGGTAACCCCATTCTGGCGATCATGACGGTGGATGCGATTGAGAGATTCACCGATGATGAATTCACATCGATGACCCAAAAGGTCTTCGGCACCACTGACCCCAATCATCCTGGTGTTGCTGACTTCACAAGCCAGGGCCGGGTTGCCCTGTCCGGCCGCATTCAGGTGCTGAACTATAGCTACTTCCCTTCCGAATTTCCGGACACGTTCCGCACGGCCGTTGAAATCCGTCAGGACATCGAGAAAAACGGGTGGTCGAAGGTGGTTGCCTTTCAAACCCGAAACCCAATGCACCGCGCCCATGAAGAGCTGTGCCGCATCGCCATGGAGCGGTTGGAGGCTGACGGCCTTGTCATCCATATGCTGCTGGGCAAGTTGAAGCCGGGCGACATTCCTGCAGATGTTCGCGATGCCTCCATACGCAAGATGGTGGAGGTCTACTTCCCGCCCAACAGCGCAATCATTTCCGGTTACGGCTTTGACATGCTGTACGCTGGCCCGCGTGAGGCTTTGCTGCATGCGGTATTCCGCCAGAACATGGGCGCCACTCACCTTATCGTGGGCCGCGATCACGCCGGGGTGGGCGATTATTACGGGCCGTTTGATGCGCAAACGATCTTTGATGAGATCCCGGACGATGCCCTGAAGATTGAAATTTTTGCGGCCGACCACACGGCATGGTCCAAGAAACTCAACAAGGTGACCATGATGCGCGAGGCGCCTGATCACGAGAAGGATGACTTCATCTTGTTGTCAGGCACCGCTGTGCGGGAAATGCTGGGAGAGGGTAAGGCACCGCCGCCGGAATTCTCCCGGCCTGAAGTGGCGCAGATACTGATTGATCATTATCGCCAGCAGAGCTGACCGCCGGGGCCTACGCTTTGGCCAGCACCGCCGCGATGACGTCTGGCAGCGCTTGCGTATAGCCAGGCAGCGTATGACCGAACTGCCCGGTGAACTTTGTGCAATCGAGCCTGGAGTTGGCCGGTCGCCCCGCCCGCGTGGGAAAAGCTGACGTCTCCACCGCGGCCACTTCGGCGGTTGGCCCTCCGCTTTTGCTGCTTAGGCGCAGAATCTCCTTTGCAAACGCCCACCAGCTGGCCTCCTCAGAGCCGGCCATGTGGTAGATCCCGTAGGGGGCTGGTTTTGTTGCCCCCGGCTCCAGAGCCTGGAGAACCCGGAGGATGCCCTCAGCGATATCGAACGCGCTTGTGGGGTTGCCGACCTGATCGTCAACCACTGAAAGATGTTCCCGCTTCTCGGCCAGGGAGAGCATGGTCTTGACGAAGTTATTGCCGGCCGGACCGTACACCCAGGCAGTGCGCAGGATGACGTGTTTGGGGTTTGAGCGCATAACGGCCTGTTCGCCGCAAAGTTTCGAGCGCCCGTAGTGCGTGCTCGGTTCTGGCGTGTCGGTTTCGACGAAAGGCCTGTCCCCGCCGCCTGCAAACACATAGTCGGTGGACAGGTGTAAAATGGGAATGCCCAGTTCAGCCGCCGCGCCGGCCAACACGCCTGGCGCCTCTCCATTGACGGCCATGGCGGTGTCCGGATCATCTTCAGCAAGGTCAACGGCGGTATACGCTGCAACGCTCAGGACCACGTCAGGGGCCTGCTTGATGATTTCGCGTGCGATTGTGCCGGGTGTCTCCAAATCAAAACTCGGCCGCGCCAGGAAAGTGAGGTCCAGATTGGCCGCAGATGCGGCGCGCGCAGCAAGCGCTGATGCAACCTGACCTGAAGATCCGGTGACAAGGGCCCGCATCAGCTGCGCTTTCCGGCCCCGAGCCGTTCGCCCGCATACTTTGAGCTGCGCAAGGGCCGCCACCAATGATCATTCTCCAGGTACCACCGCACGGTACGCTCCAACCCATCTGCAAATTCTGTCTTCGGCTCCCAGCCGAGGGTGTTCTTGATCTTGGCACAATCAACCGCATAGCGCCGGTCGTGGCCCGGGCGGTCGGCGACGAAACAAATCAGGTTGCGCCGCGATGATCCATCGCCCAGGGGCTTGAGCTCATCAAGACAATCGCAAATGGCCTCAACCACCTGCAGGTTGGTGCGCTCCGCGTTGCCGCCCACATTGTAGGACTGGCCTGGCTCCCCCTTGCACATGACCTTGCTCAAAGCTTCCGCGTGGTCTTCAACATAAAGCCAATCGCGCACGTTTTCGCCAGTGCCGTAAACCGGCAAGGATAGGCCTTCCAGTCCGTTGATGATGGTCAGCGGGATGAGCTTTTCCGGAAAATGGAATGGTCCGTAATTGTTGGAGCAATTGGAGAGAACAACCGGCAAGCCATACGTGGTGTGCCAGGCTCTGACAAAATGATCCGACGCCGCCTTGGAGGCCGAGTAGGGCGAGGAGGGTGCGTAGGGCGTGCCTTCTGTGAAGGTCCCGCCATCGTAGGCAAGGTCACCGAACACCTCGTCGGTGGAGATGTGATGAAAGCGGAATGCGCGGCGCCTGTCATCGGGAAGTTCCTTCCAGTGCACAGCTGCACTCTCCAGCATGCGGACAGTCCCGAGCACGTTTGTCTCAACAAAAGCGGCGGGCCCATCGATCGAACGGTCCACATGGCTTTCAGCGGCCAGGTGCATCACTGCATCAATGTTCTCATCACGCAGAATCTTGAGCACAAGGGCGCCGTCACATACATCGCCTTGGACAAAACGGTAGTTGGGCGCATCTTCGATCGCAGCAAGCGAGCTCAGGTTGCCCGCGTAGGTGAGCTTGTCGAGATTGATTACCTCGTCGCCGCAGTCGACCAGATAACGGCAAACCGCAGAGCCGATAAAGCCGGCACCCCCAGTGATTAATACCCGCATGCTCACGTCTTACTCTTTCCAAGTGTCCGGCAAGTCGGCGTCCCGGAACGAGCCTGCACTTTGATCTTTCGCCGATAACACGGGTTGGCACCCCTCAAGCGGCCACACGATTGCAAGCCTCTGGTCGTCGAAACGGATCGTGCGCTCGTGCTCGGGACTATAGACGTCTGAAACCTTGTACAGCACTTCAGTATCTGGCTCGAGCGTCAGATATCCGTGGGCAAACCCTTTTGGCACAAACAGTTGGTTCCACTTTTCCGCAGACAACTCTATGCCGAGCCAGCGCCCAAAGGTGGGGGACTGCCTGCGAATGTCTGCGATAACATCGAAAGCGCGGCCGCGGGACACGCGGACAAGCTTGTCCTGAGCGCGCGGTGGCAGCTGATAATGTAACCCGCGCAGCACACCGGCCTGTGAGGTAAGGGAATGGTTGTCCTGGACCCACTCCAGGTCCGCGCCGATCTGAGCATTGACGTGCATGTTGTAGGTTTCAGAGAAAAAACCGCGCTCGTCATCAAAACGCCGGGGCGTGATTTCGTAAACGCCCGAAAACGCCAATTCTGAAACATCAATGCTCATCGCGCCACATCGCTTACACAGCGCCTGAGATAGTCTGAATAGCTGCCATCACCCAGTTCGCCGGCCCGGCTCAAAACCTCGTCAGCCGTCAGGAAACCCTTGTCGAAGGCTATCTCCTCCAGGCAGCAGATTTTGACCCCCTGACGGGTCTCAATTGTGCGCACGAACGAGGCCGCGTCATGCAGGCTGTCGTGAGTGCCGGTGTCGAACCAGGCAAAGCCCCGTCCGAGTTTTTCCACATTCAGCTCTCCGCGTTGGAGGTAGGCAGAATTGATGTCGGTGATTTCCAACTCGCCGCGCCGGGACGGCTTTAGGCCGCGGGCAATGTCGACCACTTGCTCATCGTAAAAATACATACCCGTAACGGCCCACTCGGACTTTGGTTTTGTTGGTTTTTCTTCGATGGATTTGGCGCGTTGGGTGTGGGCATCGAACTCAACCACGCCATATCTCTGAGGATCGCGCACGTGGTAGGCAAAGATGGTTGCGCCGTCCTTCTTGGTGGCGGCATCGCTGCACAATTGAATCAGCCCTGCGCCATAAAAGATATTGTCGCCCAATATCAGAGCAGATGGGTTTGCCCCGACGAATTCTGCCCCAATAATAAAAGCTTCAGCCAGGCCGCGCGGTTCGGACTGTGTCGCATATTCAATGCTGATGCCATAGGCCCGTCCGTCGCCCAGCAGGCGTTCATAGCTCGCGATATGCTGAGGCGTTGAGATCAGCAGGATCTCGCGAATGCCGCTCATCATCAAAACGCCGAGCGAATAATAGATCATCGGCTTGTCGTAAACCGGCAAGAGCTGCTTGGAAATTCCAAGGGTCACGGGGAACAACCTGGAGCCTGTTCCTCCTGCGAGAATGATCCCTTTGCGCATTATGGATGCTCCATGCCGAACCGAGTTGGAGTTTCCTCCGGTGTAACTGCGCCTGCTCGTCGGCGCCGGTGAACGCGAACTGGAGGTTTCTAGTTTGCCTCTAAAGCGAAATCATGGCCAACAAGTGCCAACCGTGCCTGGAAGAAGAGATGATTGCCCCGGTGATTCTGGGGATCCACAGCCAAACACGTGATGGGTGAGCTGCGTGTGCTTTGAACCGTATATCCAGGTGCCTGCCTATGCAGTATCCCAAATTGGTCATCTAACCATAGATGGAGCGGTGTCGAGAGTTTTAGCGGGCCTGTAAAGCCCAGCAAAGGGCCTTCTAAATAAGGTCGTAACCACTGACCATCAAGGATTTCAAGAAAAAACCAAAAAGTGGGAGCGGATAGAAATGTGCCACATTTGTTTACAACATGCAGCAGACGAGCAGGCGCGGCAGGAAGCTGTGCAACCAAATGAAGTTGCCGAGAATCCGGGCAGACCCATATGGGAACTGACGGAAATCATCGATCAGATCACCTACATTCCGTATGTGCCATACGGCTCTGATGCGGTGATTGAATATGCGTTTCCCGAGGATGGCTCCTTCTGGGCCCACCGCGACACACATAACAATGTGCCGGGGCACTCCCAACTCAACGAGTTTCAACAAAGCCAAGCCCGGATAGCCTATAGCCTATGGGACGATTTGATCGTGGCAAGGCTTGAAGAGACCTCAGATGCGCATGCCGCGGATATGACGCTGTCAAACAGCACAACGGGCGTCGTTTTTGCTAAAGCACAGATACCGGGTGGTGCGGCATGGTTGAACACCGATGTAGAAGATCTTCAGCAGCCGACGACCGGCGGGATTGGATTTCTGACCATCCTCCATGAGCTCGGCCATTCCATGGGTCTGGATCATTCCCACACTCACGCCCATGATTCGCATATGTATTCGGTGATGTCCTATCTCGGGGCGGCTAAAACGGGTGCGGACCAGCGGGGTGCTGATAGCAAACTGTATTATTCGCAAACCCCGATGCTGCATGACATTGCCGCCGTCCAGCAGATGTACGGTGCGGATATGACCACGCGGACAGGTAACACGGTCTATGGCTTTAACTCCAACACCAACAGCCCGATCTTCGACTTTGAGCAAAATGCCAATCCGTTCTTGGCCATTTGGGATGCGGGCGGCATCGATACGCTGGATCTGTCCGGATTTGCCCCTGATGCGGACAATCTGGGCTCTGTCATCAACCTGGCGCCAGGCACTTTCTCAGACACCGCCTCGATGACCAAGAACATCTCGATTGCTTATGATGCGTGGATCGAGAACGCCACTGGCGGCCGGGGCAACGACACAATCACCGGCAACAAACTGGCCAACACGTTGATTGGCAACGCTGGCGATGACGTGTTGAACGGTGCCGAAGGCGATGACTATCTTGATGGCGGAACCGGGCGTGATCGCTTGAGTGGCGGGGCCGGAGACGACATTTTGGTCTATGACGCAAATGACGGGTCATCTGGTCTTGACGGCGGCAGCGGTATCGATGTGCTGTTGATCAACGGCGGCAGCGTTCCCACGTTCGATCTTGCAAGCCGCGGCATTGAATTTGCCAAGCACGTGCAGACAGATACAAGTGGTGCGTCCTGGTCAAGCAAGACAAGCCAGTACAACGCGGCTTGGCAAATGCTGAACGAAGAAGGCGTGAATGACGATGGCGAGCGCTGGGAGTCCTTTTGGGATGTTGAAAACACCAAAAGCTGGGCCAACTATACGAACCTGTACGATCTCCAAAATAGGCTCTATCTGCAAAACGGAGAGAAGGACAACGGTCAATCCTGGTCGCACGCCTGGGATGTCAACGACGACACACCCTGGTCACGCATAACGACCACAAACGACGATTCAAACCTCACCTGGTGGAGCACAGTTGCCCAATACATCAATGATGACGGTGAAACGGAGATGCAGACCGGCACCAAGGACAATGGCCATACCTGGCTGCATCTGTACGATGTGGACCAAACCTCCAACTGATCCAGGTCCACCTTTACCTATGATACTGAGGGGCGTGCCTTTCTGCACAGTACTGAGTTCGATTCCGGCGAGGTTTGGAAGAAGCATATTGATGCTGGCGAGAATTACTGGTGGAAAGAGCACGTGAACACGTTCAACGCCAGCGGGCAGAAAACGAGCCAGGTTGGCGAGAAGGACAATGGTCAGACCTGGGAACACACATGGGATGTGAACGGGACGCAAAACTGGTCGCGCAAGACTGTGAGCGAAGACAACTCTGACCTCACGTGGTGGAGCGAGCACACGCTCTATTTCAACGATGCGGGCGAGGTTTCCAGACAGACCGGCGTAAAGGACAACACCCATACCTGGGAGCACATCTGGGACCTGGACGGCACCGAGCCCTGGCATCGCCAAACCACCACGGTGCTGGTTCAAGAGCTGCATGAGCGGATTGAACACATCCAAACATTCGACATCGATGGCGTGGAGCTGACGTCGGTAGTTGAGCTTGGAATTGCATAGCCCAGGCGGTTCTGAATGGTGCTGAAATGGTTAGGATTTGGCCAATGGATCGGGGCTTGCTCTGTGTGAGCTTCGATCCAAAATTGGACCGGTGAAATTTATAAAAACAACCAAAGGTAGAATAATCATTTAATTTGATCAGCTAGTTAAATGTTCACGTAGGATCTTATCCGTATTTTCAAATCACTGGGAACAAAGGGGAAAGTGGAGTGATTTAAAACCGGAGTGATCCATTATGAACTACAAACGAGTGCAAAATATTGAAGCTGACTTGAACGGGATTGAGGAAATACAACCAAAAGGTGTTTCAATAGGTATCGGAAAACCGGAGTGGAACACATCCCAGATCACTGAGCAGTTGCGGGCCGGTATTCAGGTTTTTGAGCATGCTATCGCGCAACCAGCCTCATCCAGCCCCAGCCGCGGTTCTTTGGGTGAAGGAGGCAATTTCACCCCCTTGAATGCCCTTGCTCTTTCGACCGGATCATCCTGGTCGACACAAGCAGATCCTGAAAACGCTGCAAGGCAGATGTCGCGTGAAGAAGGCACCAATGACGGCGGTGAACGTTGGGTGACGATCACGGATGTTGAGGACACCGAAAGCTGGACCTCCTATACGAACACCTTCAATCTGAAAGGCGAGCAGCGCCAGCAAGACGGTGAATTCGATAACGGCCAAACTTGGCAACATATCTGGGGCCTTGATAGCGGCGCCCCCTGGTTTCGCCTGACAACCACCAACGATGTCTCGGATATCACCTGGTGGTCCTCCACAACACACTTCATCAACGATGACGGTGAAACTTTCGCCCAGTTCGGCACCAAGGATAACGGTGAGAGCTGGCATCATAATTTTGATGTGGACGAGAGGGCAACATGGGCCCGGTTGACCGACCACATTGACGCTGAGGGGCGCATACTGGTGGACTGAGCATACCAACAGATTCACCGTCAATGGCGAGAAGTATCAGCAGACCGGCATCAAGGACAATGGCCAGACCTGGACCCACTCCTGGGATGTGGCAGATACACAAACCTGGTCACGCCAGACGGTGAGTAGAGACGACAGCAATCTCACCTGGTGGGATGAGCACACGTTGTACTTCAATGATGCAAACGAGATTTACCGGCAAACCGGAGTGAAGGACAACGGCAACACCTGGGAGCACCTCTGGGACGTGGCCGGAACTGAAACCTGGCACCGCCAAACCCTCACTCAGGATGTTCAAGACATCCATAGCTGGTCTGAGCTCACTCAAACCTTCGATGTTGCCGGCAACCTGCTGACCTCAATCCCCATTTATGACATCGCATAGCTTAGTCTACTATCGGTATGCTCAATATCTCAGGACCCCCGCCAGACTTTTGGCGGGGAGTGGGGCGGAATGACTGCTCAAATACAGGCGGCGGCGGTCTTGTTTTACTTGGTACAGACAATGTCAAAGTTTCGCCACCAGCTCGTCTGGATCGGGTGCTAGCACCGTCGCAGGGCGTGATGAGCTAGACCGAGAAAGCCAAAATTTTAGCGGCAATTTTTGAAACGCAAACGATTGGGCGCATGCGCTAGGCATGGGCTCGTGGTGATCTCGTGTTCAATGGCAAATTGGGGGGCACAGGAGAAATGAATGTAACTCAGTGAGGAACTCCATGTGCCATTTGTGTCTACAAAGTGCAGCAGAAGACTGGGAACGTCAGGAAGCAACACAGCCTGGCGTCGTGCCCATAAACACCGGCAAGACCGTTTGGAACACCACCCAGGTCATCAATCAGCTCAAGTCGCCTTACAAGGTCAACGGAAACACGATTGAATTTGCGTTTCCAACAAACGGAAGCTTCTTCCCTCTGGGCGAAGCTGCCGGACATTCTCCGTTGACCAGTTTTCAGCAGGGCCAGGCCCGTCTGATCTATAGCTTGTGGGATGATCTAATTGCGCCGCGGTTTGTACAGACCTCGAACGCCAATACGGCCGATCTGACGATTTCGAACACCACGACGAACATCTCCTATGCCCATGCATGGTATCCCACAGGCGGATCCGTCAGCGGCGATGCCTGGTTGAACACCAACGCAAGCTCTCTTCAGTCGCCCACGACGGGGTCTTACGGCTTCATGGCAATCGCCCATGAGATCGGACACACGTTGGGGCTCGAACATGCCGGAGATTATAATGGCGGTTCGCCGACATATGCGTCGAACGCCTCCCATGCTCAAGACACACACATGTACACCATCATGTCGTATTTCAACGCCCGGGAAACAGCAGCAGATTGGAGGGGTGCCGACGGCAGGTATTACTATGCCCAAACCCCAATGGTGCACGACGTTCTGGCCATCCAGAACATTTATGGTGCCGACACAACCACGCGAACGGGGGACACGGTCTATGGCTTCAACTCCAATACCAACAGCCCCATCTTCGATTTTACGCGGAATGACAATCCGGTTCTGACGATTTGGGATGCGGGCGGAAACGACACGCTTGATCTGTCCGGATTTGCCCCCGGTGCCTCCAACCAGGGATCAATTATCAATCTGGCTCCGGGTAGCTATTCTGATGCAGCCTCGATGACGAACAACATCGCGATTGCCTATGGTGCCTGGATCGAAAACGCCATTGGTGGCCGAGGAAACGATACGATCACCGGCAACCAGCTGGCGAACAGGCTAGTGGGCAATGCGGGAAACGACGTTCTTAATGGCGCGGCCGGGAACGATTTTCTCGACGGAGGTGCCGGCAGCGACAGTCTGATTGGCGGGGCAGGGAACGATACTCTGGTCTATGACTCAGCAGACAATCTGACGGCTCTTGACGGTGGCAGCGGAACGGATGTGCTTTTGGTCAATGGGGGCAGCGTCCCCACCTTCAATCTGGCAAGCCGTGGCCTGGAGTTCGCCGATCACGTTCAAACCGACACAGGTGGTGCAAATTGGTCCACAAAAACCGACCGTTACAATTCATCTTGGCAAAAACTGAGTGAAACAGGCGAGTTTGACAATGGCGAGAGCTGGAAATCTGTCTGGGATGTTGGCAACACCAAAGGTTGGTCTTCATACACCGGCACCTTCAATACGGCTGATCGGCTCTACCGGCAAACGGGTGAGCAAGACAATGGCCAGACCTGGACGCACACCTATGATGTGGGAAACACCGAGAGCTGGAACCGCCTGACCAACATCATCGATGCTCCGGATCTCACGTGGTGGAAATCATTGACGCTGTTCCGCAACGATGCAAACCAAACCTACCGGCAAGTTGGTGAGAAAGATAACGGTGATGTGTGGACACATACATGGGACGTTGAAAACAACCAGACCTGGTCGCGAATTACCCGCGCCGAGGATCGGCCTGATTCAACCTGGTGGAGCGAGCACACTCTCTACTACAACGATGCTGCTGCCGTGTACCGGCAGACCGGAGTAAGAGACAATAGCGACACCTGGGAACACGTCTGGGACCTGGACGGGAGCCAAGCCTGGCATCGCCAAACCCGCACTCAGGACGTTCAGGATATCCGCGATTGGTCGGAGCAGATCCAAACCTTTGACGTTGCCGGCAACGTTCTGTCGACTTCATACGTGGATGATATCGCCTAGTTTGGGCAGATCCTTGATTGCGGCACGCGGCGTTGTCCGCGTGCCGTTTCTTGTCATCGATTGAAACTTTGCAGTGGAGCATGGCTATCACCACCAGCTTGGCTATCGAAGATTAGATATTCAATAATTTCTCAAACTGCCTCGCAGCGTTTGGGGACGACTATGTTATGCTCGAGCCCGCCGGAGTTTATGGTGGAGCAACGACTTCGTTTCCCTCTCCCGCCCGCATTAAGACTTAATTTCTTGAAAATATCAGCGATGGCCACGCTTCAACCAAAACAGTTCCAGGATGCCCCCTTGGCTAGCGCAGAAAGGCGATGTGTTCGATGACCATGATCGAGAAAGACGCGATAGATCTCATTCGCAAGGCGCGTCCCTTGGACATTTACAAAAACCATTCCAGCGGGATGACAGAGGCTGAATTCAGAGCTGTGTGCGGTGCGCAAAACATCTGGCACAGCGTTGATCTCGGAGATGTCTTCATTGAAGGCACACGAAAGAACAGTGCGGTCCTCGCCCGAGAAATGAAACTGATGGATTGTCCTGATTTTAGGGGGAAATCTGTTCTGGATATTGGTGCGTTTACCGGCTGGTTCTCATTTGAAGCTGAACGCCGGGGCGCGGTGTCCGTCACGGCGGTTGATTACTATTCGTGGGTGCACAATTGGCCTGAACTTCTGAATTGGGTGCGTGAGGAAAGAGCGGCCGGCAGGGTGCCAAATCCCTATGCGCCGCCAAGCCATCTCATGGACGCAGAGACTGCGCCGGGCCGGCTTGTGTTCGACACCACCAGTGAAGTTCTTGGCAGCAAAGTCAAGCCTGTGGTGTCGCGCGTGGAGGATTTTGAGAGTGAGCCCTTCGATATCGTGTTGTATCTTGGGGTGCTCTATCATTGCGAGGATCCATTTGGTTCCCTTAAGAAAGTTGCTGACCTCACCAAAGACCATCTTATCATTGAGACGCATGGTAAGCACACGCCCGGGTGTGAACTGATGCCCCTGTTCGAGTTTTTTGGCGGGGCTCAAGTCAACCAGGACGTGACCACCTGGTGGGCCCCAAACGAAACGGGCCTCAAAGACATGTTGCTTGCCTCTGGTTTTTCGCGAGTCAAGATTACGGCAGGCACCGATCAATTGACCGCCGATCAGCTTACGCGACCGCAACATTATCGGATCTGGGCGCACGCCTGGAAATGAGTTCTGCGTGGAACTGGATTTGATCTGATGTTTGCGTTCGTTCCACAATCTGGTCGGTTCCTGCGATATGTGGTCCAGCAGTAATCTGAAGTTCAGTTCTTTGGAACGGATCTTGCCAAGTTTGAGGCACAGAACAGGCAGAGGTATGGTTGCCCGGCTAGCGCTTGAATGGTCCCAAAGCATCCTTCGGAACTTAGGGCGCAGCTTCTCTAAAGATGAGGCAGGCGCTCGTCCGAAGATCCTTTATTACTCTCACAATATGGAATGGCAGGGCGCGCCGAACAGCTTGTTGGAACTGGCGGTCGGCGTAAAACGCGATGGCAAGTTTGTTCCGGTTGTTATGACTGCATCGGACGGCCCGTTGACTGCGATCTATGGGGCTGAGGGGATTGGCCAAATCGCCGATCCGAGAAAGGGGAATCCATTCAAGGACGAGGAGAAATTCGAAACCTACATCTCCAAGCTTACCCGGCAGTTCCGGAGCGCCAAACCAAGCGTCATTCACGCGAACACATTGCAGTCCTTTCACGCCGTTGTCGCCGCCAGACGCGCCGGCATTCCAGTCGTCTTTAATGTGAGAGAAAGCGAAAATCCCAATACCTATTTCGACTTTTTGCCAGAGCCTCTGCGCCAGCACGCCTATGAAACATACAACACGGCTGACAAGCTTGTTTTCGTCTCGCAGACAACGAAATCGGGCTGGGAGAAATCGGGCCAAAGCAGGGGGTCTGTGGTTGTACAGAATGGTATCGACGTTGGCAGGCTGATGACCCGGGTCTACGGCAATTCGCGGCAACAATCGCGTTTGCGCAGTTCGATCGCGCCGGACGATGTTGTTGTATTGTCGGTTGGCACTCTGTGCGAGCGTAAGGGACAATTGGACATACTGTACGCGATCTCCAAGTTGCCGCCGGCGCTCCTGCCGCGCCTCAAGTTCTACTTTTTCGGTTCGAAGCCGAACGAGTATGCGGGGATTTTCCGCTCCACCGTTGAGAGTGTTGTGGAGGCAACGGGCGTCGAGATTAACGTGTTGGAGGAAAGCCGTACCGAGGCGGATGCCGTCAGGGTTGCGCAGGCCTACCTCAGCGCCGATGTGTTTATTCTATCGTCGCGGCTTGAAAGCTATCCGCGCACTATCCTTGAGGCGCTGTCTTTTTCTTTGCCGGTCATATCCACACGGTGTTTTGGGGCGTTGGAGATGGTGGAGGAGGGCAAATCGGGATACTTTTACGATACAGGAGACGCCGCTGAGCTTTCCGATCGGTTGGCGCGGCTCGCTTCCAACGACACAGCGCGGCGCGAGATGGCAAAGCAGGCCCGAGAGCGCTTTTCTCAATTGCAGTCTTACGACCAGATGCTTGACCAATATCAGGCGATCTATGCCGACCTGATGACCAAAGGTGACGTTTAGATGAAGCTGTCCATCCTGGTGGCCTCGCGCTCGGTCAAGCATATTTTAGCCCTTCTTGACGCCCTGGGTGCAGCAGATCTGCCCTATATGTTTGAGGTTCTGATTTCCTGGTCTGGAGCATCCAGCGTGTTGAGCAAACTCAAGGTTTTCCAGAACCGTTCGGTAGTGATCATTGAACAGAAGCCGGCTCATTATTCATCTGACACAAACGCGCTGGCGAGAACGGCTAAAGGTGAGTTTCTGTTGTTGTTGAAAGACGGGGTGATCCCCGATAGCGGCGCCGTTGCCGCGGCGATGGACGCGATCAGCTCAGATTATATTGGCATTGTCGGCGCCAATTTGCGTTCCCACGAAGGCCAATTGAGCCATGCCGGCGTGTTGTTCAATGAAAAGTGCGAGCCGTATATCCGGACCCACCGAGGGGCCAGCTGGACCGATGAGCGCGTCAGGAACGACATGTTTGTGCCCGCGGTGTCCGGCGCGTTTTTGCTGGTGTCGCGCGAGGAGTTTACTGAAATTGGGTTTGATGAGGACCTTGATGTTGCCGGCGAAGACATCTTCTTTTGTTTGGAGTACCGCAGGAAATTCGGAAAAGAAATTCTATATGTGGCCGGCGCGTCCGCGGTCCAGACCAACGGGGCCACAAGGCGAGCCGGTAGTGCTCTGCCGCCTTCGTCCGGCCTTGCAAAAATCACTTCGTTGGCCTGCGAACAGGTGAAGGGCGAGCGGGGTTGCGTGATGCGAAAACCTGGAGTGCGCATCATCACAGAGCAGCCCGGGTGGATATTGCATCGCAAGGCAACCGAAGTTCAAAGGCACTTGGGAAATGTAAAAATCAACGAAGATTGGCCCGAGGCCGACATCCATTATTTCATCAATTATGGGATGATGCTTGAACGCCCTCCCAGCGGGATCGTCGTGGCGAACTTCACGCACTATGATCCAGACCATCTTGGAGATCGCTTTGTTGACGTTGCCAAAAACGTAGATCACTGCATTGCGGTGTCTCGGGCAACAGCAGATCAACTCCGTGCACTCGGCATTCCGAAAGAAAAGATTTCGGTCATTCTGGTTGGTGCCGACACCCGGTTTGAGCCAAGATTGACCCTCGGTGTTGTCGGGCGGCCGTATAAGGGCGGCCGCAAAGGCGAAGATATTGTTCGTAACTTAGCAAAAGACTCAGAGATCGCCGCAAAAACGCGACTGGTGGCTGCAAACTCCGGCTGGGATTTGCCTGTTTGGGACTTTGATGACATGGCCGACTTCTATCGGTCGATTGATTATTTGCTCGTTCCAAGCCGTTTGGAGGGCGGACCTGTGCCGTTTATGGAGGCCTTGGCCTGTGGCACGCTGGCCATTGCGCCCCCTGTCGGGGTCGTGCCTCAGTTTCCACATGTTGGATATCCGGCGGGCGACCATCAAGCGCTGCGAGACACGATCTTGCGCTTAGCAGATGAGCATCTGTCTTACCGTGAACACCTTTCCTCGCGGATGTTCGGGCTTGATTGGTACGGTTGGGCCGCTGAACACGACAAGGTGTTTAGAGGCCTGATGTACAAGATCCACGGGCCGGGTTGGTGAACCGGACAAGTTATGATCTTTGCAGGAGGTCTTGGGCCAGGCCCTCCCAGGAAGGGAATTCCAGATCGGCGATTTCCTGCTCAAAGCTTTCTCTCATTTTTGGGCTTTGGATGAACGACTGCAGGGTTTCCACCCAACCGTAGAAGTCATCTGGCGGCAGGTTGATCAAGGCGCCGCAATCAGTCTCTTGTACCGAGGGGACTGTGTTTGAGGCAATGCAGATCTTACCGGCGGACAGGCTTTCCAGAGGTGGGAAACCCCACCCTTCAGAGCGGGAGGGATAGACGGTAAACATACATCGCTCATAAAGCTGATTGACCTCCTGATCGCTGAGGTCTTGAACAAGCTCGATGCCCTCTTCTGCCAGTTGGGCTTTCCCTGAAGGGTCTCTTAGGTGTTCAAAACCGCGCTGCGGGCTGCCAACCAACAGAAGTTTCGGGAATGTGGCAAAGGCCGACGCAGGCACACGCTTGCGCAACTCCCTCCAGACCTCGATGAGGAACTTATGGTTTTTCCGGTCGTTTATGGAGGAGACATAAACCACTGGCGGAACCCCCCCGCACATTTGGGAAACTTCCTTGGACAGCTTGAGCGAGGGGGCTGCGCTGCGGGACTTGGGAATTCCAACCCGTATGAGTTTGACCTTGCAATCCAGCTTTTCACTTTTGATCAGGTTTTGTACTGAGCGGAAGACCGCGTGTGAGGTGGCGAGCAATGTGTGGGCCACACGAAGCAGAGTTATCAATCGCCTGCGGTAGTCTTGCCTTGCCTTGTTCGGGAAGGAATTGACATCTGTCACGTAGAGAATGTCGTGGATGAGCACATGGAGAGATAAATCATTGATCTCCACGAAGCTCACAAGGTCCGAGAGCTGGCGTTCGTTTGAAATCCAGGGTTGCCCAAACAGAAATAGCCGGTCTCCGGCAATCAACGGGAAGCGGGTCGGAACGCTGTCATAGGTTACCATCGGGAGCTGATCGCCAGCTCCTTGAGCCACTGGGATGATCGGGCTTGAAACCGGCAGTTGGCCCGGTTTCCAGTGAATGCGCCTTAGGAAATCATGTTGCGGCGGTATCTCAAGTTTAAACGTGGGCCAGAAGATCTTGACCGACTTGATCGCAAGGTTTTGCGGTTTGCCACGCAGGCCAAACACGCCGTACTTTAGCAGAGTTCGGAAGATTTGGCCGTTTGTCATTTTCCGAATTTCAGGTGCCCGCACGGGCGCCTTGCCGGTTAAGCCATCACCGCCCAGCTGTTGGGGATCATACTTTGCGCGCGCGACTGAAGGCACCACGTCTTCAGGAACCTGCCGGCTGTTTGCTAGGCTCGGAAACGTTTGGGCCCGCACCATGTGCGCGGGCACCTGCACATAGGCGCGCAGAGGGCTGTTCCACAAAACGCATTTCGTGTTCGGGGCGAGTGCCAGCATCTGCTCAAGAATGGACGATTCCAAAGCCGTCACGCCAGTATGGTGCAGGCCATTGTGGAGGCTGTGTGCCAGATGGGTGACGTCGATCGTATCGGGGGTAGGCGCATGTGGCGTGGAGCTGGCCTTGGGAGGAGTAATCTCCTCGTAAAGAGCGATGGTCTCTGCCACGTGCCGCTTAATGTCAAAGCGAGCAACACAATGGTCAGATCGTTCTTGTCGTTGTTGAGGTGTCTCTGGGGATTTGAGTTCCTCTTCAATTGCGAACCGCAACCCCTCCAGGTCAGCAGGGTGAAAGTATTTTGCAAGCTCCCCAAAATGTTCCTTCTCAGAAGACATTGTGCTCAGGAACAGGGGCGTTCCAGCCGCTCCGGCTTCCAAGGCTACGAGTGGCGCACCCTCGGCCCAGCTTGTTAAAATCAGTGCCTTTGCCGCCTTGCAGGCAGAGGCCAGCATTTCCCGGTCGCTTGTGCGGTCAATGTGGATGAAGTTCTCGCCGCCCCAGCGCTTGACCTGTTCCAGGTAGTCCTTGTTCCCGGCATGGCCGATACAGACCAGAGGTATGTTCAGCTCGCGAAGAGCGAATGCGGCGAGGGCCTGATTTTTGCGTCCCTCAATTCGCCCCACAATCAGGAGGAAGTCGGATAGACCATAGCGATCCGTGAACAGCTTAGGATTTGCGGTTGCAAAAATATCGGTTTCCACACCGTTGCGGATGAGACGCGAGCTCTTGGGAACGATGTTCAAAGACGCCAGGAAAGCTTTTTCGTACTCGCTTAGGAATACCACGCAATCGCTTTGCGCAACGCCCCGGGCCAAGTGATCGAAATGTTCATCTGCACCTTGCAGTGGGGCCGTATTCGCCGACCATTCCGCCGTTCGGGCGCGTACCTGGGCAACAAGCCGCGTCAATTGGGCGGCGGAGGAGCAGTGCTTGAGCATGTCGGGCACAACGCCTTCAAAAAATGCCCGCGCGCTGAGGTTCAATGCAATCGGCGAATAGACAACGGGTACGCCGGAACGCCGCGCCGCGGCGATTTCCGTGAGCGCTGACTTGATCGGCCACGAGTTAAAAATATGGGCTGCCTGTGGCATCTCGCTTAGTTCGGCGGCGGCCTCGTCGAATGTGGCTGCAATCAGGCTATGGCCCCCACGCTCCGTGACCGTAGAGTGGATTGCGCCAATGCGTGTGGTTGGGCCACCCTTGGAGGTTTTTTCGGTTCCATGTGAAATGATCGCAACGCGCGGTAGCGGAGACTTGGTTGACCGCGCCGCCGCTTTTAACCTCTTGGCACGGTTGGCCGGTTTTCTCTTTTCAATCTGCTCTATGAAACAATCGACATGCGATTGGCCAAATCGGCGCCAGGTCATTCCATCCACTGATTTGCGCAGCTCAAATTTGTCGTTCCGCAGCCTCTCAATCACACGTTTAAGATCCGCGCGATTGCCCTTCTTAAACGGGATATGTGGAAAATCTTCAACGCACCCAACATCTGATGCGATAACATTGCATCCGGCAGCCAGGGCCTCGAAAAGCGGCACAGGTCCACCTTCAATTGTGGCCGGTATCAACAGGTAATCAATCGACTGGTAAAAGGCCGCCAGGTCTTGCTCGGTAGATGCCACGGGCCATCCCGATCCGGTGAACATGAACTCCACATTGTCCAAGCCCATCGCCGGCGCGAGAAGATGCTCGCCCTTCCGGCCAGTATGATAGGTCCGGCCCACAACACCGATCTTCAGCTTTGGCTCATAAGTCTCCAGATCAACCCCGTGGTAGATGACGTTCACATCTTTAACGCCGCGTCGACAAAGCAGTTTTTGATAACGTTTGGCCGGACACAGGCAGAAATCGGCTTCCTTGGCCTTCTCGATAAAATTGCTTTTTGCTGGCTCAACCTGCTCCTGATGAGTGAACCAGGATCCCACCAAGCTCCCTCTAACCTTTCGCTGCTTGGAATAGGGCAGGAAATAGGTCAGGTCGGCATTGCCGGTCGGCTTGTCCAATACGGAGGTGGAGATGCCCAGCTCAGACGCCACCGCGGCCTCGTGGATCTCGTTGGCAAGTTTCTCTAATATCCACCCGCGATCTGCTGGAATCAATTCAACGACATAGTTGGTTTTCGCGTTGGGTGTTCTTGATCTGGCAGGCAAAAGATTGTGTTCAACAAGTTGATCCATTTATCTCTCGGCTCTGATGAGAATTCGATGATGTTCTTGTTCTGCGTACTTCGGCCAAATCTATAGATATGTACTTGTCATGGATGATCCCCGTGAGTTGCTGTGATGTTCCACATGCAGGAGGCCGTCTATTGAAGGCCAAAAGCATGAGCGCCGCCCGCGCCCCATCGCACTCCCGGGGAGGCTATCGAACTCCGATGTCGCTACTATGGCGGAATTGGGAAACAGGCCCAGGGCACGTCGCTTTGTTGCCACTTTTAGTTTGTTTTTCCCGATCATCGCAGCCTAGTCATGAATTGCCAAACGAATGCCAAGCCCAGGCCTGATGGTCGGGTGCATGCGCCACTCTCCACTTTTGCCAAGAAGGTCAAACACCACTCGGTACGCTCCAGCCGGAAGTTCCTTTGTGGGGAGATCCATCATAAAGTGATGTGGTATGTCCGGCTCGAACCGGCTGATTGTCAGCTCTACCTGGTGTTCGGCGGTCGTCGTGGACGGATCATCCTCACGCACCACGCGAACCCCCACGATCGGGGTGCCCTGATCCTCCGGGTTTTCGGGCCAGGGATCGATGCCTTCATTCGTGAAGCGCACTTCAACTGTCACTGCGTCACCGCTGGTGATGCGGTTTTGAAACTTGAGGGGTCCAATCGAAAACATCGGACCTTTGGATCTCTTTGCAGCATCAAACTCGGCTGACAGCCGTTTCAACTGAGCCGCCACTGCATTTGTGCCAGGAACCAGGTGTTCCGGCGGAAGCACGCACCAGAAAAAATCAACCGTGATGAGTTCGCGCCCCAATCGTTCAGCGACCCGTCTGGCCCCGTTTTGAACGTCGGCAAATCTTGGCCGGTAATCGTCACCGCACACAATGCCTTCCGGCTTGAGTTTCGAGGTCCAGAAATCAAGATTTTGGGAGAACACCGGGTCATCGTGCACGGCGTCCTCGTAATAAAGATCTATGTCCTTGTCCCAACCTTGGAAATCCCTAGGGCTAAAGCCCTTGTGCGCCGTCAGGTTTTCGCAGTCTTTGGTGAATTCCTGGAACTGCTCCAAGCCATATTTGATTCCCAACTGCTGCTCGATAACACGAACGCCTTCGTTCCCAACCCACGGGTCGATGCAGTTCACAGAGACGAACGGATCAACGCTCTTTGCCCAGGCCCAACTAGAGCGCCCAAACAATGAGCCCACTTCTATAACCGTGCCATCCTTGGGGACCAGCGAGGCCACCAGCTCTATCGCTTTGAGTTGAGTCTCTGAAACCTGGCCAGGTATATCTAGGTTGTAAGGCATGGTGCTCTGGTTTTGCTTTCGGCCGCGCGATGGTGGCGATCAAGTTTCGAATCATACTTACCCCGTCCATCCGTCTGCTTCGTATGTACAAAATTGGATAGTGGGTCAGTTTGTGGCTATGGCTCTACTCGTTCCATGCGGCCATACTTATCGTCGAGGCGGACGATGTCGTCCTCGCCGAGGTATGTGCCGCATTGCACTTCAATGAGCTCAAGCGGATCGGTGCCCGGGTTCTCCAGCCGGTGTACGGCGCCTAGAGGGATGTAGGTGCTTTGGTTCTCTTTGAGCGTGAAGACCTGGTCGTCGCAGGTGACGAGCGCTGTTCCGGTCACCACCACCCAATGTTCCGACCGGTGATGATGATATTGCAAGGAGAGGACGCAGCCCGGCTTGACGGTGATCCGCTTGACCTGAAAGCCCGGTCCCAGATCAATTCGTTCAAACGCCCCCCACGGCCTGTTGATCTTGCGATGGTCGATCACTTCTTCCCGGTTTTCGTCTTTTAGAGCAGCAACGATTTGCTTCATTCCGTCCGCCCCGCTCTGGGACGTCACGAGAAGCGCGTCCGGCGTGTCCACGATCATCAAATCATTCACGCCCGCCGTCACTGTAAGTTTGTGGGGACTGCGCACGAACACATTGCTGCAGTCGTGCACCTTTGCATCCCCTTCAATCTGATTGCCTGCCGCATCAGCGTTCGAAAGGTCCGAGAGCGTGCTCCACGAGCCCACATCGCTCCAATATGCCTCCAACGGCACCATGCCCACGTGAGAATATTTCTCCAGAACTGCATAGTCGATAGAGTCTGCCCGGCAGGCGGAAAAAGCTTCGGCGTCCAAATTCAACACGTGTCCGTCCGACTTGGCATCACCAACAGCGTCGGCGCATGATGCGTGAATGTCCGGAGCGAACGTCTTCAAGGCATCTACCAGAACCGATGCCTTCACAACGAAGATACCTGCGTTCCATCTTGCACCTTCCTTGATGAGAGTTTCTGCAAGCTCTGGATCTGGCTTTTCGACAAAACTTTTCACCCAGGCCGCGCCCGCAGGCAACGGCAGGTCATCACCAGGGACCATATAGCCGTAAGCACTGGTCGGTCTTTCCGGTTTTACCCCCAGTGTCATCAGCAAATCTGACCCGGCTCCTTCAATTGCAAGGCTAACGGCATCAGCAAATGCACCCAGATCATTGCACACATGGTCTGCCGGTAAACACACGAGTGTTGCATCAGGAGATACGTTGGAAATGTTAATTGCGGCGCATCCCAGAGCCGCCGCGGTGTTCCTTGCGACCGGCTCGAGAATGATCGTTGATGAAGCCCCGGCCTTTTCAATCGCATCAGAAACCGGAAAGCGATATGCCTCGTTGGCGACGCACACCACATGGTTCACCCCTGGAATATGGAGAGATCGCTTAAGGGTAAGGTCAAACAGGCTTTCATTGTTCAGGAGGGGGATAAATTGCTTTGGGTGGTTCTTACGGCTCAAAGGCCATAGGCGCGTGCCTGAACCGCCGCACATTAGGACTGGAAAGACGTCACCGTTACTCATGCGTTTTTTGACCACAGTACTTTGGTGAACTGCAACAGCCCAAGTTGGACATGTCGACTTCGCAGCTGGTCATCATCACTAGCGGCAAAATATGACTTCTCAGGGGCCATTGGCAAAGAGCTGCTCAGCAATATTCACAACGTCGCGGCGTGGCGATATGATCGCGCCTTGACGGGCGGAATCAAAATCGCAGGAGAAGTGTTTAAGTGTTTGATGTGGGGCGCACTTTATTGGCAGCTGCTGCGCGGGATGAAGACGCGTTGGCAATCGTGGACGGTGCCAGGCGATTGACCTATGGCGCTCTGTGTGATGAGGCCTGCCGGGTTGCCCAGGGGCTTGATGAGCTTGGTTTAACCAAAGGCGACCGCATTCTTGTCATCATGCAAAACCGCTGGGAAATGGTGGTGGCCTATTTCGCCGCACAGCTGCTCGGGGTCGTGGCGACGCCTGTAAACTGGCGGGCAGAGGCCGGCGAAGTGGAATACTTTCTGAAAGATTCTGGCGCCAAGGCGGTGCTGTACGAGCCGGTTGCAGAGGCCGCAGTTGCAGCGTGCAAAGGTGCCGGCGACCTGCCACGGATTGGCGTGAATGGCGCCGATGAGCAGACCCACAAATTTGAAGACTTGCTGGCCCGCCAACCGGCCACGGAGGTTCCTCGCGCCACTGCTCATGACAGCTCGTTGATGCTCTACACCTCCGGCACCACGGGCCGCGGCAAAGGCGTGCCGCGCTTGCACCGTGCCGAGCGTTCCGCTGCACTTGCTCATGTGGCTCAGAACACTTACCGCACCGGCGAAATCACCTTGGGTGTCATGCCGCTCTACCACACCATGGGCGTTCGCTCACTGTTGGCGATGGTCCTGATCAATGGCGTGTTCGTCTGTCTGCCACGTTTCTCTGCAGGCGCGGCCCTTGACCTGATCGAGGCCGAAGGTGTGAGCAATCTCTACCTGGTGCCAACCCTTTACCACGACGTTCTGGCGCACCCTGGTTTCGCAAATCGAGACATCTCATCTGTTCGCAAATTGGGATTTGCTGGCGCCCCCATGACCGATGGTCTGCTTAAACGTTTGGATGCGGCGTTTCAGCCAGACCTTTTTGTCAATCATTACGGCTCCTCAGAAATCTATACCTTCACCATCGACCAAAACGCGTGTGCCAAACCCGGCAGTGCCGGCAAGGCCGGCATCAACACCGAGATTCGTGTGGTCCAGATTGGGTCAACTGACCCAGAGCAGCGCTGTGTTGCGGGAGAGGAGGGCCAAGTGATTGCCACCCTTGCAGGCGACGAGGCCTTTGAAGGCTATTGGCAGCGCACCGATGCTGATGCCAAGGCGCTGCATGCGGGATGGTATTTCACGGGCGATATTGGGTATTTCGATGAGGACGGCGACCTTTTCGTCACCGGCAGGGTGGATGACATGATCATTACCGGCGGCGAGAACGTGCTGCCGGTTGAAATCGAATCTTGTCTTTCCTTGCATCCAGCAGTTTCTGAGGTTGCCGTTGTGGGCATGCCTCACGAGCGCTGGGGCCAGCAGGTCACCGCATTTCTTGTGCGTGGCAGTGACGTGGACGCCGGCGAACTGGATGGCTGGTGCAAGCAATCCAAGCTTGCCAATTTCAAGCGCCCCCGTGAATACATCTTCGTTGCGGCCATTCCCAAATCCCCGGTCGGCAAAATTCTGCGCCGCATGCTAGTGGCCGGCGACTATGCGCCCGAAGCGCCAAAAACCTAAAAGAGCAAACCAAAAGGACTTATACATGCCTTCGTTTTCTTCGCCTTTGATCGATCCCCTGAACGAGCTTGATGGCTTCCGCGTCGAAATTGATGCAGCGCGCGAGCGGGCCGACATCATCCTTGACCGGCCACCGCTCAACGTCATTTCAATGCCTCAGCGTGACCAGCTGCGTCTGGTGTTTGAAACTTTGGATCTGGATGATCAGGTTCGCATCATCGTGCTGCGGTCTGAGGGCGAGCATTTTTCGTCCGGTGGCAACATCAGGGGTTTCCTTGAGGCCACGCCGGAAAAGGTTTCCAAGCTCGCCTGGAACATCGCGGCCCCGGCGCGTTGCTTCAAGCCGGTGATTGTTGCAAACCGGGGCTATTGTTTTGGTGTCGGTTTTGAAATTTCCCTGGCTTGCGATTTTCGCATTGCGTCAGAAACCACGCTCTATTCATTGCCCGAACAAAGACTTGGCCAGATCCCAGGCTCTGGAGGCTCAGCGCGGCTGCAAAAGATGGTGGGGATAACCCGCACCAAGGACATCGTCATGCGGTCCAAGCGCATCAGCGGCGAACAGGCCTTTGCTTGGGGCGTGGCAACCGAGTGCGTGGCCGACAAGGATTTGGAGAGTTCAACCGATGCCCTTGTGGACGAGCTCAGAACATTCGCACCGCTTGCCCAGCGCACCGCGAAAAAACTGCTCAACGACACCGAAGATGCCTTCCTGACCACGGCCATAGAGCTGGAAGGCCACAGCTACAGCAGATTGCGGACCTCAGAGGATTTCAAAGAGGGTGTTGAGGCATTCCACGAAAAACGCAAACCCAATTTCAGGGGCGCCTAAACCTATTCCCACTCCAGCTCCACATAGGCGCTGGTGGCATTGCGCGGGTTAAACTCGTCAAACTCTTTCCAGTCCCCCCGCAGGTCTTGGCCAATATGCTTGAGCGCGGTGTTCAGGCTCTCCCCGGCCTTGATGGCTTTGCGGGTTTGCTGGGCAAGGCTCGTCAAATAGCCCAATGTTGGCTTGGCTCCATCGGGATAGGCCGCACGGCCAGGGCCATGGCCGGGTACCATGTGCTTTGCGCCGTTCTTCCTGAGCTCGCTGAGCAGTTTGATCCACCCCACGATGGAACCGTCCAAGGCCGGTGTGTGGGTCAGGAACACCAGATCCCCCATCCAAACCGTGGAGGACGTCTTGTCATAGATCGTCAGATCGTTATTGGTATGCGCTGTGGGGTGCGCCCGCAGCTCCAATTCCCGTTGCCCAAGATCGATTGTCTCGCTGTCTGCGACACCTCGGTCAGACAGGACAATCTTAGTGCCATGGAAGGCATCGTCGCCGAGCAGGCGCTTCAGGTTTGCAGTGTAGGCCTCGGCCCGCGATGCCATCGCTTGCTGGAGAGCGGCTGAGCCCACAATTTCTGCACCGGCCTCCTTGAAGACCTCTGCGCCCAATGTGTGATCGGGATGCATGTGGGTGAGCAAGAGATAGCGGATAGGCAATTGGGTTTTGCTGCGCACGGCAAGATAAAGCGCCTCGGCCACCTTGCGGGACGATCCTGCGTCAATAACGGCCACCGCTTTGTCGCCAACAATGAAGCCGGTGTTGGCGATGTCGCCAGCATTCTTCGGGCCCACAGGCTCCACCAGGCCTTCATGAACGAAATGGCCAGGCGACGTCTCGGTGGTTTTTGCAGCGCGGTCGTCCAGGGTTTCGATGGCGACACAACGCTGGCCCTTAACCCGGTAGCCTTCGTGCGCTTTGACCCAGCCGGTGGAGCGCGCGTTCATGCTGGCTTCGCATTGGGCTTTATCGGTCGGCATGGCGGCGGGCAGAACACGTTCTGCGCAAACTGTGCTCAGACAAAGGGTTACCAGCAGCTCAAACATGGATCCCGATCAGACCCCTGAGTTCAGTGGGAACGTGTGGGTGAATTCCGCCCCTTCAGTGTCGCGGGCATAGACCGTGATGGCGCCGGCCCCATTGTCTTTGAATTTAAAGCGGAAAGAAGGGTTCTCGCTGATCGAAAAGCCGCCCGTCATCCGAAACAGAACATCGTCGCCCAGCTTCACCACCACCTTGTCCAAGAAACGCGGGTCGATATAGTCCAGCGTGCCGGTTTTCACCTGCATGCCGGTAAAATTCGGATGCCGGATCATCAGCTGAACCTCACGAACTGTGCCTTCAGCCTTGGTGGAGACAGCGTTGGGGTCCCTGAATTCCTTCAGCTTCATCTGGCCCATGGTGGAGAGCGCCACATTAAGATCGCGGGACACGGCCGTGGAACATCCTCCCGCCGCTTTCACAAAACGGCCCACCATGTAGGTTTCGCCCGATGCCGTCTTGGCCACCGCACGAATGTTGGAGAACACATCATAGCGCACGCGCGATTCCAAATGGATGTCGCCCATCAAGGCGCCGAACTCAAACTTGGCGGCAATCGGCATCGGGTTGTCGTCCACCACCACGGTGAGCTCGGCAATGCGTTTGCCGCTGTTCGAGCGCTGGCTGATGCTAAATGGCACTGTTGCCGCATCGAAGGCTTGAACGGGCGCGTCGAACGAGAGAATTTCCTCCCCATCGAGCAATTTGGCATCGCCGGCCACCATTTCCCGCAAGTCCTTCCAGGCCTCGCCTGCGACGATTTGGTTCTGGATGGTGGCATAGGGCGGCAGAACGAACTGGCCTGTTCCTCCCGCTTGGGCAGGAAGGCTCAACAACAAAGTTGCACATGCCGCTATGGCGAGCTGGTGTTTCATCCCGGTCTTCCCGCGGTTGCTGGATCAAGCGAACCGAACGCGCATGACCTAGTGGGCAAAAGCGTAGTTTGACGCCAGTACCGTGTCCAGAGCTATTCTCGTTGGCCCTCTAGTGCTTAAGGCCCAGAGACCAAATAAACCTCTACGCTGGCCGCCCGTCCCACTGCGTCAATAACCGTTAGGGTGGAAAAGCCCGCGCCCTTGGGGCTCCATGTGGCCATGCGCTTGCGGGTGCGGTCTGCCAACACCTTGCCGTTGGCAAGCCAACGGAATGGCGGGCGGCCTTCCTGGACCTTCATGGCGAGCGGCATCAAGGTGCCGTCGGCCGATCTGCCGAGCTCAACTTGAGCGCCTTTCGGGGGATAGACGATCTTTGGGGCAAGTTCCGGTGCCTTGGCTTGGGCGAATCTTGTTTGCGGTGCGCGAAAGCGTTGCAAGGTGAGCGGCAGATCTCCGCGTGACAGGCGCAGGGCTCCCGCAGGTGCGGGCTTGAACGCCGCCGCCTCAAGGCCCAACTGGCTGAAGGCGTCAAACAGCACGGGCGCTGCCGCTGTGCGGCCGGTGAGGCCCGGCACCGGTCCGTTGTCAGGGCGGCCCACCCACACCCCGAGCACGTGTCGCCCGTCATATCCGACGGCCCAGGCATCGCGGTAGCCATAACTGGTGCCGGTTTTGTAGGCGATCTGGACGTCCTGAAACCCGGCCGGCGCCGGAGTGCCGGAGAGGATGTCGGTCACATGCCAGGCTGCGGCAGGCTTCAGCACCTGACGTGGGCCGGTCGTGCCTCGTTGCGGCGTGGCGACCAGTGTTGAAGTCTCACCCCCATTTGCCAGTCCTGCATAGAGCTGCACGAGACCTCTCAGCGAGATGCCTGCACCGCCGAGCCCAATAGCCAGACCGGGCGCTCCGCCCTTTGGCAGGGACATGTCCACACCTGCTTGGCGGAAGCGGGACAACAGCCGCTGCGGTCCAACAGCCTCAAGCAAATGAATGGCGGGGACATTCAAGGAAAGCTGTAAGGCCCGGCGCACGCTCACCTCGCCCTGATAGTTGAGGTCGAAGTTTTGCGGCCTGTAGCCGGCAAAATCCGAAGGCCTGTCATCTATCAACGTTTCCGGCCTCACCAGTCCTTCCTCGAAAGCCAGCCCGTAGATGAAAGGCTTGAGGGCCGATCCGGGGGAGCGAACGGCCCTTGTCATGTCAACCCAGCCGGAGCGGGCTGCGTCGAGATAGGCGGGTGCCCCCACTTCGGCCAGCACTGTGCCATCCGTTGCATCAGCCAGCACCAAGGCGAGCGACACGTTTGCGTTGCGTTCCAACACTGCCTGGCGCGCAACCTGTTCCAGTGTTCTTTGCAGTTCCCGTTTCAATGACAATCGGTGCTTGGACTTGCTCAGATCAGCCTTGAGAGCTCGCTCCGCCAGGTGCGGTGCCAGGGCAGGCAGAGCAAACCGGCGTGCGGGAACCGCTCGGCTTGAAGCCCGCCGCACCTCGCTGGCGGCGATAACGCCGCTGAGGGCAGCCCGGCGCAAAACCGTATCGCGGGCCTTCTGGGCAGCGTCCGCATGCCGGTCGGGCCGCCGCCGTTCAGGCGATTGCGGCAATGCCACCAGAAGCGCTGCCTGGGCGAGGGTGAGCCCTTTCGGCTCTCTGCCGAAATAGGCCAGCGAGGCGGCGCGAACCCCTTCCAGATTGCCGCCGTAAGGTGCGCGCATGAGATAGAGCTGCAAAATTTCCGTCTTGGAGAGGCGTCGTTCGATTTGCAGAGCCCTTACGATCTGCAGGGCCTTGGCTGCAAGCGTGCGTTCCTTGCGCGGCTCCAGAAGGCGTGCCAACTGCATGGTGATCGTGGACCCGCCTGAAACGATCCGGCCATTGGTCAGCAACTGACCTGCTGCTCTCACCAGGGCGAGGACGTCGACGCCCGGATGCTGCCAGAAGCGCTGATCCTCATAGGCGATCAGCAGATCGAGAAACTCTTTGTCCACCTCATCAGGTCTGACGCGAAGGCGCCAGCGGCCCTCCGGTGTTGCAAACGCCCGAAGCAGCTTGTCGTCTGCATCCACCACCTCCCGCGAGATCTCTGCGCGTTCAGCCAGGGGAGGTGGGTTGCTGGCATCGAACCAGAAAAACCCCACCACACCCAGCGTGATCGTAAAAACGCCTCCGAGGCCCGCAAGCAGGCCCGCACGTATGAGGGGGGTCATGGCCATCTTATTGAGGTTGCACAACGCTCATCCAACCTGTTGCCGTTCTGGCGGACAGTTCAGGTCTATACATATCCTCCACATGGGCTGCCGGATGTTTGAACGTTCCAGGTGTCACCGCTCGAACGCTGTAAGCCACCGTGAACTCTGAAGTGCCGCCGGTGCGGCGGTCGAAGGCGGCCACAAACCGGTCATCCCTGAACTCCATATGGGCCGGGCTGGTCTCCGGCAACCATTTGAAGCTGGCCAGATCGGCACTTTTGACAATGCTGGGGTTGTCGATCTCCAGGCCGGCAGGAAGCAGATCGGTGATGATCAAGCGTGTGGGAAGATCCACCGACTGCTTGACGGTGACCACCACAACGAAGCGTTCGTTCTGCTTAACCTCGCCGACACTGGTCTCGGTTCCATCCAGGCGGTAATAGCTGCGGCTGATCGTGAAGCCGCGCCCACCCGGTGCGGGCGGCTGGGTTGGCACGGCAAGCGTGGTGACAGTCGCCTCCAGCGTCTCTTCGGAGCGGTTGGTGATCTGCACGGGCCTAGCCGCCAGGTCCGCCCCTTCGACGCGGCGCGCGTAGGCGCCGGCATGGGCCAGACCATCAACGTTCAGTGAGATGGCCTTGTTGGCCGCCCCTTCCGCCCTTGCTGCCAGCAGCATCCACGCCTGCTCCTGCGTGCTGGTGTATTTGTCCGCCTGGCGCAGGGATTTCACCAAGGCCGTCATCTCCGGCACGCCGGCAGGTTGCGGGCGGGTCTCCACCGCCAGCGCCAACATGGCGGAGGCATCGCGCAGTTTGGAACCGTAGGTGTAGAGCTTGCTTTGCCGCGTGCTGGTCCGTTGTGCCAATCGCAGCGCGGAGCCAAAGGTTTGTGCTGCGCGTTGCTGGTCGCCGTAGAGCGCCATGGCCGAAGCCAGTTGCGCCCGTGCGATCGGCGTTCTGAACGACTGGAGCTGGGCGTCGGCGTAATAGCGAAGATCGCCTGCCGATGCCAATTTGTTGCGTGCAAGCACATAGAGCGCATAGGCAATCGCTGCGTCGTTCTCCTCAAGATTGTTGTAGTAGGCCAGGGTATTTTGCAGGCCGTTGAGGGCCTGGCTCAGAGGTTGCGCGGGCACGTCATAGCCCTTCTCTGCTGCTCTGGTCAGGAAGTCAGTGACATAGGCGCTGAGCCACAGGTCATCGCCTTGCGTTCCCCATAAACTGAACCCTCCGGCGCTGGACTGATTGACCAGTACCGAATTGATGGCTGTCTGAACCTTCTTCTTGACCGCCTCAACTTCAAGCCCTGGGAAGCCGCTGGAAAAGTCGCCTGCATAAAGCAGAGGCAGGGCCTTGCTGGTGATCTGCTCGGTGCAGCCATAAGGGTAACGGTCAAGCTGCAGCAGCAGCGACGGCACGTCGAACGCCGAGGGCCGGGCCACACTGATGCTGATTTTCGCGCCGTCCATGCGGCTGCCTGTCAACAGGTTTGCGTCCACGGTGAGTTTGCCTCCGTCTTCCGCCAAAGCAACTTGCAGCTTGCGGGTTACAGGCAGCACAGCGGGCCGCACCTTCATGGCAATCTCTTGAACGATCGATAGGTCATTGGCGCCAGACACCCTGATCCGTGCCCACGCGGTACCTGCGGCCGTGGCCGCAACCGGCACGCTGAGCGTGTGCTTCTTGTCCGGTTCCAGAGCGACCGTGGAAGGGAGCTCGCCGGAGGATAGATCCAGGTTATTGCTGCCCTTAATCTTCAGCGCGTAGGAGCCGGCCGGTGCGTCTGTGTTGGCAATCTCCAGCAGCAGGCGGGCTGAATCACCGGGTGCCATGAACTTCGGCAGGCTGGCCGAAACCACGATGGGCTCGCGTATGATCGCCTCGGTTTCTGCCGCGCCAACGCCTTCCGTGCTCCACGCCACGGCGATGAGCCGGGCAGTGCCGTTGAATTGGGGGATGTCAAAAGACACCTCAGCTTCACCGTTCTCATCAAGCCGCACAGGACCGGAGAAAAACGCCAACAGCTTTTGTGTGGGCGCGCTTCCGCTGCTGTTCATGCCGTCAAAACCATCCCCGCCCGTGCGGAGCCGGCCGGTTTGGCCCAAGCTGCCGTCGATCAGCTTGCCGTAGAGATCGCTCATGGTGACCCCCAGTTTCCGCTGGCCGAAATAGCGCTTCACCGGATCTGGGCTGGCATAGTTGGTGAGGTTCAATATACCCAGATCTACGGCGGCCAAGGTCACGTAGGCCTCTTCGCCAGTTTTCAACCCGGCAACCTTCACCGGAATGTTGAGAGGTTGACGCGGCAGCGCTTGGGCCGGCGGGTTCAAAGACACCCTCAGGTGCCGCTCGCGGGGCAGAACCGAGAGCCATTTCACGCCAATGGCCCGTTGCGGCAGGCGGGAGGTGCCCGCGTCGCCGGGGCGATACAAGGTCGCCAATACATAGGCGCCGGCTCCCCAGTCTGCCTTCACGGGGATATCGATTGTGGCCCCGCCCGCCGGAACTGAGACGGCCCGGGTCTCATGAACCCGGTCCGATGCGATCGCAATCAGCAACTCACCGGCAAAACGCGGTGAAATCTTGAGCTTGGCAACATCACCTGCGGCGTAGCCAGGTTTATCAAGTCCAATCTCCAGTCCGTCCGGAGTTTCAGTTGATTTGGTCTCAACGAACCACCCGGCATTGAACTCCACACTGGTGGCAGGCCCTTCGGCTGCGGCGGTCTCCACCTGCAATCGGTAGCGCCCCCACCCGACGGGCATTGAGATCCGACCGGGCGAACCGGCCGCAATGTCGATGACGCCGTCGGCAACCTTCTTCTCCAGATCGATCGCTTCATAGCGCCAGTAGGAGCCGTTCCGGTACCATTGATAATTGCGCTCCACCTTAACCATGGACCAGCGGACGTCCGTCAGAGAAGTGGTGCTGCCATTTGGCTGAACCGCGATCAAACTGAACCCGGCATCGGAATTTTCACCGGTCTGGCCGTCCTCAAAGTCGGGCCGAACACCGATCATGGTGCCTTGCGCTTTGATGGCGATCGCCTGGGTGCGCTCCACCGCGCGGCCGGAGCCTTCGCGCAAGCGCACGGTAACATCGGCGCTCTGGGGCCGTGTTGTGGCCCGGGTGCTCTGCAGGCTGATATCGAACACAGAGACGCCCGCCTCATCAAGTGTGGCCATGTTTTCAAGCGGGAACTGCTGCTTGGCACCGCCTTGTTCAGAAGCCAGGCCGAAGAGGTAGCCTTTGTGGCCCTTTCGCTCGCGCGTTGTGCGCACCACCAGTTCGCCTTCGAGCGTGAGGCCTGCAGCGGGCGCGCCATAAAGATAGCGGCCTTCTACGGTTACCGGCACGGGTTGAGCCGCGGTCAACACGCCCTGGGCTGGCGTTATGGTGAAGTCTGTACGTTCGGGCAGGAAGTCTTCAACCAAGAAACGTTCGGTTGCGACTGCAGCCTGTTTGGGATCGGTGAACACCTGAACCTGCCAGGTGCCGCGCTTTGCGTTGTCGGTGAGCGCCAGCTGCACCGCATAGCCGCCAAGCGCCTCGCCCTTGCCAATCATGCGCCGGTCTTCCACACCGTCTGGCCGTTTGAACACGAAAGTGAGCGGCAAGTCGTCCACTGCCTTTGCAGACACATCCCGGGCCAAAGCGGCCACATGAACAGTCTCGCCCGCCCGGTAGATGCCGCGCTCGGTCCAGGCATAGACGTCGACCCCTTTAGGAACCGTCCGCCCAGCGACACCACGATCGGAGAAGTCAAACCCGGGCTTGGAGATATCGAGGAACACAAAATCCTTCTTAGCGCCCAGTGCAGTGAGAACGGCAGGGGCGAGCGCGTCCTTGCCGCGGGTGAGGCCGGCATCGAAAACTGCCTTGCCTTGGTCGTCGGTGGTGGCCGTGCCCAGCACCTGGTTGTTGCGCGCCAACAAAGTCAGTTTCACGTTGGCAATCGGCTGGGCGGAGCCGAGTGAGCGGGCGAAAACGTTGAATTTTGAAGCGCCGGCGAATGTGGTGAGGCCAATGTCGGACACAAGGAACCATTGTGAGGCTGGCTCCTGGCGTTGTTCTGGAAGGGCTGCGGGCGGCGTTGCGGTCAACAGATAGATGCCAGGCTCGCGCACGCCGACGGCCTCATCGATGGGAATGCTGGTGACCACTTCCTTGTTGAGCTCCGGGCGCACATCGATCGATCCGCTCCAGATCTCTTCGGCCAGATCGCTTTTCAGGTCGCTCACCGCATAGCTGCCGAGGCGCTGGAGGAACCGCGAGCCGTTGATCAGTGGCGCCAGGGCCCGTTGGCCAATCCGGTAGAGTTTCAGGTCGGCCTTGTCTGCGTTGATGGTGATGAGCGGGATGCCGCGCCGGGCAGATGATGGCAAGACAAAGCTGTTGCCACTGAAACGGGCTGCCGGCTTGCGGTCTCTGATGTAGACATTAAGGGCAACGTCGGAGAGCAGCGCTTCATCCACCGTTGAGGGCAAACCCTGGCGCAGGCCGATTCTATAGCGCTTGCCGTGGGCAAGACCCTCAGCGCAGATTTGCTTGCCTTGTACGTCCAAAGCCTGCGGCGCGGCGCCATCCACGCTCAGATAGCTCTCATAGCTGGTTTTTTTCTGAAGCGGCTCGGAGAACTGCACGCAGATGCGGGGTGTGCGGCTGTCGGAATCCACCGTGTGGTTGACGACACGAAATCCATATTTTTTCCGAAGCGTGGTGAAAACGGCTCGCTCGGCTGGTGCATCATTCAGGGCCAAGCTCTGCTTGTAGGCGGTAAGGGCAGGGCGGACCTGGCCTTGCGCTGCCAATGCCTTAGCCACGCGCGCCAGGGCCGCCGCCCGGTGCGCTGCGCTACGCGACCGCAAGTATCCGTTCAAGGCGCTGGTTGTGGCAAGCTGTGTCATTTGCGAGCTTTGAGAGGGAATGGTGAGGCGCTGCAGCCGGGCGGCGTCAGACAGCTCCAGCCACACATCCACATTCTCCGGGTCAATCTTCAGAGCCGCCGTATAATGTGCGATCATCGTCTTGATCTGCTGAGATGAGAGGTTTTGGCGGGCTGAGTTCACCAGTGCTGAGAAACCAAGATGGGTAGGCAATGTGCCGTTTGCCGCCAGATCTTCGCGGAACTTCTTGGCTCTGTTTTTCAGATAGTTCGGGACAAATGAGAGCGCTGGCGGGACGCCCAGATCAGGTTCGGCGTTCTCCGTGACGACCCGCCCGGCGATTGCCCCGGGAAACGGCTTGAGGGCGCCGAAGTCAGATTTCAGGAAACAAAACCGGGCTGACTGATTATAGGTGAAGGCGCGGCAGGCGGGGCTCCCCAGGCAATCTGCCTTGCACTGATCCAAAGAGATGTCTTTCTCCGTGCGCAGATCAAATCCAAAATAGTCGCTATCTTCACTCACTGTGATGCTGCGCGTGGCTTGTTGGGCCTGACCTGGATTTGCGGCAAGGACCAAAATCACCAAACACAGGAATATCGAGAGAAAAACGCGCATCACAAAGGAGCCTCCAGCTGGTTTGGTACAATCGGAGGCAAAGATTAGGACGCTTTTGTGACGGAATCCACCGGCGCCGGCCGTCCAAGGGCACAAGTGTTGGGTTCAACGGCCCCGAAACTGCCGGAGTTGCCGCATTGCACGACACATGGCAACCGCTTAAAGGAAGACACCCTGGCTGCCACCGGGCAATAGCCCGCTCACAAGACGGATCCAGACCATTGCTGAAGAAACTCCTTTTTATTCCTCCGATTCTCATTGGCATTGCGGTTCTCTACTACATGGCCAGCGGCCGGCAGGCGCCGGAGCGCAAGCCGCCCGAGGAGTTGGCGCGCGTCGTGCGCACCATCCCGGCCCAGGAACTGCGCTTGGTGCCACGTGTAACCGGCTTTGGAAGCATATACCCAGGCACGACCTGGAGCGGCATCGCCCAGGTTGGCGGTGAGGTTGAGTATGTGCATCCGGCTCTGAAGAAGGGTGCGATTCTTCCGGCTGGCACGGAAATCGTTCGGATTTCGCCGGCAGATTTTGATTTGGCTATCAACCAGGCCAAAGCCAACATGCGGTCGGCGGAAGCCAAGCTTGCCGAGCTTAAGGTGACGGAAGAAAACACTGCAGATCTGCTGAAAATCGAAAAACGCGGGATGGTTCTGCGTGAAGGAGAGCTGAAGCGGAAACAGGATCTGCTGAAACGCGGCACGGTGGCCCAATCTGCCCTGGATCTGGAGCAGCGCGAAACTCTGGCCCAGCGCAAGAAAGTTCAGGACCTTGAGAACACCTTGCGGCTTCTGCCAACCCAGCGCGCGGTGCAGCGCGAGCAGATTTCAGTCTATCGGGCACAGTTGAAGTCGGCTGAACTCAATCTTGCCCGCACAAAGATCGTGCTGCCGTTCCAGGCCCGGATTTCCGAGGTCAATGTGGAGGCCAAGCAATATATTCAAACCGGCGGCACTCTGGTCACAGCCGATAGTCTGGACGTTGCAGAGGTTGAGGCTCAGGTGCCGATTTCTCAGTTCAGTGCCATGGTCAAGGCAAGCATTCCCGGCGGCTTGGCATTGGGCGTAACGGCGCAATCCCTGGCCAAAATTGTCGAAAAGATCGGCTTTGAAGCGTCCGTTCGTCTGCGCGTTGGGGACACGAAGGTGGAGTGGCCGGCCCGCTTTGCCCGGGTGAGCGACACCATTGACCCCAAAACCCGAACAATCGGCGTGATCGTGGCCGTTGACCGCGCCTATGCGCAGGCCTCACCGGGCAAAAGGCCGCCGCTGAGCAAGGGCATGTTCGTTGAGATTGAGGTGCGCACCCGTGCCGCCGATGATCAGCTGATAGTGCCGCGCTCGGCCCTCCATGGCGGTTCTCTTTATGTGGCAAACAGCGAGAACCGGCTTGAGATCCGCCCGGTGACCTCGGGGCTCATTCAGGGCGATCTTACCGTGATCTCCGAAGGTGTGGCCAAGGGCGAGCAGATCATCATATCCGATCTGGTGCCAGCCGTGCCGGGTATGCTGCTGCTCCCGCGGCCAGATGATGATGCGTTGACGCGCTTGACTGAAGATGCAGCGGGCGGGTCTGCGGCCAAATGATCCGGTACTTTGCGAACCATCCCACCGCCGCAAACCTCGTTATGGTGGCCTTCATTGTGGCGGGCCTGTTTGCTGCGCCGCTCTTGCAGCGGGAGACCTTTCCGCGAGTACAGCCCAGCAAGGTTGAGGTTACGGTGGCCAATCCGGGCACCCGGGCAGAAGACGTGGAAGAAGCCATCTGCCAGCGCATCGAGGATGCGGTTGACGCCATCGACAATGTTTCAGAGATCAGCTGCGAGGCGCGCGAGGGCCTGGCACGGGCCACTGTGGAGATGGTCGAAGGGGCAAACCTGGATCGTTTCACAACGGATGTGCGCACGGAGATTGATGCCATAACCGAATTCCCCGACCAGGCGGAAGACCCTGTGGTCAAACAGCTCGGCCGGACAGATTTCGTGGCCTCCGTGGCCGTGACCGGGTCGGTGGGCAAGCCTGATCTGAAGGCTTTTGCCGAAGAGCTCAAAGACCGCATGCTGCGCTTCGGCGGAATTCCGAAGGTGGAGGTTAAAGGGTTCTCGGACCATCAGATCCGCATTGAGCTGTCGGATGCGGTGATCCGGCAATACGGTATCGCGATTTCCGACGTGGCCAAGGCGGTTCAGCGCCAGAGCCTGGATCTGCCGTCCGGCAGCATCCAGACGCGCGACCAGGACGTGCTGATCCGCTTTGCCGATGAGCGCAAGACCCCGGCGGACTTTCGCGACGTGGTGGTGGTTGCCGGCGAGCGCGGGGGACAGATAAAGCTCGGCGACATTGCCAAGATCACAGACCGCTTCGATCTGGACGAGGCCAAGGTGCTGTTCAACGGCAAGCCGGCGGCAATTTTGGACATCACCAAAACTGAAACTGAAGACACTCTGAAGGTGATTGACGCAGTGAACGCCTTTTTGGAGGCCGAACGCCAGCGCACGCCTGCCGGCATCGAGATGGTTGTCACCAATGATGTGTCTTCCATCGTGCGTGACCGGCTCAACCTGCTTTTGAAGAACGGCGGTCAGGGGCTGGTGTTGGTGTTGCTGGTGCTCTGGATGTTCTTCGGCTTTCGTTATGCCTTTTGGGTGGCTGCAGGATTGCCGATCTCGTTTCTAGGGGCAGCGGTTCTGATGGTTGCAGCCGGCTATACCATCAACATGCTCACCATGGTTGGCTTGCTGATCGTCATCGGGCTTCTGATGGACGATGCCATTGTGATCGCGGAGAATGTCGCCTCCAAGCGCAATGAAGGACAAACGCCCCTTGAGGCGGCCATCAATGGCGCCAGCCAGGTGTTGCCCAGCGTCTTTGCCTCGTTTGCCACCACCACCTGCATTTTTGGCTCTCTGGCGTTTCTGAAGGGGGATATCGGGCAGATCCTGAAGGTGGTGCCCATTGTGATGCTGTTCGTTCTGGTGATCTCCCTGGTGGAGGCCTTTTTGGTGTTGCCTCATCACCTCTATCACGCGTTGGAAAAGGCGGATGTCGAGCCGGGGGTGGTGCAGGCCAGAGTTGACCGGATTGTGGATTGGCTGCGAACCAATTGGGTGGGACCTGCTGCGACCGCCGCTGTGCGCTGGCGTTACCTCACTGTGGGTATTGCGGTTGGTGTGATGCTGCTTGCCATTAGCGCCATTGCTGGCGGTTTGTTAAAGTTTTCCGCCTTTCCTGAGCTCGATGGCAACGTCATGGAGGCGCGCATTCTGTTGCCGCAAGGCACGCCCTTGGCGCGCACAGAACAGGTTGTCGCCAAGATCACCTCGGCCCTGGACCGGGTGAACGAAAAACTGTCGCCGGACCAGCCAGGCGGGCGGACGCTGGTGGAAAAGGTCGCCACTAAATTCAACGAGAACAAAAGCGCAAACGAATCCGGCCCTCACGTGGCCACGATCACGGTTGATCTGCTCGATTCTGAGTCTCGCAACAGCCGGATCGACGATGTGATCGCCATGTGGCGCGCCGAAAGCGGTGACCTCGCGGACGTGATCACCGTGAAGTTTGCCGAATCCCAGCTGGGCCCCGCCGGGCTTGCCTTTGACGTGCGTCTGATCGGCAATGATCTGACGAACTTGAAGTCGGCCGCATTGGAGCTGGTGTCATGGCTGGAGGGCTATCGCGGCACATCCAATCTCGCCGATGACCTGCGGCCCGGTAAGCCGGAGCTGAGGATCCGCCTGAAAGACGGCGCATCCACACTCGGTGTGGACGCCCGACAGATTGCAGACCAGCTTAGAGCGGCCTACTTCGGCACAACCGTAAGCGAGATCCAGAGGGGGCCAGAGCCTTACGAGATCGACGTGCGCATTGATGCCCGCAACAAGGCCAGCCTGGCCGATATCGACAATTTCACGATCACCCAGTCTGACGGCAGCCAGATCCCGCTGGTGGCCATTGCCGAGATTGAAACCGGCCGCGGGTATGCCCGCATCAACCGGGTGAACGGCCAGCGCACGGTCACGGTTCAGGGCGATGTGGATGTGACGGTGGCCAACGCCAACGAAATCCTGCGCGACACCAGCGCCAGATTGTTCCCCGAGCTCGCCAAGAAGTATCCGGACGTTTCCATCTCCCTGCAGGGCCAGAACAAGGAGGCGCAAACCACCCAGCAATCTATGCTGAGCGGCTTCATTCTCGGCCTCGTTGGGGTCTATCTGCTCCTGAGCTTTCAGCTCCGCAGCTATGTGGAGCCGGTGGTGGTGATGATCATCATCCCGTTTGCCCTGGTGGGCGCCATTGCCGGCCACATCGCGCTTGGCCTGGATTTCACCATGCCCAGCATGCTGGGTTTCGTGGCGTTGGCCGGAGTGGTGGTCAACGACAGCATTCTGCTGGTCAACTTCATCAAGCACTATCACGGCGACACCCAATCGGTTGGCGAAGCTGCACCGCTCGCCAGTCAGGCCCGGTTCCGGGCCATCCTGCTGACGTCGCTCACAACCATCGTCGGCCTGTTGCCGCTCTTGTCGGAAACCAGCCTTCAGGCTCAAGTGCTCATACCGCTGGTCACCAGCTTGGCCTTTGGCCTCATGGCGACCACCGTGCTGGTGCTTTTGCTGGTGCCCGCGATCTATTCGATCTTGGACGATTTTGGTTTGGCCAAGATAGATTGATAATTCAACAAATCTCTAAGTATGGCTGATTTAGCAGCCTAGAGCCTTGTTCAGGTTCTCATCAATCTTGTCCAGGAACCCAATTGTGGTCAGCCACTTCTGCTCAGGGCCCACCAGCAAGGCGAGGTCCTTGGTCATGTCACCGGCTTCAACGGTGTCCACGCAAACCTTCTCAAGCGTGTTGGCGAACTTCAGCAACTGCGCATTGTCATCCAGCTTGGCCCGGTGCTTCAACCCGCCGGTCCAGGCGAAGATCGAAGCGATAGAGTTGGTGGAAGTTTCCTGACCAGCCTGGTGTTGGCGATAGTGGCGCGTAACCGTGCCGTGGGCCGCTTCGGCCTCAACGGTCTTGCCGTCCGGCGACATAAGAACCGAGGTCATCAGACCCAGAGAGCCAAAGCCCTGTGCCACCGTGTCGGACTGCACATCACCATCATAGTTCTTGCACGCCCATACGTAGCCGCCATTCCATTTCAAGGCGCAGGCCACCATGTCATCGATCAGGCGGTGCTCATAGGTGATGTCGGCCTCTTTGAACTTGTCGGCGAACTCAGCCTCGTAGATTTCCTCAAATAGGTCCTTGAAGCGCCCGTCATAGGCCTTGAGGATGGTGTTCTTGGTGGAAAGATAGACCGGCCACCCGAGCGACAGGCCATAATTCAGAGAGGCCCGGGCAAAGTCGCGGATGGAATCGTCCAGATTGTACATGGCCATGGACACGCCGCCGCCGGGCGCCTGGAACACTTCGCGTTCGATAACCTCGCCATCGTCGCCCTCAAACTTCATCGTGAGCTTGCCAGGGCCAGGGAACACAAAGTCGGTTGCCCTATATTGGTCACCGAAGGCGTGACGGCCCACAACAATGGGTTTTGTCCAGCCCGGCACCAGGCGCGGAACATTTTGGCAGATGATCGGCTGGCGGAAGATCACCCCGCCCAATATGTTGCGAATTGTGCCGTTCGGCGAGCGGTACATGCGCTTGAGGTTGAATTCCTCAACGCGTGCCTCGTCCGGCGTGATGGTGGCGCATTTGACGCCGCAGCCGTGTTCTTTGATCGCGTTGGCCGCGTCCACAGTGATCTGGTCGTCCGTACGGTCGCGTTCCTCGATCCCCAGATCATAATATTTCAGATCGATATCGAGGTAAGCCAAGATGAGTTTCTTCTTGATGAAGTCCCAGATAATCCGGGTCATCTCATCGCCATCGAGCTCCACAACGGGCCCGGCTACCTTGATTTTGGTCATGCGTATTCTCCGACTGAACGATCGTTTTTGTTTTGAGCTGCAGGTTTAGAGGCGCCAGCGCGCGCCAGCCCGGAATTTGAAATTCACGCTAGGACAATCGCCCTTGAATGACAAAAGGAAATTGGAACACCCGCCCTGTCTGCCTCTGCACCCGTGCAAACTCTCCAAGTCTGTTGTTTGTGCGTCGCAGCACAAATTTTGCACTGCAACCTACAGGGAGCGATGAGGGCGGTTCAACAAAAATCTACGCCGTTTCCGTTCACGTTGTCCCATATGACCCATTTTGGCTGATCTAATTAATCTTCCGGAAACCTTGGGAGCAGGTAGTTGCCCCAATTGCACGGATAAATTGCTTTACTGATTGTAAAGAAAATGAGCGGTTTCGCGCTCACCTGGCAGTGCCGCTGTGCATCGAGGTATCCGGAGAGGCCTATCATGCTGATGAAAACGTTCCAGAGATTCCGCCGCGACGAAGGTGGCAACCCGGCAATGGTCTTCGGTTTTGCGGTTGTCCCTTTTCTTTTGGCGGCAGGCGTGGCGGTGGACTATGGCCGCGGTGTGGTTGCCAAGCATGAGCTTCAGGTGGCGTTGGATTCAGCCGTGTTGGCGGCCGGCTCGCTTCGCAGCGTCGATGAGCAAGAACGCAAAGATTTGGGCAAGGCGTTCTTTGAGGCGAATTTCGACCCTGCCGAGTACAATATGACCGTTCCGAGCGATCTGATATCCATCAATAACAATGTTGTGGCGGCAGATGAGACCGTTACGGTCAAAACATGGTTCATGCAATTGGCCAACTTGCTCCCCGGGGCCAGCCAGTCGAACCACGACATGGAAGTGAAGACCAACGCCACTGCACTTGTGCCACAAGTTGGCAAGGCGGAGATCTCGCTCGTGCTGGATTACTCCGGCTCGATGGGCGGCGACCTGAACGGCGTAGCCAAATACATCACCATGCGCGATGCGGCAAAGGATTTGATCAGTACCATCACGGCCGGAGCCGAGGTGCCAGCTGACATTCAGTACTCGCTTGTGCCGTTCTCCTATGGCGTCAAAGCTGAGTTGATGCGCAATCACATGACCGATCCAAGTTATGCCAAGCTCAGCGGGACAAGCCGGGTTGAAAGCTGCCTTTCAGGGCGCAAGGAAAATGCGACCTTGGACACCGAGCCGGAAGATGGCAAACGCCATCGCTGGCAACAGGACGATCTTTGGTACGACATTGGCCCTGAGAACAAGGACCGGACAGACAGGTGTGGTGCCATGCTGCCCCTGCGCACGCTGACCAGCAACACCACCCAGCTCAACGCTGATCTGGACGCGTGGCTGCCCAATGGCGGCACACACATTTCGTCTGGGTTTCAGTTCGGTTGGCACACCATTTCGCCCAACACAGTGTTCGACGGCGGCGTGACCTACGACAAGGTCAATCATCCTGACCCCGAGCAGCGGGTACTGAAAGCCATCGTTCTGTTGACCGATGGGGCACAGACCGCACCGGCCTACCGGGAAAATGGCGATGGCCAGGACAATGAGGAAACCAGCGATCCCACCTGGCCCCTGAACGACACCAACGGGGAGGCCAACCTTGAGGACCTGTGCGCCAATGCCAAGACAGCTGGTGTTGTGGTGGTGACGGTAGCTTTTGATTTGGATGATGCCGACACAATAAACCGGCTGGACACTTGCGCGAGCCCAAAGGATGCGGGCAACCCGTCCGGCGCGAAGTTCTCCTACAAGGCGGATTCGATCACGGAGCTTCAGACTGCGTTTGACGAGATCGGGAATGTGTTGGCGGAGATGGTTTATCTCAGTGATTGAGGGGCTTTGAATTTGCGCGGGAGCAAGGGGACACGCTGCAAGGCGAAACCCTTGGTAGGCGCACGGGGATTCGAACCCCGGACCCGCTGATTAGGAGTATACAGATCAATAATTTAAATTATTGATATTTAAAGAAAAAAATTCCACAAGAATTTGAATGTGTAAGAAACTGTGTAACAGTTTGGTCGTTGGCTAGCGCCAAAAGACCTGATTCTGCCGAACTTGCAACACAGATTGTATGAGAATTCTGAGGCGTATCGGCAGGGGAGGGGTATCCACCAAGGTATCCAACCTGATTGGATACCCAATGGTGTTTGGAACAACGCTAATGCGTTGCAAACACTAAATAAAATCTCCACCACGTAACGTCGGTCTCCGCCCGACCCAACACGCAGCCTCCTCTTACAATTGCTAAAGCAGTAAGGAGGAGCTGCGGCACTCGTTGCTAAATTCCGGCTCTGTAACCAGGCGCACGGAATTTTACGCACCTCGGCTCTGCGTGTTGGGTCGGGCGACGCCATTTGCTGGCAAGTGCTCCGTCCGCTACCGCTCCCGTGCGGCCCTTGAACAAAGGTGGCTGCTCCGACGTTACGTGATGGAGTTAAAGGATCTCACTAGCAATGAGTGCCGTGAGATTAAAGGTATCAATCCCGTGCGAGGGATTGATACAATTTCACCGGCAGCACCAGCTGCCGGATTTTTAAAGACCCCCTCAGATATTTTTTGCGCTAGCAGCTGGCGCGCAAAAAACAATACGGGAGAGGGGGGGTGTGCGACGTCGACCATAAAAAAAGACCGTCCTTGAGGCCGGTCAAACAAGCTTTAGCCACGGGGCTGAAGAAGAACAAATTGAATGCGGCTCAACCCGTCTCCGACTAGGTTTCGCCTGACAGAATGACCGGCATTCTGTGGGGTTCAATTTGTTCAAAAAATGCATGTCCAATGTTGGACATTCCATTGATCACCCCGCCCGAGGGGCGCGGTGCTTTCAACACATCGGAATGCCCAACGCTGACGCGAAGGGCATGCAAATTTATTATACTTCCTCGCTACAGTCTCTCCATTGTACTGACCACCCTCACCCGTCAAGTCGTTCCGCAAAGCGTCATGAATTTGACCGGCGAGCCTCTCTGTCAGTCTGCAGTCGAGTACTGCCCGCGAGGAATGCGCGCGGTTCGGTCGAACCTTATCAGCCTTCACTCAATTAGCTTATGAGTTACATGACGCGAATAGAGGGTGACATCCTCAATCAGCTTGAGCTGCTTGCTCACAACGACGTCAAAAGTGACGACGTTGTGGCATGGATCAAGAAGGAACTTCTTTATAGCTTCGAGCGCGGTATCGCCACTGCAAAGCGGGATACCGAACGCAGAGCGACGCTTCCACAAGTGAAGCGTCGCACGTTCGCTAGACAGCGATAAATCCAGTCTACCCCACGGCGCAGTCGCATGCACGGCTGCCGTTTGGCCACGTCTGAGGAAATGGAGCCCGGCAAAACAAAACTGAGAGCTATTGCTGACAAGGTCGTATCGTTGGCCACTGAGGGAGATATACGTGCCATTCGGGAAGTTGCCGACAGGTTGGACGGCAAGACCAGGCAGCAGATTGAAATGGCCCAAGCGGAAACGGGCAGCTTTGACCGTTTTACAGATCAGGAGTTGCATGAGATCATAGAAGGCACCTACGGGAAGCCCGTGAGGGACAGCGACACGGATTCAGTTCACTGAATTGCGCAGGTCTAGTCGCCGGGTGTCTGGAATCGCGATGTGCACTGTGAGACCGTCAAATTAAGCCCGTGCCACGACTTCAGGAGAGTTTTGGCACAACATTCCTTGCCAGCAATGGGGAGCACTCCCGGGCCTGCTATGGCCCTTGCAGTGCACCTGATAGTGCTTTTAGTTCGTATAATCCCTTAATATCTGTTTTGTGATCGATAGGCCGACCCACGGCTCAGCCAAGCCATAGATCATCAAATGACCGTCTCCACCTCATGCTGTTTCACGCCTTGCGCGCTCCACACCATCATCGCGACAAGCATTTTTGATCGACATCTGAAATTTCGTGCGTTCATGGATGTGATACCAATGTGCGTCCATGAAATTAGTTGTTATCGTTCAGTATTATAAATGCTTTTCCATCCTGCGCGTTGCCGAATCGAACCGCTCTTCAAAGGATTTCAGATTTTTCTTGGGCTCTTGATAATATGCGGTGAGCTTTAGCAACCTTATGAACAATCGGTTGACGAGCCGGCCGGCCAATCGCATAGGACGTTCGAAATCGAACAACAGCACTACCCTTTCCTGTGACGTATCGTTTCGAACTTCATGCTCGTAGGTATCATCGAATACCAGCAGTTCTCCCGAACCCCAGTGACATTTCTCCTGGTCCACACGCATCCAGCAGTTCCCCCGATCTTCGGGTACAATGAGCCCGACGTGACAGCGCAGAATGCCCTTGGTTACGCCTCGATGGGCCGGTATGCGATAGCCGGGCTCAAGAATTGAGAACAAGGCCGTTTGAATATTCGGCACACGTTCGAGCAGACCTGCGGTGACCGGCGCATGCTCACAATTGGCATCTGATCTGGTGCCGAAACCGTACAGAATGAATGTGCGCCATTGGCGATTCTGGGCGATTCTTTTCTGATCTGACGAGATCTCCTCAAATGCAGGGATGTGCTCTTTGTGTTTCAAAACCTGCAACATTTCTGAATGAATGTCTTGCCACTGATCCTGGATCTCCTTCAAGAACGGAAACTGTTTCTGGTCGATGACCGGCGCGTTGCTGACCAACGACTGACTGGCAAGGAAGTCGCTCAATCGGCGGATCAACCTCTTGCCGGATTTTTTGACAAAGCGTCGGCGTTTTGCGCGAAGCCCTTCCCATGTCCACCAGCGCTGAAGGGTCTTGCCGCCAGCCGTGCCGTGCATCGGGGACGAGCCAATGGCCTGGGTCTGCATTGCCGTGTGAAAACTTGCTGCCAGACGCCGCATTTCGGGTGCCGGAAGCTGCTCATAACAAGGCAGGATGATGAGTTTGGACAGTAGCTCGGCCGCACGGAGGGGCTCAAGTTCAGGCCGGTCGTCAGGTGCCGCAACCGCCTGAGACCGCGGCAAATCAGAGGCATCAAATCCGCGCGCACGAAGGTGCGCAATGAACCTGGCCGGTTCATCGACCAGAATCGGGAATACCCAGTAGTCATGATGCTCGTTCGCCTGCCCCGGCAATACGGCATCATCACCAAGCAGCTCTGCCAAATCTCTTCCCGCTTGAGCCCTTCTTTCAAGTGTGGAACTGTCAAACATTTTCAGTCTTCGGCACAAAAGGCTAAGCAGTGCGTTCGAGGGTTTCAGCCTGAGATTCTTGGCGCTCTTGAGCACAGCAACGTTACGAACGCTGTCGGCAACGGCGTCTTCATAGTCGCGTCCTGTGACGGCAAATCCGCGCTGAATAAGTCCAAATATCAAAGGCATCGTCAACAGCTTCAGACCGGCAAACTTGACAATGCGATTGAGCTGCTTGCCGTTCGGCTGCACCGGATAAAGGTCCTGAATACCGTGCATCTTTTTGCGCAGCGCACTGTCGCGCACATTGATCAACGCGCCGCCCAGCGCCGTAGCCGTTTTGAGCGGGCCGAATGAGAACATTGAGACATCGGCCTCTGGATGGCCAGGGTAATCAGTCCCATTGAAAGCTTGAGCACAATCCTCGACGACAATCAGGCCTGCCTCGTGGGCGGCTTTGATCAATGGATCCAGTGCCAACCTGCATCCGAACAGGTGGGCGATGACGAGAATCTTCGATCTCGGAGAGATCGCTCGTTTTAGGGTTGCCATGTCAGGCGTGACATTTGAATGATCAAAATCCAGCGGTACTGGCACAAGTTCAGCGCGCCGTGCGATGTTGATCATCCCCTTCACGTTGAGAGCGGAGAACAACACCTCATCACCTGGCTTGAGATCCAGCGCCTGCAACAACAGATCGAAACCGCTACGAACCGAGAACCCGATCAGAGATTTATGGCCTGGCCAGTAGAATTCGGCCTGCTCGATGAGAGGTTCTCTTTTCAGAGTTCCAGCACATGCGAGTGCGCCAGCCAATAGATCACGCCAACTCACGTCCAGCCGTGTTCGCGACCAAAGCCCCATATTCCTCTTCCTCTCGTCGCTTGTGAGCTTCATCTCTACTCCTGGTGGTCATTCATTTTGGTCGCACGTGTAATACGGCGCAGTCGATGTTCATCGCCATTATACACATCACAGCGGCCCTGGGCGCAATTGAACCAATATCCAACGGCTAACCGGGCTTTTTCAACACCGATTTAAAATAGACCTTCTTCCCGGTTGAAAACAGTTCTAGTTCGCTGACCTCTTCGCCAGAGACGCGGGCAAAGCGTCCAATCAGTGGGCGCAAGATCCGCGGAGCGTACTTATTGATCACATCAAGCTTGCGGTCCTCGCTGAGTTCCAGGCCCCGTATGATTTGCGGCGTAATGTGCTCAAAACTGAGAACCTCCAGACCGCAGTTGTGCAACGATTCCTCGACACGCGCGGCCTTGCTTGCTCTTCGGTAGTCCGTAATCAAGAGGTGGCCTCCGGGGCGCAGGACGCGCAGCGTTTCGGCCAGGAAGGCAACAAAGTCAGGATAGTTGAGTGATGATTCGACGGTGAAGATGATATCGAACGAAGCATCTTCGAACGGCATGTCCTGAGCGTCACCGGTGATAAAGCTTAACCCTGGCGTAGAGTAATGCTTGCTGCAGAAATCCGTTGAGGCCTTGGCAATATCGAGGCCAACAAGCGCGCGCGGTTGGAATGCGCGCATTACGCTATCGGTTCCACCCCCGCGTCCGCTGGACACCTCTAGCGCGACCTTACCTGCCCAATCCACGGTGTCGGCCAATTGGTGATAGAGCTGAATTGAGTATCTGTCTTTTTCTTCGTCCGCCGTCAGGTCAATGGTTTTGGGGTCACCTTCGACCGGAGCATATCCGTGGTTCAGGAACAGAAGATCATCGCCTGTGTCCAAGCGCGATATGAAATTGTACCAAAACACCATGGCACGGTTTTTTGCGTTAGCCGACAGATGCCGCTTCCAAAGTCCGTACATAAATCCGACATCTCCCAGATGGGATTCGATGCCGGGATCGTTGCGCACTTTTGCCCAAAAGCCAAGGCCTCGCCTGAAGGAATGCAGGGCAGTCGAGCATATTCGATCGATCCCGCAAACTCGTCAGCGACCAATCGGCAATGGATGTTGGCAAGACCAATGTGCGCAGGAAGTTCGCCATATTGTAGGCTAGTGCATGAAGCTGAAGCCGCACTTCGTTGGCCTTGAAGCTCTTGCAAGACAACCGTGTCCATTTGAGTGCGTATTTGCCTTCCTTGATCCATTGCTCTGCTATGCCGCGCAGGTTGTAGAACTCAAACATCCGTTCGTCGGGAACGGTCAGCGTCGTGACTAGAAAACCAAGCCGAGGAAACAGCTCACCTGGATACCATTCCACCTTGGCCACAACCCGACGGAGTTTGCTCCAGCTCTTTGCGTGATAAGTGAAGTTGGCATAGTGCCGTTCCGCTTGGCTTGATGGTCGGCCCGGTCTGCGCCGGAGTAGATGTGCAATGCGCCTCTCCAGAACTTTGCTGGCTCTCAGCCGGATAGCGTAGCCGAAGTCATTGGCTTCCAGATAGTCGAACAACTCGGGGATGGCGAAAGCGGCATCAGCACGCAGATATCTGCGCCACAAGCCAGACCAACGACAGCGCTTGATAATCGGATCAAGCACAGCTTGCCAATCGTGGGCACTGTGAACATTGCCGGGACGCAGTGAACAGCGTTCCAGATCACCATGTTGATTGAAGACGAACAGTGGATGTCGCAGCGCATTAGCCGATCCTGCGCCCGTGAATTTGTTGATGCCAATTAGCCTAGCGCACCTAGTTGGATTTTTTTGAGGGCGTGTTTCGGGCTATTCTCTTGACTCAGTCAAGCCCGTATTTTTACAACCGGCACCATAGATCGAACCATATGCTAAAGCAGATAGCCGCGGCATCACGATGAATCGGTTAATATTGCCTCAGAAAGCCACTGGATGAGATCGATCTTTCGCATATTTTTCGGAGCGGCGGGCACCAGACCATTTCTGGTCCTGAGCTGCCTGCTATTGGCCGGAGTTTTCGAGATCCTTTCAATTGGAGCCCTGCTGCCGCTGTTCAACCATATTGGCGGCCCAGAAACGGCCGGTTCATCTGAGCTCAACGTGCTGATCAATCAGCTGATAGGGGTTCTGGGCTTCAATAACGACTTTGAGACGATCATCGCACTCGTGATGACCACGATGATTATCAAGGGCGTCCTGTCTTTCGGCGCGATGGGCTATGTCAGTTTCGCTATTGCCAAGGTCGTCTCTGCCATGCGCGTCAAGCTGGTGAACCAGTTGCTGAACGCGCGCTGGAGTTATTTTGCCGATCAGCGTATCGGCCGTATCGCCAATGCCCTCTCCAACGATGCCACCCGCGCTGGCAGTGCCTATCAGAGATCAGCGCGCTTTGTTGCCTATTTCGTGCAGGCCGGGGTCTATGTTGTCGCAGCCCTCCTGATCTCCCGTGAGCTTGCTCTTGTGGGCATCGGCGTCGGCGTCATCCTCATCGTGGCAACCAGCTGGCTGATAAAGGTTTCGCGAAAGTCGGGCTACGAACAGACCGACAGCACTTCGGATCTGACAACCTACGTCGCGGACACGATGAACAATATCAAGCCGTTGAAGGCTATGGAGCGGCAGGCGCCCTATCTGGAGCTTTTCGGGCGGAAGATAAAGGTCTTGCACAGGTCTCTGGTGCGCCAGAGCCTCGCTACCTACGGGCGGCATTACGGGCACGATGTTGCCGTCGCGCTGTTCGTTGGGGCAGGCATCTATGCGGCAACGAAATATCTCCAGATCCCACTGTCGGAGCTCATTGTTTCAGGCATCGTCTTTTTCCAGGTGACGACGATCATCTCAAAACTGCAGGCAACCTTGCAGGACGCCGCCCAGCTGGAAAGCGCCTTCTGGCGTCTTGACGAGATGCTTGAGTCAACGGCGAACGCCGAAGAGACGAACCCGGGTACGCGCCATGCTACGCTCGAAGAAGGCGCCCACTACCGGAATGTCAGTTTCGCTCATGGCGAATATCCAGTGGTTGCAAATGTTGACCTGGATATCCCCGCAAAGAAGATAACGGTGCTCCAAGGTGGCTCTGGCGCCGGGAAGACCACGCTGATCGACCTCTTGATCGGCCTGCACAGGACGGACGAGGGCACGATACTGTTGGATGATGTTCCAATTTCCGAAATCGATCTCAAAGACTGGCGCCGAAAGATCGGCTATGTACCCCAGGAACTTAGCCTGTTTCATGGCACGATCCGGGATAATATCACGCTGGGCGATGAGACGATCAACGATGGTGCTGTTGTGCTCGCGCTCGAAAATGCCGGCGCTGCAGCATTCATCAAAGAATTGCCAGAGGGACTTGACACGGTGGTAGGAGAGATGGGCACCAAGCTCTCCGGCGGCCAGCGCCAGCGCATCGCCCTTGCCCGTGCGCTCGCCGCGGAGCCCACATTGCTGATCCTTGACGAAGTCACCAGTGCTCTAGATCCAGAAACCGAAAAAGAGATCGTTGCCAACATCAGGGAATTGTCTGATCGATACACGATCGTCGCCGTCACCCACCGGTCGGCCTGGACCAGAATTGCCGATCGGCTTTACAACATCAAAGCCGGCCAGGCGATGTTGATCAACGGGTCGAAGGCCAACCGTTCCCGCACAAGCACGCCGTAAGCAACCTGAGACACCCGCACATGTGACAGACAGCAAGATCAAAATTGAGGTTTGCACCGTTCAAACGAAGGCTGATCTTGACAGCTTTGTTCAGTTACAAGCCCGTGCTGACCTGTTCGAGTACATCGAAGTGTTCTACAACCGAAAACGTCGCCATGGTTACCTTGGCAACATCAGCCCGGATGACTTCGAAAGGCAGTCAGTCGGATCTTTTTGAACCGTCCACTAAAAGCGGGC
>JAAEUE010000393.1 GCA_024227565.1 Alphaproteobacteria bacterium
AAACCCTGCTGAACCTGCAGCGCCAGAGTGTTCATCCCACGCCGCATATCCGTCACGCCACCCGCAATCCAAACCGTCACACCTGCCCCAAACGCGATCATGCCAGCCCCCGCAAAAGACGCACAGCGCCATCCATGCCAAATCCCGCCGGGATCGTGAGCCGGTAGCGCTGCCCCACCTCAGCCACCAGAGCGGGGCCCGCAACCGCGGACCTGGCCTGATCTTCTGCGCCATCGGGCGCCTCCTGTGTCACCACAACTTGAGAAAATTCTGCGCTGCCGCCGCGCAGCCCGGCCTTGTAGCGCGCCCGCCAATCCCAAGGCCGAGACGTCGAAATTCCATGCCGACGCGCCAATTGCGCCTGCACAGTACCTTTCTCAAAGGCTCAATTCGCGTTGGTTATGCGTTTTGGGTTACCGGCAAGATTCCTGCGGCTGCAGCGAGCACCGCGCGTGGCGTTTGGTGTTTCGGGAGGACAGCAAGGTGGAACCACCGAAGGTAACTGTCGAGATACTTGGTGGCGATGCCGCGATGGCGGCGCAAGAATGTCTTGAGCTGTTCGTGCCGACTATTCACGGTTTGAATGTGCAATTCTCCGCGGACACGTTCTCCGGCGGTCTGGTTCAGGCTTTCATGGCTGATGCCCAATGCCACAGCGCAAGGCGGGTAGCTGGTGCAGCCATCGGTCACCAATAGAGCGTCCTTGTCGAGAAACTGCATGAGCACTTTTTGCAGATGCTCGGAACTCACTGCCGGCAAGACGGCGCTAATGGTGGAACCAGACCGGTCGGCTGCGACCAGCACGGGAACCTGCTCATTCGACAGCCCTCGTTTGCAGGCCCTTCCGCCGCGTTTGCGGGCTGTGCGTTCAAGGTTCCGCTCACCCTTTCGGCTACTTAGGAAGAAAGTCTCATCGGCTTCGACGATACCGCGCAGTTTGATCGCACCGGCCGTTACGGCCCGGAGAAAACGATGCCTCCAACGAAAAGCCGTGCTGCCTGCCACTACACAGCGCTCAGCAGAGACCTTAACCGTTTCGCCGTCTCTCAAAGACGCGGCAAACTCCGCCCAACGCTCCTTGTGGCGCAGCCGGGCAAGTGGGGTGCCGGTGAGTGCGTTGAAAGTCTTGCCGCAACTCTTGCAGCAGAACCTGGCAAGGCCACTTGCACGGCCCCTGATGATCGCTCCGCCCGCCGCGCAGTGCGGACAGACGCGCGTCTCACGAATGTTCGCCTCGAGCAGATCGATCACGCCTTCCAGCGACGGGGACCCACGCAGAAGCCGTCCGGCTTCAACACGCTGCTCCTGCGAGAGGTTGTCGATCTCGTTTAGCCAAGCCAAGAAAGCAAGATGATCCATGCGCATTACCTTATTACGTTCACTATATGTTCTACCAAAGGCGCTCACGCATAACAAATGCGAATTGAGCCATGAAGATATCATCTGCCGTCAGCACCGGATTACCATCGAATTGGGCAATCGCCTGCGCCGCGCCGCTGCCGGAGCCATCGGCGTCATAACTGAGCGTGCGCCCGTCATAAAGGAATTGCTGCTCGGCGGTGGTCGCCTCAGACCCGAAGTGGAAGGCATCCGCGTTCAGCACACCCTGCACCGCATCCGGCACCAGACGGCCCAGCACCAC
>JAAEUE010000394.1 GCA_024227565.1 Alphaproteobacteria bacterium
AAAAAACAGGGCGACACGTTTGAGGCGGCCAACCCCGGCGCGAAAGTGCTTGCCATCGCACAGCACCATCTCCATCCGATGGGCATAAGCGAACCGTCGGCAGTCCCGGACCTTGGGTGTCTTGATGCGCCCTGTCGGTACCTCCAGACGCCGCAACGCGCGCCACAGGGTGGCGCGGCTGACCTGTTCGCTCGGCTTGATGCGCCCCGTAACCCGGGCCCGCCGGATCAGCTCCGGGATCGAGGTGCGGGCATCGGCCAGCTTCTCGGCCTTGAAGTAGTCGAGCAAGCTCTCCGACAGGGCCATGGGTCCGCCACTGCGCTCGCTGGGCGCGAGGGCCTGGGACCCCCCCTGCTCGTAGGCCGCAAGCCAGCGGTAGAGGGTGCGCGCACTGACCGAGCATTCCTTCCCATCGAAGTCCACATGCCGCTGACCGGCCACCGCTTCGATGGCATCGGGGCGTGCCTGTCCCCGATACACACGGTTGAGCACCTGTGAAAGAAGCGTATGGCGGAACAGCATCTTGGGATTGGGCGGCTTGAGTAAATCGTCTTTCATGTGTCATCTCTGCCTGGGTTGTGGAAGATGACACTCTACGCAGACCGCGCTTGTTCCCAAAAATTGAAAACGTGGATGAATGCTCTCCTCAGGGAGGCATCGTTTTGGCATCCGTTCTCGCATGGGAAAACGTCATGGGTTGTAATTGGCGCAGAGACGGCCGCCATACATGAAGCCCCGGCCACAAGCCCACGGCCGCGCCACAGGCCGCAAGACGTTCGAACAAGCCGCCGAGGAAGCATGGGATGTCGTCCAGTACGTCACGCACGGCTCGACCCAGGGCACTCGGATCGGATGGCCACTTAATAACGGCCTGCGCGGCCTCATGTAGTTTCTGGCCCGGGATGGACAGCGTCTGGGCAAAGGCCTCGCGCCACCCAGGATCCCCTTTGAGACCCAGCAGCCTGAGCGCCCGATCCACACGGCATTGCTGGGTGATAAAACTCGGTTTATGAAAATCCTCGGCGAATTCCTTTTCCCGCGGCCAGACGATACACTGCGCCGCAACCAACGCGGCCTCGAAATAGGTGTCCTGGAAGCGCAAAGCGCCGTCTTCGCAGCTCAGCGCAGCACCATCTGGCGCCACAGGCGCCCATTTCTCGCGGCCCCAGGGTGTGTGGCCTGGCGGATAGAGCGTGAAGGCGGTCTCGTGCGTGCGACAGCGCAAGACAGTCAAGGGAAAACAGGGTCCGGTCTTGCGTGATCGCCGGTGATCGAGAAACAACCGGCAAGGCCGACCGTCCTTTATCCCGAGTGGACAGGTATCCGGAAACTCGGGGACCATCTTGTTCTCACCGTCCGCTTCGTAGGGCGTGACGACAAGGTGGCGTCGTGCAACCGTCTGTGGATCG
>JAAEUE010000395.1 GCA_024227565.1 Alphaproteobacteria bacterium
AGTACGTAACGCACTTCTTCGGGGAAGTTCTCCACCACATCCACGAATCGGCGCCGGCCGTGGCTGAGGCAGTTGGCCAGCATCGTTTCGAGCTCCCGGGGATAGTTGCGCGAGAGCGCATCGCACATCTGAATGGGGGCCGTGTCCGATGTCAACTATTCTGTCGGGTCGGCGTCAATTATCTTGGCGGGTGAAGGGTTCTAGTTTTCGCCTATTGCATTTTCTAGGGCACCCCCCATTGCCAAGACCATAATTGACCTAAATTGAGATGGATTTTCCTCCTCTTTTTTTAAAAAATAGTAGTAGTTGCGCCGCAGGCGTTTTACCGTTCCCACTCACCTTTCGCGGCGGAGTGTGGGCAAAGGGTGAATGAGTGTGGCCAAGTTGTGGTCAACTCGGAGCTGCGCGCGCAACCACTCTACGGGCGGTAGGCGAGTTGTCCATAACTTGGCCACACGTTCGCGTAGCGACATTCACGCTTTGTCCACACGGAGTCCGCTTCCATTGACCTAGGGGCGAGCTCGCTTCAAATACACCTTGAAGGGGTGGCGCCGCCGATGGCGAAGTGGCCGTAGTTGTCGCGCGCGGCCACCGTTTGCGGTAGCGACAATTACCCGCGTTCACGGCGAGTTTGCCGGCGGATGCGCTTGCTCGACAGTTCCCGGTACGTCAGGCCGGGGCGGCATTGATGTTGACTCCACGATAATTGTCGCGCGGTTCTGGGTAGTTGTCGTCGCCGTTTCCGCCCGCTGCCGAAGCGCTTCTTTGCGTCGATAACTGTCACCGGTGATCTCCATAATGGTCGCGTGGTGGATCAGTCGGTCGACGGCCGCCACCGTCATCATCTGGTCGGGGAAGATGAGATCCCACTCGGCAAAGGGTCGGTTGGAGGTGATAATCATCGACCCGGTTTCGTAGCGATGGGCAATGAGTTCGAACAGGACCTGGGTCTCGTGCTCGCTCTTTTTGACATAGGCGATGTCATCAAGGATCAGTACCCGGTACTTATCAAGTTTTGCCAGAGCGTCTTCCAGGCGCAACTGTTGGCGGGCCAGCTGAAGCTGTTGGACCAGTGCCGTGCTCGCCACGTAACGCACACGCACGCCCTGCTCGATCAGCCCGTAACCGATGGCGGCCGCCAAATGGCTCTTTCCCACCCCGCTGGCACCGAACAGGATGAGGTTACGTGCCTGATGCGTCCACTCGGCGGTGCGGGCAAGTGCCTCGAATTGCCCGGCTTGGGCGGTAGGCATTTGCGAGAAGTCGAAGCTGGCCAGGGTCTTGCCGGGGGGCAGCTGGGACTCTTTGGTGTGGCGCTCGATGCGCCGGCGGTAGCGCTCGGCAAGCTCTTGCTCACACAAGGCCGTCAGGTACTGGGCGTTGTTCCAGCCCTTTTGTTCGCTTTGTTGCAACAGGCTTTCCCAATGGCGCAGCATGGTGGAGAGGCGCAGCTGTTTCAGAAGCAGGGGTAAAGTGGCGATATGGGGCATCTCAGCACACCTCCGGTAACAGATCGGTGTAGATCGACAGCGGGTGTTGCTGGACCTGGGGAAGCGATAAGGCCTCGGGCGCCAATCCCGAAACTCGCTCTTGGACCTGCGGGTCGAAGCGCTGTTGCAAGGCGTGTAATGAGGCAATCGTGCCGCCTTCGATCCGGCGCCATACATACTCGCCCAAGGCTTG
>JAAEUE010000396.1 GCA_024227565.1 Alphaproteobacteria bacterium
ACTTGGGTCCGACGGAATTCCAATTTCTGCCAGTGCCCCGGCCAGCCAGTCGCGCCATTTTGCGTTTTCTGCCCGACACTTGGCTGTGTAATTCACGTCCAGAACCGCCGCCTGTGCGGCCGCCACGGCACCTGCGTTGACGTTGAAGGGCCCGCGCAGGCGATGCAGTGTATCGACAATCTCCTGCGGCCCGAAGCCCCAGCCAATCCGTAAGCCACCAAGCCCGTAAATCTTGGAAAAGGTCCGGGTCATGAACAGATTTTCGCGCTCTTCCACCAGCGCCGCGTGGCCGTCAAACCCTTCCACAAACTCGGCATAAGCCCCGTCCAGCACCAGCAACGCCTGCTCAGGCAGACCCTCTGCAAGCCGCGCGATTTCTTGTTCAGAAACCATCGTCCCCGTTGGGTTGTTCGGATTGGCCACAAACACCAGCCTGGTGTTTTCAGTCGCTGCCGCCAGAAGCGCATCTACATCCGTGTGCCGCTTGGTTTCCGGAGCCTCGACCGGTGTCGCCCCAGCCCCTTGCGCACAATTGCGGTACATGGAAAACCCGTGCTCGGTAAACAGCACCTCATCCCCCGGCCCGGCGTAAGCCTGGCACAGAAAGGCGATGATCTCATCCGAGCCGTTGCCGCAGATCACCCGCTCCGCATCAACACCATGCACCTGCGCAATCGCCTCGCGCAGTTCTGAGTGGTCCGAAGACGGATAAAAATGAATATTCCCGGCTACTGCCCGAAACGCCTGCTTTGCCGCTTCGCTGGCCCCGTGCGGATTTTCATTCGAACTCAGCTTCACAGTATTGGACACGCCTTCCACATGGGCCTTGCCGCCCACGTAAAGCTCAATGTCCATGATACCGGGTTGCGGCGTGATGCGGCTGGTCATAGCGCGGTCCTGATGCAGTGTTCCGCAGCGCTAATAGCCGCCAAGAGGCCGATTTACCAGCACTGTGTTGCGTTGCACTGCAACCAGCGCACGCAGCCATAACCTCATCTCAACCTATCGGGTGTAAAACCCTTCCCGACGTCAAAAGTGGTTACCGGTTCCCCAAAAGGAACCGCCGAACACCCGAAGATCGAAGGTGCAGGGTCAACAGCCCTGTCTGGCACGAACCATATTGGCGGGCCCGTCCTTTTTAAACCACCGAAGTATGAAGAAAGCGAAACCCTGGCACCGGAATGAAGCGGTCGCCGGGTGCTTCTGCTGTCATTTCGCAGATCATGCGTAAGTCGGACTTCAGCCCGGCAATACCTTCAACAACACTGCCAGGCTGAAGCCCGGCCTACGGGGTGGCTGCGATCACCGCATCCGCCTCAATCTCCACCAACCATTCCGGGTTCACAAACCTGTCGACCGCCATGATGGTATCAACCGGCCGCACGTCTCGGAAATACTCCTTGCGGACGTCAATCGCCGCTTTCCAGTCGTCGATATTCGTCAGAATGACCCGGGTCCGCACCACGTCGTGCAGACCAGACCCGGCCTGCTCCAGCGCCGCTTTGATAATCTCGATACACTGTCTGGTCTGCGCTGCAACATCCCCGACCCCAACCGTCTTGCCATCTTCTCCCACCGGCGCCGTACCGCCAACCGAAATGTACGGCCCAACCCGGACAGCGCGGCTGAACCCAACGATCTTCTCCATCGGATTGCCGTTTGAAATCAATTCCCTGTCATATGTCATTCTGTTCTGCCCCTTCTTTTCAGTGTCAGGCGCATCCTCATGCGCCTGACGTTTTGTCTATATCAATCCGCGGGTAAGTTCACGGTTTTAACAAAGCGGGGTCTGGAAATGGCCGAATCGGTATGCCATTTTCCCCTGTCATCCCCGTGAAAACGGCGACCCTGGGCAGCGTTTTACGAGTTCGAGGGAGGTCCCCGCTTTCGCGGGGATGAGAGGGGAGTTTACCGGCACTCACACCCTCAATAGAACGTCTGCGGATCGATATCGATGCTGACCCGCATGTTGCTCGGCAGCCTCACTGCCCCACGCCATTCTGCCAGCGCTGGCTGGATCGCAGCGCCCTTGGCCGCCTTCACCAGTATCCGTACCCGGTGCCGCCCCCTGATCCGCGCTATCGGGGCAGGTGCGGGCCCGAACACCTCAGCCCCCATGCGGCGCAGCGGTTCGGCATTGCGCACCATGTAGTTGGCCACGTCAAACACCACGCTTAAGTCCGGCCCGGACAGCACCACCCCGGCCAGCCGACCGTAAGGCGGCACGCCAGCGGCCAGCCTTTGCGCTGCCTCCGCCTGCCAGAAATCCTCCTCCTGGCCCGACAGGATCGCCTGAATGACCGGATGGTCCGGCTGATGCGTCTGCAGAAAGGCCACGCCTGATTTATCCGCCCGGCCAGCCCGGCCCGCCACCTGCCGGATCAGTTGAAAGGTCCGCTCCGCCGCCCTCAGATCGCCGCCCTGCAAGCCAAGGTCCGCGTCAATCACCCCCACACAGGTCAGCAGCGGAAAGTTGTGCCCCTTGGCCACCAGCTGGGTGCCGATGATGATATCCGCCTCGCCCCCGGCAATTGTGGTGATCCGCTCTTTCAATGCCCGGGCGGTCATTGACATGTCGGACGACAACACCGCGATCCGCGCGTCTGGAAACCGCGCTGTCGTTTCCTCCGCCAGCCGCTCTACCCCCGGCCCCACGGCGGCCAGCCGCCCCTCAACCTCACAGTTCGGGCATATCGCTGGCAGCGGTTTGGTCTCGCCGCACTGGTGGCACATCAACCGTGCCTGAAACCGGTGTTCCACCATCCGCGCATCACAGTGATCACAGCCGATCTGGTGCCCGCAAGCCCGGCATATGGTCAGCGGCGCATAGCCGCGCCGGTTCAGAAACAACAGCGACTGTTCACTCCGATCGAGCCGGTCCTGGACTTCTTTGGCCAGCCGGGGCGACACCCACCGCCCGGTTTCCAGAGCATCCTCGCGCAGATCAATCGCCCGCATATCCGGCAGTTCCGCCGCCCCGAAGCGCTGTTCGAGATCAAACCTCCGGTATTTCCCGGCATCCGCATTGGCCCAGCTTTCCAAGCTCGGCGTGGCCGAGGCAAGCACCACCAAAGCGCCGCAGATAGAAGCCCTGAGCACCGCCATATCCCGCGCGTTATACAAGACCCCGTCTTCCTGCTTGTAGGAACTGTCGTGCTCCTCATCCACCACCACCAGCCCCAGATGCTGAAACGGCAGATAAAGGGCGGATCTCGCGCCCACCACCAATTGCGCCTTGCCCTCGGCGACCATGCGCCAGCAACGGCGGCGCTCGGTCATGGTCACGCCCGAATGCCACTCCGCCGGGCGCGCGCCAAAGCGTTTTTCCACCCGGTCAAGAAAC
>JAAEUE010000397.1 GCA_024227565.1 Alphaproteobacteria bacterium
AAAAAATTCAACACATTACCTGAGGGCAGGGCGCCACCTTTTCTAATGCGGGGCACCTGTCCGTGGATCAGTCCACGCTCATCTGCATTTTTCAATCCGTTTCCGCAGTCGGCCTAGCCCTGCCCATTACCCACAAGTATGGCGGGGGAAGTTCTATGGTGGGCGTAATGCATAGCCGGTGCACATGCTGGTTAATTCTCGATAGCCGTACCACATTAGCTGATGTCCCGGCGGCGGATCGTGCTTACGCCCCAAGTAGCCACCGAGCCGGGCAACCAACCGGACCGTTTCACCCAGGTTGGTTGGCGGTTTGAGGCGGTTCGCCTTGGAGTAGGCCTGGAGCACCTCAATCTCCAGATCAGAAAACAGCACCTCGGCTGGCAATTCGGGGATTTCCCGCCCCAGCAGGGTCATCACCATGATGTGCCAGGCAATCACCAGGTTGATGGCCAGGGCGCGCTCCAGCCGCTCGGCCCGTTGGTGGGCCAGCTCTTCTATCTTGCAACCACTCTTCAGAACACGATGCCAGTCCTCGATGCGCCAGCGCAGCGCGTAGTCTTGTAAGCACTGCTGCGCATCGGCCACACTGCTGATCTCGCGGCTGGTGAGCAGGAACCATTCAATGGGTTCAACGCCCTCTGGCGGCGCCTGCTCCACGCCGTGCACCGCCCACAGGTGTACCGGGGCCTTGTCCCGGTGATACGTCTGGGGCGGAATTGCCACGGGTTCATAGTGCAGCGTCAAGGTGGCTTCGCGCTGGATGCGCCCCGGTTGGGCTTTCTGCTTGCTGCGCTTGCCGCGGGCACTGCGTCGTTTGACCGTCAATTGCAGCTCGCCACGAACCTCGCTGGCGCGTAAGTGATCGAATAATTTGCGCCCCCCACCCAGACTCCGGTTGTACTGTGCCCGCATCAACACGTCTACACAGGGGTTGTTACGCTGCTCATCCATCAACTCGAAAAAGTCGGCCTCGCGATCCATCACGCTAGTGATCCGGGTCTGCGGCATCTGCTCGGCCAGTGCCACACAGGCGCGCAATCCGGCGACCCAGTCAAAGGTCTTCTTCGCTTCGATCGGGGTCTGGGGTGTGGTCTTCTCCGCCTCGAAATCGAGTGTCCGGCAGCGGGCGTCCACAATCCCCAGCGGGATACCCTCACCATTGATCGCCAGGGTCGAATGCAGCAGTAAACCTCGGCTTTGCGCCCCGGTCTGATTGCGCCCGGTTGCGCCCAGTCCTACGCAGTGTTCCAGTCCCGTATAGTCCAGCGTGGTGCCATCCTGAATACACAGGACGCGGGATTCGCCTCGCATGCGCTGCTGGGTGCGCGCCTGATGCGGCTGGAGAATAGCCGCCATCGTCACCGCCGACTCGATCGGCTGATCAATCAGCCGGTAATAACCCTTGGTCGCCGGCCAGTCGCCCTTGGCAACCCCCGTGAACGCGCGGCCCGGCTGTGCGGCCTGACGCCGCGCACTGTCTACCAAACGTTGACTCAAACGTCGATCTCCCAAGGGGGCATCGCCAAACTCCTGTTCGACCCAATTGACACTGTCCAGACCCTCACCCACCGCCAGCGACTTTGGCGCCGGCGCTGGCGCCACTCCCAGGCGAGTGCGCCAGTCTTGAACCAGCGGATACAGGTAAATTGCCTTGACACGCTTGTTGCTCCTGCGGGACCGGTCCTGCCGACCACGGCCCTGCGTTTGTCCCACTAAAATCCAGTTCGATGCCCGATAACAGGTGCCGGCATAGGCCTCGCTATCGACAAAACTCTCAACCAACCATGGACGATACCCGTACTTGGCGACAAAATCATCCGCCAAGCGCCTCAACACCTGCCCCAAGACCCGGGAGGCCAGATTATGGCAGCCGCGCTCGCGTAGCAGAAACCGGCTCAGGTTCACCACCCGATGCAGATGCCGGCGCCGGTTTGGGACATCCCAGCCCAGCCAGGCCTCGCGATCACGCAATTGCAACGCTGCGGCTGAGAACCCGAATCCGCCAAGCCATCCGTGGGCTGAACCAATGAGCTAACGCAGCTGTGCACCGACCAACGGCCCGGCTCCCTGCGGATGTTCTCGCAGCATCAATTCGTTCCATATGCGCATGTGCTCGTCGGTAGTGACCAGTACCAGGCACAGATCCCGGACATCGCCGGCCCGCTCAGGGACATCACGGGCCGATGCGACCGCTGCCGACAATCGCCGGATGCCGCCGGCGCCCGGTTTTGTGCAGGCCTTGGGCAGGGTAAAGTGGTCCGCGCTCTCCAGTTCCCGCAATGCACGAAGACACCCACTGATTTGCGCTCGCCCGCGACCGTCGTGAAACGTAAATCGCTCACACGCCTGGCGAGCCAGCGCGGTACGATGCGCCA
>JAAEUE010000398.1 GCA_024227565.1 Alphaproteobacteria bacterium
CGACATGCGCACCAAGCCGGGCAAAATGCCAGCTTCAGCCAGTGCCTCATCGGACATCTCGCTGGAGGTCGAAGCCGCCGGACGCGTCATCAAGGTGTCGTGGTAACCCAAGCTCACCGCCAACAGCCCGAAGTGATCCTCGTTCTGTAGGCTGTTCATGAATTCCTCGGCACGTTCCGCATTGCCCAGGTCCAAGCACAGGATGCCGCCGAAACCATAACCCGGATTCATGAGGCTCTTGAGCAACTCGTGATCGGGGTGGCCGGGAAGGCCCGGGTAGATCACGCGCAGGTTGCGCTCGGCCATCTTCTCGGCAAAGAATTGGGCGCGCCGGGAGTGTTCCGCAATGCGCAAACCCAGGTGGGGCAAGCGTGCGCTGATCTCATAGGCCATGCGCGGATCCATGGTCGGACCGGTGAGCATCAAAGCCCCACAATGCAAGTCCATCAGCTCACCCTGCAACGAAGCCGGCCCGACGATCGCACCTGCGATGATGTCGGAAGC
>JAAEUE010000399.1 GCA_024227565.1 Alphaproteobacteria bacterium
CACGAACTCCTTCGACCAGCTGTAGGACAGACCCTGGGAGATCGCCTCCTCTCGGCAGAGCTCCGCACTGCTATCATCGCCCCGCAACCCGGCCCGCACAACCCCTATCCTGTCATCCGAAGAATACCGCCTCCGAGTCTTGCGCCGTATGTCCTTTACAGTGCGCTCTGCGGCGCCTTGATGTCGTTGTGATATCCGTCTCATCGTTCACTCCTGATCGGTGACGATGAGCCAAAAACACTCGCTTATGCAAATGCCGCAATCTGTTCCCTAGGCGTTGATCCCGGACAGTGAGCGATATTTTTGGGACGCTGCGTCATCACATGCGAAACTTAGACCGCAAATGGGACGGAAATTGACGCCAAGTCGCCTTAAGGGCGTATGCCCCGAAAGTTCTGCAAGTGGCACTTTTGCGACGCTCTAACCTCTCAGATAGAGAGTCCGCATTCGGGGCCTAAGCTGACCTTCCCAGGCGCCACCGCGAATGCGGGCGATGACCGCGGCTGAAGGTGCTGCCAGGTGCGGTCTCGGTCCGAAGAGCAGCTTGGCTTGAGAGAGTGTTCGGCTACTCTGCACGGAATACCGCACGTGAGCCATGGCACAATGAGACCAAGCGAGCAGGCATCAAGTATCTGGCGTTCCACTGTTGCCGGCATGGATTTGCCACCACCCTTCTCCACAAGGGCGTGGATGTGGTCACGATTGCCAAGCTGGGCGGCTGGAAGGACGTTGCACAGGTGGTCAAGACCTATGGACATGCAATGACCGATCCGACCATCACCGCTAAGATTATTGACACAAAACTGGCACAGCACGAATTGCCAACGCACACAACCCACAGAAAGAAAAGGAAAGATCAGTGAAGCCCTTCAACCCTCGTTGGGAAGAGGTGTCCCACGGACGGATGTGGGCGGATGAGGACGCAGAGTCAACCGGGCGGGTTTTGAACCGGACTAGGCGGCAGGCGCAGGACAAGCACGAGCCCAAAACACAAAAGTGCGGCAAGGGAGGAAAAGGCAATGGAGTAGCTCGCCGTTTGGTCAAACGCCCAACCTGCCAAAATCGGACCTAGAGCGCCACCGATGGTTCCAAAGAGCAGAATGAGCCCAAAGATTGCCCCATGGGCCTTGAGACCGAAATACTCCGCTACGGTTGGCGAGACAGCCGTAAACAGCCCCCCATGAGCAAACCCATAAAGCGCCACCGCGCCAAACAACACCCAAGGGATGTTGATCAGCAGGAAGGCCAAAAGGCTGACAAGAAGAGGAACGAAACAAGACAACAAAGCACGTTTACCGCCAATTCGATCGGCAAGAGTTCCAAACGTCAAGCGGCCCACCACGCTGGAAGCCCCAATGACCGACAGCAAGATGGCCGCCAAGGCCGGCGTCATGCCCAGATCCATTCCATGCACCACGATGTGAAGAGGAACGGTTGAAAGGGTGGGAAAGAAGCAAAACTGTATGGCGCAGAACATCCACAGAAGAGACGTCCGCCGTGCTTCATCAAAAGTCATCCCAGACGAGGCGGTGTTCGAGATTGAATCGTGATCAGCCGGCGGGCTCTTCATTAGGGACGCTGCAATCAGCAACATGACAACTGCAACACACCCTAAGATGATCAAGGCAGGACGCCACCCAAAGTACGCTATCAAGACGGCCGCTGAAGGCGGTACCGCAATCTGGCCCGCCGCCGTGCCCGTTTTCACCACACCGGTCATCATGCCGCGGCGCTGATGGAACCAGCGCGCAATCGTGGAGAGTGTAACCACGTCATGGGTCGCCATGCCCACCCCAATGAACATGCCGAACAGAACAAACAGTTGCCAGGGCTGGGTTACCTGAGAGAGCAGCACATAGCCGACGCCACACAACGTGCCGGCCACGCTCAGCACCATGCGTGGTCCGTAGCGGTCGTTCAGGCGTCCTCCAACGAACGCCAGGATACCCATGACAAGAAATGCCAGCGAAACGCAGCTGGACAGCAAAGTGCGCGACCAGCCGTATTCCAGCTCAAACGACTTGAAGAACAGGCCGTAGGAGAACAACAACCCGATTACGAAGAACTGAGTAAGGCAGGCGCCCAGAACGATGAGGTAGCGTTCGTCTATGGATTTGATGGTGACACCAAGAAGCACTGGTTAGGGGGCCGGTGTTGATCGGCACGTTGGAAATCTGGATTGGCTGGGGCGGCAGGATTCGAACCTGCGAATGGCGACACCAAAAGCCGCTGCCTTACCACTTGGCCACGCCCCACCATCCAATCCATCTATTTGGTCCGATCCAACACGACAGACCAACACCAAGGAATTTGAGATAACTCCGTGAGTCGCGGCGGAACATAGTCGTTCATGCGTTACACTTCAATCGTCGAATTTGCACTTTTCACCGCTTGCGGGCGAGAGGACGCAGCGTTATAACCCATCGGCTTTGGCGGAGTGTGGCGCAGCCTGGTAGCGCACCTCGTTCGGGACGAGGGGGTCGCAGGTTCAAATCCTGCCACTCCGACCAACCATCAACTAACAATCCCAAAAAAACATCAATATTTCAGAAACTTATCGGTCACATCGCTTCACTGCCGATGTACGGTGAGTTGCGGGAATGGGATCGTCCAACCGTTCTCCGTGCAGCATTCCACGGCAATCCTCGCCATCGCGTGCATGATCGGATCGTAAAGATGGCCGGTGCCTGGGGCCACGTCCACCTCAATTTCATAGTCCAAAGACGAAGAACCCGCCCTAAAAAGGGTAACGAACGTTGCAAGCAATTTGTCTGAATCAACCAATTCGCGGATTTCACGGTCCACATAATCACGCATAATCTTGGAGATTTCACCAGACGCCGCTGCGGTTTGGTGGGAATAGTCAATTCCGAATTCGATGGTTGATCTATAACCACGCGAGACATTCTTAGGGTTCTGTTCCAGGAAAGCCTGTGTGGTGAAGTGCGAGACACTGCCGCCCTCCTCGCGCAAGTGCACCGCTTCGGGGCTTTGCAGGATCACTTCGGCCCACAGGCCATTTTCAAGCACCACCCAGTCGCCTTCCTCGCTCGGGAACCAATGTTCCTTCTCATCCATGGGCCTGGAATGCTGACCTCTCAATTCGCGAACAGGAACAGTGAACAGTCCCCCTCTCAACGAAGGGTTTTCCAAGGAGGAGTACAGATCAAGCTTGTTCACCCGCCAGGGAATGCCGTTGAAGACCACGCGCTCACCTTCCTGCACAGCCCCAAGGTTGAGCAGCAATGTGATCTGCTCAAAGAAGGCCGGCAGCGATTTCAGAATGAACCAGCCGATGGCAATGAACAGGATCAACATGAACCCGGTTAGCAGCCAGTCATTGTAATAGTTGAAGATGGCAATGGCGGTGGCAAACGCAGTTGCCGCCGTTGCGATGTCGTAGATGAGCGAGCCTAACCGGACGGGGAAACTCCTGTTGCGAGGCACACCGATCAGATGGAGAATGAGGCGCCGCAAAAGACGCATGACCAGGATGACCACGGCAAAGGTCAGAATACCGTAGGAGAGATTTCGGCCACGATTGCTGAAAAACGAGGAGAACGCACGATTGGCCGTGTCGCGTGCATCCACCCGTTCCGACAGCCGCGCCTGCAATTGCTGCTGCGCTGTTGTTCCACGATCTTTTGCAGCAATTCTGCGCTGTTCCCAATTTTGCAGTATTGACTGCAAACGCTCCCCCACCGCGCCATCTTTCGGCGCTCGTTCAATCATCGGCTGAATGTGCGAGATCGCGTCACCAGCGGTTTTTTCTTGCCGTTTCGCAGCAAGCAAAGATCTCTTCAAATGCTCGATCTGGCGGGCGTTTTCCGTGGCAGATTTTAGAATCCACACGAACGGGCGGATCAGCTGCTGGAGCTCTTCCTGCAGCTCAAACTTCTCATTGGCAGGTTTGAAATCGCCCGCAGACACACCTGTGGCGAGACTGACAATCTGATCATCAAACTTTGCCAGCTCTGCGTTGACCTCCTTCAGCTTCTCACCGAGGTCCTTCTTGTCAACGTCAGTTTGTGCCTTGTCGATCTGCCTACGCAGTTCCTTGGCAGCGTCCCGCTTGGCGCTCTGCGCCTCAAGGATGCTGGTGATGGCCTGCAGGGAGGAGCGAACCGCGTTTTCCTCAGCTGTTTTCTCTTCAGCGGTTTGGGTTTGCCCAGAGGCGGAGACGGCCATCAGACAAACAATCGCCAGTGAGGCGAGGACCGGTCTGATGAGGGAGAGAATCAATGTCATGCGGCACATTGTTGGCTTATAGCAAACCGTCAGGCAATGAAGAAACGGGGGAGACACCAAAAGTTTGATTTTGGTGTTTTCGCGCCCCAAACTGTCCAAAATTGGATATAAAAACCGCAGAAATCTGGGATTTTTGCTAACTCTATTTAAATGGTCGCGCACATAAACTGATCCCACATTGTCACTGGGGGCTTATGAGTTCATGCGCGAGTTTTCCTGCACCATGCGGTTCGGCCAACTCGCGGTTCTTGATGGGCCCGCCACCGATGCATGTGTTTCGGCGAAGGCTTCAACCCGCTTACTTCAGCTCCGCACAGTTCAAATGAAGACTTGCCGCGAAAGATTGAAAGCATGAAGGAAGGTCCCTTTCTCATAACTGGTGCGAGCAGTTTTATTGGCCGTGGCTTATGCCAGCATCTGCTTACTCATAACCCGGGGCGCAAAATTTTCGCCCTCGTCCCGTCACCAGCTGCGCTGCCGGTACAGGTTACGCAAATCGTTGTTCGCGATTGGAGCCTGGCCGGCCTCGTGGCCGCAATGGACGGACGCGAATACGAGACGGTATTTCACCTGGCAGCCTATGGTGCGGACCAGGGGCAAAACGATGTTGCCAGCATGCTGGCGGCGAACACCGTTATGCCCTACACGATGGTTTTACTCGCCCAGAGGTGCGGCGCGGCTTTGATAAGTGTGGGCAGCAGTTATGAATATGCACTGCCCAGGCACGGCCGGGCACTCGACGAAACCAGCCCACTTGAGGCCACCTCCCTTTACGGCGCTTCCAAAGCGGCGGGCTGGCTGACAGCTTCAGCCAGTGCGGTTGCCCACCATGTACCGTACATGCATTTGCGTCTGTTCAATGTGTTCGGCCCTGGAGAGAGCGCCGACCGCTTCTTGCCAACGCTTGCTGCGGCATTAACCGAAGGACGCAGGGTGCCTTTGTGTGATGGCGACCAGATTCGCGACTTCATTCACGTTGATGATGTATGCAAGGCGCTTGTCGCAGCGGCACTTGCCGTCAGGAAATTCGGGCAGCCAAACGTCTTTAACATCTGCACGGGCTGGGCAAACAGCGTACGAACATTTGCTGAAACCGCCTGCGAGATCCTAGGAGGCGAGCCATACCTCCTAGGTTTTGGCGATCTCGATCGGCGCCGCGGCGAACCGCCTGTTCTCATTGGCGATCCTTCGCGGGCAGAATCTGTTTTAGGATTTCGGGCGCGAAGCAACTTGAAGGCTGGGCTGGCACGTACGCTCGGCCGAAGATTGGAAGCGGCGTAACCAGGCCCAAATCAGGTTTCAAGACGAGTGGCGCAAGCTGTCCGAAACTGCTCCAGCTATATTGCAATGCAGGGCCTCAGTGCCCTACCCTAAGCAAGTGGCTGTGCAGGAGCGGAGAACTACATGAGCAATCAGGATCCGGAAACGGGCAGCTTTTTTCCGCGCGACCGCAGCTGGCACCCGAAGGCCTTCACGCCTGATTACAAAACCAGCGTGGTGCGTTCTCCGCAAAAAGCGTTGATTTCCTTTCCAAACACGATCTCGGAGATTACTGGCCCTGTGTTCGGCCACAACATTCTCGGCGAGCTGGACCATGATCTGATCCGTAATTTCGCAAGCCCGGGAGAGAGCGCGATTGGTGAGCGCATTATTGTGCATGGCCGCGTTCTGGACGAGCGCGGCCGCGGCGTACCAGGCGCACTGATCGAGGTTTGGCAGGCGAATGCCGGTGGGCGTTACCGCCACAAGAACGAGGGCTACGTAGCCCCGCTCGATCCAAATTTCGGCGGCTGCGGACGCACCATCACCAACCAGGACGGCGCCTATGAATTCCGCACGGTAAAACCTGGACCCTACCCTTGGCCCAACGGGGTCAACGACTGGCGGCCGGCTCATATTCATTTCTCGCTGTTCGGCGCTGGATTTGCCCAACGCCTGATCACCCAGATGTATTTTGAAGGCGATCCCTTGATCCCGCTCTGCCCGATCGTCAACGCAATTTCAGACGAGCGCGCGATTGAGCAACTTGTGGCCCCGCTCGACATGGCGAACACGGTGCCAATGGATGCGCGGGCCTATAAGTTTGACATTGTTTTGCGCGGGCGCCGCTCAAGCCTGTTTGAGAACAAGCTGGAGGGCAACTGAGATGGCGCAGTCACTCAATCGGTTGAAGGAATCCGCAGCACAAACGGCCGGACCCTATGTGCATATCGGATGCACGCCAAACTTCCTCGGCATGACAGGCGTTTTCCCCGAAGATTTGGGGCACTCCATGGTCAACGACAAGACGAAAGGTGAACGCATTACAATCACAGGCCATGTGTTTGATGGGACCGCTACGCCGCTCAAGGATGCCCTTTTGGAAATCTGGCAGGCGGACGCAGGCGGCCTCTACAACAGTCCTTCAGAGCTGAGAGGCTCGGCCGATCCAAACTTCACAGGATGGGGCCGCCAACCAACTGACCTTGGCACCGGTGTGTTCAGCTTTGAAACCATCAAACCAGGCCGGGTTCCCTTCGGTGATGGTCGCCTGCAGGCAGCGCATATATCCTTCTACATCGTTGCACGAGGCATCAATCTCGGGCTCAACACGCGGATGTATTTTGGTGATGAAGAAGAGGCAAATGGCAAAGATCCAATCTTGGGCCGCGTGGAACACAAGGTGCGCGTGCCAACCCTGATTGCGCCAAGGCAAGGCAATACCTACACCTTCGAGATTCACCTGCAAGGCGACCGCGAAACGATATTCTTTGATATTTGACCAAATATCTGAGGACATATGAAAATCCCAAATTTTGAGGCTATTTCCCTTTAAAGGGCAGCAGAAGACACCACAGAATGTTTGAAGGCTTGCTGTCCTGATAGGGCTGCAGGCCGATCGTCATGGCGTCATGTCCATCCTGCGGCTGGTCAATGTAGGTGCCGAACATGCGGTCCCAGACAGAAAGATTAAAGCCGTAGTTGCTGTCGGTCTCGCGCTGGTGGATGGAATGATGCACCCGGTGCATATCCGGCGTCACGAATACTGTTCGCACGATTTTGTCGAGCCACAATGGTATGCGCCAGTTGGCGTGATTGAACATGGCCGAGCCGTTCAACAATACCTCGAAGATGAACACCGCCAGCGCTGGTGCACCCAGCAAGATGATCACGGCAAACTTGTAGAGCATGGAAAGAACGATCTCGACGGGATGGAACCGCGCGCCGGTGGTCACGTCAATGTCGCGGTCAGCGTGATGCATCCTGTGCACTAGCCACAGCATGGGCACCTTGTGAGAGGCAACATGCTGACCGTAAATCGCCATATCCAGCAAGAGGGCTGAGACCGCCACCTCAACCCAGAACGGCAAATCCACGAAGGCAAAAAAACCCCACCCTTTGGCCGTGGCAATACCGGCCATGCCCACCGCTAAGATTGGAAACAGAAGGCGCAAAGTGAGCGTATCGACCACCACGATGCCAATATTGGTGAACCAGCGCCGTGGCACGGGTTCGGTGCGTTCCTTGCGCGGCATGGACATTTCCAACACCGCCATCAAAGCGAACACGCCGGCAAAGACGCTCAGCCGTATGATACTTTCATTTTCGATGCCGGGCTCCATGGGCGCTGCCAGTCCTGTTTAATCAGAGGTGGCCGGTCCGCAGGCAAGATGCAAGCTTAATCGCCCGATCTCAAAGCCGGTTCACGGGAAGTTTAAGGTATTGATTTCCATCATCTTCAGCCGGTGGCAGGCGGCCGCCGCGCATGTTGACCTGGATTGAAGGCAGGATCAGCTTGGGCATCCCCAATTTCGCATCACGCTCTTCGCGCATCTTAACGAACTCTTCGACTGGAACACCGCCGCCCACGTGGATGTTCTTCTTTTTCTGCTCGCCCACGGTGGTTTGCCAGGCAAACTCATCACGGCCAGGCGCTTTGTAGTCGTGGCACACGAAAATCGCCGTATCATCAGGAAGCTCGAAGATCCGCTGTACTGAATTGTAGAGCTCTTCGGCACTGCCGCCGGGGAAATCACAGCGCGCACTGCCGAAATCGGGCATAAAGATCGTGTCACCGGTGAAGGTGGCATCTTCGATCAGATATGTCAGACAGGCCGGAGTGTGCCCAGGGGTATGAATGACCGAAGCCTTCATGTTGCCCACCGTGAAGGTGTCGCCATCCTCGAATAGAGCGTCGAACTGGCTGCCATCACGCTCAAAGGCCGTGCCGGCGTTGAACACCTTGCCGAAGACCTCCTGAACCACGGTGATGTTCTTGCCAATTCCCAACTTTCCGCCAAGTTTCTCCTTGATATACGGCGCAGCTGACAGGTGATCGGCATGGACATGGGTTTCGATAACCCATTCAGCTTCCAACCCCTGCGACCCGACATAGGCGATAATCTCATCGGCTGAATCATTACTGATGCGCCCTGCGGACATGTCGTAGTCCAGCACCGTGTCGATAATCGCACATTTGTTGGTTTCGGGGTCGGACACCACGTAACTGATTGTGTTCGTGCCTGAATCGAAGAACGCTTTCACGTTAGAGATCATGGAAACCGGTCTCTCTGTCTCAGTTGTGCTTCTTGGCGCTCATCGCAAGCAGCCAAATATATTCGCCTTTCCTAATATAATCGAAATGGGTTCGCACTTCAATCTCGCACCCTTAACGTGTTGGTGAATTAGATGAGAAGTTCGGTGGAGATAGAACGCTCTGCAAGGTTTGGGGCTGATCGTTCACCCTCAAACCATTGCAGTTTCTCGTGCAAGCTAACCACCGAGCCGATGACCACGAGCGCCGGGCCTTTAAGCTCTGCGGCGGCGGCGTCACTGGCGATTGTGCCTAGGGTACCTGCCACAACCTGCTGGTTGACGCGGGTCCCATTGTCGATAACCGCGGCAGGCAGGCTGGCATCAGCGCCGCGGGCGATAAATTCTCCTGCCACCCGGTCCAGCGAGGTGAGCCCCATGTAGATCGCCACGGTTTGACGCGGTCTCAGCAGTGACTTCCAATCAAGATCAATCACGCCGTCACGCCCGTGTGCGGTGACGAAGACGCAAGATTGGGCATGATCTCTGTGGGTCAACGGAATGCCGGCATAGGAAGCACAGCCTGAAGCCGCAGTGATGCCGGGCACCACTTGGAAGGGCACGCCTTCAGCCGCCAGGGTTTCGATCTCTTCGCCGCCGCGCCCGAAAATGAACGGATCGCCGCCCTTGAGCCGAAGTACCCGTTTTCCTTCTTTGGCCAGGCGCACCAAAAGCTGGCTGATCTCCTCTTGCGGCAAGGTGTGGTCTCGGGGGCGTTTGCCTACATAGACGCGCTCTGCATCCCGGCGCACCAGATTGAGCACCCCTTCCCCGATCAACCGGTCATGGACGACCACATCTGCCAGCTGCATCAAGCGCAATGCCCGGAACGTCAGAAGGTCGGGATCACCAGGCCCCGCCCCAACCAGGAACACTTGGCCCATCGGTTGGCCTTGCTCTTCTTTGAGAACGGCGTCTAACTCGGATCTAAGCTGTTCTTCAGCGCGCTCCTCGTCACCCGCCAAAACCAGGTCTGCGGTCGGCCCGTAGATCGCTCGCTCCCAAAACTTGCGGCGCCCCACTCCGCTTTCCAGTTTTTCGGAGACCAGATCGCGAAACTGGCCGGCAAACTCAGCCAGACGCCCATAGCTGGCGGGCAGCATGGTCTCCAATCGGGCACGGATCATGCGCGCCAGGATGGGCGCGGTTCCACTGGAGGAAACCGCAATAACCAAAGGCGAACGATCGACGATCGACGCCATGATGAAGTCGCACTGCTCGGGAACGTCAGCGATGTTTGCAGGAACGCCAGCAGCCCGAGTGAGTTCATACAGCGCGCCGTCGATGGCCTCATCCTCGCTGGCACCGAAGGCCATGGCTGCATCTGTCACGTCGTCCAACTCAGCCGGTCTTGCCTCGTGAGCAAAATCTGCTCTCCCCTGAAGCTCGATGAATTCATCACCCAAGGTTTCCGCGAACACGGTCACCTGCCCGCCGGAGCGCAACGAGATTTCCGTACGCCGGGCGGCAACTGTGCCGCCGCCTGTGATGACCACCTTGCGGCCCTTGAGATTGTAGAAAACTGGGAGCTGTTCCATCGCGGTTTTGTCCGATGCTCGCACTCTGAATTCGCAGCACGTCAGAACGCCTTCTTGAGGGCTCTTGTCAAACGAAAACCACGAGGGGGCCTTGCGGCGTGTTCAAAACGCCTACTACCGGGGCATTTCGCGCTGTTCCGGCCAATGGGTGGCGTTTCCACGCCTTAGGATGACGCTTACGTGATCCCACTTCACCTAAGGTCAGAATATCTTGCGGCGGCGCGTGAGGACCAAGCGGGAACGCGTTTACAAAAATTTGGCCGCAGACCACCCGGATCAGAACCAGAAGTGGTCGCGTGTAGAGCCGCTTTAGCGGACATGTGGAGGATGAACATGGCGATGATCGAAGACCTCAAGGCACAGCGCGACGCATCACTGCAGGCAACCGCCGGCGGACCGCCGACGCGCACCATCAACCAGTTTTTCGGCGTAGGCCCGATTACCGACCTGACCTCGGATGAAGTCGACAGCCGGCGCATGCGCTTTGAGTTCGAAGCCTGGCTGGAAGCCAATTATCCCAAGGTGGATGACAACAACAATCCGATCGGTGCCTTCACTGCATCGGAAATCGGCCGCAGCATGCACCGCGGCTATCCGGCCGACAAAATTCTGCTCGACATGATGGGCGAGATCCACCGCTACTTCGGTCTTCCCAAGAAGAACAAGATGGCGGTTGGCCTGGGCGGCGGACACAGCGGGTTCACAGTCTGCATCATGCACATGATGAACGCCAACAGTCCAGATCAGCACATATTTGTGGACACACCGCGCCCGGAATCCGATGCGGCCATGACCGGCGGCTTCTTCCGCCAGTCCTGGGGTGCGCAGATGATCGAAATGCACCGCTTCTCGCAGAACGGCGATGAGGCTCGGCTGCATTTCAGTGATGATGAGGGCGCAATTCCCTCCGCCGATGAGCTGCAAGCCATGGGCATCAAGCTGTTTGTGGGCGTCGGCCACGAAACCACTGGTGCGACCACCTACACCAACGGCGACATCTCTAATCTTCTGGAATGGATCGACCGGGACCCGGCCAACCACCACGCGGTGATTGATGCCACGTCCATGTTGGGGGCTATGCCCTGGCCAGAATCGGTGGTCAGCGACTTCATGTCCAAATGCTGCATGTTCATGCCCTTCCAGAAGGCCATTGGCGGCATTTCGGGCTATCTGGTGGCCTCCTTCACACCGGAAGCGTTAGAGCTCATCGAAGCGAACCAGAAGAACCCAGCCTGGGCCATCCCGCGCCAGCTGAAGATCGTTGTTCCGGCTGATCCCAAGCGGCCGCTCAGCGGCGAGAAGTCCACTGCTCTTGGCCCGATCTATGACCCGGCGGAAAACAAGATGCTCGGCGGCATCATCAACACCTACTCCACCTTGGCGTTCGCAGAGACCACGTTCGGTCTGCAACGCTCTGAGAAGATCGTGGGCACGGTGACCGAGCTCAACGCGCGCTCAGTGACCAACCGCAAGGCCATCAACGATTGGGTTGCCGCTCACCCCCTGTTTGAATTGGGCGTGGCAAATGAAGAACGCCGAGGTGCAGCTGTGACCCTTTTGCGCGTGACTGATCCTGATGTCACCGATCCTGACCTGCATGCCCGCATGATTGCCCGCTCTAAACAAATCCTGGCCTATGAAGGCCTGACCCATCCGAACGGCGAGCGCGAGGCGGGCCTGGATGTTGCCCGCTATGTGAACGCGTTCCCGGGAACACCCGGCGACTACCGCGCCTGGATCGGCGGCATCCGCCCGCATAGCGACATCACGGCGCTTCTGGAAAATCTGGAATATGCCTATCTCCGCGCTAAGATCGTGGTTCTTGAGGAGCTTCTTGCTGAACAAGGCGAGACTTTTGCTGCATCCGCCTCCGCTGGTGAGGCCCAGCGCCAGGACGACCCGAACCGTGCCTACAAGGTGCTGGTGGCTGACCTGATCGGTTTGAAGTTCGACAGTTCTGGCCAACCAGACCATAGCGAGGTCAAAGCCTATGTGGAGGCCAAAGGCGGCGTGTTCCACGACGGCGGTTTAAATGGCGCGGATCTGGAAGAAGGCAAGATCCACTTCTTCTATCAACCCGACCTCAGCACCGAGATCGAAATCCTGCCCCTCACCGATCAGGGTCAGTTCGATGCACTGATCACAGCGGCGACCTTCTTCCCGGAAGCTTCGCAGTTTGCCGAAGGCGGCGTGCGCATTGGCGCCGGCACCGGCAACATGGGTTCAGCCACCTGGGGCGGCGGCAATGGCGACGGCGGTTCTGCACCGCTCATGAACACGCCGAGCTTCAACAGCCGCGCCACCGCGCAAATGACCATGAAGGCCCTGCTGAAACGCACACCGGACCTGCCCGTGGACCAGATGCATGACATGGTCGTGGCCGGAGACTTCGATACCGGCAAGCAGTTGCGTGACTTTCCAACCGAGAAGCTTGAAGGCAAGCGCATGGCCGTGCTCGGCTATGGCAATATCGGCCGCGAAGTTGCCAAGCTCGCCCAGGCCTTCGGCATGAGCGTGGCGGTGCATGCACGGCCCGCGCACAAAGACTGGATCTTGTCAGAAGGTTTCGACTTTGCCGAGACGGCCGAAGAGGCTGCAAAGGGCGCTGACTTCATCAGCCCCCACACCGGCCTTGGCCCTGTGTCGCCGGAGACGGGCCGCTTTGCCAATGCAGACATGGTCAACGAAGCTGTGCTGAACAACCTCAACGACGGCGCCGTGGTGGTAAACTACGACCGCGGCGAAGTGGTGTGCTGCGAAGCCCTGAACAAGGCGCTTGAAAGCGGCAAGGTGCGCTATGCCGGAATTGATGCCGATCTGTTCAAATGTTCAGAAACCGGCACGCTCTCCGGTCCCATGGTGCCCTATCTGGATGTTGAGAAACGTCACCGTGGTAAGCTGGAATTGCTGCCCCATGCGGCCGCTGACACCGAGCATCTGTCGCGGGTTGAGGGCGCAAAGCAGGCTGTAGATCAGATCTTCGATGCCATTCAGTTCAAGCGCGTCACAAATCTCAAAGGCGATCTGCCTGACGGATACACCAGCGGCGGGGCAAAAACCGTCGCCGGCGTTGGCAAAGTGACTGGCCAAGGGCTGGCATCAGCCGCCGATAGCCCGGAAACGTCAGCTGAGCTGCGCCACCTGGCAGAAGAAATGGCCGCCATATGGGGTTCGATCAATGCCATCGACGAGCCGGCCCGGCGTGCTGAGCTGATTGAGCGCTATGGTGCCGACCTGATCCGGTGTTCCAACAAGTATGCGGTGATGATGGACCGGCTCGGGTTGAAGGGTCCGTTTGGCTGAGCCCGGTGCGCACCATTGAGCACTGAATGCGGGCTTGCTGTACAAACCAGTACGAAGATATGTTTCAGGTCAGGTTGAACGGCTCTGCCGGTCCACCTTCACGTTTCCCGCCGCTCAAGGGACTGCCTGATGATCAATGTTATCTTCGATGTGGACGGCACGCTGGTTGACAGTTATGCGCTCGACACAACGCTTTTTTGCCAGGCAGTGGACGAGATCCTTGGCCAGACGAGGTTTCGAGAGGATTGGGCCGAATACACACACGTGACCGATGCGGGCATTCTGGCGGAAGTTTTCCAAGACAATGCCATAAGCCCGGACGGCCGTATGGAAAATGCGGTCCGCGAGCGTTTCGGCCAACTCGTGACCACGGCACTGAGCGATCAGCCATGTGCCGCTGTGCAAGGAGCAGAGGCAGCAATCAACGGTCTGCACCAACGCCCGAATGTGGCGGTGGGCGTGGCAACGGGAGGCTGGTCCCACACTGCACGTGCGAAACTTGGTGCTGCAGGGTTTGATCCCTCTAGCTGGATCCTCGCCTCGTCGGATGATCATGCAGAGCGCACCGTGATCATGCGCACCTGCCTTGAAAGGTTACCAGACCCCGGCGCCCCAACCGTTTACATTGGCGATGGAGAATGGGACCAAATTGCCTGCAAGGCGCTCGATTGGGCGTTCGTCGGCGTCGGTGCGCGGCTGAAAGGCAAAACGCCCGTTTGGATCGAACATTATGCCTCGTGCGATCTTGGCCAAGTCCTGCAGGCCGCATTGGCAAACTGACGGAGGATCAATTTGATGTCTCTAAACTCCACACTCACCCCCGCCGTGCGTTATGCGGATGCTCCAGGCGCCATTGAATGGCTTTGCAGCGCATTCGATTTTGAACGGCATCTGGTTGTGCCCGGGCTGCGAGGGCCAAGATCACCGCGGAGCCCGAAGACCAGGACTATGGCGGGCGCCTCTACACTTGCCGGGATCTTGAAGGCCATGTGTGGAGCTTTGGATCCTACGATCCCTGGGCGTGAACCATATACAATAATACTGCTGCACTTGGCCGGGCGATCATGTAAACACCGTTTACATGAGTTGGAACAAACGCAAGCGCGACGGTGAAAAGCGCGGCTATCATCACGGAAACCTGAGGGAAACCTTGGTGGAGGCCGCGCTCGACCTGATTTCCAAGAAGGGCGCCGCCGGCTTCACGTTTGCCGAAGCGGCGCGCTGGGCGGGTGTCAGCCCGGGCGCGCCATACAGGCACTTCAAAGACCGCGACGAGTTGATTGCCGATGTGGCAAGCCGCGGATTTGAAGCGTTTGCCGCAAAGCTGGAGATGGCCTGGAACGAGGGCAAGCCGGACCCGTTCACTGCCACACAGCTCATCGGGCGCGCCTATTTGGAGTTCGCGCGCAAGGAACCAGCCTATTATTCCGCCATGTTTGAGGCGGGATTGCCGCCAAATCTCAGCTTGGAGTTCGCCCAATCCGCCGACAAGACGTTCAATGTGCTTGTGGAGGCCTGCGAGGCTCTGGTGGCCGACCTGCCTGCGCTGGGAAAGCCGCCTGCACGGATGGTTGCGCTTCATATCTGGAGCCTAAGCCACGGAATTGCCTCGCTTTTTGGGCGCGGTGACGAAGCCCGCCGCCCCCTTCCCATGCCTCCCGAAGACCTGCTGGAAGCCGGCGTTCTTGTGTATCTGGAAGGGCTCGGCATTAAGCGGCCGGCCTAAATTTGTTCTTGTAAGCGAAGAATTTTCTAGTTTCCCCACGTCTAACCCTTGACAGTGGGCGGCCTTGAGGCCAGATATGTAAATGTAAATAACATTTACATGAGGAAAAAGATGGAACTCGCACAACGCGTGGATGAATATGGGAAGGCCGGATGGATTACCCTCATGGTTCTCAGCTTCATCATTTTCTGGCCGGTTGGTCTGGCCGTTTTGGGATACACAATATGGAGTGGACGAATGGGATCTTGGTCAAAAGCTAAAGCTGGCCCTGGCCGCTGGTACAACTACGGTGGAAACAACGCAGGTTCTGTGTCGCGTTGTTCAAACCGCAAACACCGCAAACACGGGCTCACCCCCACAGGCAACGCAGCTTTCGATGAATATCGCGAGCAAACCATGCAGCGCCTTGAGGAAGAACAGCAGCAGTTTCAGGACTATCTGGAACGCCTGCGCCAAGCTCGTGACAAGGAAGAGTTTGATAGCTTTATGGCGGATCGCAAGGCACAGGCCGACACTCCGGACACTCCGGATGAGGACGCCCCGCAGCCTGCCGCCCAGTAGCGCGCCCTCCCTACAAGGCGTCATCCCGGAATTTTGCACCAGCAAAATGTCCGGGACCCAGGGGCGGCAGGCTCATGAGCCAACGGCCCTGGATCCCTGCCTTCGCAGGGATCACGGGTGAGAAGAACTTCAAACGCCAGGAGCCAGCTCCTGGCTTATTTTTTTGCGCACTGCCTGCAACGCTTCAGCCTCATGAGGGATCGCTGCGCCGCTGTTCCACACTGTGCCCGGCCAGGTCTCATCGCCTTCATGACGCGCCACCACATGCACATGCATTTGGCGCACCATATTGCCGATCGCCGCCACGTTGATCTTGTCTGCTCCGGTTATGGTCTTCAAAGCGCCGCTGGCGCGGCTGATCTCAGCTGAAAGCTGGGCAGCATCTTCTGCGGCAAGCTCATGCCACTCACTCAAACCAGCCCTTCTTGGCACCAGCAGAAGCCAGCAATAGCGATTGTCGTTCATCAGGCGAACATCGCAGAGCTCCAGCGCGCAAACCGCGTGACTGTCCGCCTCCAGTCGCTCGTTAAGTTGGAATCCGGTCATACGCCCTAGACCGCTGCAAAGCTGGCATCGAAGCCCTCGGCCACCTTGTCCACGTCGTCCATCGAGAGGCAAAGCGGCGGGCACATACGGATGACGCTGCGGTGAGGACCGGACTTTGAAGCGATGAGCCCGTGTTTGCGGGTTTCTTCAAACACTGCAGCAGTGGTCTCCGGATCGGGCTCCTTGGTGCGCCGGTCCTTCACCATTTCAATGGCCATCATCAGGCCCTCGCCGCGCACATCGCCGATAACCTCATATTTCTGCTGCAAATCGGTAAGCCTTGCCTTTAACGCAGCGCCCACTTTGCGGGCATTCTCTTGAAGCCCATCATCTTCTATGGCCTTCAGAACCGCGCGGCCTGCCGCCGTGGCCACCGGGTTGGCGCCATAGGTGTGAAACAGAAACTTCTCGGCCATGGGCTCTGCGATCTCGCGCTTGGCCACCACGGCCCCCAGCGGAATGCCGTTGCCAATGCCCTTGGCCATAATCACGATGTCGGGCACCACATCATGATCCTCAAAGGCCCAAAAGCTGGTTCCGGTGCGGCCCACGCCTGATTGCACTTCATCGATGATGCCCAGGCCGCCGGCGGCGCGCACCCGCTCAAATGCCCCGGAGATGTAGCCTTTCGGCATGGGCACGATGCCGCCATAGCCTTGCACGGTCTCAATCATCATGCCGGAGACCTTGCCGCTGGTGGAAGACGAAATTGCGCGTTCCACCTCATCGAGATAGGGCTCAATACCGGGCCCAAACACACCGCGATACTGGTTGGGTTCAGGAACGAACGAGACACCGCCGAGCTGAGGCACGTTGTGGCGGAAGCCGGCAATGCCGGTCATGGCCTGGGCGCCGAAGGTCGCGCCGTGATATCCGGTGCGCAGGGCCAGAAAATCAATATTGCCGGTATAGCCGCGGGCCATCAGCAGCGCGAGATCGGCAGCTTCCGCACCTGAGTTAGTGAAATGCACCACCCAGTCGTGGCCTTTTGGCATTGTGGCGGTGAGTTCCTCAGCATAGTGCGCCGGCACCGGATGATAGAACATGGTGGTGCAATGGGTGAGTTTGGCCGCTTGTTCCTGTACGGCAGTCACAACGGCAGGATGGGCATGACCAACCGAAATGCATAAGTTCATGCCCAGAAGATCAGTATATTTTGTGCCCTTCTCGTCCCAGAGATACTGGTAGGAGCCGCGCTCGAATATTTGCGGCGTGGCGTAAGGCACAAACTTGCGCTGAGACGCAGCATAGTAGCGATCGCGCCTGGCAACGATGGCCTCGGTAGACCAATCGGTGTTTCCATCTTGAAGCTGCTCAGCGCCTGTGTCGGTCATTTGCTCGGTCCTGATGTTGCGTGTTTGCTCCACAAATCACATCACAGCCCAAAAAGGCAGCACAATCGGGGCTAATCGGGAATTCTGATAAAGAAGATAAGGGCACTGAGAGCATGCATACAATCGCTCGAGCCAAAAATGCAGATTGCGGCGCGGCTTGCCCATCTATCCGCCTTTGCCCTCAGGTTTGACGCACGCGTGACCGACACTGGTCTTGCTCCTGGTCGGCCATGAGGTTAAATGAACGCCATCTCGCCTCAACACGATTGCAAGACGGCTGGCGCTGATTGACTGAAACGCTCAAGCCCACCCTTGCCGCATAGAACCATCGGGACCCTCCACATGAACGCACCTGCAGAATACGAGCCGCCAAAAGTCTGGAAATGGGATTCTGAAAGCGGCGGAGCCTTCGCCAATATCAATCGCCCGATCGCAGGCGCCACCCATGACACAGAGTTGCCAGTGGGCAAGCATCCATTGCAGCTCTATTCGCTGGCAACGCCCAACGGGGTGAAGGTGACGGTGATGCTGGAAGAGCTATTGGCGCTTGGGATCAGCGGCGCTGAATATGATGCCTATGTGATCAATATTCGCGAAGGCGAACAGTTTGGCAGCGGCTTTGTCGATATCAACCCAAATTCAAAAATCCCCGCCCTGGTGGACCACAGCACGGACACCCCAACACGGGTGTTTGAATCGGGAGCCATCCTGCTCTATCTCGCCGAAAAGTTCGGCGCACTGATGCCGAAGGACCCATCACAACGCGCCGAATGCCTCTCCTGGCTGTTCTGGCAGATGGGCAGCGCCCCTTACCTGGGCGGCGGTTTCGGACACTTCTATGCCTATGCGCCCTTCAAGATTGAGTATCCGATCAACCGTTTTGCCATGGAGGTGAAGCGCCAGCTGGATGTGCTCGACCGCCGGTTGGCAGACAATCAGTTCATGTGCGGCGATGACTACACCATTGCCGACATCGCCATCTGGCCCTGGTATGGCGCGTTGGCGAAGAACAAGGTTTACGAAGCGGCAGAGTTTCTGGACACCAAATCCTATGAACACGTGAACCGTTGGACCGATGAAATCGCTGCCCGCGAACCGGTACAGCGCGGGCGCATGGTCAACCGGATCAACGGACCGCTGGAAGAACAGTTGCATGAACGCCACGACGCCGGCGACTTTGCAACACGGACACAAGACAAGCTTGAACCTGCAGAGTGATTGGATAGGCCCTGTGGCTTGGCACAATGCGCTGGCCCGGCACGCGCTGCATCGTTAAGGTCAGCCGCGAAGGAGGCCGATTGTGCCACGACGACTTGCAGCCATTCTTGCCGCCGACATTGTCGGCTACTCCAAAGCCATGGCTGCGGACGAGGCTGGAACATTGGCGCGCCTCAAAGCCCACCGGGCAGAGCTGTTTGAGCCTGCGGTTGCCAAACACAATGGCCGCATCATCAAGCTGATGGGCGATGGAACACTGGTCGAGTTCTCAAGTGTGGTCGACGCGGTTGAGTGCGCCATTGCCATCCAGTCAGCGCTGGCTGCAGTCAGCGACGCCATGGAGCTGCGCATCGGGATCAATCTGGGCGATGTGATTGTTGATGATGACGATGTCTATGGTGACGGCGTGAACGTGGCCGCCCGGCTTGAAGTGCTGGCGCCACAGGGCGGAATTTGCGTGTCCGACATGGTCTACCAGAATATTCAAACCAAGCTGGTGGCTGAATTTGAGGATGGCGGCGCGCAAACGCTCAAGAACATATCAAAACCCGTGTGCACATGGCGTTGGCTGCCAGACACCGCCAATCCTCAAGGGCTCGGCACCGGGCCTGCCCACGCGAAGAGCACAGAAAACCAGCCGGAGCGTGCCGCCATCGCGGTCTTGCCGCTCGACAATATGAGCGGTGATCCTGATCAGGAGTATTTCTCCGACGGCATCAGCGAAGACATCATCACAGAACTCAGCCGTTTTCGCGAACTGTTCGTGATCGCCCGGAACTCCTCATTTTCCTATAAAGGACGGTCCGTAAAGGTTCAGGAGATCGGGCGCGACCTCGGCGTCTCCTACGTTGTTGAAGGCAGCGTCCGCAAAGCGGGAAACCGCGTGCGCATCACCGTGCAGTTGATCGAGGCGGCCAGCGGCAACCATGTATGGGCCGAGCGCTATGACCGCGAACTGCAGGACATATTCGACCTGCAAGATGAAATCACCCAGGCCATTGTGGCCCTGTTGCCGGTGCGCCTGCATGGCGACCGCATTGCGAGTGTGCGCCACAAAGCGAGCGAAAATCTCACTGCCTATGACTGTTATCTGCACGGGCGCTGGCTCTATGACAAGTCATCTGGCCAGAACCCCAAGGCGTTGGACCTTCTTGACAAAGCACTGGAAATTGACCCCGGCTGCGCCCACGCCCACGCCTATATTGCACGAGCCCACGCCTACAGCATCTATACGGTAAATCCCACCGGAGCCGACCCGTTAGCGGCTGCACAGCAAAGCACTGAGCAGGCACTGGCCAAGGGCGAAGGCGACCCATTCATCCATGCCACGGCAGGATATGTTTATATATTTTCAGGCTCCCACGAACTGGCGGACAGACATTCGGCCAAGGCTCTCTTGCTCAATCCGAACGACATCTTCGCAATGCTCGCGCGGGGCTATGTGTTGGCCTATCTGGGTGAATATGATGCAGGAGTTGCGCAGCTTACCCAGGCTCTGAGGCACGACCCCCATTATCCGGACTACTTTCATGAGCTGCTTGCCGAAGCCTGCTACATGCAACGTAACTATGAACAGGCCGTCGACATCTACAATCGCTGGCAGAATCCGCCCTTGCACATGTATGTGCCGCTCGCGGTAAACTATGCCCAACTCGGTCGAATGGATGAGGCCAAGGCCGCGATTGCCCAGTTTGAAGACAAACGCCCTGACCATGCAGACTTCACCAACTATGCGGTAACCCATGTGCGCATGTGCAGACGACCCGAGGATGCCGATCATTGGCTGGAGGGTTACCGCAAGGTTGGATTTGCGGTTTGACACCGGCGATGACCGATCCTTCTCCTGATCTGAGCTCCGCTTTGGCTGCCGATGTGTTGCTGCCCCTGGCTCTAGATGGGGCCTACTCCTACCTGGTGCCCGAAGGCATGGTGGTGCAACCCGGCTGCTATGTACAGGTTCCGCTGGGTCCGCAAATACGCATTGGCATTGTATGGGGCGAGCCCAGACCCGCACTGGAATGCGAAAAGCCGGAACGCTTGCGCGAAATGGCTCATGTGTACGACGTGCACGATGCGCCGCCTCTGTCGAATCTCAACCGCAAGTTCATCGATTGGATTGCCGCCTACACTTTGTCGCCGCCCGGCCAGGTGATGCGCATGACCTTGCGGGTTCCTGCCGCCCTTGACCCGCCGCCGGTGCGCTTTGGTTACCGCGCATCGGGCCAGGTTCCCGAACGCCTGACGCCCCAGCGCGCCCGGGTGCTGGAGGTGGCCGGTGAGGGACCGGCTTGGTCTGGTTCTGACCTGGCAAGCGCCGCGGGCGTGTCCAGCGCCGTGGTGAAAGGGCTGGCAGAGGCTGGTGCCCTGGAGAAGATCGCCCTGCCCGCCTTGAAACCTTTCACCGCTCCCCTGCCTCAGGCCCAACCGGTCACCCTGTCAAATGATCAGGAAGAAGCCTCCAAGGTGTTGCGCAAGGCCGTGATTGCACGGGATTTTTCAGTAACCCTTCTGGATGGGGTCACAGGGTCAGGCAAGACTGAGGTTTATTTTGAGGCGGTGGCCGCGGCCCTGGCGGCAGGCAAGCAGGTGCTCATCCTGCTGCCGGAAATCGCCCTCACCGGACAGTTCATCGCCCGCGTGGACGAACGCTTTGGTGCGGCACCCGGCGGATGGCATTCGGGCATGAAACCGCGTGAACGCGAGCGCGTCTGGCGCGGTGTGGCGCACGGTGATGCTAAGATTGTCGTGGGCGCACGTTCCGCCCTGTTTCTGCCTTGGGCCAATCTTGGCCTCGTCATCGTCGATGAAGAACACGAAACGGCCTACAAGCAGGAAGACGGGGTGCGCTACCACGCCCGCGACATGGCCATTGTGTTTGGCGCTTTGGGCAAGTTTCCCATCGTTCTGGCCTCTGCCACGCCGTCGCTGGAAAGCCTGGTGAATGTGGACCGCGGACGTTTCGAACTGGTGCGCCTGCCAGACCGGCACGGCCGTGCCGAGCTGCCTCAGATTGACCTGGTAGACTTGCGTGAAACCCCGCCGGAGCGCGGCTCCTGGCTTTCCCCGCCGCTGGTTGACGCGGTTGGCGCCGCCTTGGAGGCCGGCGATCAGGCCATGTTGTTTTTGAACCGGCGCGGCTATGCCCCGCTCACGTTGTGCCGCACCTGTGGCTTTCGTTTTGAATGCCCCAATTGCCAGGCCTGGCTGGTGGAGCACCGCTTCCGCCGACAGCTCATGTGCCACCATTGCGGGCACGCGTCGCGCATTCCCAATGCCTGCCCAGAGTGCGAGACAGAAGACGCCCTCGTGCCGTGCGGGCCAGGTGTTGAGAGGGTGGCCGAAGAGGCCTTGTCACGCTTTCCTGACGCGCGCATTGCCGTGCTCTCTTCCGACATGATCTATGGCGGCGAGGCATTGCGGCAGTTGCTGGCAGAGATCGTGGCCGGTGAGCACAACCTCATTATCGGCACCCAGCTTGTGGCCAAGGGCCATCACTTCCCTCATTTGACGCTGGCGGGCATGGTGGATGCCGACATCGGGCTGGAGAACGGCGATCCACGGGCCGGCGAACGCACCTGGCAATTGCTCAGCCAGGTCTCCGGCCGTGCCGGGCGGGGCGAAAAGCCGGGGCGGGCCATTGTGCAGACACATATGCCCGAACATCCGCTGATGCAGGCCCTGGTGGCGGGAGACCGGGACGGTTATCTGGCGCATGAAAAACACATGCGCGAGCGGCTGGACCTGCCGCCCTATGGCCGCCTCACCGGCTTGGTCATTTCGGCGGCCAGCATGGGCGATGCAGAACGCTTTGCGCGCGAACTGGCCTTATGTGCGCCGCCGGCAGAAGGCGTGCGCGTGCTTGGCCCGGCGCCGGCGCCGTTAGCCCTGATCCGCGGCCGCCACCGAGTGCGCTTCCTGGTCAAGAGCAGGCGCGATGTGAACATCCAGGCGTTTTTGAGCGAGTGGCTGGGGCAAGTGAAACCAAAAGGCAGCGTTCGCCTGGCGGTTGATGTGGACGCCTACAGCTTTTTGTGAGCCGCTATGCCCGGTCGGCAATCATGGCGGCGAATTTAGCTGACGCGCAAACCTGGTCACCCACCTTCGCAACCCCTTCGAATTTCCATACGGTTCTGCGCGCCTGAAGCTTGGTCACATGCAGATGCAAACTGTCGCCAGGGGTCACGGGCCGGCGGAACTTGGCCTCATCGATGGACATGAAGTAGACCACCTTGCCTTCGGCTTCTGCGCCCAGGAAATCCACCGCCACAATGGCCGCGGTTTGCGCCATGGCTTCTATGATCAGAACGCCGGGCATGACCGGGAAATCGGGGAAATGGCCCATAAAATGCGGCTCGTTCATGGTGACGTTCTTGAGCGCAATCGCACTCTCGCCAGGCGTGATTTCCAACACTCTGTCGACCAGAAGGATCGGATAACGATGGGGGATCATGTCCATGATCCGCGCAATATCTAATGCCGTCGTTTGCTCATCGCTCATCCGAAAAAATCCCTCCTTCTGGTTCCTCAGGTGACGTTTACACCGCTCAGCTGAAAAACCCTACAAGCCTAACCTCGTTGCCGCCTAGTCCTTGTTTGAATTTCTTCACCCCTGCCGCGCCATCATCATTGATGCCACCCAGATCGAAATCCAGAATGCCTTTCTCCTTGAGCTGCACAACCGCGCGCCAGAGCAACTGGTGATGGGCCCCCAGTTTCCGGCCCGCCCCGGTGGTCCATCCCACTTGATATGTCGCAGAAGAACCGTGCAAGAACACCAAGATGGCGGCAACAACCTCGTCTTGGTCCATGGCGTTGAAGATGACCGCTTCCTGGCGCGGGATCATATGCCTCAGGAGGTGGAGCAGAAGTTTGACCGAGGGTCCCTCATAGCCCTTTTCCGTGCGGTCGGCTTCATACGTCGTCAGGAAGCGCCCTGACGTTGCGCCGGCCCAATCTTCTGAGACCGTTAGCGCGCTGCGTTCAGATTTCGACAGAATGTTGCGCCATTTGCCGTTGAGCCCGGCGCGCAATTTCTCCGTATCCTCACCCAACGACAGCCAGATCGTCTCGTACCCAGGCATCTCATCGCGGCGTGCGTAGCCCGCTTTCTCCAAGGCCAGCCGGTTGGGCGTGTTGTCTTTGGCCTCGGGCAAAACCCGCAGCTTGCGGCCAAGGCGTTTCGGGAACTGTTCGGCGAAACAGGAGAAGAAAGCTGCAACATGCTCTAGTGAGCCGTAGCCCGCATACCACAGCGGGCCGCGATCCAGGCTGATGGCATGGAACATGTTGCGCAAAACCCCAACTTCGGAGATTTGCACCAAGCCGGCGGGTGCATTGTCAATCAGGATCTTGCCGTGCTTGGCGCCGGTCTGATTGATGGCCCGGTTTGCCTGGGCATAGGGGAAATGCTGCAGCAGGGTCGAGCGACGGATGGTCTTGAACTCGGCATCCCATACGTCAGCAGAGATGGGCGACCAGTCGATCGTGCAGTGAACCATGATGCATGCGTCTCCCGGGCGCGCCGGCAGCAGGACCGACGAAGAGCAAACCTCAGGGATTCTGTCTGATTCTCTTCAGATCCGGGAAAAAACCTGCCCTAGCGTGTCAGAGACATGATGTAGAGCGCCAGCTCCCTCAATGCATCGCGCGATAGCTGCAAGTCTGGCATGGGCGGATGGGGCTTGAGGATGCGGTTTTCGATGTTCTCTAACGATTGGTGAGGGCGAGCTGCGATACTCTCAAAACTCGGCACATCAATCTGGGCCACCGCACCGGCACCCGGCCCAACAAGATGGCAATGGGCGCACCATTGCTTGGCGCGCTCAAATCCGCTTTCAATGCGCTGGGTTTGCGTCAACGCCGTTTGCGCGGCGGCGCCTTGGATCGTGAATGCGGCGATGATCAATGTGGCCGCACCCAGGTGCCCCACAAATCTTCCAATGGTGTGAAAATTCATCTTCTGAAGCCCGGTCCCTTGCCAGTTTAAGACAAGCGATTAGACCATGCGCGGACGCCCATTGATCTTGATCTGCATCAAGCGTGGGGCAAATTCCAGAACCTTTCTAGCTTGAGACAAATACCTTGCCGCCCTTCTTGCGCAGCTCAGGCGGCGGGACAGATTTTTGCAGGAAATCGCCCTCAGCCGAGACATCCGCGAATTTGACGCCAGCCTCCTTGATCGCAGTATCGGGCACCTTCTCAAGCGGAGTGTAGCGTGGGTGGTGATGGTCCAGATAAGGATCATTGCGCACGGCGTTATAACAACAAATCAACGTCCACCGCCGGTCGTCGGAGCGGTTCTGGTCAGACCGATGCAAGGTATTGCAATGAAAGAACAGAACATCGCCCGGGTCCATTTCGCAGTACACGAGCTCGAGCTGCCTTTGTGCTTCCTCCACCCGGCGCAGGTCAGCGCCAACCTGGGTGCCTTCCAGAAGGCCATGGTCTATGCGGCCCAAATGCTGTGAGCCTTTGAGGACCTGGAGGCAGCCATTGGCCTTGGTGCATTTGTCCAGTGCGATCATCGCTGAGGCCATGAGCGGAAACAGACAGCCATTGTTGTACCAATAGCCATAACCCTGGTGCCATTCCCAGGCACCGCCCTCGTGCGGTTCCTTGGCGGTGATCTTGGAATGATAGTGATAAACCTCACCGCCCAGCAGATCCTCCATGGTGTCCACCATCTTGTGGGAGCGTGCGGCATAGCCGTAGACGCTGTCGCCGGGATGGTTCCACACGGCCATCTTGGTGGTCATGCCTTCAGCATCGCCGCGGTCGTAGAAATGACCACGGATGGCCGGATCCTCCTCCATCGCACGCTGCAGCAAAGTGGTCTCTTCGGGATCAAAGAAACCTCGAATCAGTATGTAGCCATCCCTCTCGAATGCGGCACGCTGATCTGGTGACAGTACGGTCGGCATAAGAGGTTCCCCTTGTTGTTCGATGGCTGAGGCGATCCCAAAGGTACCTCACCAACCCAGGGCCGCCAATGCCCGTCATGATCACTCAATCGTAAGACTTGTGCGGCATGATCTTGAGGCTGAGTAGTTTGAGTTTGTGAGTTGAGTACGATGAGATTGTTTTTCCATAAGCATCCCCTGCTGACCTTTGTGCTGGTCGTGTGCATTTACAGCGCCGCCAAAGGCGCCTTTTCCATGCTGTTCCATACCGACGAGCAGCAAACCGCCCACTCTGAAATCCGCCAGACCATCGGCGCCATTGCGAGCAAGCAGGTGGCGCTGGAGGAACGCGATGTGCTGGCCGCCATCCAGCTTTTCCGGAACAAATCAAGGCGCCAGCCCCCCTCGACGCGCAAGACGGACAGTGCCGTTACCACCCTTGGCCTGATCACCAGCGCCCAGGCGGCCCAAACCGCGGCGCAGCAGCATCCAGACATTTTCAAGCGCGCCGGCTTCGCCTCCTTTGAGAAGGTTCCAGGAGTGCTGGCAAGCGTGAGCCTGGGCGCCTTTGTGCTGGCTCTGCAGGACAGCCACACTTCCCTGCGCAACGCCATGCGTAAGGGTGAAAGACTGGCCGCTGATCCAAAAACTAAAAAGGCGCTGCGGGCGCAGATTACGCGCCAGATGGGCGGCATCTCAAATCAGCTGAAAGTTCTTGAGCTGATGGCAGAATCCGCCAAAGCCCTGCCAGGCAATCTGGAGCTGGTCAAAAGGCACCGCCGCGCGATCGTTCAAGCCATTAGTGCAGCCAGAGCCTGAGAGTTCAGCGCTCATAGATCGCCAATCGTGGGCTTCATTGACAAACGCCGCCGCCGGCCCCATCTATCGGGTCAGGGACCAGAGCCCCTGCCGCTCGCTGGCGCTGCCATGGTGAAGCTCTGCACGACCTCCTCCATCGAACCCCATCAGATTATGCGGGACCGAGGGTAACGCGAGCCTCCTTTAGACACTCCTGCATTCATAAACTGAATGAGGTTTCACGATGACCGTTACACAACACATGCCCAGCATTGACGCCTTGAAAAGCCAAGCCAAACGCTTGCGCACAGAGTTGGCGCACGCAGGCACCGAGCTCGGCCACAGCCGGGTGCTGGAACTCATGGCCAAGCAACATGGCTATAAGGACTGGAACACCCTTCATGCCGCCGTGGGCAACCGCCCCCAGCCGGCGCCGGTCATTCTTGGCCAAAGACTGAGTGGGCATTATTTGAACCAGCCGTTTGAAGGCAAGGTTGTTGGTGTTCAAGCCACGGCTGAACCGGACCGCTTCCGGGTTACGCTCAATTTCGATGCGCCGGTGGACGTTGTGACCTTTGAGGGTTTCAACAACTTCCGCCAAAGGGTCTCCGGCGTGATTGACCGCAAAGGCGTGACCGCGGAGAAAACCTCCGACGGCAATCCACATCTGGTTTTAAGCCTATAAACTGGGATGCGCTCTGAAAGGATTGGCCGGCATCACGCCAGCCAATCCTGAGGGCGCTTTTTAGTCAGCTAGCTTGCGCCTCTACCTGGTCTTCATCCCAATATCGTTTTGCCGCCCTGTTTGTGATGATCACGGAGCCAAGCATTTGGCAGGAAATTCAGGTTTTGATCGTCCGCGCGCACGAGTGGTCACGACCGCCGCGCCAGGGCGCATGTCCAGGTTCGAAACTCCCGGAATGTACTTTGCAGACCCCGGTCAATTGCCGGCAAGGTGATTGCCCCGGCGCAACACACAGCCGGACTTCTTCACCGCAAGTTTTCCCTTGAAACCTAGCAGGCTTCGCCAATTCGACCTGGCGCACTCCGGGCGTTCAATCGCGCCTTTCAATCGTAGCGTGGCGAACACCCGGTCGGTTTTCGCAAAGCGCTTTAAAGTTTTATCGGCTGCCGTCGCCTGCAACAAAAACAACGCCGAACCGCGTTTTTTAGTTCCCCGCGCGATACCGCCTATGCCCTCAATGTATTGAACTGAATTGTCCTCTGCCGTGATCTTGGCCAGGAACGGGACCTGCAGCACCACGTCTTTGCGGATGTTGATCTGCATGAACTCAGCACCCAGATGCTCGGTCAATGTGTTTTTGATGCTTGAGGAGAAGTATATTGTCTCCGCCCCTCCGTTGAAAAGGACGGTGCTGCCTTCAATGGCGTTGCGGATCTGCTCTACGTTCCAGAGTTTTGAGGTGGCGGGTATGGGCGCAGTTGCCGTGTTTTGGCCCGTTGATGCTTTGGCAAAGAAGAAGTCACCAGTCATCTGGTCATAGTAGCTGGGGATCTGGAGATGGCTGAATTTCGTCTTGGCGATCCGGGCAACTTCATCTCGCACCGTGATGGCCAGGCGGCGTAGTTCCAGGCTGCCGTTGTCTATATGTTTGAGAAGGGTCTTGGTGAACAGGCCATTTTTTCCGTCGCCTTGCGAATAATCCAGCGCAGTTTGCCGCGCTCCAGCTGCGTACATGACGAAGGTGCCGAACGGATTGTCCACCCTGGCCATGCCGCGTGTGCCCCCGACACTTCTGGTGCCATGGGCCAAGGGGTTGTTGCGGCACGCATCCAGAATAACAATTCCGCGCCGGGCCGGTGCAGCGTTCACATCGGCCAGAAGATCGTCAAGCGAGATTGCCTCAGAGCGGATCAGGTTCTCTTCGCCCATGTTGAGCAGCGGCATATCCACCGGCAGCAAGTAATTGCGACCCGCAACCTCGATGCCGTGACCGGCGTAGTAGATGAGCGCGGTCTGATTGGCGCGCGTGACGCGGAGCCAGTCTGAGACCGACCAAACCATTCCCCGGCGGTCGAGATTTTCCAGCAGAGTGACGGCAAAGCCCACACTCTTCAGTTTCGCCGCCAAGGCGCGAGCGTCGTTTGTCGGGTTCTTCAGTTGTTCAAGATGTTGATAATTTGCGTTGCCGATCACAAGCGCAACCCGTTCTCCTTCTGCGGCATCCGCCCGGCCAGACGGCATGATCCACATGCCGGCTGCACACCAGAACAGCGCCAACAGAACGCCAAGCCGGCGCAGGGCGCACCGGTTAACTGGCCTCCGACAGAGCCTCATATGCATTCTCAAGCACACTTTCGATCTTTTGCATGGCCTCTACATAACCTTTTTCGCCGTCTGCATCTTCTTCCTTGGCAAGTTCCATGGACACCGCAAAGGCGCTGCGCGCCTGCTCAAGCGCCGATAGAGTTTCCTCCTTCGGCTTTTTCCTGTCCATGCTTTCGACCACCTGCGTCACTGTCTCCACCTTGGCTGGTGTTTTTTCAGGCAGTTTTTTCTCGTTGGCTTTCAAGTCGATGGAAAATTGCTTCATCATCCGCGTCATGCAAATGCGGCGGCTGACAAACTGCTTGTTGAACCGCTTGCATCGCTCGGTGCTCTTGTTGGCCCGGTTTGCGGCCTCCTCAACACTTTGGGCCGGGCGCACGACCACCACGGGTGCTCTCCTTTTTGCCCTGATCCTGCGCCGCTTTTTGGATCTGCGGGATCTGATTTTCCGCGTACGTGAAGGCGACCGGCGCCGGGTTCTGGGTTTCTTCCTGGCATCCTCTCTTTCAGAAAGGCCGCCACCATTACCACCGCCACCGCCACCACCACCGCCGCCGCCGGTTGCCCAGGCTGGCGCGGACAGAGCTATGGCTCCGCCGATCAAGCATGCTGTTAGAAAAAGCCAAATTCTTGAAAACACAGTCATATGCAGTTGCCTCCCTTGCCCTAGGCGCTGCCCTTAGGATGCTGTACATTCCTGAACGCAGTTTTTGGGCAGCCTCAATTGCCCCCGGAAGCTCTTATAGTTCAGGATTAACGTCAAAACAGAACCTGAACCATGTTAAATGTACTATACCCTCTGATTTTTCATCGATTAAAGCCCTAAATTAACGCTCCATAAAATTTTCAACACGCACCTAAGCTTACTTAAAATTGCATTCTGCTCATTATTCACTATGCATGTTCCGCGGATTTTCGAGAAAACTCAGATTGAATACTCTGTTGCCATGCTTCCCAGTTCAATTTGAGTTTTCAAGCCGTCCAAGCCGGGCAAAACCTCACCAGAAACGGCGATTCTGCCAAACGAACCCATTTTTTCACAACCCATTGGAATCAGTTGAAACTCCCGCCACTGTCGGAGTGCGTTTATCTATTTGATTGAAGTTCCCGCCATCCCAACTGTCAGTGGCCTTAGACCGTCCGTTCGCATCAATCTAAGCTATGATTCACGTGCGCGTGTGCGACCATGCCGCAGGGTTTGTTAGACTTCGGCAAGGTTGCGTCCGCCTCGCGCCCATGCTAGAGGGAGCCCCGGTTTGTGGGGAAGCCGTGTCCGGCATCTCATTCCAAAAATTAAAACTAACAAAATCAAGACGTTAAACAACAAGGTTGGCGGCACGCCTGGAGCTAAACTAAGGTGAAAACACCAGATCCAAGCGCCCTTGTTCTGAAAGCATAAGAGATAGACCTATCGTGGCTGTTCAAGATCCCTCAATCTCCGGCGTGCCTGGCCGATATGCGACCGCTCTTTTCGAGCTCGCCAGCGACGCCAACTCGGTTGACGATACGGGCGCTGATTTGGCCAGCATCGGCCAGATGCTCGACACATCGGACGACCTGCAGCGCTTGGTGCGCTCACCTGTATTCAGCTCAGACGAGCAATGGACGGCGCTCAGCGCGGTTCTTGCCAAGGCCGGCATCAAGGGCCTCGGCGCCAACTTTGTGGGCCTGGTGGCTCAGAATCGGCGCCTGTTCGCCTTGCGCGACATGATCACCGCCTACGGCAAGCTGGTAGCCTATGCCCGCGGCGAAGTTTCAGCGGAAGTTACCTCGGCTGAGGAACTGGGCGCTGCCCAGGTGAAAAAGCTCAAAGAGGCCCTCAAAGAACAAGTGGGCCGCGATGTTCAAATGGAAGAGAAGGTCGATCCAGACATTCTCGGTGGTCTGATCGTCAAGGTCGGCAGCCGGATGGTCGACAGTTCGCTCCGTACCAAACTCAACAATCTTAAAATTGCTATGAAAGAGGTAGGCTGATGGATATCCGCGCTGCGGAAATTTCCGCGATCCTCAAGGACCAGATCAAGGATTTCGGCAAGGAAGCTGAAGTTTCAGAAATCGGTCAGGTTCTCTCGGTGGGTGATGGTATCGCCCGCGTATACGGGCTGGACAATGTTCAGGCCGGCGAGATGGTCGAATTCCCAGGGGGCATCGCCGGCATGGCGCTGAACCTGGAAGTGGACAACGTGGGTATCGTGATTTTCGGCGATGACCGCTCCATTAAGGAAGGCGACACCGTCAAGCGGACCGGCGCCATTGTGGAAGTGCCGGTGGGCAAGGAATTGCTTGGCCGTGTTGTCGACGGTCTGGGCAACCCGATCGACGGCAAGGGCCCGATCAAATCGGCCGAACGCAAACAGGTGGATGTGAAAGCGCCGGGCATCATCCCGCGCAAATCCGTGCACGAGCCGATGGCCACGGGCCTGAAAGCCATTGACGCCCTGATCCCGGTTGGCCGCGGCCAGCGCGAGCTGATCATTGGTGACCGCCAGACCGGCAAGACCGCCGTTATCCTGGACACCATGCTGAACCAGAAAGCCATCAACGCCGGCGACGACGAGAGCGCCAAGCTCTACTGCGTCTACGTGGCTATTGGCCAGAAACGTTCAACCGTTGCCCAGTTCGTGAAGGTTCTGGAAGAGAACGGTGCGATGGAATATTCCATCGTTGTGGCCGCTACGGCCTCCGATCCTGCTCCGATGCAGTTCCTGGCACCATTTGCCGGCTGCACCATGGGCGAATATTTCCGCGACAACGGCATGCACGCCCTGATCGGTTATGATGACCTGTCCAAGCAGGCTGTGGCCTACCGCCAGATGTCTCTGCTGCTGCGTCGTCCGCCAGGACGTGAAGCCTATCCGGGTGACGTGTTCTATCTCCACTCACGGCTTCTGGAACGCGCTGCGAAACTGAACGACGACAATGGTCTTGGCTCGCTCACCGCGCTGCCGGTGATTGAAACCCAGGGCAACGACGTGTCGGCGTTTATTCCGACCAACGTGATTTCGATCACCGACGGTCAGATCTTCCTGGAAACCGACCTGTTCTTCCAGGGCATCCGCCCTGCTGTGAACGTCGGCCTGTCAGTGTCTCGTGTGGGCTCTTCGGCTCAGATCAAGGCGATGAAGCAGGTTGCCGGTAAGATTAAGGGTGAACTGGCGCAGTACCGCGAAATGGCGGCCTTTGCCCAGTTCGGCTCTGACCTTGACGCCTCCACGCAGCGCCTGCTGAACCGTGGTGCCAAGCTGACGGAACTTCTGAAACAAGACCAGTTCTCACCGCTTCAGGTGGAAGAGCAGGTTGTGGTGATCTATTGCGGCGTGAACGGCTATCTTGATGATCTGCCGCTGGCCGACGTGGGCCGCTACGAGCAGGACTTCCTGCGGCACATGCGCGAAAGCCATGGCGAGCTTCTCTCCACCATCGCAACGGAAAAAGAACTGTCCGGTGCTTCTGATGAGAAGCTGAAAGCTGCAGCGGACGCTTTCTCCAAAGCGTTCGCTTAAAGCCAACTAGAGACAGAACCAACAAGGACTTGCTCTAGATGGCCAGCCTCAAGGATCTCAGAAACCGGATTGCCTCGGTCAAGGCGACGCAGAAGATCACCAAAGCCATGCAAATGGTTGCGGCGGCAAAACTGCGCAAAGCCCAGGAAGCAGCCGAAGCTGCCCGCCCTTACTCAGAGCGGATGGCTTCAGTGCTCTCCAACCTGGCCGCTGGTCAGGAAGGCAATGACAGTGCTTCTCCGTTGCTCGCAGGTACCGGCAAGGAAGATGTGCACCTGTTGCTCGTCGCCACAGCCGAACGCGGCCTGTGCGGCGGCTTCAACAGCAACATCGCCCGCCTTGCCCGCGATCATGCCCAGGAGCTGATCGAGAACGGCAAGACCGTCAAAATCCTCTGCGTCGGCAAGAAGGGCAACGATGCCCTGAAACGCACCTACGCCAGCCTCATCATGGATGTGGTTGATCTGCGCCATGTGAAGCAGGTGGGCTTTGCAGATGCCAACGGCATCGGCACCCGCGTCTTGAAAATGTTCGAGGACGGTGAGTTTGACGTGTGCACGCTATTCTTCTCCAAGTTCGAGAACGTCATCACACAGGTTCCAACCGCGCTGCAGCTCATTCCGGCCAACGTTGAAGCTGCTGAAGACGGCGAAGCGCTGGATCTGAACGGCGCGGTCTATGATTACGAGCCCGAAGAAAGCGAAATTCTGGAGACCCTGTTGCCCCGCAACGTGTCTGTGCAGATTTTCCGCGGCCTTCTGGAGAACGCAGCCTCCGAACAGGGCGCCCGCATGAGCGCCATGGACAATGCGACACGCAACGCCGGTGATATGATCGACAAGCTGACCATGAGCTACAACCGTCAGCGTCAGGCACAGATCACCAAGGAACTGATTGAAATTATCTCGGGCGCAGAAGCGCTCTAAGGATCGAAGAGAAGGTAAAAGCAATGGCCAAAGCTCCTGCAGCCAAGAAGGCACCTGCCAAGAAGGCTCCCGCGAAGACCGCGGCAGCGAAGAAATCCAGCAGCGCAACCGGTCAGGTGCGCCAAGTCATGGGCGCCGTCGTGGACGTTCAGTTCAGCGACAATCTGCCGTCGATTTTGAACGCCCTGGAAACCACAAACCGCGGCAACCGCCTGGTTCTGGAAGTGGCTCAGCATCTCGGTGAGAACACCGTGCGGACCATCGCCATGGACTCAACCGAAGGTCTGGTGCGTGGCCAGGAAGTCAGCGACACTGGCGACTCAATCCAGGTCCCGGTCGGCGACGGCACGCTCGGCCGCATCATCAACGTGATCGGCGAGCCCGTGGACGAAGCTGGCCCCATGAACACCACGCAAACCCGCGGTATTCACCAGCCTGCTCCTGATTTCACCGAACAGTCCACAGAATCTGAAATTCTCGTCACGGGCATTAAGGTAGTGGACCTTCTGGCGCCATACGCCAGGGGCGGTAAGATCGGCCTGTTCGGCGGCGCCGGCGTGGGCAAGACGGTTCTGATCATGGAACTGATCAACAACATCGCCAAGGCGCACGGTGGTTACTCAGTGTTTGCCGGTGTGGGTGAGCGTACCCGCGAGGGCGACGACCTTTACTGGGAAATGATCGAAAGTGAAGTGAACAAAGAAGGCGGCGGCGAAGGTTCCAAATGTGCTCTGGTGTACGGCCAGATGAACGAGCCTCCCGGAGCCCGTGCCCGTGTTGGCCTGTCCGGTCTGACTGTTGCCGAGCATTTCCGTGATGAAGGCCAGGACGTGCTATTCTTCGTCGACAACATCTTCCGCTTCACCCAAGCCGGTTCCGAAGTGTCCGCGCTTCTGGGCCGCATCCCGTCAGCTGTGGGCTATCAGCCAACCCTGTCCACCGACATGGGCGCGCTGCAGGAACGCATCACCACCACTACAAAGGGTTCGGTGACCTCGGTGCAGGCCATTTACGTGCCGGCCGATGACTTGACCGACCCGGCGCCAGCCACATCATTCGCCCACTTGGACGCCACGACTGTGTTGTCGCGTGCGATCTCAGAGAAGGGCATCTACCCGGCTGTGGATCCGCTGGACTCCACATCGCGTATGCTTGACCCACGCATCATCGGCGATGAGCACTATGACGTGGCCCGCCGCGTGCAGGAAACCCTGCAGCGCTACAAGGCCCTGCAGGACATCATCGCCATTCTGGGCATGGACGAGCTTTCAGAAGACGACAAAATCGCCGTGGCCCGCGCCCGTAAGATCGAGCGCTTCTTGTCACAGCCGTTCTTCGTGGCGGAAGTCTTCACCGGTTCGCCGGGCAAGCTGGTTGACCTGGCCGACACCATCAAAGGCTTCAAAGGCCTGGTGGACGGCGAGTATGACCACCTGCCGGAAGCTGCCTTCTACATGGTTGGCTCCATTGAGGAAGCCATGGAGAAAGCCGAAGCCCTGGCCGCAGAGGCTGCTTAAGGCGATAAACGTTTAGGATCGAACCATGGCTGAGATGCTGAACTTTGAAATGGTGTCCCCAGAGCGGCTTTTGCTCTCTGAGGAAGTGACCTCGGTCACGGTTCCCGGCACGGACGGAGACTTCACGGTCTTCGCCGCGCACGCTCCAGTTCTGTCCACTATGCGCCCAGGCGTCGTGGATGTGCAGAAGGCGAGCGGCGAGGAGCGCATCTTCGTACGCGGCGGTTTTGCCGAGGTGAACCCGGCCGGCCTGATCATTCTCGCCGAAGAAGCCATCGCCATGGCAGACCTCAACAAGGACACGTTGGCCCAACAGATCCAAAACGCGCAAGAAGACGTGGATGACGCCAGCGACGATGAGAAAAAGCGCCGTGCGCAAGAAGCGCTGGATCATCTGAAGCAGCTGGAAACGGCGCTCTAGCGCCTGGCTGACACAAGCGCCTTGGACACCGCCAAGCGAGAATCCGCCTCCGCTTACCGCAACGAAAGTCCTATCGCGGACCAACTGGTGCGCCTGCTTGGCGATACGCAGGGCGATGTGCTGGAAGTGGCATCGGGCACCGGGCAACATGCCGTGGCCTTCTCCACCGCGCTGCCCAAGCTGACCTGGTGGCCAACCGACATTGCGCCGGCAAACCTTGCCAGCATCGACACCTGGCGCAGCGAGGCCGGACAAGGCACGCTTCAAGCCGCGCAGCCCCTGGATGTGAGCTCGCCCGCCTGGACCACCGGCGCCCCCATGCCGCCGCTGCCGGACACAGCTCAGGCCATCGTCTGCATCAACATGGTGCACATCTCGCCCTGGATCGTCACTGAGGGCCTGTTTGCCGGCGCTCGGCACCGGCTTGGATCGGGCGGTGTGTTGTTCCTGTACGGGCCCTACCGGCGGCAGGGCCGGCACACCTCGCAAGGTAATTCACGCTTCGATATCTCTTTGCGCGTTGAAGACAGCCGTTGGGGCACTAGAGATCTGGAGGCGGTTCAGGCTCTTGGGCAGATGCACCAGTTCACCTTGGCTGAAGTGGTGGACATGCCGGCCAACAATTTGTCGTTGATTTTCAGGCGGTAGCTCCACAGCTTACGGCACAATTGCTCTAACAGCTCGGATAGCGCGGCCTTCCATGGCGGATGGGCTTGGCGGCGTCGGTTCCGTAAACCACTTCATCCAACTCGGCCCAATGGCACGCCGTCTCACACATGGGACACGGACGCCCGCCGCTGGTGTAGATGACGCAGCCGGAAAGATCCCGGGTGCCAAGCCGCCGGCAAGCGTCCTGTATGGCTTCAACCTCGCCGTGGGCCGTGGGATCGGTTTTCAAGGCACTGCGGTTCCACCCTTCGCCCACGATCTTGTTGTTCTTGACGATCACCGCCCCATAGGGCGTGCCCTCGCCGCGGCTGGATCCGGTTTCGGCCAGATCGAACGCCCTTTTCAGAAAGGCAAGCGGGCCAGGGTTGGCCGGTTGCAACAAGCTGCCGGCCGCATGCGCAGCAGTGCCGGGCACGACCGCCAGGCTTGCCATCAGGCGGGTGAACAGGCGGCGGGTCAACATCGCCGATACTCCGGCCGGCCGCTGTCGGTCAGGCCCGCCCCATGGATCAACCGGCCAAGCCGGGCCCAATAGGCAGCGGTCTCGCACATGGGGCAGGGCTTGGACGTGGAGACCATGGTGCAGCCGGACAGGTCCTGCGTCTTGAGGCGCGATGCGGCATCTCTTATGGCTTCCATTTCCGCATGAGCGGTCGGGTCGCCCTTGGTCACCACGCGGCTGGGGCCGAGCCCCACGATTTCACCGTCCTTGACGATCACCGCCCCATAGGACTGATCGCCGGCGGAAACGGCCCGGCGGCGCATCTCCTCGGCCTTGGCCATGAAAGCGGCAGCATCTGTCGGCGTCAGGGTCATGGACCCAGTGTGGGCCCAATCTCAAAGGGTTTCAAGCAGGCGCGGCAGCTGGGCCATGTCGTCGAACAGGGTGCGTGCGCCGGCGTCCATCAGCTTTTCAGCCGTGCGCGAGGTGCAGTGGCTGCCCCCCACAAAGGCCAGAACCGGCATGCCCAGGGTGCGCGCGGCAAGGGTGCCTGAGGAGCCGTCTTCTATGACGACGGTGCCGGCGGCCGCAGCGCCGGTCATTTTCAGAACATACTCAAACAGATCGGTGGCCGGTTTGGGCTGTGCCACCATGTCGGCGCTGTAAACATGGCGGCCGAAGTGTCGATCCAGACCGGCAAAGCCCAAGCTCGACTTCACGCGCTCGCTGCCGCTGTTGGAGGCGACGCTCTTGAGGGTGTCGAGCCCGTCCAGAACATGCTCGACACCGGGAATGGCTTCGAGCTTTTTTGCAAACAGTTCCATAGTCTTAGCATGGTGACGCGTCTCGAAATCTGACGGCAGCGGCAGGCCGAAGTCCGCCTCGAACTGTGCGAACATGGTGACGTTGGCCATGCCCACATAGTTATCGCGCACATACTCCGGCGAGACCTCCACACCCAGGTCTGTGAAGACTTCCGATTCTGCGATGCAGGCCAACCATTCACTGTCGACCAGCACACCGTCGCAATCGAAGATCACATGCTCTACCACCATGGCCGGCTTCAAGCGTCCTTGCGCCGGGCCACCGCTTCAGACATGACGCACAGCAGTTCAAACATCATGGTGGCGCCAGCCAGAGCAGTGTAGCCTGACGGATCAAACGGCGGAGAGACTTCAACCACATCGGCGCCCACAATGTTCAGCCCCCGCAGGCCCCGCAGCAAGGCTTGCGCTTCGCGCGTGGTAAACCCGCCAACCTCAGGCGTGCCCGTTCCCGGTGCGAAAGCAGGATCAATGCAGTCGATGTCGAAGCTCACATAGGTCGGGTCGTCGCCCACCAGCGCCCTGGCCTCTTGCATCACGCCATCCATGCCGAGCTCAACCGCCTCTTCCATATCCATCAGGCGAACGCCCATTTTTTCACCATACTCGCGGTCGGTGAAGTCGTAGGCAGAGCCGCGCAGACCAATCTGGATGGTTTTCTTCGGGTCCAGCACGCCCTCTTCAATGGCCCGACGGAACGGCGTGCCATGGGTAAACTTGAAGCCCTCAAAATAGCCGTCATAAAGATCGGTGTGGGCATCAAAATGGATCATTCCCACCGGCGCCTTTTCTCCCACGGCCCGCAAGATCGGCAGCGAGACCAGATGGTCGCCGCCCGCCGACAACGGCACGATGCCGCGGCCGACGATATCTTTGTAGAACGTCTCAATGCGCCTCAGCCCATCGTCCACATCAACCGGGTTGGACGGCGTGTCGCCAAGATCGGCAACATTGCAGGTTTCAAAGGGCGAAAACCGGTAAACATGATGCTTGTGGCGGGTCATTGCCGACATGTCACGGATCTGGCGTGGACCGTGACGCGGGCCTGGGCGATTGGTGGTGCCGCCATCCCACGGCACGCCGATGATGCCGATGTCCACATCATCTGCCTCTTCAGGGCGAATGTGTGGGAGCCGCATGAATGTGGCGATGCCGGCGAAGCGCGGTGTTTCCATGCCGGAAACCGGCTGAAAGTCTCGTGCCATGAGAAGTCCTCCAGAAGTAAGTGACCTCTGGTTTTCGGGTATTCTCACGCGAAATGCAATCGAAGCTTTTTTGCAAAGTCCATCTGGCGCACAACGAAAAAACCCCGGAGCATGGTGCTCCGGGGCTTTTTCAACTGGTGCTGTATATCTAAGATGGCCGTGCGCTACATCAGACCGTTAAAGTCATAACGCAGGCCAATTCTGAACTCGTGACTGTAGTTGTCATCGATGAAATATGGTGTGGCGCCAGCAGATGAAGCCAAGCCCAGATCCGTGAAGCGATAACCAACGTCAACTGTCAGGTTGTCAGTCACATCGATGCCAATACCCGCACCGACCTGCCAGGTCATCGTGGCGTCGGTTCTTTTGCCCGTTGAGCCAACAGGCAAGGTTGAGTTCGTGTGATGCAACGCAAAGCCAACGCCGCCGCCAACATAAGGCTTAAAGCCACCGATGTTGGTAATGTCCCACCAGGCGTTCCACATGCCGGTGAAGGCTGAGTAGTCGGCAGCAAGCCCAGAGGGGCTGGTCAGCCGGTTTTCGAAACGATAACCAGCGTTGAATTCCAACCGCAGTCCATCTGCGACGCGGCAACCGATGCCTGCATCGATGGAGCCAGTGTCGCTGAATTTCTCGTTGTCAGCGTTCGGCTGACCCCAAGGTCCGGCAGTGTTCTTGTACACGCGGGGGCGTTCATGGGTGACGTAGCTGCCACCAACGCTGGCGTAGAAGCAGCTGTCACCTTCGACAACTTCAACAGGTGGAGGCGGAGGCGGTGGCAAATCAGCCGCCAGGGACGTGCCGCCCGATACTGCCAGTGCCAGCACTGCACAAGCACAAGAAAGTTTGATGCGATTTACCATCGACTATACTCCATCGATCGCGCTTTCCGAGCGGATGACCGGTTTTGTACCGGAGGTCCCGCGCTGCTGGCGCTTAAGCTAATTTACTTGCCCGGAGAGACCAAAACTGCCGAACAACCGGCCATTCAATCTTCCGAAATCTCTCAACGGGTTTGATCATTAACCAAAACGCTTAAAGATGGATTAAGCCTCACAGATGTTGAACGGATTGATTCAAATTTCTACAGTGGTGTTTACCGCGCGCTAACCATAACGCGCGGAAATCGGCCATTTTAGCCGTGTTTTTACTCTTAAATGAGTGTGGGCTTAAGCGGTTATACTTTGCAGGGCACCGACGATGTCATCCACCACAGCGTTGACCAGGCCCGCATCGTCACCCTCGCCCATGACCCGAATCAAGGGTTCGGTGCCTGAAGGGCGGATGATGAGACGGCCTTGTTCTCCAAGGCGGACCTCGCCTTCGCGGATCGCCTCTTGCACAGATTCCTCGCCAAGAGGCTTGCCCTTCTTGAAGCGCACATTTTTCAGGATCTGCGGCAGTGGCTCAAACAAAGAGCACACCTGGCTCACAGGTTTGCCCGACGTCTTCACCACGGCGAGCACCTGAAGGGCGGCGATCAAGCCATCTCCGGTGGTGCTGAAATCTGAAAGAACAATATGGCCGGACTGTTCGCCGCCCACATTGTATCCGCCTTCACGCATGGCTTCGACCACGTAGCGGTCACCAACCTTGGTGCGCACCATGCCAATGTCCTTGGACGCCAAGAACCGCTCCATGCCGAGATTGGACATGACGGTTGCCACAATGCCATCCTGGCTGAGCTGGCCGCTCTCTTTCCAGCTGGTTGCGATCAGCGCCATCAACTGGTCGCCGTCCACAATCTTGCCGCGTTCGTCGGCGATCACCACCCGGTCGGCATCCCCATCCAGCGCAATACCGATATCGGCGCGCAGCTCGCGCACTTTTTGACACAGCTTTTCAGGCGCGGTTGAGCCGCATTTCTCGTTGATGTTGAAGCCATTGGGTTCAGTTCCAATGGAAACCACTTCGGCGCCGAGTTCCCAAAGCACTGCCGGGGCCACCTTGTATGCGGCACCGTTTGCACAATCCACAACGATCCTGAGCCCTTCAAGACGCTGGGCCCGCGGGAAACTGTATTTAACGAACTCGATGTAGCGGGCTTGGGCGTCTTCGATACGCTTGGCCCGGCCGAGTTTGTCAGGCGCCACAAGCAGGTTTTCTGGCTTTTCCTTCAGCAGGCTTTCGATTTGCAGCTCTTGCTCATCGGAAAGCTTGTAACCATCAGGCCCGAACAGCTTGATGCCGTTATCATGAAACGGATTGTGGGACGCTGAGATCATCACACCCAGGTCGGCCCGCAGCGACCGGGTCAGCATGGCCACTGCCGGGGTCGGCAAGGGGCCGAACTGGAACACGTCCATGCCCACCGAGGTGAAACCGGCAACAAGGGCAGGCTCAATCATATATCCAGAGAGCCGGGTATCCTTGCCAATCACCACCCGGTGGCGGTCTGCCCCGTGGGTAAACAAGCTACCCGCGGCCATACCCACGCTCAGCGCGGTCTCCGCGGTCATGGGCCAGCTGTTGGCAGTCCCCCGAATTCCATCTGTCCCAAAAAACTTCCGCACCATATTCGTAAGTCCCACCCGGCTAATTGAGTTTTCAGCCAAGTTCTCAAGATTTAAAGATTTGGCCCACCGTACTCGTCGTAGAAGAACAATCAGTAAATACTAAGGCACACGGCGCTGACTAACACCTTCCCAGACCGCGAATGCTTCAACGGTCTGCTTTACATCGTGCACCCGGTACAATTGCACCCCGCGCGCCAGACCGCACAGCGCTGCAGAAACCGAGCTGACAGCGCGTGACCGTGCTTCCTTAACGCCCGTCAACGCGCCCAGGAAGCCTTTGCGCGACACGCCCAGCATAATGGCCACCCCAAGCCCGTGAAACAGCGCAAGACCATTGAGCAGCTCCAGATTGTGGTCAAAAGTCTTGCCGAAGCCTATACCCGGATCTGCAATAATCTTGGAGCGGGGGATGCCTGCTTTTTCACACGCCTGGATGTTGGCCTGCAGGGCATCGAACACGTCCAGGCAGACGTCGTCATAACTGGGTGCCTTCTGCATCACCTTGGGCTCGCCCTTGGAATGCATCAAGATGACCGGCGCGCCGAGTTCTGCTGCCGTTGTGCGTGCATCCGGGTGATAGGTGAGGCTTGAGATGTCGTTGATGATGCCCGCGCCGGCCGCCATCGCCCGGCGCATCACGGCCGGCTTTCTGGTGTCGCACGACACCGGCGCGCCCTCGCCTGCCATGGCTTCGATCACCGGCAGTATGCGTGCGCATTCCGTAGCTTCATCTACTGGTTCTGAACCTGGACGGGTCGATTCTCCGCCGATATCGAGAATATCGGCACCCTCTTCGATGGCCCGCCTCGCCTGTGCGATGGCGTCGTCGTGGGTGTAGAACTCGCCGCCATCTGAGAAACTGTCCGGTGTGACGTTTAAGATGCCCATGATCTTTGGTGTGTTCAAATCCAAACCCATCAGCGGCGCACGGGGTTCCTCTAGCGCCGCCAAGGCCTCGCGGATCGCCTGCTCGCCGGAAGCTGCCACCTCACCATAGCTGAGGATTTGTTGTTTCAAGCTTGGGCGCTCAATCACTTCCACATGGCTGAACCGGAGCCTTCCGCCCGCCAAACGCCCCCACGGACCGGCATCATCATTTGCCAGTTCAGAGATAAACAGCGGCCGCAAATAAACCTCAGCAGAGCTCATTGGGAAATCAGTTTTTGGTTGGTTGAAGCTGCGGTCTTATCGGCCAAAGGTTCACGCAATTCAACCGATATCCTGCAAGCTTCAGGTCACCAGTGTTTCGGCGCCAGTGAACCTTCGGATTCGCTCTAACTCAGCGTCCAACCTGGCGCGGCGTCCCACGGAGGCTCGTATCTTCGGTTCAAACCACAAGCCTTTGGTAATGAGTGCCTTTTCCTTGCGGTCATGCTTGATGTCGATGCGGCCCACCAGCCGGTCGCCCTCCAGCAATGGGAATACGTAGTAGCCGTACTTGCGCTTTGACTCAGGAACGAAGATCTCTATCCGGTAATCGAAATTGAACAAGCGCAGCGTCCGTTTCCGGTCGCGGATCAGGGGATCAAACGGGCTGAGCACGCGCAGCCGTGCCGGCGCTAGGGGCAAATCTGCCAGTACTTCCTCATAACCCGGCCGGGTGTAGGAGAGCTTGGGCTTGCTGCCGTCTGCACTCTCAACCTCCACCTGGATCAGGTCATGCGCGCTTTGCCGCTCACACCAGGCTTTAGCCTCTGCTGGGGAAATCAGCTCCCAGAACGCCGCAATCTCGCCGTGGGTGGCAAAACCCAGCCGGTCCAGCGCGCTTGTGCAGGCCCAGTGGGTGAACGCTTCTTTCTCAGGTGCCTCGACCATGTGATGAGGCGCAATGACCTTGCGGGGAATGTCGTAGACCTTCTGGAAGCCATCCCGGCGCGCCACCGCCAGGGCTCCCGTGCGCCAGAGATATTCCAATGCGGCCTTGCTGGGGTGCCAGTCCCACCAGCCGCCACTGGCCTTGGGGGCATCCCCTCCCAGATCGCGCGACATGCAACAGCCGTTTTCTTCAATGAAGCTCAAGACCTCCCCCAGCTTCTCCTCAAAACCGGTCCGGTTCCATCTTCGCCAACGCTCAGCCAGCACAAGCTCTTCACGGGCAAACCGGTGGCGCCAATAGCGGTAGAACGCTGATGGAATGATGGAGGCGTCGTGGGTCCAGTTTTCAAACAGCTCGCCATCTTTCTCCAGCAGATGCTTCAAATGCTTCGGCCGATAGGTCTGATTGCGGGCGAACAGAATCATATGATGCGCCCGCTCGACCGTTTGGATGGAATCCACCTGCACAAAGCCGATCGATTGGATCATCTCCAAAAGACCCTGCTTGGACAATGCAGCCCTTGGCGGAGCCGTGAGGCCCTGCAGGTGGAGCAACAGATTGCGAGCTTGTTTGTTGGAAACGGTCGGCGTTGCCACAATGGCCTCAATGAGTATGACGGATCATCTCAAAGCTATCGTGGAATGCCGGGGGCAACAATAGAGACGGGCGCATTCCTTGAGGGAAACGCCGCATCTCCTGACAAAGGATGACAGTCACCCTTGCGGTTGAGGTTCCATATCGCCGGCGCCGCCCTTTTTGGACTTGGGCTTGGTCGCTGCCTTGCCTGTAACCGGCACAGCAGAACCACCACCCTCGCGCGGGGCATCGTCGCCGGTGTCGCGCACTGGCTGTTTACCCTCAAGCAGGCCCTTGATTTCAGCACCGCTCAGAGTTTCATACTCCAACAGGCCTTCGGCAATGATCTTGAGCTGATCAGCATGGTCCTTGAGGAGCTTTTTGGCTTTCTTCAGACCCTCGTCCACTAGCTTGTAGATTTCAGCATCCACCAGCTTTTGGGTTTCATCTGAGTGGTTCTGGGTGCGGGTCACCGAATGGCCAAGGAATACCTCCTCCTCGTTGTTGCCATAGGCGAGCGGTCCGAGTTTGTCGGACATGCCATACTGCGTGACCATGGCATGGGCCATCTGCGTTGCCATTTTGATGTCTGATGAGGCGCCAGAGGTAACTTTGCCATGGCCGAAGATCAACTCTTCAGCCACACGGCCACCCATGGCAACTGCCAAATCAGCCTTCATCTTGTCGCGGGTCACCGACAAAGCATCGCGTTCCGGCAAACGCATGACCATGCCCAGAGCGCGGCCACGCGGAATGATGGTGGCTTTGTGGATGGGATCAGAGTCCGGCATTTTGATCGCAATGAGTGCGTGTCCAGCTTCATGATAGGCCGTGAGCTTCTTCTCTTCTTCGGTCATCACCATGGTGCGGCGTTCCGCGCCCATCATGACCTTGTCCTTGGCGTCTTCAAACTCTTCCTGGGTGACCAGCCGCTTGGAGCGGCGGGCGGCAAGCAAGGCTGCCTCGTTCACCAGGTTGGCCAGATCAGCGCCGGAGAACCCAGGGGTTCCGCGGGCAACAATCTTGGGATCCACATCCGGCGCCAGGGGCACGTTGCGCATGTGAACCTTGAGGATCTTTTCACGGCCAATGATATCAGGACGCGGCACAACGATCTGACGGTCAAAACGGCCCGGGCGCAGCAGCGCAGGGTCCAAAACGTCAGGCCGGTTGGTTGCGGCGATCAGGATAACGCCTTCGTTGGCTTCGAACCCGTCCATTTCAACCAGCAACTGGTTGAGGGTCTGCTCGCGCTCGTCATTGCCGCCGCCAAGGCCTGCGCCACGGTGCCGACCAACCGCGTCGATCTCGTCGATGAAGATGATGCACGGGGCGTTTTTCTTGGCCTGCTCGAACATGTCACGGACGCGGCTGGCGCCAACGCCAACGAACATCTCAACAAAATCTGAGCCGGAAATGGTGAAGAAGGGCACGTTGGCTTCACCGGCAATGGCACGGGCCAGCAGGGTTTTACCCGTGCCGGGAGGGCCAACAAGCAGGGCGCCGCGCGGGATTTTGCCGCCAAGGCGCTGGAATTTGTGCGGGTCTTTCAGGAAGTCGACAATTTCTTCCAGGTCTTCCTTGGCTTCGTCCACACCGGCCACGTCCTCAAAGGTTACGCGTCCATGGCGTTCGGTCAGGAGCTTGGCTTTCGACTTGCCAAAGCCCATGGCTTTGCCGCTGCCGCCTTGCATCTGACGCATGAAGAAGATCCACACCGCGATCATCAGCAGGAAGGGGAACCAGGAGAAGAGCATCTGAACCAGGAACGGCATGTCGTCGGATTCCGGCTTCGCGGTAATCTTCACACCTTTGCTGGTGAGGTCGGGAACAAGCTGGGTATCGGTCGGTTTGTAGGTCTTGAAGGCGCGGCCATCTTCCATGGTGCCGGTGACATTGTTGCCGGAAATGGTCACTTCTCTGACCTTGCCGGCGTTCACATCCTTCAGGAACTCAGAATAGGCAATTTCGTTGCTTTGGCTCCGCTGCCCCGGGCTCTGAAACAGATTGAACAGCGCAAACAACAGAAGCGCGATGATGACCCAAACAGCTAGATTTCTGAAATTATTCACGATTCCGGTGTCCCTATACCCTAATTAAGCGTCGGCTTACGTCAAACAACATGCCCTGACAAGCCTGAGCCGAACACAGGCTTAAGATAGGCAGTGCAGACGCCATTGCCAAGGCGTTGACGCAATTATGATGCCAATGTGACGCAAATATTAGCTGGTTTTGCGGCAGATCAGTTGCGAATTTGTAAAACGGGCTGAAAACTGCCGATTTTCAATGGTCTCCGGCGACACGTAGGCGATGGATGGAACGGCGATAATTTGTTGTCCCCGGCGGATGGCCGGCAAGGTTTGCCCCACAAAGGCCGGCAGGTCCGGCCGTTCTGCTTTTAGGTCTGCCCAGCCCTCTTTTGCCAACGGGCCAACCTGGAGTTCTGGGCCTTGGCCTTTTGCAGCAATCTGGAAGCGGCCGTCCCACATCAGCCTTTCACCGCCGGACAGGTTCACCCGGCGCTCGGTAATGCGTCCCAGTTCCCTGGCCACCAAGACGTGCTCGCCGCGCAGGACCAGACGGCACCCGCCCAGCGTGGTGGCGTCCGGTGTTCCAGTTCGCACCCAATCCAGCACCCGTTCCAACGGCTCATCACTTGGCGGCCAAGCGCCCCCGCCAACCGCCTGAATGCAGCGCGAGAGAGCGCGAATGGCAAGCTCGTCGGCAGCGCCCCCAAGAGCAGCTGCGCGCAGTTGGCAAAAGCCGTATTCGGAGACATCGGCACAGGTTGCCAAAAGCTGACGGGTTGCCTGCTCCAAGGCCTCTCGCGCACGGCTCATTCGGCGTGCGGTGGCCACCAGTTTGTCGTTGCTTAGGCCCAGCGCGTTCAGAGTTTCCGCGCTGTTGCGAACTTGAATGCGCTCATACTGCTCGTCGGTGTTGCTCGGGTCTTCGATCCACGGATGCGCGGCTTGTTGAAGGCTCGCCACAAGCACATCGTGAGGCACATCAAGCAAGGGGCGCAGCAGTTGAACGCCCGAGCGCCAGCTTTGCTTGGCCATTCCGGCCAAGCCGTCCACGCCAGAGCCGCGCTTCAGGCGCATCAGCACGGTTTCAGCCTGATCGTCCAGATTGTGAGCGGTCACCAGGTGCGCCACATCATTGGCCATGCACCAGCCGGTCATCAGCTGATAGCGCGCCTCACGGGCGGCCGCCTGGATGCCGGTTTCCGGTTTTGCCTCCTGCCAGCGCAGGGTCACATGGCGCAAACCGGCGGCCTTGGCCCAGCCGGCAACCTGTGCCGCCTCTCCTGCTGCTGCAGCACGTAAGCCGTGGTCAACACTGAGAACGGTTAGGTTTCCGCTTGGGAGAAGCCGGCTGGCTGCGAGCATGAGCGCGATAGAATCCGCACCGCCGGACACTGCCAGGGCAATGGGCACATCGCGCGGCAAGGCCGCCAGAGCTAGAACAATCTCAGATGAGGTTTCTGGCTCAACAACCGGCACGGCGGGATTCCTTTCCCGCAAGTTTCAGTTCTGCCTTGGCCTTCGGGAATTCAGAGCGAACTTGCGAAAACGTCGCGCAAGCCTGCTCTTTTTGGCCCATTTTGCGCAAGCTCATGCCCAGCTTCACCAGGCTGACCGGCGCCATCTGGTTTTTCTTGTAGGTCTTGTAGCCAAGCAGAAAGGCGCGTGCGGCATTTGGGTAGTCCTTGCGCGCATAGTGGGTCTCCCCAAGCCAATACTGCGCTTTGGCGGCCAGCTTGTGGCGCTTGTGCTGGGACAGGAACTGCTCAAAGCCCGCCTCTGCCGCGCCAAAGCGCCGGCCCAGCATGTTCTCGTAGGCTTGCTCATACAACAGCTCCGGCCCTGAGCCGGTTGTGAGGCTCGCCACCTGGTCACCGTCCAAAGTGCGCTTTTCCACCACGTCGCGGGTGGACGGCAGGGTGTTGACGCTGCCACCGGTGACGGTGCCGTTGGGGCGCAGCGTAATAGTGCCCAAGGTGGTTGGCCCCGGCGCCTGGACGCGCGATGAGTTGGAGCCGTTGGTGGCCGGGGCAAGGGGCGTTGCCGTGCCTGTTACCGTAGTTCCGCCGGTGCTCGGCTGGTTCACCGCGTTGTCGGGCAACATTTCGCTCTCAAACACCAGTTCATCTTGAACCAGGTTGTCCAGAGACCCTTGGTCATACACCGTTGAACCGCCGGTGTGTGCCGTACCGCCCTGGTTCTGCAGCGGGGTCAGGGTCAATGTACCCGCCGATGAACCGTTGGTGGCAGGCGTTCCGGCGCGGCTGCCGGCATCGGCATATTTCTTCAGCTTGCCGCGCAGGCGGCCCTCGCGCGCGGCCGTCTCAAGGCGGCGCAGCCTGACTTCATTGTCTTGGCGGCTCTGCTGCAAATCGCGGGTCAGTCGTTCCATGGAGCCGAGAAGCTGGCGCACCCGATCTTCCAAACTGGAAATACGCAAGTTGAGCTGGGCAGATCCTTGCGGGTTCTGCGCCGCCGTGCCGCCTTGGTTGTAGGTTTGGCCTTGCATGTTGCGCACCGCGGCCTCGACGCGGATGATCCGGTCATACAGCGAGTTCCACTGGGCCTGAGATTGGGCGGAGGCAGGATTGGGCACCAAAACGGCGATCATCAAAGCGGGCAGCGCAAGATTGAAGATTGGGAAGCGAAAGTTCATCACGTTTTCTCAGCTCTTGAGATAGGACATATGGTTGACGCTGTTATACGCCTGGATAGAGATAAGCCGCAATATGGCAGGAGTATGCTTCGCCGATGGGTTAACCGGCGCCATTTGTGGCAATTGCCCTTGGGTCAGGAACCATTATCGGGTAATTGCAAACGGCAGCATCGCGGACTTTGTGGAAGTTCGGTTTTGGGGGCGACCATCATATTTTTTCCGACTTGTTCCCAAATAGATGAATACAATAGGATTCACGGCACAACCATTCAATCGAACCGCAACGCCGAAGGACGATGCTATGACCTCCGACGAACCGATGCTCTACCTGTCAGACAAGGACCTGGAATCTCTGGGCATCCAGCCTTCCGAAGTCGCAGATGCCATCGAAGCCGCGCTGATCGCCAAGGCTGAGGGACGGCTTCACACCTCGCCGAAGACAGCCATCCTGCCGGGTGACGGCCGTTACGCGATGTCCACTCTGGCGATGGGCGACGACGGATTTATCGTGGTAAAACAGGTCACGGTCTGCCCGAACAATCCGGCCAAGGGTCTTCCGGCGATCAACGGGGCAATCATGGTCCTGGACGGGCAGACCGGACTCTTGCGAGCCGTTCTGGGGGCCAACTGGATCACGGCCGTCAGAACAGCGGCGCTGTCGGCGGTGGCGGCGCGCCGTCTTGCCGATCCCGGCGCCGAAACGGTGGCCTTCGTGGGCGCCGGCGTGCAGGCCCACTCGCATCTCGCTGCCTTTTCGGACATGTTTCCCCTCAAACGCGTCCGCGTGTTCGGGCGCGGAAAAGCCAATGTTGAGAAGCTTTACCGTCGGGCGCGAGAGATGAGGCTCGACGCTAAAGCATGCGACGACGCGAAGGACGCCCTTCGGGATGCGGACCTGGTGGTGACATCGGTAACGCTGGATTACTCGATCGAGCCCTTCCTGGATGCACAATGGCTGAAGCCGGGGGCTTTCGCCGCCATAACCGATGCCTGCATTCCGTGGATGCCGGCGAGCATGACAGCCTTCAAAACCGTTATTGTCGACGACCGCAAACAAGAGCTCGAAAGCGACAAGCCGATGCTTCCCTACGAGCGGATTACCGGCGATTTGACGGAATTGGTATCGCGCGAAGTCGGCGGCGACACACTCGAGCGGCCGGCGGCTTTTGCGTTCAGAGGGATTTCGCTGGGGGATTATGCCGCGGCGGTGCTCGCGGTTCGCCGGGCCGCGAGCCACCGTGCCTGACAGACATCAAGTCCGGCAATCATGCTCTCCGAGCGGCCCGGCTCGAGAACTGCCATTTTGGGCTCGAAGCTGCCATTGGAGCCTCTGTGAGTTATTGTGTCCTGACCCTAATGGCCGGTATCGAAATGCCCGCTCGGTGCATCTCGAACCTTCCGGCGCAGGGTCTCCTCGTCATTGTCCTCAGGGCCGAACCGGCTGAGGCTGAATGCGCTCACATCCACGCCAGGATCACCATCGGCAATCCACCTGGCCAAGGCGCGCGCCATGCCTGCAGACCGGGTTACGCCGGCTGAGCTCAGACCAGCCAGCACAAAATAGCCCGCCAGGTTGGGGGCAACATCCAAGATCGGCTCTGAATCGGGTGTGAAGGATTCCGGACCGTTCAGGAGCGTCTTCACGCCAACGTCCTTCAGCAAGGGAATTCGGTGCAGGCCTTGCTCCAGATAAGGCATGAACTGGTCCCAGTTCTCGTTGAGGAGGGCAAATTCGAACGGTTCGGGCAAATCTGCCGGGCGCACGGGCAACGCGTTACGGTCAAAACAGCCAAGCAAGAGCCCGCCAACCTCCTCGCGGCCATAGATCAAACCGTCCGGATCGCGCCAGGTGGGCATCCCAGGGTACACCCCCTCCATGCTCTCGGTGAGCAGGTAGAAGTGTTCAACCGGATAAAGCGGAATGGCCACATCGTTGCGGAGCCCAAGATCGCGCGCCCACAGCCCCGTGCAGTTCACCACCACATCGCAGCCAATGTCGCCCTGGCTTGTGGAAACACCGGTCACGCGGCCGTTCTGCGTGAGCGCGTGGTTCACGCTCACCCCTTCACAAAGCCGCGCACCGCGCCCCTTGGCCTCGCGCACATAGGCTTCCACAAGGTCGTTGGGGTTGACCCGTCCATCATCGGGGCTCCAAAGAGCGCCGGCGACGTCGTCGGTGTGCATGACCGGGATCTTGTCTTTGACCACATCGGCAGCCACCTGCTCGATTGGCACGCCGCAGGCGTCCAAGGTTTTGGCGATGGTTTCAAACTCACGTAGCCTCTCTTGGGTGCGGGCGATCATCACGCGGCCGCACTTTCGCCAGCCAATGTTGTGGCGTTCGTGGAGGGCCGACAAAAGCTCAACGCCATAGCTGTATATCTGGGCGGTCTTGGGATCGGAACTCATGCGGATGATGTTGCCTGCAGAGTGCCAGGTGGTTCCGCAAGCCAACTGGCCGCGCTCCAGGATGACCACATCGGTGCAACCGGCGTCCGCCAGATGCCAGGCAACGCTGGCACCGATCACACCGCCCCCCATGATGACGATCGATGTTTGCTTTGGAATGTCTTGAGCCATTGACGCGGTCCTCAAAGATGGGAGTGCTGCAGCCTAACAGTGCGCCGAGCTGGCTTTACTCAGTGTTCTTGTAGTATCCGACAACATCACCATCGGTGGTGACCCCGAGGCCGTTCAGGCAGCGGTTGACGTAGTTGAAGTAGCCGATGATCTGGTTGGCCTCCAGAACCTGGCCATCGTCGACGCCTTCCGCCTTCAAGGCCTCAACATCGGCCTGTGCCATGGCGCCGGGGTTCAAGGTGAGCTTTTCAGCGTAGATCAGGAAGGCGAGCTCGGCGCCATCGAAGGCCTCATGGGGGCGCTTGGCGTGCAGGGCCTTTTCGATTTGATCTGCCCGTGCATCATCGCCGATCAGATGGCGGGCGTTGGCCCAGTGATTGGCCAGCGAATAAGGGCAATCGTTCAGGATCGAAACATAGGAGCTGATGGTTTCCTGCAGCCACATGGGGATGGTGTTGGCGTCGTCGTGTAGTGCGGCCCGGTATAAGATCACATGGCCGCGCATGGTGTTTGGGCGCAAGGAATGCACGCGCATCACGTTGTCCACCGTGCCGTGCGGCGTCCGGGCGAGCTTCAGCACGCCCAGCAGGTCCTCATCTGCCTCATCATCGGAAATCATCTCGATCCATGCCGCCATGGCCGACCCTCCGTTAGTTGCGCTCATCGGTCTGCATCCGGCGTTCCAGCCACCGCACTGCGGCTGAGACGATCAGAATGAGCGCGAGATATTCCAGAACCAGCACGGTGTAGACCTCCAGCGGCCGGTACTCGGTGACCACCAGCTCGTTGGCTTTGCGGGTGAGCTCCTGCATGCCGATGACCGAGACCAGCGAGGACATTTTCAGCATGTAAACCAGCTGATTGCCCAACGCCGGCAGGATGCGCCGGATGGCCTGGGGCAGGATCACAAACCGCATGGTGTCGGGGTAGCTGAGGGAGACGGAGTGCGCCGCCTCATATTGCCCTTTGTTGATGGATTGGATGCCAGCCCGGAAGATTTCCGCCTGAAAGGCGCTGTCGGACAGCGCCAGCGCGATGACACCGGCCCAGAACACGCTGATGGTGAGGCTCGTGAGCTGGGGCAAGCCGTAATAGACCCACAAAATCAGAACCAGAATGGGAACGGCGCGGACCAGCTCGACGTAGACCCTGTTGAAGCTGCGCAAATAGCGGTTATCCGAAAGGCCCGGCAGGGCCACCAGGAGCCCGGTGACCACGGAAATCGAAATGGCAGTGAGCGACAGCAAGACCGTGTAGTAGAGCCCGCTCAGCAAGAACTGGAGGTTGGTCATGCCCGTCGGTGAAGCCGGATTGACCACATACCAACCCCATTGGGCCGAACAGCCAGACAGAAGCGATGCAAATCCAAGCAATATGAGCGGTCTTTTCATGGCACGCCTCAATGATGCAGGATCTTTTGCAGAAAATCCTGGCAGCGCTGGCTTTCCGGCGTGCTGAAGAATTTTTCCGGCGGCGACATTTCAACGATTTCCCCGTGATCCATAAACACCATTTTGTCGGCCACCCGCCGGGCAAAACCCATCTCGTGGGTGACGCAAATCATGGTCATGCCGCTGGCGGCGAGCTCGGCCATCACCTCAAGCACCTCGTTGATCATTTCCGGATCAAGCGCCGAGGTGGGCTCGTCAAACAGCATGATCTGCGGTTCCATGCATAACGAACGGGCGATCGCCACCCGCTGCTGCTGACCGCCGGAAAGCTGGCGCGGGTATTTCTCGGCCTGCTCGGGGATGCGCACCCGCTCCAGATAGCGCATGGCCAGTTCTGCCGCTTCGGTTTTGCCCGTGTTGCGGGCCCGTACCGGCCCAAGGGTCAGGTTCTCCAAAACAGTGAGATGGGGAAACAGATTGAACTGCTGAAACACCATCCCAACCTTGGCGCGGATTGCGTTGAGGCTTTCGCGGCTGTCGCTCAAGGTTACGCCGTCTACGATGATTGAGCCGGATTCATGCTTCTCCAACCGGTTGATGCACCTGATAAGCGTTGACTTTCCCGAGCCTGACGGGCCGCAGACCACCACACGGTCTCCGCTGTTCACATTTAGCGAAACATCCTTCAACGCCTGAAAGCTGCCAAAAAACTTGGACACGCCTTCCATGCGGATGACCGGCTGCGCGCTCGTCGAGATCATCTGCCCTCCCCTTCATTTGCCGCAACACCTCACCATGCCTTTCGTGGGCTTTGCAACACATCTCTTTGCTTGCAACTTAATGGGTGAACCGCGAAGATGCCGCCAAAGAGATATCAGGGAGAAAGTCTATGAAACTCATCAAAATTCTATCCGCCGTGCTGTTCTTGATTGCAGCGGCCGGCGCGGCGCAGGCCCAATCTGCGTTGAGCGACATTCTGAACGGCGGGGTGTTGAAGGTTGGAACCACCGGGGACTGGAACCCCATGACCATGAAGGACATCACCACCAACTCCTATAAGGGCTACGACATCGACGTGATGACCGAGCTTGCCAAGGACCTTGGGGTGAAGGTGGAGTTCGTGCCCACAGATTGGAAAACCCTGGTGAGCGGTGTCACCTCCGGCAAATATCACATGACCGGGTCTGCCTCAGTGTCGCCGGCCCGGGCCAAGGCCACGGGCTATTCCACCAGTTACTTCTCGCTCGCCACGGTTCCGCTGATCTTGGCCAAAAACAAAGACAAATTCAAAGACTGGGCCGACATGGACAAGGCTGAAGTAACCGTTGCAGCAACTCTGGGCACCACCCAGGAAAAGCAGGTGAAACAGTTTTTCCCGAACGCCAGCCACAAGATCGTGGAGGCCCCGGCCCGCGATTTTCAGGAGGTTTTGGCGGGGCGTGCGGATGCACACATCACCTCAAACGTGGAAGCTCACAAGCTGGTGGCCAAATATCCGCAAATGATGATTGTGCCCGTGTCTGCCCCGAAAGCGCCCACGCCAATCGCCATGCTTTTGCCTCAGGCCGACCAGGTTTGGATCAACTATGTGAACACATGGATTGCGCTGAAGCGCGAGCGTAGGTTCTTCGACACACTGGGCAAGAAATGGCAATTGTCCAACTGACCTTGCCATGCTGAAAATCTATTCCATTCCGCCCAGCTTGTACTCAGCGAAGCTGCGCATCCTGCTGCGTCACAAGGGGTTGGAATGGAACGAGGTCTTGCCGCCGGGCGGGTACGGCTCTGACGAGTACAAGCAGATCGTGCCAACCGGCAACATCCCCGCATTGGTTGACGGCAGCCTTCTGCTGGCCGACACCGAAGCAATCGCGGAATATCTGAACGAAAAATACCCCGATCCGCCCATGTTGCCCTCAGACCTGGCGCAGCGGGCACAGGCGCGCCAACTTTCGCGCTTTCACGACACAAGGTTGGAGCCAGAGCTTCGCAAGCTGTTCGCTCACGTGAGCCCGGAAACACAAGACCCTGCGCTGAACGCAACACAGTGCGCGGCCATAAACGCCAAACTGGTCCAGATCGCCGCGGTTTTGCCTGCACGTGTGAGCGCCTTTGGGTCAATGCTGACATTGGGCGATTGCGGCTTTCCAATATCGCAGGTTTGGATCGACGCGCTGGCCGGAGCATTGGGCATGGATATTCATTGGCCGAACGTGTTCAAGGATTACCTGAGTGCCCTGCACGAACACGTGGCCGTTCAGACCGAACTGGCCGACTACAGGCCAAAAATTGCAGATTGGGTGGCGTCGAAAGCTGCAGCATGAGCCGTGACCTCGTAGGCGTGAGCACAAATTGCTAAATGCTGAAACGATAACGTAAGTTTTCCTTCACCTTTACCTGTCTTTAATTATCCCCAAGCAATGCGTTGATGATTGATCGCGCCCGGACGCGGCCACTCTGAGGGATGAAAAATGTATCAGGATGCCAATTTTGTTCGCAACACGCTGGTCAGCCTCGGGCTGTTTGGCTGCCTTGCGCTTGCCAGTTTGGGCACCGCCACTTCGGCTCAGGCCGGTGCGGATGTTAAAGTGCCGGTCGATCAGGCCCGCATTGTCGAACTTGCAGGTGACCCCGGTACGGTAATTGTCGGCAATCCAACAATCGCCGATGTGACTTTGCGCAACGGCAACCTCATGATCATCCAAGGCAAAGCCTACGGCGAGACAAACATCATTGTTTTGTCACCCGATGGCGAGCAGATCGCGAACATGGATGTTATCGTTCAAACCAGAAACAAAAATGCCTTGTCGATCTACAGCAGCGCAGGGCGCCGCTCGTTCCGCTGCCATCCTTTCTGTGAAGGTGAAGTGAACACTGGCGACAACAAAGCATTCTTCGAGCAGATCGCCGAGCAAAACGTCGGCAAAATCAAGGCTGCCAAAAAAAGCGGCAGCACCTCAAGCGGCGGCGGCGGCGGCGGCGGCGAGCAATAGCTCTTTTAACACTTTCGACGCCACAATTTGACGGCGCGCCTGCAGAATATGCGGCGCGCCGTACCTATTTTTGCTGAATCACAAAGCATTTAATTCAAATTTTATCGTTTTCCCCAAGTGTTTAACTACACACTTTTGATATCCAAAAACGGATAGTCCAAGGGTTAGACACGTATTGATCCGAGGGGCGGATGTTCCATGGGGAGCGAAATGGAAAAGACAAGAACTCCAGAGACCGGCAAAAGACCAAGCCGTTGGATCAAGAGCACAAAGAGATTCCGCAAGGATCGCAGGGGCGTTGCGGCTGTCGAGATGGCGCTTGTGGCCTGGCCCTTCTTGGCGATCATGTTTGCGATTTTGGAACAGGGCGTTGTGTTCTTCGCGGAGTTTTCCCTTGAGCACAACGTTGCGCAAGCTGCACGGCAAATCCGCACTGGCGAAGTGCTCGACAACAGCATCACAAGCGCCCAATTCAAAACCGATCTTGTTTGCCCTGACCTGGCTGCCATGCTCACATGTGGCAACCTCTCGGTAGACGTGCGCACCTTCGCGACCTTCGCAGACATTGCCGGCGCGCTGGATGATCCGGTCAACAGTGACAACGAATTCAACCCGCTCAACAATTGGCAGCCCGGCGCTCAGCTCTCTGTGATGGTTGTTCGTGCGTTCTATGAATGGAACATGCTCACACCAACCGCGTTTACGCACATGGACACCCTGGCGAATGGCAACAGGCTGATTTCCGCATCCATGACATTCCGTAACGAGCCATTTTAAGAAACAAGCATACCGCTGGAACACCGGGTGGCGATGCGGTTTCCGGCATTGAGGCAAACCCAAGCAGGGGAAAGACTATGAGACAGAGAACAAACAACAGAGCCGGGGGGCTTTTGATATCTCTGCGCCGTTTCATTCGGCAAACCAAGGGCGCTGTGGCGATCGAATTCGCCATGATCTTCCCGGTCATGATTACGATTTATTTCGGTGTCGTGGAGATGAGCCAGGGGCTCGCCGCCAGCCGCAAGGTCACGATGCTGACCAGCACCGTTGGCGATATCGTCGCTCAGTTTGGCGCTACCGGGATCACGACAGCGGATTTGGTCGGCATCTACGACGCTGCTGACGAAATCATGCGTCCCTTTCCAACCGATGGCCTGGGCCAGCTAAGGATCAATGTTTATAGCGTGACCACGGTTGCTGCGAACAATTGGAACTATTCTCCGAACGGTGAATGTGTTGGCGGCCAGCCCACTGTGCCCGCCAATCTGCTCGCCTCCGGCGGCAGCGTGATCATCTCCCACGTTTGCTACGTGCACAACTCAGTCCTGCACCGGTTTTTCACATCTGACCCTACGTTCACCGATACGTTCTATATGAGACCCCGCGGAGTATCATTCATCGTGGGACCCTAAGATCCAAGATGCGGCGGATCTGATGCCCGGCCCTCAGAAATGGGGGCCGGGTTATTTAGTTTAAGGCAGCTTTCCCGCAACGAAATTGGTATCGCTCAGGCACCATCGCGCCTATAGAGAGCGCAAACCATGCCTTCCTCACCGTCCCCTTCGGCGCACAGCAATTCATCCCACTCCGGCTCGCCCACGCCGTGGCGCGGGGGGTTCGTGTTCGCCTTGGGCGCCTTGTCGTTTGCCTACGCCTTTCTGCAGCGCGTGGCTCCGAGCGCGATGGTCCCCGATTTGATGCAGAGCTTCTCGGTTGGCGCGGCTGTTCTGGGCAATCTTTCGGCCATCTATTTTTATGCCTATGTGGCCCTTCAGATGCCCATCGGGGCGTTGGTGGACAGATGGGGCCCACGCAAGATCATCACCAGCTTCCTGTTGTTGGGCGGGGTCGGCAGCTTGGTGTTCAGCCTGGCCACAACGATTGAACAGGCCTACCTGGGCCGGCTTCTGGTGGGCATCGGGGCGAGCTGCGGGTTGATTGCGCCCTTGGCATTGGCCGCAAAGTGGTTTCCGCCCAAGCGCTTTGCCTTTCTTTCGGGCACCGCCATGTTGTTTGGGGTGTTTGGAGGCTTCATCGGACAGGGGCCGTTTGCCAGCCTGGTTGGCTGGGTGGGCTGGCGCTCGGCCATGCTCGGCGCATCGGCGTTTGCAATCTGCCTGGCTTTGGCAATTTGGATCATCGTCCGCGACGCGCCCGCCGGCACCGCTGAGCGCTCCAGTACAGCGCCGGTGAAGCTGCTGGCCGGCATGGGCCAGGTGGTGCGCCATCGGGAAGCCTGGGCACTTGGGTTTGTGGCATCGGCCTGCACGGGTCCCATGCTGGCCTTCGGTGCGCTTTGGGGTGTGCCATACATGGCTGAGAGGTTTGACCTGAACCGGACGGACGCTGCCTTCTACACCTCCATGATGCTTGTAGGCTGGGCGGCCGGCGCCCCGTTTGGCGGATGGTTTTCAGATGCTGTCGGCCGCAGAAAACCGCCCCTGATCTTCAGCACGGCAGCGTGCACGGTGCTTGTGGTAGCCTTGTTTTATGGGCCAGATCTGTCACTGCTACTCACCGTGGTGCTGTTGATCATGATCGGTTTCATGGGCGCCTGGATTGCCAGCACCTATGCTTATGCGCGCGAAACGGTGTCACCGCGTGTGCATGGTGCGGTCACCGGCTTTGTGAACATGATGACTATTGCTGCCGGGGCCCTGCTGCAGCCCGTGGTGGGCCTTCTTTTGGACATGCAATGGGACGGCACCATGGAGAACGGCATCAGGGTGTATTCCCGCGCAATGTACGAGACCGCGTTCCTCAGCATTGCCGCCTACAGCGCCCTTGGGGTGATTGCGATCTTGTTCGTGAAGGAAACCTTCTGCACCCAGCGGCCTGGCACGGTGGAGGGTGCTTGGGGGGTGTGACTGACCGCCTGATAGCTTCTGATTTGAGGTGTGAAACGGACCTCCCCGAGTCTGGCTCAACACAGAGAAGAATGACGCAAAGGCCACTCTCTTCTCAAAAGAAAAGCGGCCACGAAGGGCCGCTCCCGACAATAGCGAATGCACAATGCAGATAGGCAGCTGCGTCGTGACAGCCAACATGATTTCGCATCAATGTGACCACGGGCGTGTCGCACGCGGCAGTACTGTCATGCCGAAATTCCAGGATCATCCGTGACATTGCGTCAGACAAATTGCACACTTTGAAAACGGAGCAAAACATGCCACCATTCAAGTATCAAACAAGGCTCGCTGGGGAGTACCGGATGACATTCTTATGATACGCAACAATCCCATCTGGGAGATGTCAGATTATTTCAAAATTACGCATACAATAGACGGCGATGAGTTAAGGGAAAACAAGAAAAAATAAGAACAAATAGTTTGATCCGATTTTTTTGAGATCTAATTTTGTTTGGTAATTTTTCTAGAACTACAAAAATATGAATATACCTGAACATTCTAAACATTTATTCTGAGCCAATGAATTTAATTGTATTAAAATACTGTCGCCGAAAAAAAATTAAACGTGAATTTCTAATTTTTATTTTCTCATGCGCCTTAATCGTATCAGTATTCGAAAATGCAATTGCTGGAACAAACCGTGCATTTATCCTCGGGAACAGTGATTATAGTGTTGCAGAAAATCTACCAAATGCAAAAAACGACGCGCAAGATATAGGCAATATACTTAGAAAAATTGGATACAGCGTCAAATTAAATGAAAACCTGAATTTAGCTTCAACAAAAAGAAATTTGGAAACATTTTCATCCATTTCTGAACCTGAAGATAATATAATATTTTACTACGCTGGTCATGCATTGCAAATAAACGGGAAAAATTACCTAATTCCAGCAGATGCAAAACTAAATAAAGCTCAAGACATTGAGAAAGAAACAATTTCTATTGATCTCATTCTGTCTAAATTTCGTTCAAAATCAAGAAAATTGATAATTATACTTGATGCATGCAGAGATAACCCTTTTCGAAATAATACTGAGATTGGCCCCCTACTCGCAGCGCAATCAAAAGGCTTGGCGCGCCAAGAGGTTCGAGAGAAAAACACATTTATTGCATTTTCGACCGAACCGGGAAACGTAGCTTTGGATGGAGAAGGCCGAAACAGTCCGTTCGCAAAGGCACTCTTAGATAATATTGAAACGCCCGGATTGGAGATATCTCTTCTTATGACATCGGTCAGACGGAAGGTATTTGAAGACACCAAACAGCAACAACTTCCTTGGGCTAGATCCTCGTTGTTAGATCATTTTTACATCAAGGAACTGGACACGGACGGCAAAGAACCTGAGGCTGCGAAGAGACTTCAAGATAGTTCCGACCCGGCGACACTATTGGCAATTGCAAACCAATTGTTTGCTGAACGCAGCTTTGCGCAAGCCGCCGAAGCTTACAAAAAGGCAGCCGACCTCGGAGCCATCCGCGCAATGACGTCTTACGGCAACATGCTGTCACTGGGCATCGGTGTTGGCGACGACGATCGGCAGGCGCATTCGTGGCATCTCAAGGCCGCTGAGGCGGGCGACGCAGAAGCCCAGTTCCTGGTGGGCCGGAATTTTGAACGTGGAATAGCCGGAGTCCGCAAGAATCTTTCTACAGCTTTACGATGGTATCGGCGCGCGGCGAAGGGTGGCAACGGTGACGCTATGAACAATCTTGCCATCATGCATGCCCTCGGCGAAGGGATAAAACAGAACGTCGCCGAAGCTGTGAAGTGGTACATCGCAGGCGCAGACGCCGGCAACGGCAACGCACTTTTCAACCTAGCGGCTCTGCATGACGATGGAAGGGGTGTGAAGAAATCGCCCGGCCAAGCTGCGAAACTTGTCCTAAGGTCAATTTTCGCTGGAACGCAGGCCGCTAAGACAGAAATGCTGAACAACAGCTCCACGTGGAGCCCTCGATTCCGTAAGGCGTTTCAAGTCGAACTCAAGGCAATAGGCGAGTACAGCGGGGCGATTGATGGTTCTTTTGGCCCAGGCACCCGTGCCGCCATTTCGGGCCTTCAGCAACAATGAACTTACTTTTTGTACGGCCGCGAGGAGCTGATTAACAAGTGAAAAATAACAAACTCAAATGGGTGGCCCTCGGCTCTATTATTTCCATCTTGGCCCTTGCGGGCATTCGCGTCACTACTAAGCGGCTCAAACAACTGTAAAACGTAGCTTTAATAACTTCGAGAAGGTATGCAGAACATGAGAATTCCCGCATTCAAATGGGTAGTGGTAGGTTCAATTATTTCTATATTTATCGGAGTTAGCATTGCTTACGCCTTTAGTGACAGCACCACAAATAGAGCAATTTCTGCGGGCGACCGCGAGTTGAATCGCTGCAAGTCGATCAAAATCGAGAAGCAAAAGATTGATTGTGTTGCTAAGGCGTTAGATACGACGGCGAGTTCGATCTCTAACGGAAAACCCGATTACCGACCGATCAAACGCACGCTGCGGAACACGGCAGCCAAGCTTCGCAAAACCCGCAAAAAATCCCGTGCGCGCAAAATACTCGCTGCAGCGGCAGCAGTCTTGCGAAAGGCCTGGACGCGGCCCGTTTACGCCGGAAAGAAGCAGCTTGCCAAAAAGCATTTTGCCAAATTTGCCGCCTTCGTAAACCGGGCGAAGAGTGTCCTCCGCAGCTGATGCACGAATGAGACACAAGGAAAACATGTTTAGCTGGCGAGCAGTTCTTACACTATTCTTTGCAGGTGGAATAATCGCACTCACCCGTCTTGCCGGGGGTGTAGAACCCGCCCAGGCCCAAACGCCTGAAGAAATGTTCGAACGACTAAACTCGAAGAAGCAGCGGACCCGTTCTTTCAGTGCGCAGCGACAGATGCAGAGGTTTCGGCAACTGGTCGACAAAAAGCATCGAACAAGAGGGCTCGCACGACAAGATAGAAACGAACTGCTGGATATCGTGGTCGATCAAAACTTACCAACCCTCGACCTCGAGATCCTTTTTGAGTTTGCTTCAGCCGACATTTCTGCGGCCTCATTTGGCCAACTCAAAAAACTGGCCACCGTTCTCAAGAGACCGGAGTTCGCCGGGTCAAAGTTCATGTTGCTCGGTCACACCGATTCCAAAGGTTCAGAAAATTACAATCTGACATTGTCCCAACGCCGGGCCGATGCTGTGCAGTTCTTCCTTCGCAACGTCCCTGGCATTGGTGCAGGGAGGTTTTTTACGGTTGGATATGGAGCGGAGAAGCCGAAAAATAGCCAGGACACAACGGCAGCAGAAAATCGGCGGGTTCAAGTTATCAATTTGGCCGATTTCTAGGACCCCCTGCAGCTTTACGCAGCATCCCTGCTAACGCAACAAAGCTGGAACTGAAGTCACGCCGCACGTTTCGGGTGGCTATGCCTTTGGTTAGCGGCATTAATCGGCTCGTTATGCTCGAACTCACGATCAAGCTGGTTTTGTTCCTGTTCCCCTTGGCCTATAGCCCAGGGCCGGGAAACATGTTCTTTGCCGCCAACGGGGCACGTTTTGGTTTTGCCGCAACATTTTCAGCCAACGCCGGCTACCATCTCGCCACTTGGGTCGTAACATTGGCCATCGGACTGGGGTTTGGTCTTGTGGCGCTGCAATTTCCCACATTCCTGCTGGCCATCAAGTACCTTGGCAGCGCCTATGTGCTCTATCTCGCGTGGCTTCTCGTCAAAGCGGGAACCCTGGAGGGGCAAGCAGACCCGCGCCATGCGGGATTTGTCGACGGCATGGTTCTCCTCATCCTCAATCCCAAGGCCTATTTGATCATTGCCCTGATATTCACCCAGTTCACCTCCTCAACCGGTGTTGCGAGCTTCTGGCTTATTGTCTGGATTTCCACCGTGTTCACGATCAACAACCTTGTGGCGTTCAGCCTGTGGGCAGCCGTCGGTGACGGTTTGGCGACAGCGTTCAGGAACGATGCACACGCGCGCAAGCTAAACCTTTTCTTCGGCGTGACACTGGCAGCGGTCGCGGTTTGGATGTTGCTTCGTTAGGGGCTGGCTAGTTCGTGAACGGCTTAACCGGCAATCCGGCCCTCAGCCATCCCTTACCCGCCGCGCTGCCCAGCATGCCCTCGGACACATCCACCACATTGGTGAAACCGAACTTGGCAAGCTGGCCTTGAAGCCAGCGGGAACGGCCGCCGGTGGCGCAGATCAGGCCAATCTTCTTGCTCTTGTCCTGGCCGGCAGCCTCAGCCAGCTTGTCGACAAACCCAGGTTTATGCATGGAGATGGCTTGGGCCGTGGCGCCAAGGCCTGTCTGCTTCCATTCCCCATGGGTGCGGATGTCGACCAGCAGGAGTTCGCCGTCCAAAGCCTGCTTGTGGGCGTCGGCGGCGGAGAGCTTTCCAGCCGCCCAGGCCTTGGCGCCCATTGCGAAAGGCACGGATGCAGCGGCTGTGGCGATGAAATGCCGGCGGGTCACCATTGCTCTTGGGTCTCTCTTGGTTGGTCGTCAGGCCCCGCATATACCACACCTCAGCGCTCAACCGGCCTCACACTTGCGCGAGCCTTCTATGCTAAAGCGTAATGAGATTTGACCGATAACCACTAGGGCGTCTTCCGCTCAAACTGAGCGGAGGTTGCTCTAGATTTTCGGTATGGTCGAGCAACTTATCTCCGCTCAGACGTAACCGTCTGATCGGAGGTTGCTCTAGTCACTCCGGTTTTGCCGTCCTCGGGCTTCATATTGGAGCCGAGCAGCTCACAATGGCGACAAGTACCCTCGTTGTTATGCCTTGAAGATCTCACCATATTTGGCCCGAAGTTCAGCCTTTTGAACCTTGCCCATGGCATTGCGGGGCAGTTCTGCGTGCTGAAAGACCCGTTTTGGAACCTTGAACTTGGCAAGCCGCTCAGACAGGGCGCTGATGATGTCAGCTTCTTCAGGGCTCTGGCCATCCTGGGCCGTGATCACCGCCACAACCCCTTCGCCAAAATCAGGGTGAGGCACGCCAATCACGGCAGATTCCCCGACACCGGGCATATCGTCCAGCTCGGTTTCCACCTCCTTGGGATAGACGTTGAAACCGCCGGAGATGATCAGATCTTTTGAGCGCCCCACAATTGTGACCCGGCCATCGGGTTCGATCTGTGCCATGTCGCCTGTTATGAAATAGCCGTCGGGCCTGAATTCCTCGGCGGTCTTTTCAGGCATCTGCCAGTAGCCGGAGAATATGTTCGGGCCCTTGGCTTCCAGCACGCCGATGTCTCCTGGTTCCAGCACAGTTCCGTCTTCGGCGGCAATGCGCACCGAAACATCGGGCAAGGCATAGCCAACGGTCCCTGCCCTGCGCTCCCCGTCATAGGGGTTTGACGTGATCATCCCAGCTTCCGTCATGCCATAGCGTTCAAGAATGCGCTGGCCGGTGCGGCCCTCAAACTCCACATGGGTCTCAGCCAGCATCGGGGCTGAGCCGGAGACAAACAGGCGGATGTTGCGGCAGGCTTCGGCGTTGAAAGCTGCAGTTGCCAGAAGGCGGGTGTAGAACGTCGGGACACCCATCATCACCGTGGCCTCAGGCAACAGGGACAGCACCTGGTTTGCATCGAACTTCTGCAGCCAGATGATTTCCGACTTGTTCAAAAAGGCCGTGTTCAACGCCACATAAAGCCCGTGCACATGGAAGATCGGCAGTGCATGGAGCAACACGTCGCCAGCCTGAAAATGCCAGATCCGGTGAAGCGCCAAGGCGTTCGAACTCAAATTGTCATGGGTGATCATCGCGCCCTTGGAGCGCCCGGTGGTGCCTGAGGTGTAGAGCAAACCGGCCAGATCATCGGATGCCCGCATCGCCGTGGTGTGATCACTGGGTTGGTTTGCGGCAAGGTCCTGCAACGACCCCTCCCCTGACGGCGCCATGGTGTGCACCGCCTTCACTCCGTGTTGCGCGGCAATCGGGCTGAGGCTCTCTGCCCGGGAGGGATCGCACACCACCAGGCTCGGCTTGGCATCGGAGATGAAATAGTCCACCTCAGCGGCAGTGTAGGCTGTGTTCAAAGGCTGGTAGACCGCACCCACCTTAAGGGTGGCCAGGTAGAGGAAGACATTGTCCAGCGACTTTTCAATTTGCACGGTGATCCGGTCGCCGAGCGCCACGCCTTCAGCTTCCAGGGCGTTGGCATAGCGCGCAACCTGGGCACAAAGCCCCACGTAACTGAGCGGCTCTCCCGGCACGGGCCGAAAGGCAATTGCCTCACCAGCGTCTAAAAATCGTTCTTCCAGCAGGCTATAGAGATTTGCGTTGCCCATATGCACTCACCAAATTACGGGAAAAATTAAGCAGCGATCATATATACTGGTGAGATGAGATGCCGCCACTGGTTATTGTCATTTTTCTGTTGAATTGACATGGCACACAGCGGCGAAAGGTAGGTTGACCATGGCCTCTTCGTTTTTTCGCGACCTGTTGGACCAGATTGTCGAGCGCGGCCGCGCGCTCAAAGCGTTCTCGCTTGGGAGCGGCGGCCATGACGGCACCATCGAAGCCCTCTCCAAGGGGCTTTTGTCGGGGCGCGGCGAATCCTCCGGCATGGTGGTGGCACGGCATATCCTGGCGATCTTTGATGTGTTGTCGGACGATGAGAAGACCGAGTTCTTCCATTTCCTCAACGATGTTCTGGTGCCCGACGATGAAGGCCTGAAGGCCGCCGCCGCGGCCTATCTGGAGACCCCGTCGAATGCGCAAGTGATGCAGCTTGCAAAGGCTGTTGAATCCCCCCGCCAGGAGTTTTTCCGGCGCCTCAACCTTGCCCCCGGCGGTACCGTCCAGATCGTCCGCATGCGGGCGGAATTGCTGGCGCGGCTCAAACAGTTTCCTGAGCTGAAGCCGGTTGACGACGACATGGCCCACCTGTTCGGCTCCTGGTTCAACCGGGGCTTTCTGGTGATGCGCCGGATCGACTGGTCCACGCCGGCCGCCATTCTGGAAAAGATCATCGAATATGAAGCCGTTCACGAAATTAAGGGTTGGGACGACCTGAAGCGCCGGCTCAATCCAAAAGACAGGCGCTGTTATGGTTTCTTCCATCCGTCGTTGATCGATGAGCCACTGATCTTTGTGGAGGTGGCTTTGACGCGGGATATCTCCGGGGCCATCCACGACGTAATCAGCGAGCACGATGAAACCGAAGCGGAAGACCCGCGCACCGCCGTGTTCTATTCCATCTCAAATTGCCAGAAGGGTCTGGCCGGCATCTCCTTTGGTCACTTCCTGATCAAACAGGTGGTGAGTGATCTTTCCAACGAGATCGAGAGCCTGAAGACCTTCGTGACCTTGTCGCCAATCCCCGGCTTCATGCGCTGGCTCTCCACCATGCGCGAGAGCGGTGAAGTTGAGGCGCGCGAGCTGAGCCTGTTGGAACACAGCACGTGGCCCAGCAAAAAGGATGCAGAAAAGCGCCTGTCGGACGTCTTGCAGCCACTTGCCGCCCGGTATTTTTTGCAAGAAAAACGCAGCGACGGCAAACCGATCGATCCCGTGGCGCGGTTCCATCTGGGCAACGGGGCCCGCTTGCAGCGGCTCAACTGGATGGCCGATCTGTCTGAACGCGGCCTCAGTCAGTCTGCCGGCATGATGGTCAACTATCTTTATGATCTGGACTATATCGAACGCAATCACGAGGCCTATGCCGAGCAAGGGGTGATTGCCGCCTCATCGTCCGTCACCAAGTTGGTGCCGGCCAAACAGGCAGGCCCGGCGAAAGAGCGGGAGACGGCCTGAGGGCTGCAGAGTTTTACCACTAAATAGTTTATTTTGGTACGAATTCTGACCCCCCTTTGTTCATGTTCAGCGGCAGAAAACTGCCAAAAATAGCGATTCTACGAAACGAACCCAATTTCGCGTAAGCTTCTGATTTGATGCTTGAATTCGGTCTATTTGGCCTTTTTGAGTGAGGTTTTTTGTTCATATTCGAAAAAAACAGACCGTCAGCCCTCCTTCCTCCCGCATCCCCCTCTCCTCCCGCATCCCTGCGCACGCAGGGATCCACCACCGGGAGGAGGCCCCACACTCAGAGCCATGGGCCCCTGCTTTCGCAGGGGCGCGGGATAAGCAGGGGCGCAGGATAAGCAGGGGTGCGGGATAGGCTGGGCTGCGGGATAGGCAGGGGCGCGGGGGTGGAGAGGTGTGGCGACGGGAGCCGAGACCGCAGGGGGGAAGCTACCGGAGCGCCTAGCGCTCGCCGGCGAGCTGGGCCTTCAACATGCGGGCCGCCTGGGCGTAGCCCCCGCCGCCGCCGTCGATGAAATGCATGTGGTCATCGCTCACCGCCGACGGCACCAGGCAGGTCATCAAGGCCGTGTCCTGGCGGTAGACGCCATAGACCGCAACGCCGGTGGTTTGGGCCACCGACAATCTGGCCTCGATGCGTTTGGCGAGCTCTTCGGTACAGTCCACCGTGAGCCGCAAGCCATCATCGAACTTGCGGAAGTCTGAGTTTCGGGAGAGCTCGCGGCGATATTCCATGGGATCATAGCGGCCTGCCGTCTTGCCGGTGCGGTCCAGCACCCATTGGAACAGCGAGTGGCCCAAAAGCTCAATCTTGCGGCGCACCCGGGTTTTGCGGCCCCGGGTTGCCGCCACCTCCAGGTCCAGCCCCTGAGGCGGCCAAACCAGATCGTGTGCGTTCACCGGAACCGGGTGGCCGTCGCGGTCCAGCTCATGCAGCAGATCCAGCACATCGTGCACCAGACGGGCAAAGCGGGCCGAGGCGCCCTTCCCCGTCGGCAGTGCCAGAATGGACAAGATCATGCCGTTGCTGGCCTTAATGGGCGTCCAGCGGCACGACAGGCCGGTGAGATCGGGTTGTGAGCCGGGCGGGGCCGGGTGCACGGCATAGCGGTCGGCCTTCATCTCAGCATCCGCCCAGGTGATGCCGCCGCCAGAGAACATGGCGTAGGTGACCGAAGGGGCCGCTTGATATTTGGCGACGCGCAAATCCTGGCCGGCGTTTCTGATCTCGGAGACCGGAATAATGGCAGCGCGGATCTCAAGGCCGGTTTCTTCCTTCGCCCAGGTTTGGGTGCGGGCCATGGCATCGCGCAGGGCCGGCTCGTGTTCGGGGCTGATGGCGAGGCCCGCCCCGTCGCCTCCAAACACGAAAGGGAATTCGCGGTGGCCGAATGCGTTCATGGCCGCAGAGATCATGCTGGCGCCCACCATGTTCACCGCCTTGTAGCGGCCGGCCTCGATGGCTTTGGTGGAGCCCACCACATCCGACACGCCCAGCACCCATGTATCAGGCACCTGAACATAGCGGCGTTCGTCTGCGACTTGGGCAAAGTCGGTCAAAACGGGCACGGACTGGTAAAAGGCGGCGGCCGCAGGCTGGGTCATGGCTGAACCCAATAGCACCTTTTGAGGCGCCGGATGGTCTGATTATCGATCACCCGCTTTAAACGGTGCAGGCCCGGCAACAGATCACCCAAGCACGGAGAACGAGCTTTCCTTGTTGATCTTGCGCTTGCGCGAATAGAAGCTGAGATCGATGTCGAGCCCGGTATGGGGGCCGGTGAAATGCACCGGATCTGCGTCATGATCGCGGCCGGCCTGAACCTGCTCGATCAGATGAGCCATCATGGCGCCTGCGATCGGGGCGTTCTTGAACTGATTGCCGCTGGACCCAATGGCCATATAGTAGCCGGGAACCGAGGAACAATCGTAGATCGGGATCCAGTCATCAGCCACATCGTAGAGGCTGACCACCCCCTTCATGGACGACGGGATGCCAAGCTCTGGGATGCGCTGGGCGCAGCGCACGGCCTGGATCTGCCACTGCTCGGAGAAGTTCTCGTCATAGTCATCCGGGTCCACATACTCGCGCGGATCGCATTCCGGATCTTCAGACCCCACCAGGATGAAGTTGCCCTTCTCAGGCCGCGTGTAACAGGAGATATCGCTGTCGGAGGTGACGATGCCGTTCGTGTCGTACTCTTCAACGGGGCACGGCAGATGCACCACTTCCTGCTTTAGCGCCTTGGTCTCGATCTCCATGTCTCCCAGGGCACCGGCCATCTCGTTGACCTTGAAGGAGTGAGGGCCCGCCACGTTCGCCACAACAGGTGTTGCGATCTCGGTGCCGTCGTCCAGGGTGATGCCGATCACTTTGCCTTCGCTGTCCTTGGCGATCTCAGTGACCCGGCGATTGAACAGGAACTCGCCGCCTGCCGCCTCAGCGGCGCGTTGCTCGTTATGTGTGGCGAGCTGGGGGTCACTGATGTATCCGGCGCACGGAAAGAACACGGCGCCCGGCAAGGCGCCGTCGGAACCCGGCTCGCCGTAGCCTTCATCGCCGGGGCGCTTTGCCGGGGAAAACAGGCTGACGTCATAATGGGGCATGCGGGTTTTGAGGGTTTCGGTATCCCAATTTTCGTACGGGATCTCCAAGGTGTCCATGTTGGCCATAATGTTGGCCATGTGGCCGTTTTCCTTTGTCTTCATGACCGCGCAGCCATTGTCATGAAATGCTGCAAGTCCGCGCTCATCTTCCGTTGCCAGCCAGCTCGCCCAGTTCTTCCAGTAGAAATACCCCTCATAGGCCAGGGCCGATCCAGACAGGGTTGAATAATGAGTACGGATGATTGCGCACGATGCCGAGGTTGAGCCATATCCCGCGGCCGGCAGCATATCCACATTCAAGGTTTTCCAGCCCTTGCGCGCCAGCTCCAGACCAAAGGCAGCCCCAATGATCCCGGCGCCGATAATCACGGCATCATAGCTCTTGCTCATCTGTGCAGGTTCCTAGTCTTCAGTGCGCTTCAGGTGCCGGGTCAGGCGCGCCTCCAGCTTGTCCCAGCAGCGGCGCAAGGCCTCGACCATGGCGAGATACATAATCGCCGCCCAGAGGTAAACCTGGAAATCGTAAGACCGTGAATAGGCCAGCTTGGTTTCGCCCATCAGATCAAACACGGTGATGATGGAGGCAACCGCAGAGCCCTTGATCAGGAAGATGATCTCGTTGCCGAAGGGCCGAAGCGCGGTGATGAACGCTTGCGGCAGGATGATCTTTATGTAGGTGACAACCTTGCCAAGCCCCAGCGCGTGCGCGCCTTCCCACTGGCCCTTGTGAACATTGGAAATGGCGCCGCGCAGGATCTCTGCCTGATAGGCGGCGGTGTTTAGCGTGAACGTGAACAGCGCGCAGTTATAGGCATCGCGGAAAAACCCCCATAGACCCATGTCCTGCAGGACCGGGCGAAACTGGCCGGCGCCGTAGTAGACCAGAAACGCCTGGGCCAGGAGCGGGGTGCCGCGGAAAAAGTAGACATAGCCAAACGACAGGCCCCGGATGACCGGATTGTGGTGGGTTCTGGCAAGCGACATTGGGAATGCAATGAGCGCGCCGAGAATAATGGCTGTCGTGCACAGCTGAACAGTGATCCAAAGTCCGCCCACCATCCGCGGCAGGTATTTGCCCACAAACTCCGGATCGTAATTGACCACGATCATCCGCAACAGGAAGTAGGCGATCAGCACATAGAGCGCGAGCACGCAAATCCCGATCACACGCCCGGCGGTCCAGGCCCTGCTGGTTTCGGCTTTTGGCTTTTCTACAACTGCGACATCCACGGTGCTCATGACCTCTAGCGCTCCTGGCCGCGGTTGGCCCAGCGCTCAGCCCCGCCGAGAACGACGGAGGAGGCCAGAGCGAAGAACAGGTAGATGAGGCAAGTGATCGAATAGAAAAAGAACGGCTCCTTGGTTGCGCCAACCACAATGTTGGTCTGGCGGAGCAGGTCGTCCAGGGCGATCACCGAAATCAGCGCTGTTTCCTTCAGCAGCAGCAGCCAGAGATTGCCAAGTCCGGGAAGAGCATGGCGGATGAGTTGGGGCAGCACGACAAACAGCCAGGTGTAGAACCGGCTCATGCCCATGGATCTGGCCGCCTCCACCTGGCCGGCGGGAATGGCCTTCAAGGCGCCCAGGATCACCTCACTGGAAAACGAGGCATTTACGATGCCCAACGCCACCATGCCGGAGACGAACTTGCTGAGCTCCCAGCGTTCGGTTGAAACCAGCTGCACCACTTCGTTGATGAGCAGGTCCAGGCCGATATAGATGATCAAGATTGTGAGCAGTTCCGGCAAACCGCGGAAAACCGTGACGAAGACGTTGGCCGCAGCCACCAGTTCAGGTTCGTCGGAGCGGCGCGCCAGCGCCAGCATAAAGCCCAAGAACAAGCCGAACGGCAATGTAGCAACGGCCAGCCGAATGGTGAGCCAGGCCCCTGTGGCCAGCTCGTCACCCCATCCTTCTTTCCCCCACGCCAGGAGGCCGATCAGCTCTTCCATTGGCTCTTACTCTTGCATCCCCTCAAAAAAATTGGCGGACGGTCATGTGAACACCGCCCGCCAATTATCGTTAGCACTGAATGCCTAAGCGCATCAGTAGATTGAGAACGGGAAGTATTTTTTGTTGATCTTCTCGTAAGTCCCGTCAGCAACGATTTCGGCCAACGCCTTGTTCATTGCAGCCTTCAGCTCGGTGTCTTCCTTGCGCATTGCAATGCCAGCGCCTTTGCCGAAGTGTTTTTCAGACGTGACGTCCTTGCCCACATATTCGCAGCAGGCTCCGTCCTTGGTTTTCATCCACTCAAGAAGCACGATCGAGTCTGCCAAAACCAAATCAGTACGCCCTGACGCCAAATCGAGATTGGCTTCGTCCTGGGTCCCGTAAAGCTTGATTTCAACACCTTTGTAGATGTCTTCCAGATAGGACGAATGTGTTGTCGAGGATTGAGCCCCGACAACCTTGCCCTTCAGGGATTCCGGGCTGATATCGGTGATGCCTGAGCCCTTCTGCGCGACGAAGCGGGCCGGCGTGTTGTAATATTTGTTGGTGAACGCAACTTTCTTCTCGCGTTCTGCGGTGATCGACATGGAAGCGATGATCGCATCATATTTGTTAGCCAGAAGCGCAGGAATGATCCCGTCCCAGTCTTGCGCAACAAACGTGCAGTCTGCCTTCATTTTTTCGCAGATAGCTTTTGCGATATCCACATCGAAACCGATGAGGTTCTTGTCGGCGTCAAAGGAGTTGAAGGGCGGGTAGGCTCCTTCGGTTCCAATTCTCACCTTTTTCATTTCAGCTGACGCAGCACCGGACAGCATGACCGTCGCGGCAACGACGGCAACAAACAGCTTAAGCAACTTCATATGTTCGCCCTTTCTTCAGCGGGGGATTATATCTAACAGTTTCTCGAATGGCCGCATCATCGCACCCCGGTCCGAACGAGCTCTCGCAACCTTTCCCCGCTAAAGCTAACCGCAATTTGCATCAAAACGCAACGAAAACACTTCAATCCAGGTCGATTTCAAACCCAGGCTCCTGAGCTTTCTCTCGACCCGGGAGGGCCTAATCAGTTATGACCTTGAGGTGCCGGTAGCAGAGATACCTTGGATGCCAATAGCCTTTTACGCGCCGCTTAAACCGCCCAATCACCAGGTTCCTTCCGGCGACCGCCAAATGGGGCGCTTGTTGTTGCTTGCCTTGGAGCGTGCCGGTTTTGCACCTGCGTTGGCGTCAAGTTTGCGGATCTACCTTCCCAAGGGAGATGAGGGCCTCGGTGACCTGCAGGCAGCCGTAGATGCCGAGGTGCAAAGGTTGCTCACCGCTTACGGTTCAAGCCCTGAGACCGCCCCGCAGCTTTGGTTCACCTACCATAGCTACTACAAGTCCCCTGACCTGGTTGGCCCTGCGGTCGCGCGCGCTTTGCAGATCCCCTACGTAACTGCAGAAGCCTCCCATGCCCCCAAGCGCGCCGACGGGCCTTGGGCCAAGGCGCATCGCATCAATCAGGATGTGTTGCGGAGGGCTGATCTGAATTTCTATTTCACCGAGCGCGACCGCCAGGGCCTCACGAACCTCTTGGGGGGCGAAAGCAAGGTTCATCCGCTGCCACCGTTCTTGGATGTGGACCTGATTCCTGAACGTACGGTCTGGCAGACAGGCACCTCCACCCCTGCCCGCCTTCTCACGGTGGCCATGATGCGCCCGGGTGTGAAGCTGAAAAGCTACCAAATGCTGGCGCAAGCCCTCAACGGCCTGGAACACCTGAACTGGAGCCTGGACATTGTGGGCGACGGCGAAACCCGGCCTCAGGTGGAGCAGGCGTTCGCCCCGCTATCACAGGACAGGCTGACCTGGCATGGCCGCTTGACGCCACCTGAGATCGCACCCCTCTATGGGCGCACCGAGCTATACGTTTGGCCCGGCTTTGAGGAAGCTTATGGCATGGCCTTCCTGGAAGCCCAGGCCGCCGGACTGGCAACGGTGGCCCAGAACACGGGCGGCATCCCGAGCGTGGTGCAGCATGGCGAAACAGGGCTTTTGACACCGGAGGGCGACGTGGACGCCTTTGGCGCCACACTTGAACGCCTGATCGAAAACCGCGAACAATTGGCCACATTGGGCCGCAATGCCAGTCAGTTCGTGCGCCGGGAGCGCTCGGTTGAGCGGGCTTCCTTAACACTCAAAGCGGCACTGGAGACCTTGTTGTGAATGCCGATTGGAATGCCTTGTGGGACACATTGGACCGCCATGCCGCAGGAAGCTCGCGGGCCCGGTTTTGGCTACGCGATGATGATGCGGTGAGCGACACCCCGGCATTGCGGCAGCTCGCCGACTGGGCGGCGCGTGCGGGCGCAGAGGTGATGGTGGCCGTGGTGCCGGCGTTTGCAGGCAACTCCCTGAAACAAGCCCTTCGCGAGACGCCCTGGTTCATTCCGGCCATTCACGGCTGGGCCCACAAGAACCACGCCCCGGCAAGCGAGAAGAAGCAGGAATTGGGAACGCACCGCCCTCTGGAAGATATCTGCGCTGAGCTGGGGGCCGCACGCAGCGGGATAGAAGCGCTGTGCGGTCCATGCGCCCTGCCCGTGCTCGTGCCGCCGTGGAACAGGATTTCACCAGAGGTGGTGCAGCGGCTGCCGCAGCTCGGCTATTCAGGCCTCTCCACATTTGCGGATGCTTTTACAGAAGAGCCGGTGGAGGGGCTTTCAGTCGAAAACTCTCATCTTGATCTCATCGACTGGCGCGGCACGCGCGGCGGGCGGGACCATCAGGAGCTGATCGATGAATTGATCAAGCTCATCGAGGCGAGAACGCCGACCGGTCTGCCCATCGGCATCCTCAGCCATCATCTGGTGCATGATGATGCGGCTTGGTCGTTTCTGGACAAACTCGCCGATGTGCTCGATAGCTATCCACGGACGCGGTGGCTGCGCCCCAGTGAGCTGTTCAGCGCTTAAGCGTGCAGCACGGCCAGCTGGAACGCGCCGCTGGTGCCTTCAACTTCAGAGCTCACAAGCTCGATCTCGTGCTCAGGCACATAGCCCTGCTCTTTTGCCGTATCCAGCAACTCTGCCGTGGTGAGGGCACGCGTGCCGGGCACCTTATTATGCTTTTCAAGCTTGGCCGACAGGTTGACCGCAGGTCCGATCACTGTGAATTCCAGGCGCTTCTCATCGCCAACAGCCCCGACTGAGATTGGGCCTCCGGCAACCGCAGCATTGATGGAATGGGAGGTGAAGCGCTCCAGCTCAGGGATCTCGCTCCAGGTGAGCACATTGGCCATGATCTCATCAACGGCGCGCAATGAATCGGCCGCATAGGTTTCGCTCGGCGCCAGGGCTCCAAACGTTGCCATAATGCCATCGCCCAGGAACTTGTCGATTGTGCCACCGTTCTGCTGAATGATCGGCACGAGTTGGCCTTGATAGGCCGTCAGGATGCCCATGACCTCGCTGGCGGGCATCGCGGAGGCCATGGTTGTAAAGCCTCTGATATCGATGTTGAGCACGGCAGCCTCGCGCGTGGCCCCTTCGCCGGCAGCGATCGATTGGTCGGCCGTGGTGATCTGAGAGGCAACCGATGCATCGAAAAACCGGGAGAGTTCTTGAGCAGCCTGCTGATCGCGAATGGCATTCACCAGCAAGGCGTAACCACGCCTGAGCGCGAGCGCCAGGATGGCCGTCACCAGCAAGATGGTGATGATCTTATCCAGCTCAGCGCCTATGAGCACGGAGTTGCTTGTCAGGTACTCCACATAGTTCCTGGTGATCATGGTGTTCTCAGGATCGATCCTGATTACGTAGATCACCATGGCGGTCCACCCGAGCGAGGCGAGGACACCCGCAGCCACAACGAACCGGGCCTGGTAGCGCATGGCCCTGATCGCAATGAAGATGAAGGCGTAGAGAATGGTCGGGGCTTTGAGATAGAACGAGGCCGGTTGTTCATACTGGATGTGGAAACTCCAGATCAGAACCATCAACAAGGTCATGTCTATACATATTGAGCCATAGACCGCCCAGTCCTTCAAACCCCAACGCAAGGCCCAAATCAGGCCGATTATGTTCAGCACGATATAGATGGAAAGTGCATAAGGAACAGGGGAAAAGGCTGTGCCGGCATCGGTCTTTGGCGAGGCGAGGTAAAGCACGGCCATGATCGAAACCACTGCGAGCTGGATCAGTTTAGCCAGAACTTCACTGGTTTGATCCTGCCGCTCGATGGATTGAATGATCCTCCGCGGCAAATTCCGGTGGCTTTCCCAAGGCAGCGCGGTTTTGACGATCGTGGTCAACCCAACGCCGGGCACGGCCGGGCGCTTTTCAACCTCGTTCATGGAATGATCTGCATTCCTTCACGAACCACAATCGAGTCCGGGAACATCGCCTGGGCGTGGGCCTCGATCTCACGCATTTGCGCGTCGTCATGAGAGGGTCGGTGGTGAAAGATGCAGTATTTCCTGGCATTGGCCGATTTGCACAAACGGATGCCTTCTTGCCATGTGGAATGGCCAAAGCCGACAAACTTCTCAAAATCGCTGTCGCAATATGTGGCGTCGTAAATCACAACATCGGCGTCCTGGATTAGCTTCAATATCTTCTGATCCGGTTTGCCGGGCACATGTTCGGTGTCGGTAATGTAACAAATGGATTTACCGCCATACTCGACCCTGTACCCTATGGAACCGCCGGGATGGTTCAAAGCTATCGTCTTAATGGTAACGCGGCCAGGCAAATCAAATTGATTACCGGGCGCAAAATCGTGATACCCCACCTTGGCCTTGAAGATTTCAGGCGGAACGGGGAAAAACGGCGGCGACATGAACTTTTTCACCAATGCTTTGGTGGTTGTGTCGTCATCTTCTGTGTGGCCCGACCAGATATCAATCTGGGTTTCCGCAGACATAAATGGCGCAAAGAACGGGAGACCGCCAATATGGTCGTAGTGCGTGTGTGTGAAGAACAGGTCGAGCCGCTTGATGCCTTCGGCCCACAGCAAATCTCCCAGCGGGTGGATCCCCGAACCGGCATCAAAAACAAGAACGCGGTCGCCACAGCGGATTTCTATACAGGGTGTATTTCCGCCGAATTCAACGGTACTTGGACCAGGCGTCGGAAGAGAACCTCTTACTCCCCAAAATCGGACGAAAAATTGTTCGTTGGCCATCTGCTCCCTATTGCCCGTACCAAGTCAGCCCCTTCTTTCCTGGGTGACACACACCCTAACATCAAAAGCGCTTAGGTTGGCAACTTGTTCAACTTGCCGCCACACTATTGTGAGAACTCAACAGTTGTGATTAGACATCACTCCTCGCCTGTTCCGTGTATCTCCGAAAGGCCCTTGCAATGAGAATAGCCATGATTGGCTCCGGTTATGTCGGACTGGTGTCCGGCGCCTGTTTTTCCGAGTTCGGGCACTCGGTCGATTGTGTGGATCATGACCCAGAAAAAGTGAAGCTTCTGCGCTCTGGCGAAGTTCCCATCTACGAACCAGGATTGAGCGATCTTATTTCCACCAACAGTACGGAAGGCAGGTTATTTTTCTCATCAGATCTGGTTGGCGCCGTTCGCGCAGCAGACGTTGTGTTTATCGCCGTGGGCACACCTGGAAGACGCGGTGATGGTGCGGTTGACATGCAGTATGTGGACGATGCTGCCCTTGAGATCGCTGCAGCGCTCGATGGCTTCAAGGTGATCGTCACCAAGTCCACCGTTCCGGTGGGCACAGCGCGCCGGCTGGAAGGATTGATCAGGAAAGCCCGTCCTGATGCTGACTTTGCGATGGTGTCCAACCCGGAATTTTTGCGCGAAGGCTCTGCGATCGAAGATTTCATGCGCCCCGACAAGATTGTTGTGGGGGTTGAGGACGAGCGTGCAGAAGAGCTCATGCGCCAAGCCTATCGCCCACTTTCGCTGCGCGACGCCCCACTCATCATGACGGACTTTGAAACGGCCGAACTGGTGAAATATGCAAACAACGCATTCCTCGCAATGCGCATAAGCTTCATCAACGAGCTCTCCGACCTTTGCGAGGCCACCGGCGCAAACATTGGTGAGGCGTCAAATGCCCTTGGAAAAGACCGGCGTATCGGCCCGTATTTTCTGCATCCAGGCCCGTCCTACGGTGGCTCATGTTTCCCGAAGGACACCAAGGCGTTGGTTGCCATCGGTGAACAGTACGGCAGCCCGATGCAATCGATCGACACGACCATCAGGATCAATGACGAACGCAAGATGCGCATGGTCGAGAAGATCTGCAGCGCCATGGGCGGCGAAGTCAGCGGCAAACGCATCACGGTGCTTGGCATCAGCTTCAAGCCCAACACCGATGACATCCGCGAGGCGCCAGCCTTAACCATCATACCGGAGCTTCAAGAACGCGGGGCGTTGATTACTGCGCACGATCCGGCTGCCCGGGAAAACGCAGAGCAGGAACTGCAAGATGTTGAGTGGGCCAGCGATCCACTGGATGCCATTGAAGGCGCTGACTGCCTGGTGATCCTGACCGAATGGAACGCTTATCGTGGTCTTGACCTGAAGGCTGTTGCAGGTTTGATGCAAAACCATGTGATTGTTGATCTGAGGAATGTGTTTGACATCAGACAGCTTGCCGGACTGCCTTTTGCCTATCATTCCTTGGGCCGCAAAACTGTAAATCCGTGAAAGGTGTAACGCCATGCGCACCCTTGTGACAGGAGCAGCCGGGTTTATCGGCTATCATTTGACACGCCGCCTGGCCAGCGAAGGTCATGACGTTTCGTGCCTGGATAATTTTTCACACTACTATGATGTCAGCCTGAAACAGGCTCGGGCAGAAGAGCTAAAGCGGGCATGCGGGGTTGAGGTTCAAAAAATCGATCTGGCCGATGGTCAAGCGCTGACGGATTTCTTTTCAGATCAGGCTCCAGATGTTGTCTACCACCTCGCAGCCCAGCCGGGTGTGCGCTACAGCTTGGATGCCCCGCAAACCTATGTGCAGAGCAATCTCATCGGGTTTGCAAATTTGCTCGAGGCCTGCAGGCAGGCACCACCACGCCATCTGTTGTTTGCCTCTTCCAGCTCTGCTTACGGTGCCAATCAATCGCATCCCTCAGCGGAGAACGGCCTGACCGACCACCCCCTGTCGCTTTATGCCGCCACAAAGAAGGCAAACGAGGCCTTGGCGCACAGCTATGCCCATTTGTTCGATCTGCCCATGACCGGGCTCAGGTTCTTCACCGTCTACGGGGAATGGGGCCGCCCGGACATGGCGTTCTTCAAGTTCACCGATGCCATGCGGGCGGGCCGAACCATCAAGGTTCACAATCATGGCCGCATGAAACGCGACTTCACCTATGTTGGTGACGTTGTCGAGGGCTTGGTTAGGCTCATGAACAAAGCGCCTGAGGCCGATCCTTCCTGGCGCGCAGATGATCCGAGCTCGGCAACCAGCGGCGTTGCGCCCTACCGGATGCTGAACATCGGAAACGGTCAGCCAGAAGAGCTCATGCGCTATATCCAAGTGCTTGCCGATGCGCTTCAAATTGAACCTAAACTGGATTTGATCGATATGCAGCCAGGCGAAGTCGAGGTGACGTGGGCCGACACATCTGCGCTGGAAGCGCTAACGGATTTTCGCCCTCAAACGACAATTGAAGAAGGCATCAGCCGTTTCGCCCAATGGCATATGGCGCATTATCCTGCCTCTTAAGATCGGTCTTAGTCTGCCAGCACCCCAACCGCGCGTTTGTAGACGGTGACGTCCAACACCTCTTGTTTGCCTTGGACGGAGATCCGTTCTTTCTGGCCTTCCTCCAAGCTGAGGCTGGTTACCAGGGCGGTGGACTTGGAAACGATGAGCTCTGCGCCAAACTGCTTGGTTGCCCCTTCCAGCCGGCTTGCCGTGTTGACCGTATCGCCCAATGCCGTAATGCGCTGATTGGCACCGTTGCTCTGGGCAACACCAACCCGGCCCAATATGGCGGCCCCGGTGTGCAGACCAATGCCGATACGCAGAGGCTCAGGCAAGTCATCGGCGAGGCTTTTGTTCAACGCACCCAGCACACCGCCCATCGCCTTGGCCGCGCGAAGTGAGGCATCGGCACCAACCGAGGCATCTTGGCCTAAACCAAAGATCGCCATGATGCCGTCGCCGATGAACTTGTCCACATAGCCACCAGCATCCTCAATGGCGGTGCTCATTTGCCCAAGATACTGGTTGAGGATGAAGACCACGTCATAGGGGTATTTGTTCTCTGACAGGGCGGTGAACCCCCTCAGATCGGCAAACATCAGTGTAACCTCCTGCTCCACGCCCCAGGTGTACCGGTCGCTTAGGGAGGCATCCGCCGGGTTCACACGGTGCGCCGGCAAAAGCGTTGCAACGGCAATATCCTGGGTTGGCACGATCTGGCACGCAAGCCGGACATTGGCCGCGGCGCCAACGCGGTCCAGCACCCTTTGTTCGTCCGCGGAAGGGGCAGCCAAACTTTCCAACCCTTCGATCACCCTCACCCGGCAGGTGGAACAGCGCGCACGACCTCCGCAGACAGAGGCATGAGGAATGTTCCAGCTCCGGCTGATTTCCAGCAAGGATGGACCGCGTTCCGTGACCACCTCTCCGGCACCGGTGTAACTGACCTTGACCTGCGGTTTCAAGCGGCGCTGCGCAACCCAGACAATCCGGATGACAACGGCTAGGCCCACAACTCCGAGAGCGCCCCAAACACCCCAGTCAAAGGCAGAAAGGATCAACTGGATCTGTTCGGCAGTGTATGGATTTTGAAACTCGTATGTTGCCTGGTTTTCCCGGCCGGCAACCGTAAAGCCGGCATAGGCCAACACCGGGATCAACACCGCTATACCGAACAAGGGCCACACGACGCGTTCGTACCAGGGCTTCAGCCGGAGCCAAAAATGCAATCCGATGCAGGCATGGACCCAGACCAGAGTGATCAGGAATAGCAGGCGCCAGGCCTCCTTGGGCCACGTGCCAAACAATACGAGGCTATAGTCGGTGTTGGTGCCGAACAGTTCATGGGGAAACCTGGTGCCGATCATATGCCGGAACAGGAAATAGGGAATGGCCAGGCCGAAGACCAGCTGAACACCTTCCCACGGTGTCATGCGAAGCGACCGGCGGGCGGCAAACTTATACAGAGCAAGACCAATGTGAACCAAAAGCGCTAAGCCCAAAACCGTGCTGCCAGGCAGGCTGCGGGTGACGGCCACGCGCACCAAACGGACCTGCTCCATCGCATCAAGCGAAATCAACCCAACCGCATGGTTCAACAAGTGGGTGAGCGCAAAGGAAAAGAGAATGAGCCCGGAAACCAGGCGCAAGCGATGCTGGCTAATGCCCGCAATGGTCATGAGTTGAACTGCCGCCTCGTCAAGATTGAGGTCTTAGGACCCTTTAGCACTGAGTTGCTGGCGCACCTGGGACAATTCGGCCGTGGTTTTGCCCAACCTTGCCGCCAGCTCGCGCATCACCTCAATTGCCATATCCGGAAACTCCTTGACCAGTCCCAAAAAGTCCTCTTTTTTGATCTTCAAGGTTTGCAGGTCTGATTTTGCCCTGATTGTAGCGGTTCTTGGCACATCACACAGGATCGCGATCTCACCGATGAAGGCATTGTCGCTCAAAACAGCAACCACGGTTTCCCCCTTCGGTGTGTTGACCACGACATCTGCAGAACCCTGCATAATGACATAGGCAGCATCGCCCTCATCCCCCTGGCGGAACACGTCCTGGTTCTCATCAAATGCAAGACGTTCAGAGGTGAACGCCAAGAGTTTCAGCTTGGATGGTTCAATCTGGGCAAACAGGGGAACGCGTCTCAGCATGTCAACTTCTTCTGACAATGAGGACATGGACCGGTCTCCTCCCTAGTGGTTACGTTCGCAATCAGGCACTTGATACAAGTGCCTTGTAGTGACCATCCTGCTTCAACAGATTGGCCGGAGTATCGTCTTCTGCAAGTGCGCCCTTGTCAAAGACAAGTACCCGCTGGAATTCCTCGGCAAACCGGGGCGCCTGCAAGACCCAGAATATGCCGAACGGATCGGATCCGTTCTGGCCATTCGACCTTTCCAGGACGCGTTCAATAATCTTTTTCTGCGTGCGGCTATCGAGCGCCGTCAACGCACGGTTGACGATCAGTATATCCGGTTTTTTGATCAACGCACGGGCAAGTGAAAGTTTCTGGCGTTGGGACACGTTGAGACGTTTACCCCCATTGCCCACGTTGAAGTTCAGGCCAACCTGGAAGACCTCGTCGCGCAGTTCTAGCTCATCTAGAACTTCATGAATAACCTGGCGAACCTTTTCGGCGCCTTCGGCGACACCATATGTGACGCGGCCCAACAGGATGTTGTCCTGTAGAGATGCTGCCGGGTTGTATACCTCAGGATCGTAGAATGCGATTGCTTCGGAATGCTCGCCCGGCAACCCTTCCCGGAAAGCCGTGCGTGCTTCCAGGAGTTTGTTCTTCATTTCATCATCAAGCAGGCCGAAACGGTGTTGCGGCTCCACATAGTCGAACGGCAACCGCATGAACATTTCTTGATCGCTCGGCGCTGCATCTTCCACCGTCTGCGAGGCAGCGCGGGCCAGAGCGGCCTCATACTCGGGGATCTCTTCGGACGTCATAAAGCTCAAACGCTCAAAGAACGGATGTTCCGGCGGCAGGTCCTTGAACAGTTCGGTTGCGGTTGCGGCAATCTTGGTGCCCATGTCGAAGAACGCCTGATCAAGGCCGCAACCATTCAGCACGGAGCGCATGTAGGCATTGCCAACAAGCTTATCGCGCTCAAATGTGGGGCCAGAGGCCGTGCCGAAGAGCAGGTTCTCTCCAACCGAGGCTTGCAAGCTGTAGGATTTGGGCTCGAACAGCTCGACGAGCTTGGAAAGGGCCGGGTCCTCCAGCCGCTGGCGCAAGGCTTTGCGCGCTTCCAGGAACTTCTCGGCCAATTCGGGATCTTTTTCCGGATCCACCTGACCTCTCAGGCCCAGATCGAACACATCCTGACGCAGATCGACCACGTCCAGAATTTGCCGCGCCACCTCGTCTGCCGCATTCGGGTCTTCGGTTCCCAAGGTTTCGAAATCCAGCCATTCAGCTTTGATGTCCAGATCCGTGTTTCCGGCAAGCGCGGCTTCGGCGACCTCCCAGGCCCGCTCTTTGGGATCACTCAACTCAGCCGGGCGCTCGCGCACCGGCTGATGTTTCAAGCCATAGAACAGGGCGTCGCGGAAACTGGTCTGGGGCAAATAGATATCCGGCCCCACATAGGCCGTGCGGCGGCCTGTGAACGACTCATGCAGATCCTCAAGGTTTTCACCCTCAAGATTGACCGATCCTGACGTTGGCGCCGTTAGACGGGCCAGCACGTCCGCCATGGTTTCCGCGCCGGAATTGACCGTGCCGACAGCAGCAACCTGCTCGCCGGGGGCAAGTTTGAACGTAGCGCTTTCCAGCAGTTTGGTTCCTGCATCATCCACCACCCCAACGCGCGATGCCGCATAGCCTTGCGTGATCGCAGGGACCGGGCCAACCGGCGGTGCCTGCAGTTCCGGCTCCATCATGTTTTCAGGTTGGAACTGCTCGATCACCTGGCTGTATTTGATCTGCACATCGAGGCGCTGCTGATCGTAGGCGATCAGCTCGCTTACCGGACCCGGCAGGTCTTTGTAGGCCGCGATAACGGCAACCAACTGGCCAATGTCCAGGTTCCCTGTGATCGCCAGATATCCCCCCACCAGATAGAACATGAACGGTGTTAACTGGGCGAGGAAGTTATTGAGGAACTTGATGAAAAACTTCCTCTGAAAGAGCTCGTAGCGGATCGCGAAGATTGTGCCTAGGCGGCTCGCGAGATCGGCTCGCTCCCAGTTTGACGTGTCATTGGTGTGAACATTGTTGATGCCATCTACAATCTCGCCCACCCGGCCTGCAAGCGCGCGCGCGGTGAGCTGGCGACGCTTGCCCAACACCAACAACTGCCTGCGCAGGCGTGGTATGAGAAACGCCTGGGCCAAAACAATGGAGCCCGCAATGGTGCCCAGCCAGACATCCTGCACCATGATGAACACCATCGCCGTGATGGCTTGTCCACCCAGGAAGACCGGTTGCACCAGCATGTCACCGATGAAGCCGCCAAGTGGCTCGACCTCATCCTTGATCATGGTTGCAGCTTCAGGCGCCTTAATGCGGCGGAAATAGGAGCTTGGGAACCGAAGGATGCGGTCAAGCAACTGGTAGCGCAAACGCCGCAACATGCGCTCGCCAAGGCGGCCCTTGAAGGTGTTGATGTAATACTTGAACAGTCCATTGATGCAAACGAAGGCCAAAAACGTTGCGCACAAGCAAACCAGGTAGGGCAGCTGACCAAGGTGAAAGCCTTCGAACAAAGTGATCGTGCCGGAGGACGAAATCCAGGACGGCACATCAAAGGCGACCGGCAGAAATGGCTGGGTGGCGCCTTCGCCCTCAAACCCCTGGCCCTGGATGGGGCCGTTGACGATGCGCTTCGGGAGGTCGAGCGCCAAAAAATACGGCACCATCGAGATCAGAATGATCGTCAGGATCCAAATCTGCTGGGCCTTGGTATAGCGCCAGATATATTTGAAAAGACTCGTATCCATCGAAAACTTGTCAACCCACGTCAGCCCCGACTCCTCAGACCTCTAATCTTGCACAAAAAGGACAACCCATACAATAAGCTAGCAAACGTTTTCAGGCCGCAGACCACGCGCTAGCCATCTGCCGCATTGCATAGATCACGAAGAAGGGAAGCTGTGGCCGCCGCGCCGTTCATGAGCCCAGAAGGCTCCGGCTGTGGCAAGCTGAGCGCTTCACCCAACGCAGCAGCCAGTGCTTGTTCCGACAGATCAGCCTGATGCACAACAACGGCCCGGTCTTGCGCAGCAAGCGTTTCGGCACGGCGCAGTTGTTCGGTTTCACCATCTTCTGCGTAAGGCACGACCACCGCCCTGCAACCAGCGCTCAGAACGTCGGCCACCGTGTTGTAACCAGATTGGGAAACAGAGACCTTGGCGGTTCTTAGGAGCGCGGGAAGATCCGCCCTGAAGCGCTCCAACGTTACGAACGATGGAAGCTTGCGGCTAAGAGATTGGAACGCGTCCTCGGCAAGATTGGGCCCGGTCAGAACAAGCCACCTTCCATCAGCAAATGCGCTGCCAGCCCGCACACTTAGGGCGGCTTCAAACAAAGCGGCCCCCACTGCACCTCCACCAGCAGAGACAATCACGTCAAACTGCTCATCAACCTGAGGCTCCCCGGGCTCCGGCCCGACCCATCCGGTGTAATGGAGTTTGTCGGCAATAAGGCCCGCCTCCGGGAAGCTCAATGCCAGCGGAGCAAAGCCCTCTTCACCATGCACCAGAACCGCATCGAAGAACTGCTCAACCAATTCGCGCGTTTCTGCTATGCGCTTGGGCTTGCGCCCCTCTTGCAGGATGTCGCGTATTGAGGAGACGATCAGCGGCCGTGGCGTTGAGTTCTTGGCAGCCTGCAACAATGGCAGCAGTTCAAAGCGCATGATCCGCCGCGCAAATGGGTAGGCCTCAACCAGCAAGATGTCCGGCTGGAGACTGCTGAGCAACGCAAGCAGACGGTCTTTGCGCTGGTCCTTGAACTTCTCAGAAACAGGTTCACCGCCTGCAGAAACCAAACTGCCAAAACCTTCGGGACCGGCCGACACTGCCGGTAACTGCACGACGTCAGCACCGCCCCAGCCGGCTCCCGCGAGCGGAACGCCGCCATAGGCGATGGTCACGGCAAAGCCTGCCCTTTCCAGGGCGCGTGCGATACGCGATGAACGCACTACATGCCCGATCCCGAGCAGGTGCTGAACATAGAACAGGACTTTTTCAGGCATTGGTCAGGCTGCGCCGCGCAATGGTTCCGCTTGAGTTCGACCAGGTGTTTCGGACGGGCTGCCACCGGCAGAGGGCGGCTCGTCAGCAAACAGTTTCAAGAGCGCATCGATGCCGCCTTCATAACTGAACTCGCTGCGCACCCGGTTTTCCGCTGCCTTGCCAAGCTGCGTCCTCAGGTCCGGATTCCTACACAGCCTCCCCAGAGCCTGCGCCAAATCTCCCGGCTTGTCCGGCGGCACCAAAACTCCGGTCTCACCGTCAACGATAAGTTCCGGCACACCCGAAACAGGTGTAGAAAGGCAGGTCAGGGCCTGGCTTTGGGCTTCCATCAAGACGTTGGGCAAGCCATCTCTGTCGCCGTTGGGGGCAATCCTGCATGGCAAGACGAACACATCGGACGAACGGTAATGCTCAATCACGTCCGTTTGCGAGAGCGCACCCTTCCAGGATATCCGATTGCCCAACTTCAAGCCCTCAGCTTGGCGCTTCAACTTGGGCAGAAGTTCACCACCGCCAATATGGGTCCAGTGCCAATGCACATCCGGCGGCAACATGGCCAACGCGTCCAGCAGCGTGTCGATGCCTTTCTTTTGAACGGCACGTCCAACCGTGATGAGCTGCACCGGATCGGTGGCAACCGATCCATCTGGCTTGCTCGCTCCGGTCCCTGGGTTTGAAAACCGAGCCAGATCGATGCCGTGATAGATCAGGCGGACTTTCTCTGGAACAGCGCTGAGCGTGCGCAGGTGCTCAGCCCCATACTGTGTGCAAACACTGACCCAGCCTGTGCTGGACATCTTCTCCTCAAGCTCCCAGTCTGGTGAAGTCCAAATGTCCTTCGCATGGGCCGAACAGGTCCACGGCAAACCGGTGATGACGCTAGCGTACCGGGTAACCGAAGCCGGGGTGTGGATGAAATGAGCGTGCAAACGTTCCACATCTGCGGGCAATTCAGCCGCCATGACCAGAGCTTGGCCAAAACGCCTGATCCGATTGCGGCTCACGTCGCGCTTGAGGTCACGCAACCAATGTTTCAGCGCCGTGCGATATCCTGGCCGGCCGCGCACCTTCCACCAGGCGGCCAGAACGCGAAGAGGCGCGTCGTGCAGATACTCGGGTAAATAGGAGACGGGTGCCTCAATTTCCTCGTGGATCGGGTGCGAGGTCGCATCGTAAGGCTTACGGAGGGAGACAATGCGGATATCCAAGCCTTGTAGTTCCAGGCCACGGATTTCCTGGGCAATGAAAGTTTCAGATAGCCGAGGATAGCCCTTGAGAACAAATGCAATGGCTTTGCCCATCCGATTACTCATCCACCACCGGCGATCACTCTCAGTTCCGGGCGCGCAGGCTTGGCGAGATGCGCTTCCACAATCTCGCCGATCTTTTCAAGGCCATCCAGCGGCAACCAGCATCCGGCTTCAGATGGCTTGCGCCGTTTCGGCAGCGCCTCCAGAGCTTCGGCCATCTTTTCCGGCATTGCCGCAACATCAGGTTCAATCATCTGGATAACGCCCAGCTCATCGGCTCGCCGTGCCCTGATCAGCTGTTCCTGCCTCGGCTTGACCCGTGGCATCACAATTGCGCGCTTGTCGAAGGAGAGGATTTCACAGAACGTATTGTAGCCACCCATGCCAATGAGCGCCTTCGCTCCAGTAATCAGAGTCTCGATCCGGTTGTCAAAATCAATCAGATGTATTTTCTTATGTTTCTCGGCGCGCTTCAGAATGGCTTCACGCTCTTGGGTTGGCATAAACGGCCCCAATATCATGACCGCCGGCATGAGATCGTACCGGTCGTCGGTCTCGGCATGCTCATAAGCTGAAAGCACCGAATTCACCATCTCAGCGCCGTCGCCGCCTCCTCCGGTGGTCACCAGAATGTAGTCGCCTTGAATTGCGTGAAGCGCAATGGCGGTCTCAGCAGGACTGTGACGCTCCAAATACCCGGTATATGTGATGCGTTGATTGAGCCGCTTTGTCGTTTTCAATCCGCTCAACGGGTTCCAGAAACCTGGAGGGCCATAAACCCAGATATCGTCGTAGAGCTCATCGAGCTTGGGAAGAATCCCACGCCGCTTCCACTCTTCTTTCAACAGGTGCGGCGCGTCCATGACGTCTCGCAGACCTACAACAAGCGTGCAGTCCTGCTTCTTCAAATACCTAAGGGTACCCTCAATCTCGCCATGCAGCCCCAAAGGCTCCTTGTCGACAATGAACATGTCGGGCTGGAAATGTTCTGCTGTGTGCCGGATGATCGACCGGCGCATCTCGAGCGTCTCTTCCAGATCAATGTGGTCATCCAGAGAGGTGTATTGCCCGTTGTGCAGTTTGATGACGCTCGGAATTTTGACGAAGTCAACTCGGGCCTTAAAATCAAACGTGCCTGCAATCGGCGAGCCGGTAATAATAAGAACGTTCAAGCCCTTGAATTGCTCCACGAGCGCATGGGCAATCGTTCGGCAGCGGCGTAAATGCCCCAAACCGAAAGTGTCGTGACTGTACATCAGGACGCGTGCATGCTCGAGCCGTTTCATCGGTCACCTTTCTGCAATCGCCGTGTGTTGCGTTTTGCCTCTGTTCAGCCGCCCGCGCCTCTTATGCCATATATGGGCGGAACGGGAAACATCATCAACCGTCACAGTTTTGCAACAGTATGATGGCTTCCGGGCGCTACTTGTAGGGGTCGGCTGCATCCCGCAAACCGTCTCCGAAAAAGTTGAAGGCCAATATGACCAGAATCACCGGAAGAACCGGCAGCAATAGCCAAGGGTACAACGCAACCACATTGATGTTCTGTGCTTCTTTTAACAGAACGCCCCAACTTGTGATCGGTGGCCTCAGGCCGAGCCCCAGGAAGCTCAATGCCGTTTCTCCGAGCACCATTGTTGGAATGGTTATGGTTGCAGAAGCGATCAGATGGCTCATGAAACCCGGCACCAGATGGCGCCCGATGATCCGTTTGGGATTGGCGCCCATGAGCTGAGCGGCAACTACATAGTCCTCCTCACGCAAGGCGAGGAGCTTTGAACGCACAGCCCTGGCAAGGCCGGTCCAGTCAAGAATGCCCAGAATGATCGTGATCCCGAAATAGACAATCAGAGGCCCCCAGGTGGACGGCATGATGGACGCCAGCGCCATCCATAGGGGAATGGCGGGCAGTGATTGCAGCACCTCGATCATGCGCTGCACGATCATATCGAACCATCCGCCATAATAGCCCGCCAGCCCGCCAATCACGATGCCCAGAATGAAGCTGATCGACACGCCCAGCAGTCCGATGGTCAGAGATATTCTGGCACCGTAGACGATGCGCGAGAACATATCCCGACCCAATCTGTCCGTCCCAAACAAGAACAATGTTCCTTTTTTGGGCGGGCACACAAAGTGGAAATTAGCGTCGAACAGCCCCCAGAATTTGTAGGCATCACCCGAGCAGAAGAAGCGAACCTTTTTCACGTCCGATTTGTTTTCGGTGTATTCGCGCTTCAACGTCTCCATGTTCAGCTTGTAGTTGGCGCCGTAAACAAAGGGACCAACAAAACTGCCCTCATGGAAGAGATGGATGGCCTGCGGGGCGGAGAAGATCCGCTCCACATGACGTGTGTGCAGATTGTAAGGTGCAATCAGTTCGCTGATCAGCGTGCTTGCATACATCACCAACAAGAACACACCGCAAACAACGGCGACCTTGTGTTGCTTGAACTTCCACCACATCAGCTTCAGCTGGGAAGCCAGATAAACCTTTTCCTGAGCCGGTGTCAGGCGCTCCACTGAGCGTGGGTCGAACGGTTTGTCAGACACAAAGTGGGGCATCTCGGCGCCAGGGGCTGGCAACGGAGAGTTTGGATGACCGTCCCTCATTTTGTGGCCCCTCCGGCAAGTCGAATTCGGGGGTCAAGAATGGCGAGCGCAATGTCAGACACCAAGACGCCGATCACCGTAAGGGTTGCCAGAAACATCAAGAACGAGCCCGCCAGATACATATCCTGGCTCGCCAATGCATCAAGCAGCAAGGGGCCGGTCGTCTCCAACGACAAGACAACCGCAACGATCTCGGCGCCGGAAATAATCGAAGGTAAAATTGAACCGATATCCGAAATGAAAAAGTTCAGCGCCATGCGGAGGGGATACTTCACCAGCGCCTTGAACGGCTTAAGGCCCTTCGCCTTTGCGGTGACCACATACTGTTTTTGCAATTCATCCAATAGGTTTGCCCGCAACCGCCGGATCATTGCGGCTGTGCCTGACGTGCCGATAACCACCACGGGAATCCACAGATGCTCCATGATGGACTTGAACTTGCCCCAGCTCATCGACTTGTCCAGATATTCCGGTGCCATGAGATGCCCGACCGAGGTGCCGAACCATATGTTCGCCAGATACAGCATGACGAGTGCCAGCAGAAAGTTTGGAATTGCCAGCCCCAACAGGCCGACGAACGTCAACCCGTAGTCGCTCCAGCTGTATTGGTGTGTGGCGGAGTAGATGCCGATCGGAAAGGCGACGATCCAGGTGAAGATAATGGTGACGAAAGACAAAAGCACGGTAAGCCAAAGCCGCTCGCCCACCACATCGGTCACAGGCAGCTGGTACTCAAACGAGTAGCCAAAGTCGCCCACCAGCATGCCGCCAAGCCAATGGAAGTAGCGCAACACCACTGGCTTGTCGAAGCCGTACTCCTGGCGCAGAAACTCAATTTGAGACGGGTCGACTTTCTCGCCTTGCTGTTTCAGCTCAGCGATATAGGTTTCCAGATAATCACCAGGCGGCAGTTCGATAATGAAGAAGATCAATGCTGATATGATCAGCAAAGTCGGTATCATTATCAAGAAACGCCTGACGATATAGGCGAACATCTCCTAGTTGCCTCCAGCAGCAGGGTCGACCCAGAAGGTGTCCATTTTGTAGATGCCGAAATAGGCACCCGGATCGTAGTTCCAGATCCCCTTCTCCGGCACATTTTTAAGTTTATTGGAAACCACCAGTGGTTGGAGTGTCCCGTTGATCACGCCGATGGAATAGACCTGGTCAGTGTAGATCTTGAGCATTTCGTGCCAAATCTTGGTGCGCTGCTCGGTGGAGGTTGATTTCAACCAGCTGTCGTAGAGCTCCACAAGCTTTTGGGGCAAAGGCATGTCCACCTTAACGCCGGCCTTGCCTTGGGTTTCATAATGCTGCCCCCAGGTCGGCCACTGAAAATGCTCTTGAGTGGTTGGTGCCAACTCATCTGGCTTCATCTCAGGTGTCGGAATTCCGTTATCGAGCCCCTGGAACACACCCATGATGGTGTCACCAGCAAGAACCCTGCGGCGGAAGATGTCACGCTGCGTGGGGCGCACGAACAACTCAACGCCCACCTCTTTCCAGTTGTCCCGGATCAGCTCAAGCACGTCGGTTTCCTCTGTGCTTTCGCCTGCAGTTTCAGTGACGATCTGCATCACCCGGCCGTCGGGCAGAAGCCGAATACCGCCAGGGTTGCGCTTGGAGAGGCCAGCCTCATCAAGCAACTTATTGGCTTGCTTGACATCATAGTTCACCCACGCGTTCTGGTACTCCTCCTTGAACAGTGGGCTTGAGGGCAAGACAGTGTTCGCACTCGGACGAGCAAGGCCGTAATAGACCGACTGGTTGATCTCGTCGCGGTCAATGGCCAAAGACAGCGCCCGGCGGACACGCACATCCCTTAGGATCTTGCGCCAAACATCATCGCTGGCGTTCAAATTCGGGAACAGTGCAATCTGCGCTCCCTTTGCCGTTTCCCAAAGACGCACGTTGATCGGATGACGTTTCGTTGCCGCTTTGAGGAACGTGAAATTGTCAAATCTGATGTAGCGACCTTGCAAATCTGTTTCACCGGCACCTGCCTTGGTTGGCACCAAACCGGTTGATCCCAGGCCAACCTCAATCGTGTCGATGTAAGGCAGTTGCTGACCTTCAGGGTCCACCCGGTGATAATATGGGTTGCGCTGGAAGACAAAACGCTCAGCTGGCGGCCTTGTGCTGTTGAACCACGGCTGCAGCGTGGGCAAGTCAGGATTCTCGGGGCGATATTGCCGGCCGAGACGCCTGTGCAATGCGGCCCAATTGCGCTGCTTGTGCTTTTCAACTTCCTTCTTCAGCTCTCCAGCAGGGCGGTACTTTGCGTGGAAATTCCGCATGTAGTGGGCGGGCATATAGAGGTAGAAGGGCCGCGCACCTGCCAGGGCTGGAACGAAGTTGGGATTTGGCTGCTTGAAGGTGTAACGAACCGTGTGCTTGTCGATAACTTCAAACACGCAAGGTTCGCCGTTGGAGGTCAACAGACGGGGAACACCGCCGCGCACCAGCTTTTCATTGAGAACAACATCTTCCCAGAAATAGCGGAAGTCTTCTGACGTAAACGGGTGTCCATCTGACCATTTGTGGCCAGGGCGCAGATGCAATGTAAAAATGCGCCCCTCTTCCACATCAAGTGATTTGAGGATGTCGGGCTTGAGAGCAAGGTTGCTGTCATAGCCGACGAGCCGGGCATAGCCATAGACGGTCATCATACGGATGTCTTTTTGCTTACCAAGCAGTATCCGGATGGTGCCGCCGCTCTTGCCAGGTTTGGCATTGAGCGCACCAAAGTCAACCGCAAGAGGCTCGTCCGGTAAGCGTTGAGCCACCGCTGGCAATTTTCCAGAGGCGACGTCGTCCACATAGGCCGGCGTCTCTTTGAACGATTGGGCGCCTGCCGGCAGCAGTGCGGCCAACAAAAGTCCCGTAACAAGAAGAAGTCGTTTCATGTTCTCAACTCCATTGCATCTACCGATTTGTGAACCAGCACCTTGTGGCCCTCATCAATCTCCAAGTGCGTCAACTCTGGCGCATCTGGGGTAGCATTAAACTTCGGCCCCCAAGATTCAACATTCGAAGCACCACCAGCATGAAGCGTGGCGAGATCGAGCGGTCGATTCAAGTCGGCATAGGGCACCGCTTTCAACAGGGCCTGCGTGTAGGGATGAACCGGGTTCTTAAACAGAACCTCCCGGGGAGCGGTCTCCACCAGCTTGCCCTTGCACATGACGGCAATGCGGTCGGCCACATAGTCGATCACGGCGAGGTTGTGCGAGATAAACAAATAGGTGAGGCCAAGTTCAGATTGCAAATCTTTCAGAAGGTTAAGAATTTGCGCCTGGACCGAAACGTCGAGAGCCGAAACCGGCTCATCGCACAAAAGCAAATCGGGGTTCAGAGCCAAGGCTCTGGCGATGCCGACGCGTTGGCGCTGGCCACCGGAGAAGCTGTGCGGGTAGCGATTTAGGAACCGCGGATCCAGGCCCACAAGGCGCATCAGCTCGGTCACCTTGGCAAGGCGTTCCTTTTCGTTCCCCATTTCGTGAATGATCAACGGTTCGCGCAGGATGTTCAGCACCGTCATGCGCGGTGAAAGAGAGGAAAATGGATCCTGAAAGACCATTTGCATGCGCGGTCGGAAGCGCTTGAGTTCAGAGCCCGCGAGCCCCAGAACATCGGTCTTGCCGGAAGCATTGTTGAATTCCACGGTGCCGCTATCGGGTGACACGGCACGCATGATCATCTTTGAAACCGTGGTCTTGCCGCACCCGCTCTCCCCCACCAAACCCAGACACTCGCCGCGCTTGATCTCAAGTGTGAAGTCGTCGACCGCAACTAGCGTGTTCTCATCGGTTGCGCCAAAAAATCCGCCCTTCTTGGTGACGAATGTTTTGCGCAGATTTGAGATTTTTAGGAGCGGTTCATCGTTTTCGGCGCTCTCGTTTTGCTTGTGGCCGAAGGCCGGTCCAATTTCGTAGTTGATGTCGCGGATTGACTGAAGACGTTCCCCCGGCTTCATATCGAAATGCGGAACTGCGTGGAGCAACGCTTTGAGGTATGGGTGCCCCGGATTATTGAAGATGGCGTCCACCGGGCCGGCTTCCATGACCTCGCCATGATAGACGACCACAACCTCGTCAGCCATATTGGCAACAACCCCCAGATCGTGAGTGATCAGGAGGATCGCCATGTTCAGTTTTTGCTGCAGTTCCTTGAGCTGATGCAGAACCTGGGCCTGAACGGTCACGTCCAGCGCGGTTGTCGGTTCATCGGCGATCAACAGCGCCGGCCGGCAAATCATCGCCATGGCAATCATCGCGCGCTGGCGCAATCCGCCTGACAACTCAAAGGGATACATGTCATATGCCCTTGAGGGGTCGGGGAAATTGACGAGACCAAGCATCTCTTCGGTAACCCGGCGCGCATCGCCCTTCTCAACCTCACGGTGAAGGGTGAGCGCCTCTTCGATCTGGTTGCCGATGGTGTGCAGCGGCGATAGCGAGGTCATCGGTTCCTGGAAGATCATAGAGATCCGGCTGCCGCGCAGCTCGCGCATGTCGGAGCTGTCGCGATGCAGGCTGGCGATATCGACAACCTGGCCGTCAGTCTCTGGATCTTGGAAGAGGATTTCGCCGCCCGTAATGGACGCCGAGCGCGGCAGAATCCCAAGCAAGGCTTGCGCCGTCACGGACTTGCCGGAACCGGACTCACCCACGAGGGCGACCACGCTGCCGGGTTTGATGCGAAAGCTAATTCCCTTCACAACTTCCAGCGGACTGCCATGCAGCATGAATGCCACACGCAGATCTTCCACGCGTATCAAATCTGTCTGTACGCTCATATTCCCAGTGAAACGGCAGGGCCTGAAGGGAACGGCTCCTGACCGGCACTCCTCCCACTCAACGAATGCAACGGCAGTTTGCTTTTACGGTGCCTGAACCGTCAGTGCAATCGGCTTGAGGAACAAAAATTGAATTTTCCCGGCAAACTGCCGGGAAAATCTCAAAAAGTGACCAGACAAGCTGCAGCGGCCCTCAGTTAGAGCATAATCGGCTCCTTTTGAGCCAATCGTGCAAGGCCGATCTGGCCGAGGGTATTTGTTGTAATTTGGCCGGGTTCTAGTGGGTGATCACAATGCGCGCGTTACGCTGCCCGCTGCGCCGGACAAGATTGAACAGTTTGGCAGCATTTCTAGGATGCAGCCGAACACATCCGTGCGATGCGCGCCGCCCCAAACGACGGATATGGTTCGTTCCGTGAACGGCATAGCCGCCGCGGAAGAAGATCGAATAAGGCATTGGCGCATTGTTGTACTTGCTTGAGTAATGCATGCGCCTCAGCACTGTTGGCCGGTAGCTTCCGGTCGGTGTCCGGTAGCGGCCACGGCCGGTTGAAACTCGCCAGCTGTAAAGCTTGCGCCCGTTCTTGTAGACATTCATGCGTTGTTGGGAGATATCAATTTTTGCGACAATCTTGGCAGCCTGCACCGGAGCAAAACTGCCCTGTAACCCCAACAACATAGCCACTGCTGCGAGAAGACCTGAAAAATAGAACCGCTTAGACATAGGTTTACGCCCCTGTTACGCTTGACTTTACTTACAACCAAACCTTGCGGAGTTGCCATTCCGCCGGTTGGACTCCAACCCCATTCTTATTGTGTGAAGTACATCAAAACCCAGATTGCCGAAATGGGCAAGTCTCGATTTTGTTACTTAGGATTAACACCAGCGCATTTGCGAGCGCGCGCGTGCCCACGCGGCCAATCATGACTCAGGCGAGCGGGCCCCACCTGCGGTAAGCCAGATCTGCGTGTGCCCGGCCTGCCGATACCGTGCCGGGCACACGAAACGTTGCTTCGCTACTCTTTGACCACTTTTTGCTTTTGCTGGCCCAAGCCCTCAATGCCAACGGTCATGACTTCGCCGTTCTTCAAGAAACGCTTAGGCTTTTGTCCGCCACCCACACCTGGCGGAGTGCCTGTGGCAATCAAATCGCCGGGCTCCAGGGTCATGATCTTGGAGAGATATGAGACGATATGTGCGGCGGAGAAGATCATGGTTTTGGTGTTGCCATCCTGTTGGCGCTCACCGTCAATGTCCAACCAGATATCCAGCTTCTGCGGATTTGGAACCTCATCTGTGGTCACCAGCCAGGGACCCACCGGGCCGAAGCCGTCAATTGCCTTGCCTTTGATCCACTGGCCGCCGCGCTCGAGCTGAAATTCGCGCTCAGAGACGTCGTTTACAATGGTATAGCCAGCCACATAGGAGAGCGCGTCTTTCTTGGAAACATATTTGGCGCGCTTGCCGATGACGATACCGAGCTCAGCTTCCCAGTCCATTTTCTTTGAGCCGCGCGGGCGCGCCACATCGTCGTTTGGGCCGGCGAGCGCGTTCATGGTCTTGGAGAACAAGATCGGTTCGGTTGGAATTGGCATCCCGGCCTCTTTGGCATGATCTTCATAGTTGAGGCCAATGCACAGGAACTTCTGAAAACCGGTCATGGGCGAGCCCATGCGGGGACGGCCTTTCACAAGCGGCAAGGAGCCTGGTTTTATCTTTTTGAGTTGATCAAGCTTCTTCTCAATCACGGCCGGGGTAATGTCGTCGATCTTGCCAGACAGATCACGGATCTTGCCGTCATCGTCCAGCATGCCAGGTTTCTCACGGCCTTTGGGGCCATACCGCAACAGTTTCATTTCAGGACTGCCTCTTTAGAAATTAGGCGCGAACGATTCTGTCCGCGCTCAGGTGGAAGACCGGGTTATAGCCTAAGCGCAACGCCTCGACCATGGGGTAAGGTGTGATGACCTGATGGGCCTTTTCAGACGGGCGCCTCTGACATTCTGTATAGCCGCCGAATGACCACCGCAGCAGGTTTTGTCCGTACACGGCCCAAACAGCCTGTTGCCAAGCGACCATCGTTCCGTCAGGCAGTCCATCGGCCGGCAATTCTATAACGCGTTTGGCCTTTTCATTGAGCCGATGGTCATGCGCCACCCGATCAAACTCGGGCGCGGAGGGCCTGCAGTCCAGCCCAGAGGCCTCAGCATACGCGTTCAGGAACGACAGGGCGTCCCGGCGCCGGCATTCAAAACAAGGGCGGTGGCCTGCAGCCAGCGCCGTAACCTCGTCCAAGAAAAACAGTTCGGTGTAGCTGTTCGGTGACATGATTTGCCGTTGCCGGTTCTTGAACTCAAGAACGCAGCAAATCCATGCCCGGCTTGCCCACCGCCGCTTCGTAAGACGCTGGCCAGGGCCATGGATGCGCCCGCCCCTGTTGCCGAAAAACGTGCCGCGCGCCGGATCAGCGACAATCTCGCCCATCGGGGTGACCCTGTTCTGGAACGGCATGGGAGACCCTACTTTGAGCCCGCAGGCCGGTTCAGAACGATCACATGCAGCCGCCGCGGGCCGTGTGCGCCAAGCTCAATCTTCTGTTCAATGTCGCCGGTGCGGGACGGGCCTGAAATGAGATTGACGGTTCTTGGCATCTCGCCGTCGCCATAGACCGCTCTAACAACGTCCCAAGCGTCTTCATAGGATCCGGCGACACGGCCGGACTCAACCACAACAATGTGGTTCTCGGGCAGAAAGTTCAGTGACGTCGGGTTATCGGCACCTGAAGTCATCACCAGCGTCCCTGTTTCCGCGACGGCGGCGAATGCCCGGGACACCGAAACCTCGTCATCTTTTCGGGCGACCCCAACCGACACCTGCAACGTCCGCGCTTTGCTCCAAGGCAACTTGTCGAGCGCCGGGTCGGAGCCACGCCGGATCACCTGCGGCAGATTATGATTGCGTAGATACTTGGAGATGGCTCCGGGAATCTCGGACGGCGACTTCACATGCTCGACGGTGCCGTTAACCGCCTCCATCATTTGGCAGAACTGTTTGACGTTCTTTGCCGATGTACCCACGGCACGCTCGGGCACCAAGTTGCGCTTGTGGTCCTCCAACCGGTCGGCAACAACCTCAAGCCGGTCCATCGCATCTGGATCCACCTTCAACGATGAGCGAATGCGCCCAAGTATTTCTTCGCGGCGGGTCGCGTTCTCAGACATTTCCGCGCTCCTTCCACATTTGTTGAAATGTTTTACCTTGAGGTGCAGGAAGATCGCGGTATTTCACCCAACCATCTGCGAGGGGAACGTTCTTCATACGCCCTTTGCTGCCTGCCCGCCATTTCAACAGGCGCGACGCCAAGGCCGTAACCCGCTGGTAGAGTTTGGGCCGTTGGGCAAACCAAGCCCACACGCCCAGCCCCCTTCTGATGGTGAAAGGTGTCAGATGCTTTTCAAACTCGCGCTCACGCCAATTGCGCATCATCCTGGGCAGCGGTATGCGCATCGGACAGACTTCTTCGCAGCGCCCGCAGAACGTGGATGCATTTGGCAGATGGCCGGCCTCATCGACACCGATGAGATTTGGGGTCAACACAGATCCCATAGGACCCGAATACACCCAGCCATAGGCATGACCGCCAACCGCTTGATACACCGGGCAATGGTTCAGGCAGGCGCCGCACCGGATGCAGCGCAGCATGTCCTGGAACTCTGTGCCAAGCATCGATGAGCGGCCATTGTCCAGCAACACCACATGATATTCGTTCGGCCCGTCCGGATCGCCGCGCCGTTTGGGGCCAGTGGAGAAAGTGGTGTAGTTGGAAATCTCCTGCCCAGTGGCAGAGCGTGCCAGAAGACGTACGAACGTGCTGGCATCTTCCAGGGTTGGAACCACCTTCTCAATGGAAGCAATCACGATGTGTGTCTTAGGCAGGATCTGGGTCAGGTCACCATTGCCTTCGTTGGTGACGATGACTGACGTTCCAGTTTCAGCAATGAGAAAATTGGCCCCGGTAATACCCACATCCGCATCAAGATACTTGTCCCGCAAGATCTCCCTGGCTTCATGCACCAACGAGGCCGGTTCGTGCAGGTTGCGCTCTTCGGGCAGTTCAGTGTGGACCCGCCGGAAGTCCGCCTCGATCTGGTCCTTGTTGAGATGCACGGCCGGAGCAATCAAATGGCTGGGCGTTTCTCCACGCAGTTGAATAATGTACTCGCCAAGATCGGTTTCCACGGGCTCGATGCCGACCTTTTCCAGCCCGGCATTGAGGCCGATCTCTTCTGAGATCATGGACTTGCCTTTGGTCACCGTTTCCGCTTCACGGTCCAGGCACAGGCGCACCACAAGATTTCTTGCCTCTTCGGCCGTGGTTGCCCAGTGCACATAACCGCCGGCCTCAACCACCTTCTCTTCAAACGCTTCCAGATAAATGTCCAGGTGCTCCAGCACGTGGTTCTTGATATCCCGGCCCTGATCTCGAAGGCGTTCGAACTCCGGCAGAGCATCGGCCGCGTCGGCGCGTTTTTTGACAAAGCCTCGGGGCACATGGGCAAGCGCGCGCTGCAGCTGGGCATCGTTCAGCGCACCTGCGGCATTCTTCTTAAAATTGTGAGCGGTGGAGTCCATCAATCCTCTCCCTCACCAATCGAGGGCAGCAGCGTTTCGCCCGCCAGCACTTCGGCAACATGGCGCACCTCAATCTTGGAACCGTCGCGCTTCAGCTTGCCCGCCATATTCATGAGGCACCCCAGATCCCCAGCCAACAGCACATCTGCTCCACTGGCCTCTATGTTCGCCATTTTCTTGGTCAACATGTCGTTTGAAATGTCCGGATATTTGACGCAGAACGTTCCGCCAAAGCCGCAGCATACATTTGCATCCGACATTTCCCGCAGCTCGAGCCCTGCTACTGAGGACAATAGCTTTCGGGGTTGTTTGTGCACTTTCAGCTCGCGCAGGCCCGAGCAAGAGTCGTGATAGGTCACACAGCGGCCAAACTGAGCGTCCACGCCTTTCACCTCCAGAACGTCGGTCAGAAAGGAGACCAGCTCATGGGTCTTGTCCGCCAGCGCGATGGCGCGGGACTGAACGCCGGTGCCTTCTCCAAACAGTGTTGGATAGTGCTTTTTCAGCATGCCCGCGCACGATCCCGATGGCGCGACCACATACTCATAGGGTTCAAAGGCCCTGATTGTTTTCTCGGCAATTTCCTTTGAGGTTTTACGGTCTCCGGTGTTGTAGGCCGGCTGGCCGCAACAGGTTTGCATCTCAGGCACTTCAACCGTGCAGCCAGCATCCTCCAAAAGCTTGACCGCGGCAAAGCCGACGGACGGCCGGAAAATATCGACCAGGCAGGTGACAAACAAGCCAACCTTGATTTTGCTCTCGCTCATACTGTCTCCTGCTCGTTTCGAGCTAGTTTGCCGCTGCCTCGCGTGCTGCGTTCGATGTTTTCCAGTCGGCGTTCAGAGGTGGTCTGCCTCGAATGTGCCCGCTCTGCCGTTTCGCGCGCCGCAATGACAAAGGTCATGTGTTGTTCTGCCGCCAGCCTCGCAGTTTCCGCCTTGCCGCTGCACACGGCCAGATAGATTGCCCTATGTTGCTCCAGCAGCCGGTCTCTTGCGCCGGGGTTTTCGTACAGAAGTTTTCGGTTATGGAACACCCCGGCTTTAAGCAGCGCGTAAATGCTGCGCAGGGTTTGGATCAGAACAATGTTGTGCCCGGCATCGACGATCGCGCTGTGGAACTCCACATCAAGTTGCGCTTCTTCATCAGCGTTTTGGCGCTCATGCGCCGCTTCCATTGCGGAGAATATCTTCTTTAAGATCGTCCTGTCCGCCGCAGTGGCGCGCTGCGCTGCATAGCTGGCGGCTATGCCCTCCACCTGCTGGCGAAACTCCAGATAATCAGCCGTTGCTTTTTCATGCTTTCCAAACAGAGGCACAATAGGTTCGGCAAACACGGATCCCATCACATCGGCAACATAGGTGCCCCCACCCTGGCGGGCGGTGAGCAAGCGCCGTTCTTCCAGCTCGGTCAGCGCGTCGCGCAGGCTGGGGCGTGAGACCTCAAGGGTCTTGGCAAGTTCGCGCTCCGGAGGCAGCTTGTCGCCAGGCTTGAGCACACCCTCCAAAATGAGAGCCTCAATCTGACGCACCACCGCGTCGGACACTTTGACTTGTTGTATGCGTTGAAACATCGGCATCATCTAAAGTGAACGGGCGCCCCCTATTGGGAACGCCCGTTCAGTTATACCGATGACGATCAAAATTGGTCAACACAAAAGACCAATTTTGATTATTTTGACCAGCCGAGCTTAAAGTTCTTACTCGTCAGCCTTGGAGAATGTCTTCAGATAGGCGACGATATTGACCCGGTCCTTCTCTTTCTTCAGTCCCGGGAAGGCCATCTTGGTGCCTTTCACAAATTCTTTCGGCTTGATGAGGTATTCCAGAAGAACCTCCTCAGTCCACACCAAACCCTCGTCTGCACCCTTCGCTTTCATCGCCTTGGAGAATTTATACCCCTCCAACGTACCAGCCTTGCGGCCGATCAAATTTATGAGGTGCGGCCCGACTTTGTTCTTTTCCTTTTTAACTTCGTGGCAAGCCTTGCATTTGCGGAAGACCTTTTTGCCCTTTTTCACATCCGGCTCTGCCGCCTGCGCGGTAACCGAGAATGCGATAGCCGCAAGCGAAGCAAGAATGATCGATGATTTCATGTTCAATGTATCCCTTAGCCTTTTTCTGAATTCTTGCACACAGTGCGCTGCTAAGTGATGCTGGCGCAACATGACAATTGTTCACAGGTGCGTGGGGATTGACACAGGTGGGAAAATGGTAAAAAAAACAGACCAAAGTACCCGAAGGGCACCCAATGTCGAATTTGAAGATGCCTGAGGTCGATCAGACCACCTTGTCGCGGCGCAAGCAAATTGCCGGTGAACTCAGGCGCATCGTGCCCGGAGAAGGGGTCATCGATGAAACTGAAGAGATGCGGGCCTATGAGAGCGATGGCTTGACCGCTTACAAGCAGATCCCATTGCTCGTAGTCTTGCCCGAAACAGTTGCGCAGATTTCTGAGGTTCTGAAGTATGCCCACGACAACGGTATCAAGGTTGTGCCACGGGGAGCCGGCACCTCGTTGTCGGGAGGCGCCCTGCCCTTGGCAGATGGTATATTGCTAGGGCTGGGCAAGTTCAACAAAGTGCTGGAAGTGGACTACCAGAACCGCTGCGCGGTGGTGCAGCCGGGGGTTACAAACCTGGCCATTACCCAAGCCGTACAACACGAAGGCTTCTATTACGCGCCTGATCCCTCCTCGCAGATCGCCTGCACCATAGGCGGCAACATTGCAGAGAACTCCGGCGGCGTTCATTGCCTGAAATATGGCCTGACCACCAACAATGTCCTCGGCCTTGAGATTGTCTTGATTACAGGCGAAATCATCCGCATTGGCGGCAAGCATCTGGACAGCGAAGGCTATGACCTGTTGGGCCTGTTGGTTGGCTCCGAAGGGTTGCTGGGTGTTGTCACCGAGGTGACTGTCAGGATCCTGAAATCGCCTGAAACAGCGCGGGCTGTCCTGGTTGGCTTCCCCTCCAGCGAAGATGCAGGCCAATGCGTTGCGGATGTGATCTCGGCAGGCATCATCGCGGGCGGGATGGAGATGATGGACGAGCTGGCCATTCATGCGGCCGAAGAATTTGTGCAAGCAGGCTATCCGCTGGACGTTGAGGCGTTGTTGATCGTGGAACTGGACGGCCCTGAGGCAGAGGTTGACCATTTGATCGACCGGGTGTCTGAGATCGCAAAGAAGAACAAGTCCGTCTCTATCCGGGTCTCCACCTCTGAAGCAGAGCGTGCGAACTTCTGGGCTGGACGAAAAGCAGCCTTCCCCGCAGTTGGACGCATTTCACCAGATTACTACTGCATGGACGGCACCATTCCCCGCCACCAGTTGCCTAAGGTTTTGGCGCGGATGAACGAGCTTTCCAAGACCTACGATCTCAGGGTGGCCAATGTGTTCCACGCAGGCGATGGCAACCTCCACCCGCTCATTCTTTATGATGCCAATGTTCCAGGCGAACTGGAGAAGGCAGAAGAGTTTGGCGCCGACATTCTCACGCTCTGCGTGGAGGTGGGCGGCGTGCTCACCGGCGAACATGGCGTGGGTGTTGAAAAGCGTGACCTGATGCCTGCCATGTTCACCGAGACCGACCTCAACCACCAGCAACGGGTCAAGTGCGCCTTCGATCCCGATGGGCTCTTGAACCCGGGCAAAGTGTTCCCCGAACTGCACCGCTGTGCTGAATTGGGCCGCATGCACATCAATAAAGGCCAAGTGCCGTTCCCCGATATTCCAAGGTTCTAAACGTCCAAATGTCTTCCACGCTCAAACCTGAAGATGCCACGCAGCTCTTTGACGCCGTTAAATGGGCGGTCTCTGAAGAAAAGCCGTTGGACATTCACGGCCTTGGAACCAAGCGCACAATTGGCCGCCCCTCGCAGCACGAGTTCAGCCTAGACCTTTCCGGCCTCACTGGCGTCACGTTGTATGAGCCCGAGGAGCTCGTTCTTTCCGCCCGCGCCGCCACGCCGCGCGCTGAGGTTGAAAAACTGCTGCAAGACAAAAACCAAGAGTTCGCGTTCGAACCGCCCAACTTTGCCGGTCTGCTTGGCGCCGACAGTGGGGGGACGCTAGGCGGCATGATTGCCAGCAACTTGGCCGGGCCGCGGCGCATCAAGGCTGGCGCGGTGCGGGACCATTTTCTCGGATTTTCCGGAGTGTCCGGCCGCGGCGAAACATTCAAATCTGGCGGCCGAGTGGTGAAGAACGTGACAGGATATGACCTGCCGAAAGTGATCGCTGGATCATGGGGAACGCTCGCGGTTGTCTCCGATGTAACGCTGAAGGTGCTGCCGGCGGCAGAAACCGAGCTGACCTTTGCGCTGGAAGGGCTTAGCGATGAGCAGGCCGTGGCGGCCATGTCTGAGGCCCTGCAATCGTCCTGTGAAGTTTCCGGTGTGGCCCATTTGCCTGAGGGCGTCATTGGCGCAGCCGCAACGGTGCTCCGGATTGAGGGAATTGGACCCTCCGTTGAGTACCGCCTGGACAAGCTTGCCGGCATGCTTAAGGAGGCCGGGCCGTCTGAGAAGTTGGCGGAGGAATCCTCCAAGGAACTGTGGAGGTGCGTGCGCGATGTCAGCTTTTTTGCTGATGGCTCAAAACGTCCTGTCTGGCGCTTGTCTGTTCCCCCCATGGATGGCCCAAAGGTGGCACAAGCCATTGCCGCAAAGTGCGATTGCCGCTGGTTCTATGACTGGGCCGGGGGGCTCATTTGGTGCGAGGTGCCGGAGGCTGACAATGGGTGCGAGGAGACCGTGCGTGCCGCTGTGGCCCAAACCACCGGCCATGCAACCCTGATCCGCGCATCGCAAGCCATTCGGGCCGCGGTTGATGTGTTCCAGCCGCCGGCGCCCGGCCTTGCCGTGCTGTCGCAAAATTTAAAATCCGCCTTTGACCCAAAGGGTATTCTCAACCCTGGCCGCATGTATGCGGAGGCTTAAGCGAGTTAGATCATGCAGACCAGTTTCTCCATCAAACAGCTCGCCGACCCGCAGTTCGCCCATTCTGAATCGATCTTGCGCAACTGCGTCCACTGCGGCTTCTGCACAGCCACCTGCCCCACCTATGTGGAACTGGGCGATGAGTTGGACAGCCCGCGTGGGCGGATTTATCTGATCAAGGAGATGCTGGAGGCTAACCAGGCGCCAACGGCCGGCGTGGTCAAACACGTGGACCGTTGCCTGTCGTGCCTGTCGTGCATGACCACCTGCCCGGCCAGCGTGAACTACATGCATCTGGTTGATCACGGCCGCGCCTATATCGAGCAAAACCACAAGCGCCCCTTGGCGGACCGTTTGATCCGCTTGTTGCTGGAGAAGGTTCTTCCGAACAAGAGCCTGTTCAAGACCTCTCTGAAGTTGGCGCGCTTGGGACGCCCGTTTGCCGGCCTGTTCAAGGCCGTCGGCCCCCTCAAACCGCTGGGCGCCATGCTGGAGCTTGCCCCGAAGCGTTCCGCCCCCGATACACCAACCTGCTCGCCCGGCACCTTCAGCCCCGATGCGCCGCGCAAGGCCCGGGTGGCGCTGCTCACCGGATGTGCGCAACCGGTTCTCAATCCCGGCATCAATGAAGCCACAGTGCGCTTGCTCAACCGGCTGGGCATTGAGGTGGTGATCCCCAGCGGCGTGGGCTGCTGCGGCGCCCTCACACACCACATGGGCAGAGAGGCCGACAGCCACGCCAGGGCGAAGGCCAATGTTCAAGCCTGGATTACTGAGATGAACGGCGAAGGTCTCGATGCCATCCTCATCAACACGTCGGGCTGCGGCACCACGGTCAAGGACTATGGCCACATGCTGGCGCAAGATGACGCTTGCGCCGATGACGCAAAACGCGTCTCGGCCCTCACTAAGGATATCAGCGAATACCTGACCGGACTTGACTTTGGTGACATCCCTGAACGCGAGCCCCTGCGCGTGGCTTACCATTCTGCCTGCTCGTTGCAACACGGACAGCGCGTTAGAAGCGACCCCAAGATCTTGTTGAACGCAGCAGGCTTTGAGGTTGTGGATCCACCGGAGGGCCATCTGTGCTGCGGCTCGGCGGGCACCTACAACATTATGCAGCCCGATATCGCCGGCCGGTTGCGCGACCGCAAGGTGCGCAATATCGAAAGCACCGCACCCGATGTTATCGCTGCCGGCAATATCGGCTGCATGACACAGATTGCGGCTGGCTCACAAATTCCGGTGGTTCACACAGTTGAATTGCTGGACTGGGCGACAGGGGGCCCCACACCTGAGGCACTGACCCGGTAAGCCCTCATTCCGCGGAGCGGGAAGCTGCCTTGAGCGGTTGATGTTGATGGTGTTTGTCCGGTTGCCAATCGATGCGTTTAACCCCCAGTTCCAGGAGAGCGCCGCAGGATGACCACGCGGGTACAATCGGGCCATTTGAGCGTTGCCAAATCGCTCTATGATTTCGTCAATGAAGAAGCCCTCGCCGGCACCAGTGTTCCGGCTGACCACTTTTGGTCTGCGCTGGATGAAATCGTTGCAGACCTCACCCCGAAAAACCGTGCGCTGCTGCAAAAGCGGGCCGATCTGCAAGGCAAGATCAGCGCCTGGCACAAGGCGAACCCGGGATTTGAACTTGGCCCCTACAAGGCCTTCCTGAGCGGCATCGGCTATCTGGTGCCCGAAGGCGGCAGCTTCGCTGTTGATACGGCAAACGTGGACCACGAGATTGCCCACATCGCCGGGCCGCAACTGGTGGTGCCGGTGATGAACGCCCGCTTTGCGCTGAACGCCGCGAATGCCCGTTGGTGGAGCCTTTATGATGCGCTCTACGGCACCGACGCCATCTCCGAGGATGGCGGAGCGGAACGGGCCGGCGGCTACAACGAGGTGCGCGGCGCACGCGTGATTGCCTGGGCCAATGACTTCCTCGACACCTCGACCCCGCTAGACGGCGCCTCACACGGCGATGCGGCCGGCTTTGCGGTGAGCAATGGCGCTCTTGAAGTGACGCTGCAAAACGGCCGCACCACGGGCCTTGCCAACCCGGCTCATTTTGCCGGCTACAGGGGCGAGGCCTCCAGCCCTTCTGGTATTCTACTGAAGAACAACAATCTGCACTTTGAGCTGGTGATCGACCCGTCGCACCCGGTGGGCAAGGGCGATCCGTCCGGCCGGGCTGATGTGATCATTGAGGCGGCGATCACCACGATCATGGATCTGGAAGATTCCATTGCCGCGGTGGACGCCGAAGACAAGGTTGCCGCCTACCGCAACTGGCTTGGCTTGATGAAAGGCGATCTGGAGGCCTCCTTCGTCAAGGGCCATGAGACCGTGACCCGCGCCATGGCCGCCGACCGGGCCTATCAGGCGCCGGACGGCACACCGTTCACCCTGCATGGCCGCAGCCTGATGCTGGTGCGCAATGTGGGGCACCTGATGACCAACGGCGCGATCCTGGACGGCGACGGCAACGAGGTCTTCGAAGGCCTCATTGATGCGGCCGTCACCGCAGCCATCGCCTTGCACGACATCGGCCCGGGCGGCGCCCATAAGAACAGCCGCACCGGCTCGATGTATGTGGTGAAACCCAAGATGCACGGGCCTGAGGAAGTGGCCTTTTCGTCGGAGGTGTTCGGCCGGGTTGAAGCCGCCCTCGGCATGGCATCCGGCACCATGAAGATGGGCATTATGGACGAAGAGCGGCGCACCACGGTGAACCTGAAGGAGTGCATCCGGGCGGCCTCCAACCGGGTGGTGTTCATCAACACCGGGTTCCTGGACCGCACCGGCGATGAGATCCACACCTCCATGGAGGCAGGTCCCATGCTGCGCAAGGCCGACATGAAGGCAGCCCCCTGGATCCAGGCCTATGAAGACTGGAACGTGGACATCGGCCTTGAGTGCGGCCTGAACGGCCATGCCCAGATCGGCAAGGGCATGTGGGCCATGCCGGACCTGATGGCCGACATGCTGGAGCAATAGATCGGCCACCCGATGGCGGGTGCCAACACGGCCTGGGTGCCCTCGCCCACTGCGGCGGCGCTGCATGCCACCCACTATCAGAAGGTGAGCGTGGCTGAACGCCAGACGGAGCTGAAATCGCGGCAACGGGCGAGCCTGGACAACATCCTGTCGATCCCGCTGGCCGAGCGGCCGAACTGGGAGCCCGAGGCGATCCAGGCTGAGCTCGACAACAACGCCCAAGGCATTCTGGGCTATGTGGTGCGCTGGGTTGACCAGGGGGTTGGCTGCTCCAAGGTGCCCGACATCAACGATGTGGGCCTGATGGAAGACCGCGCCACGTTGCGCATCTCCAGCCAGCACATCGCCAACTGGCTGCACCACGGCGTTTGCACCGAGGCCCAAGTGCGCGAGACGATGGAGCGCATGGCCCAGGTGGTGGATGGCCAGAATGCTCACGATCCGGAGTATGCCAACATGGCGCCGGGCTTTGACGCCGGCATCGCCTTCCAGGCGGCTTGCGACCTGGTGTTCAAAGGCGCTGAACAGCCCAGTGGCTACACCGAGCCGATCTTGCGTGCGCGCCGGCTTGAGGTGAAGGCGGCGGGGTAAGGCCTGCAGAAAACACAACCAAAAAGGCCATATAGCGCGAATTCCGGCGTGGATTCAGAGGTTTACGCGAATTTGGGTTCGTTTCGCAGAATCGTGTTTTTTGGCAGTTTTCGGTGCGCGAAGATGAACAAGAGTGCGGGCTGCCGTGTAGCATATATCAACTAATTAGTGGCATATTGAGCACCCCGCTTAGGGTTGGCACTGAGATTTGCGGCCCTTGGCCCCGGATATTTTGCTGCGCAAAATTCCGGGGTGACGGATGGGGGATGTTCCCGCTTCTTTCTCCTCGTCATCCCCGCTTCTTTCTCCTCGTCATCCCCGCGCAGGCGGGGATCCAGGGCGGTTGACTTTGAGCTTCGCGGCCCCTGGACGCCTGCCAGCGCAGAAATGCGGGCAGTTGTGTGTCGGCCACCATACGCGGCCATACGGTGCAGCTTGGCCGATCGAACATTTCACAAACCCAACATCACCGGACGATCATGCAGCTGCACGGTGCTGAGTGGCTCACCTTGTAGGACACGCTGCCGCCAAGCAGTTCGGCAACGCCGCCAAGGCCACGGCTGCCCATGGCAATCAGGTCGGCCTTTTCGCGCCGGGCGGTGCTGATAATGGAGCGCGCGGGCTCGCCGTCATGCAGGATCACCTTGGGGTTTTCAACGCCCTTGGCCAAAGCGGTTTGCCGCCCGCGTTCAAGCACCTGCTCGCCGATCTCCTTCAGGGCGTCCTGCGGCACCACCGGGGCGATGAGGGCGTTGCTGGTGTGCTCGGCGATGGGATGGCGTTTGGGATCCAGCTCTGCCCAGGTGCTCTTGCTGAGCTGCTTCACATCAACGGTGGAGCGCAGTTGCTCGAGCGATGGTCCGCGCCACATTGAATAGAACAGCACAATGTCTGCGCCATATTTGCCGGCAACCTCGCTCGCCAGCTCAACTGCCCGGTCGGCCTCGCGCGAGCCATCGGTGGGCACGAGGATGGTCTTGACCCCCTCGAGCTCGGGCGCTTCAGCCTCCAGATTGACCGTGATGCACGAACAGGGCGCCAGGTGGAACACCTTGTGGGAGACGCTTCCCATGACCAGGCCGTCCAGGGCGCCCACGCCGCGGCTTCCCATGACGATGAGATCTGCCGCCTCGTCCAGGGCGCGCGCCAAGATCCGGTCTGCCGGATCGCCCGCTTCCAGGCCGGTTTCAACCTGCCTGACGCCAAATTTCTTAGCCCTTTCGAGCGCGTTCTGCAAAAGCTCAGGCCCGGCCTCATCAGCGCTCCCCACGTGCAAGAGCAGCAACTGTGCGTCGAACATTGCGGCAAGGTCTGCACTCAGCTTCAACGCCATTTGGGCGTGTTTTGAACCGTCGATTGGTGTGATGATTTTCTGGATCATTGGGGTCCACCCCTTCTGCTTGGGTTGCCGCCAAGCGGAAATGGCTGTGGCGGTCGCGGCGATTGAAGGGCCTGGCACGGCGGTCTTGCGCGCGCGCACCTTGGCCCTTGGTGCCGCCAGTGATTGCGTGGGTGAACTCTAGGCGGGCTGGCGGCGGGGAGCCTTGATCTGCGTCAAGGGTGGCCGGGCTTTCCGGTGAACACATGTGGTAAAAGGATCATCAAACTGACCACTGTGCCTTTTGGGAGGGAAGCGAGATGGACTACAAGATTATCTACGGTTTTGGTGCTTGCGAGCTTGAGAAGATCGTGATGGAAGAGATGGCTGAGGGCTGGAGGCCGAGGGGCGGCGTATCGGTTGTGCACTCTGAATCCGGCTCTCCCCGCTTCGTCCAGGCCATGACACGAGAACCGCTTTTGCCGGCGAAGGCTGTCCAAAAGATCCTGAAAAAGCTCGGCTCCAGCCCCGGAAAACGGGACGGCAAGTGGGGGCCGAAAACCCTTGCTGCGCTAAACAAACTTCGCGCCAAGCTGAAGATGGGCCCGGTGGGAAAGTATGAGAGGACGAGCGACGCGCTTTTGAGGCAATTGCGGTGATGGTTGGGGGGCTGTGGGCGTAGTTCTTTGGGATGACTGGTGTCCGTTTTTCCTGGGAGCGGACATTAGGCCGATGCGAACCGGATCACACAAGATGTCTTCATTGGCGTGGGTGTCAACGTCAGACTCGGGCGGGAAGCGGACTTTCGTGCACATGCAAAACATGGGGAAAGTGGGCGGGAAGCGGACATTCGTTGCGCTTTGAACCAACGGCAGCACTGCGGACAAATCGACCAAACTTGATTATCGAGTATGGTTGATTTGCGACATGTCTCGCATTGTCACTTTATGCCAACAACGGTCATACAAGGTGCGGCGCTGTTACTCCTAAGGAACCTCTTCGCCTACG
>JAAEUE010000400.1 GCA_024227565.1 Alphaproteobacteria bacterium
TGCCGATGCGCGTTCAAGTCCATCAGCCGCGGCTCGCTCCGCGATCGATGCCGGTATTCGGGTTGAGTCAAGCTGGTTGCCGCAAAAGGCCCATGGTGGAACGGCAGTCAACGGGCTCTCGCTGCAGCTCTCCGACGGTGCATTTGCCGAAAAGGTTGATTGCGACTGCATCGCCATGTCCGGAGGATTTTCCCCGGATGTCAACCTGGCCAGTCAAACCGGTGCTGCTCCTGTCTGGCGAGAGAATATTTACGGTTTTGTGCCCGGCAAGCCGACAAGGCAAGAACGCTCCGTCGGTGCCGGCAATGGCGCATTCGATTTGGCTGCATGTCTTGAAGAGGGCCATGCAGCAGGTGTTGATGCCGCACGGGCGGCCGGTACCGGCACCAAAAATTCCGGCCAGCCTCCCAGGACCGGTGTGGTTGAAATTGCACCGCCCCTTGCGGTTTGGCGCTGCCCTGGAAATGGCAAGGCATTTGTTGATTTTCAAAACGATGTCACTGCAAAGGATATTTCGCTCGCTCACCAGGAGGGATACGTTTCGGTCGAGCATCTGAAGCGTTATACCACGCTGGGCATGGCCACCGAACAGGGCAAGACCTCGAACGTAAACGGTATAGCACTGTTGGCTGCGGCCCGGGGCGAGGAAATTCCCAAGGTTGGCACTACGCGGTTCCGCCCGCCGTATTCACCGGTCGCCATTGGCGCCTTTGCCGGCCATGAGCGTGGCAAGGAATTCCAGCCGACGCGCCGCACCGCCATGCACGAGGCACACGAAAAACTTGGGGCCGTATTTGTTGAAACCGGCCAGTGGCTGCGCCCCCAATACTATCCCAAGCCCGGTGAGGATATCATGGACGCAATCTGGCGCGAAAGCGATCAGGTACGCAAGACCGCTGGTATTTGCGATGTATCCAGTCTTGGCAGGATCGAGATATTCGGCGGTGATGCCGCAGAATTTCTCAACCGGCTTTACATAAATGGATGGAAGTTGCTGGCTCCGGGCAAGGCGCGCTACGGGCTGATGTTGCGCGAGGATGGCTATGTTTTTGACGATGGCACCACATCGCGCCTTGCAGACGATCATTTCCTGATGACCACTACAACGGCCAACGCGGCAAGGGTGCTGGCCCATATGGAACATGCCGCGCAGGTGCTGTGGCCAGATCTCGAAGTGTATTTTTGCTCGGCAACCGAACAATGGTGCGGTGTGGCCGTTGCCGGACCAAACGCCCGCAAGGTTCTGGCGGATGCTTTTGGCGATGCAATCGATATTTCAACCGAAACTTTGCCGTTCATGGGCGTTGCTACTTTCAATTGGCGGGGAACAACGGCCCGTATTTTCAGAATCAGCTTTTCGGGCGAACTGGCCTTCGAGGTCAATGTTCCCTGGCGCTTCGGTGTCTCGATGTGGGAGGCGATAGTGGAGGCCGGCCAGCCCCACGGCCTTATTCCCTATGGCAGCGAAGCACTGGGTGTGTTGCGCATCGAAAAGGGCCATGTCGCGGGTAATGAGCTGGATGGCCGCACGACGGCCGCCGATATGGGGCTTGGCCGGATGATGTCATCAAAAAAACTGTTTATCGGCCAAAAGTTGGCCGGACGAGAGGGTATGACTTCACCAGACCGGGCAACATTGGTGGGATTGAAGATCGCCCAAAATTCCGGCCGCCTGCGAGGCGGTGCCCACCTTGTTCTGGACAAGAACA
>JAAEUE010000401.1 GCA_024227565.1 Alphaproteobacteria bacterium
ATCAAGGCACCGAAGGTTTACACAGGTCCCTATGCCTTCAGGAACTTCGACACTGTCTTGCGGTCTATGCCATACTTGCGGGCAACTTCCCGCTCGCTCATGCCAAGACGATTACAATCAAATCGAACACGCCGATAAAGGTCCACTCCATACATTTCCCGCCCTCCGTCTTAAATGAACTTCAGGCGTTAAAATGGCGGAAAACTAATCCGCTACGATCGAAAAATCCGACCGCTTCAGTGGTCTGCGCATTCCGGGTTATCCGGCACCTCATTCCAACAACATCCGGCACCTGATTCCGGAGTATCCGGCACCCCTTTGATCTGCCGCTGGTGAGCGTTGTGTTTTTGTGTCAGTTGACGGTGTTTTCGTCAACGGTTTTGATTTCTTCTTTTCCTTTCATTTTGCGCATTGATGGCCCGTCGAGATCGAGCCTGTAGGCGTTGTGAACGAGGCGGTCGAGGATGGCGTCGGCGAAGGTGGGTTCGCCGATGACCTCGTGCCAGGTATCTACAGGCAACTGACTGGTGATGAGGGTCGAACCCGCGCCATAGCGGTCTTCGACGATTTCCATGAGATCGCGGCGCTGGCTGGCATTGAGCCGGTCAGGCCCCCAGTCATCGAGAATGAGCAGATCCGTTTTTGTCAGGCTTCTGAATAATCGCGGGAACCGTCCATCGCCGTGAGCCAGTTCCAGTTCGTCAAACAGTCGTGGCAGGCGCTTGTAGAGGACGGTGATGTTATCGCGGCAGGCCTTTTGCGCCAGAGCGCAGGCAAGCCAGGTCTTTCCCACGCCGCAAGGCCCGGTGATCATCAGGTTGCGGCGGTCTTTGATCCATTTGCCGGTGAGCAGTTGCTGGAACAGGGCCTTGTCGAGATTGCGCCGCGTACGGTAATCGACATCTTCTGCAACGGCTTGGCCGTGGCGCAGCTTTGCCATGCGCATGCGGGTCTTGAACCGCTTGGTGGCCCGGCTTGCCAGTTCCCGGTCAATCAGCAGCGCCAGCCATTCGCCGTGGCTGAGGCTGGTGGTGCCGTCCTGTGTTTCCAGTTCGCCAAAGGCTTCCGCCATACCATCCAGCCTCAGTTCCTTCAACTGGTCAAGGGAGGGGTGTGTCAACATTGTCGTTCCTTTCTTCAATGGAAGTATCTCGCGCCACGGATATTGGGGTGGGTGATCGCAGGCGCCTCCGTGGCGCGTTGGCGGCGTCTGCGTTCAAGGTTGTTTTGAAGGATGGATTTGACTGAACCGTAGGAGCGGGCATTGATCTCCAGCGCCCTTTCACAAGCCGCTTCCAGCCTCTCGTTGCCATGGGTTTTGGCCAGGCGCACAATACCCATGCAGGCGCGGAAGCCCTGCTCACGGTGACGGCGTTCCCGCAGGATGACTTCCGCCAGTGTCGCGGTGTTGGGACCGATCCGTGATGCCTGCCGGACGAGCTTCTGCGGTGTCCAGTCCGCATATCGGCGATGGCCTGAGGGCATATGATCCCTGCAGGTCGTGTGCTGGTAATTGGAGGATGTCCGGGCGTGAGCTGCAACCCGTTTGCCCTTATGAAACGCCTCAACCGTGCGGTTTGTGATGCGCACCCAGAGTTTTTGGCGCAACAGCTGATGCGGCACAGAATAATAATGGCGCTCCACATCAATGTGATAATCCAGCGCCACACTGCACTGTTTCCATTCGGCATAAATGTAGGGTTCGACGGGCAGCGGCTTTAATGCAGGCTGATCCAGCCGCTCAAACAGGTCCCGGCGGCTGGCTCCCAGATGCCGGGTGATCTTGCTGTTCAACTGCCTATTGAGCGCGCGGATCGCCTCGTTCAGTTCATCGAGCGAAAAGAACCGCTGATTGCGCAACCGTGCCACGATCCAGCGCTGGGCAATCAGAACCGCGCCTTCCACCTTGGCTTTGTCTCTGGGCTTGTAGGGGCGGGCCGGAACAATGGCGGTATCGTAATGCGCCGCCATATCCCCATAGGTGCGATTGATCGTGGGTTCATAGAAACAGGCCTTGGTCACCCCCGACTTCAGATTGTCCGAGACCACCTGGGCCGACACGCCGCCAAAGAAGTCGAAGGCGCGGACGTGAGAGGAAATCCAGTCCGGCAGGCTTTGCGTCCATGTTGCTTCAACATAGGTGTAATTGGATGCCCCCAGCGTGGCGACGAAAAGCTGGGCTGACTTTATCTCCCCGGTTTTGGGGCAGATCACATCCAGCGTCGTGCCTGAATAATCCACAAACAGCCGTTCGCCCGCCACATGGCGCTGCCGCATGACCGGCGACAGACGCCCCTCCCAGCGGTTGTAAAGCTCACAGAACCGGCTGTAGGCATAGCCGTCGGGATGAACCGAACGATACTCTTCCCACAGCAAGGAAAGCGTTACCCCCTTGCGCCGCAGTTCCCGGTGAACATACGCCCAGTCGGGCTGGGGAAACGAATCCCGCACGGCACCGGTCGCTCGCGGATAGAGACGTTGCTCGATATCCCCATCGCTCAGTTCTTCAGATAACGGCCAACTCAAACCAGCCGCCCTGGCCCTGCCCAGACATTCCTGCACCGTGGTGCGGCCTATCCCAAGGCTCTCCCCGATCCTGCGGGGTGACAAACCCTGGGCATTCAGCCTTATGGCTTCTTTGATCTTGCGCATTGCCAGTCTCTTCATGGAATCTCCTCACGTTCAAAAAAAGAACGCGAGATTATCCCGCTTCGCCAATGCTCAAGAGCAGCAAAATCAAATGCCAAAATGGGGGTGCCGGATACTCCGGAATCACCTGCCGGATGTTATTGGAATAGGGTGCCGGATAAAATCGGAACAGGGTGCCGGATCACCCCGGAATCCGCAGGCTGAATTCATCGCGCTCTATGAAAGGCTGATGAATGATCTGTGCGCCGACGAAGCGGTCTACTTTGCCGACGCGGTGCACCCTGAACATCAGACCAAACCCGCCTTTGGCTGGGTGAAAAAAGGCTCAAATCCTGCGATCAACACCACGGCGGGGCGGGGCCGGGTGAACATTCATGGTGCCTTGAACCTGGAAACCTTCGACGCGCCATTCATTGAGCCCACGACGGTCGATGGGGTCAGCGCCGCGCAGCTTCTCGCCAAGATCGAAGCACGCAAC
>JAAEUE010000402.1 GCA_024227565.1 Alphaproteobacteria bacterium
ATCGGGGCTGGACTTATCGATGCGGCTGGCGGCCACGGCGGGTATCGCCCTGCCAAACTTCGTCATCGCAGGATTCCTGATCATCCTGTTCGTGTTCCTCATCCCCCTCTTCCCCGTGGCGGGTTGGGGCTCGATCAAACACATGATGTTGCCCGGCTTTTGCTTGGGACTTGTGTACGCCGCATACATCGCGCGCCTGACACGCACTGGCATGTTGGAAACGCTATCGCAAGATCACATTCGAACCGCGCACGCCAAGGGTTTGGCTCCCGGCACGGTCATCATGCGCCACGCATTGAAAGGTGGATTGCTTCCGGTGATCTCCTACCTCGGCCCCGCCACGGCGGGCATCCTGACCGGCTCGCTCGTCATCGAACGCATCTTCAACATCCCTGGCATGGGTACGCACTTTGTGAATAGCGCCCTCAACCGGGACTATACCCTCGCCTTGGGCGTGACCATCCTCTACACGGTTTTGGTCTCATCCTTCAACATCGTCGTCGACGTGGCGTACTCCATGCTCGACCCGCGCATCAAGTTGGAGGATCAGTAACATGGCAAAAGGCAACCAACAGTCACCCCTCGAGCGCCTGGGTTTCAACAAGGACGACGCCAAGCGTTTGCTAGCGGAGTCCAGGGAGTTCAAGGGCGAAAGCCTTTGGACCGATGCGCGCCGACGCCTCAAAAAGAACCGCGTGGCCACCTGGTCGATGCGCTTCCTGATC
>JAAEUE010000403.1 GCA_024227565.1 Alphaproteobacteria bacterium
TGCCAAAGTGGGGTTCCCGATCGATCCAAGACCATAGCTCCTCTTGAAAGACGTGCAAATTGGGCGCGGTGCCGCCGTCCAGGGCAAGGTGCCTTGCAGTACTCGCCAAATCCTGCACCTCGTACCTGAGGTCGCTGCGTTCGAGAAAACCCCCTTCCACATATTCCAAGGCCTGCTCCCGCGTCACCGGCTGCTCACTCCGAGTTCCAATGAACAGCAAGCCCACCGTCAACCCAAAGCCGACAACTCCCGTGATCCAAGCTCGGCGCATCTCCCTTCCACCCGCATCATCCCTAGCCCCAAGCACAGTGCACAAAGTGGCTGCTATGGCGAGACTAGCGGGCACTCCCCAGACCCAGCGCTCACCGACGTATTGCACATCACGGCTTGTGGACAAAATAAAAGCATAGATCACCAGGCCGAAAAGAAACGAACCGAGCCGATACCCGACTTGGCGGCGGCTCACCAGTCCAGCACGGGAAAGCGCGCCAAAGATGCCAACTAGCGCGGCCATAGAAAGCACGCCGAATAGCATGATCGCCTGCACCGGTGCCTTCTGCCCAAACCAAATGAGGAACCTACGCCACCATGCACGAAGCTCGCCCCCTACGTCGCGGCGTTCCAAACCCTGCGGACCGCTGCTAACCGTCCGGCGAAGCCCCATGGCAAAAGTCACTACCAACATGATCATCACCACCGCGGGGAGTGCGATAACGCCTGGGATGAGCTTCCAACCTGCCTTCTTGACGGCGACGCCCCCCATGATCGCCCCACCCTTAACCAAACCCTTGGGCAAGAGAATTGGCGGCAAAAAAGCCGCCGCACTGCGTGCAAGGGCGGAGACATGGAAAGGCCTCTCGACATCCGCATCCAACCGCTCCCCAACCCCTTCACGGAAGTCCTTCTCCCCACGGCGCTCGGGCGCCATGGCATCACCGATCGCTTGGCCCAGGGAATCATCCAAGTCGATTTCGTCGGGCTCCATCCAGTCTTCTGCCTTACTCATTGTCCAACTCCTGTTCGTTTTGAGCTGACATGGCCTTGTCGCCTCGCAATGACAAGGACAA
>JAAEUE010000404.1 GCA_024227565.1 Alphaproteobacteria bacterium
TGAGCGCCGAGCGCGCCGAAGCCTTGGGCGTGAAACCCCTGGCCCGTATCACCGGCTACGCCACCAGCGGCATGGATCCCCAGTGGGTCATGATGGCCCCCGAGCGTTCCATCCAAGCCTGCGCGCAAAAGGTCGGCATGAAGCATGGCGACTTTGACCTGCATGAGATCAACGAAGCCTTCAGCGTGGCCGCTGTGGCACTGCGCCGCGTGCTCGACTTGGATCCCAGCAAGATCAACGTGAATGGAGGCGCTGTGGCCCTCGGTCACCCGATCGGCGCTTCCGGCGCACGCATCCTGACCACCCTGCTTTATGGTATGAAGCAAAAGGACGCCAAGAATGGCATGGCATCCCTGTGCCTCGGTGGCGGAAACGCGGTTTCCTTGGCCGTGGAGGCACTCTAATGGCCAATCCCCATTTTGCACAGGTCGCCGTTATCGGCGCGGGAACCATGGGCAATGGCATTGCTCAGGTCTTCGCGGTGCGCGGTAGCAAGGTCACTCTGGTGGACTCCAACGACGCAGCCCTGGCGCGTGGCATCGGCGCCATCGAAAAGAGCCTGGGTCGCATGGTCAAGAAGGAACGCATGATCCAAGCCGATGTGGACGCCGCCATGGCGCGCATAGAAGGCTGCAGCGCCATCTCCAAAATTGGAAGCCCCGAGTTGGTCGTGGAGGCTGTCGTCGAACGCCCCGAGGTCAAAGCTTCGGTCTTCAAGGAACTCGACGAGGTCACCCCCGAGTCGACTATCCTGGCCACCAACACCAGTTCGATCTCGATCACCGAAATCGCCGCCAGCACAAAGCGCGCTGACAAGGTGATCGGCATGCACTTCATGAACCCGGTTCCGATCATGAAACTGATCGAGATCATCCGTGGACATGAGACCTCCGACGAGGTCACCAAGAGCATTCTGGCCGCGTCGGAAGACCTGGGCAAGGTGCCCGTCGAAGCCAACGACTACCCGGGCTTTGTGGCCAACCGTTTGCTGATGCCCATGATCAACGAGGCGGCCTACGCTTTGATGGAAGGCGTCGCCACCGCAGAAGGCATCGATACCGTCATGAAACTCGGAATGGCCCACCCCATGGGCCCGCTGACCCTGGCCGACTTGATCGGTTTGGACATTTGCCTGAACATCATGGAAGTGCTGCACGAAGGCTTCGGCGATAGCAAGTATCGACCCTGTCCCCTGTTGCGCCGCATGGTTGCCGCCGGTCAACTCGGTCGCAAGTCCGGCAAGGGTTTCTACGACTACAGCGCCTAATCCCCAAACTCTCCAAGAGACAAATCCAATGGACTTTGCACTTACCGAAGAACTCGCGATGATTCGCGATGAGGCGCAGAACTTCGCCGAAAACGAGCTCATGCCCCTGGCAACCGAGCACGACCGCAACGCCAAAATCGATCCGTCGGTGTTCGCCAAGATGGGCGAGCTGGGCCTTTGGGGCCTGACGATTCCCGAGCAGTACGGCGGCGTGGGCATGAACA
>JAAEUE010000405.1 GCA_024227565.1 Alphaproteobacteria bacterium
CCAAAGCCTGCGGATCACAATCGGTAAAGGTGTGGATTGCAAGCGGGTAGCCGCAGTATTGCGGGATTTCAAAGAGGGCTGGCAGCAGTGACCCAACTCTATGACAAAATTGCCCTGATCGGGCTTGGACTGATTGCGGGGTCCATCGGCTTTGCGGTGAAACGTGGCGGTCTGGCCGCGCAGGTGGTTGGCCATGCGCGCACAGCCGAGACAAGGGCGGCGGCGCTGGAGCTGGGCTTTTGTGATGCCGTTTTTGATACGGCAGCGGAGGCTGTGAAGGACGCCGATCTGGTGATCCTCTGTGTACCCGTCGGTGTGATGGCCGAAGTGGCGGCTGAGATCGCGCCGAACTTGAAGCCGGGCGCAACGGTGAGCGATGTCGGTTCGGTCAAGCAGGCGGTTGTCGACGCGGTGGCGCCACATATCCCTAAGGGCATTGATTTTGTACCAGCGCACCCGCTGGCCGGAACCGAGCATTCCGGGCCGCACGCCGGTTTTGCCGAATTGTTCGACAACCGCTGGTGCATTCTGACACCCTTGCCGGATGGCAGCGAAGAAGCCGCAAAGCGGCTGGAGGCGCTTTGGCA
>JAAEUE010000406.1 GCA_024227565.1 Alphaproteobacteria bacterium
CAGGTCGCTCTCTGCCGAACTGCGGGTTAAGATGACCAGAGCCGCCTCGTAGAGAAGCCCCCGCAAGTGGCGATCTCCCCGTCGGGATATGCGCCCTCCATAGTCCACCTCTCCAGATTGGTCGTCTAATCGCGATTGGTTTTGCAAGCCTTTTCTGCAAAGTTTCACCTCCCCAGAACTCCAACAGTTCCAGCATTGCAGCAGTTTTTCGGGCTTGGCATCAGATGTTGACGCGCCTTGAGGTTTCGTATGCCTGGTGCAGGGTCGTCTTCGCGGTCGACACGTAGTCGCCGCATGATGGGTTTTCGCGGGAAGGGCTTCCAAGGTGGATGACGCACTCTGCTGATCCAGCTGTGCATGCCATCAATCGGAATGACCTGACCCACGTCCAGGCAGGGACGTCTCGGCGCGCTCAGAGCTCCGAGCGCTATTGATAAATTACTGTGTGGCTTTTACTTCGATGGCCCGGTTGAAGACTAGGCCAGTCTTGAGCATCGCATGCATTGTGACCGCGAGTTTGCGTGCCACAGCTACAGCGGCGCGTTTGAAGCCGAGGCGTTCTCTGAGTTTGAGCCCCCAGTTTCGCAGGTCGCTCTCTGCCGAACTGCGGGTTAAGATGACCAGAGCCGCCTCGTAGAGAAGCCCCCGCAAGTGGCGATCTCCCCGTCGGGATATGCGCCCTCCATAGTCCACCTCTCCAGATTGGTAGCGCCGGGTTGTCAGGCCAAGCCAGGCACCAACAGCGCGCGAGTTTTTGAAGTTTTCTGGATCCTCAATAGCGGCAGCGAAAGAGGTCGCGGTAATTGCGCCTACACCGGGGATGGTCATGAGGAGCCGACAAGCTTGGCTTTGACGTGCACTGGCGAGAAGAATCTTTGTCAGCTCAGCCGCGCGCGTGCGGATGCTGTGCCATGCGTCCAGCATCGGCAACAGGATACGGGCAAGGTCGCCCTGATCGGGCAGTAGATAGCGAACATTCTTCTCGAAGGTACGCCCTTTGCCCGCCGGAACAATCAATCCAAACGTCTTCATGAGACCCCGGATCTGGTTTGAGAGTTCGGTCGCTATCCTGACCAGCTTGGTTCGCGCCGCCACGAGGGTGCGTGCCAACATACTATCAAAGCCTTTGACTCGCACCTCCCGGTAAAACCCCACCTCAGCGAGATGTGCCAATCCATCCGCATCATTTGAATCGGTTTTGTTCGCAGCCATGTTAAGGGCTGCTTTGGCATGGCGTGCATCAATGCAGATCGCAGGTAAACCTTCAGCACGAAGGGCATGGTAAAACCAAATCGACAAGGGGCCGGTCTCAAAAACGATGCGCGTGGCTGATGGCGCGTGTTTTCGAACAATCTGAGCAATTCGCTTCGGATCAGAAACACATTTCCCACGCCAAACGCGCTGGCCGCCACGTCGAATTGATAACGCCGTTTCTTTCATTGATACATCGATGCCGATATAGTCTTCCATGGCTGTTCTCCTGAGATGCTTGGGCCGGACACCTTGTCATGAGCCCGTATTTCCATCTTATCGGGGAACAGCCACCAGCCCCCATTCAGGTCCTCTCAAGGCGACTCGCTCCCGCGATTACACCATGTGGATGCCTCCACCCCACGGCATCGAATGTGCCAGAGTGGATTTATTGGACCAAAGCGAGGGAGGCATCCATGTCCGAAGTTAGCATATTGGCGATTGATCTTGCCAAGAACAGTTTTCAGGTTTGCGGCGTCAAAGCCAATGGCGTCGTTGTTTTCAACAGATCGGTATCACGAACGAGACTGCTTCAGCTGCTTTCTGCACAGGAACCTTGCATCGTGGCGATGGAAGCCTGCGCCACGTCCCATCACTGGGGACGGGTTGCCCGGTCGCATGGGCATGAGACGCGGTTGATTCCCGCTGCCTATGTGAAGCCGTTCGTAAAGCGTCAAAAGACCGATCATGCTGACGCCGAGGCAATTGCTGAAGCTGCATCCCGTCCCAGCATGCGCTTTGTCGCGGTGAAGTGTGCTGAGAAACAAGCGCGGGCCGTAGCCTTCCGGACACATCAATGTTTTGTCCGGCAGAGGACACAGTTGATCAATGCGCTCAGGGGGCACTTGGCCGAATTTGGCCTTGTGGCCCCCAAGGGTCCGGCGAGCCTGAAGCTTTTGGAAGCAGCCCTGGCAAAGCCCGATGTCGATCTTCCCGGTCCAGTGCGCGAGATGGGCGCACTCTACCTGCAACAGATTGACCAGTTGACGCAAGTCATCGAACAACTGGCCGATGACCTAGAAAGCGCGACTAAGACGGACGAGGAACTGCGGCGGCTTTGCACCGTGCCGGGCATCGGGCCCGTGACGGCGGGCGCAATTGCCGCCTTTGCGCCGGATCTCGAGACATTCGAGAGCGGGCGAAACTTTGCAGCTTGGCTGGGTCTTGTCCCACGACAACACTCGACCGGAGGCAAAACGCGCCTTGGGGCAGTCAGCAAGATGGGCCAATGCGACATTCGCAGGCTGCTGATCATTGGGGCAATGAGTGTCATTCGATGGGTCGTGCGCAAAGGCTGTAGCGCAAATCGCTGGCTGGCCAGCCTGGTTGCGCGCAAGCCGCGCATGGTGGCGGCAGTCGCACTGGCCAACAAGATGGCGCGCATGATCTGGGCAATGACAACGAAGGGGGAGGATTACAGAATGGCGTGACCTCAGTTGTAAATGACTGCGGAAACGGCATGGCCGCAAGGTCGGGGCGAGGTGATCGACAGACGGAGTAAGCGACACGGATTTCAAAGTTCAAGGCGGGGACACCCAGTCCCGGGGCGCGAGCGTTATAGCTCTCTGAACCGATGTGGGCCCTGCCTTCCGAACAGCATACCGGCCCGTGGCGTCAGACAAGCCACATCATGAGGCCTGACACACGACCGATTGAAGCCCTGCCTAAACGTCGAGAATCAGCTTGCAGAATCGGAGGCATCCACACACGCGCCGGGTTTGCCGGAGGCTACAACACTTGAGTAGGATGGAGCATCATGAGCAAAACAACGAACAAGTATTCCCCAGAAGTGCACGAACATGCTGTACGGATGGTTTTGAGCAACGAAGACCAGCATGAAAGCAGGTGGTCCCTTGCCGGCAGGGCATCACGCAGTGATGTCCCGAGAGGAGCGATCCTGTCGATTTCTGCAAAGATCGGCTGCGCACCACAAACGCTGAATGAGTGGGTCAAGAAAGCTGAGGTCGACAGCGGCCGACGCGGCGGCATCGCGACCGAGACGGCCGAGAAGATGAAGGCTCTGGAACGTGAGGTCCGCGAATTGAAGCAGGCAAACGAGATCCTTCGCAAGGCATCTGCATATTTTGCGCCCTTCTCGGTGATTGCTTGCAATCACCTGCCAGGCAGCGGGACGGAGCTCGACCGCCCGTTCAAACGATGATCCGGTTTATCCATAGCCTGACAGGGCATTGAAAATGCCCGAGAAGGGGGCAATGGACAAGGCGCTACCCTGCCCACTGGATCGGGTGAACCGTCAGTTCCATGCGCCTGCACCAAACGTACTTTGGGTCAGCGACTTCACGTATGTCGCTACATGGCAGGGTTTTGTGTATGTGGCCTTCGTCATCGACGTATTTGCCCGCCGGATCGTAGGCTGGCGGGCCAGCCGCACTGCCAATGCCGGTTTTGTTCTAGATGCCTTGGAACAAGCCATTCATCAACGCAGTCCAGCGCAAGACAAACTGATCCATCATTCCGATCGTGGATCACAATATCTGTCAATCAAATACACAGAACGATTGGCCGAAGCCAAAATCGCGCCATCCGTGGGCAGTGTTGGGGATTCCTATGACAACGCCCTGGCCGAAACGATCAACGGGCTCTTCAAAGCCGAGGTCATTCATCGGCGTGGTCCTTGGCGCAACTTTGAGGCCGTCGAATACGCAACACTCGAATGGGTCGATTGGTTCAACAACCGCCGCCTGTTGGAACCCATCGGAAACATCCCGCCAGCAGAAGCCGAAGCAAACTTCTACGCAGCTCTGGAAAGATCAAACATGGCCGCGTAACTAAGACAAATCAGCCTCCGGCAAACCCGGCGCGGTTCACCCCTTGCGTAATTCAGAACTAATTGTCTGCAAGCTCCGCAATTCCGACACATTGCAACGACCTCTTCTTAAATCCTGGCTGACAAGCTGCCCCACATGGCCAAAACCAAAAGGGGGGTGTTGTGCCGGACTTGGAGCTGCTTTCATATACCACCGACCCATCGGCCGCCTATTTGACCGGGATTTGTGATCTGGAGATCCATCAGGGGTCTAATGGGACCTACCTTTATGCCACCACCCGGTCTAATGGTGGCCTGACAGTGTTTGAGACCACCCCGACCGGGTTGCAGTTGCTTGACCAACAAAGCCTGCCCGGCCAGGGAACGCTTGTGCCTGATAGCGGGCTTGAGCTGCTGTCGATTGGCGGAGATATGACCGCAGTGGTGACCGGGTTGGGACACAGCAGCCCGCCAGCCTGGCAGGTGCAGTCAGATGGCAGCTTTGGCACATCGACAAGCTTGGATGCGGGGTTTGACGGCGCGGCGGCTCAATTGTTTGCCGTCGACCTGGCGGGAGAGACCTATCTCTATGCCAGCTGGGCCGGCAGCGATCAGATCTCTGCCTATCACTTGACGCAAAGTGGTGATCTTGAGCTGACATATGAAAGCGATGCATCGGCGGTGGCCGGGATCGTCTCTATGACTCGGCCATCGGCATCCCTGGTCTGGACCGCCATCAGGTGGCGATCGGGACGCACGTAGTGGGAGACAAAGGCGTTGTGGCAGGCGCTAAAAATGGCTCTGCAGATGTTTTGGCTCGATTC
>JAAEUE010000407.1 GCA_024227565.1 Alphaproteobacteria bacterium
ATCAGCGGACTGTTAGGACATACTAATACATGGCATCTAGATGCCGGCGGGCGGGAGCCGTCCACAGCACCATAAATAGACGGTCACTGTTCAGCACGAATACCCAAATTGGACCAATATGATGCTGTGGGACGTTGTCGCCCCCCCATCACAAATGGACCTAATTGGGAACCATCTTTATGGGTATGTGACCTAGTGGTCTGAATCATCTAAAGCGCTGGGTATAGGTTTTTCAGCTTGATGCGGGCGTCTTTGGTTGTAAATCGCCAATCTGCTTTGACATGATGTTCGTTGCGTTGTTCCAGCCAGGCCGCGACATACACATCGAGGGTTTCGATGTCTGGGATGCGCCGGGCCAGGCATTGCCGGGCGAGGACGGACAATTCCGCTTCCGCCATATTGAGCCAACTGCCATGTTTCGGCGTGTAGTGCCACTCGAAGCGGTCGGCGATCCGGCGTGCTTCCTCTGGTGGGAAAGCCCGGTAGAGCGAGGCGGGGGTGTGGGTGTTTAGATTGTCCTGAAGCAGCACGATGCCCTCGGCCTTGGCAAAGTGCGTATCGCTCAGCTGCTTGAGCACATGGGCGTAGTCGATCGCCGCACGGTGCGGGGTGACACTGACATGGCGCCAACCCTCCAGCGGTGCGAACAGCATGAACATAGAGGCGGTGCCATTGCGTTTGTATTCGTAGTCATGGCGGGCGGGACGCCCTGATGCCATTGAGATCGGCGCACGGGTTTCCGCCGTCAGTTGCTTGGCCGCTTCATCAAGACAGACCAGCGGCCGCTTGGCATCATGGGGCCGGGTATAGACGGCGAGGACATCTTCCATCGCGGCGACGAAGGCGGCGTTGGCTTTCGGCGGAATGACCCAGTATTTGTTCAGATGCGGCTTGAGGAGGTTTTTTTGAGCGCCCGTCCAACCGTGTTGAAGTGGGCGGCTTCGACGATCTCCAACTCCACCACCTGCTCGGCCAGCAGACGGATACTCCAGCGGGCATGGCCCGGTGGTGGCTCGGAACAAGCCAGCGCGATCAGCCGCGCCTGGGCCTCGCCGTCAAAAATCGGTTTGATCGGCGGATGGGCCCGTTTCTTCCGCGCCAGTACCGCCTCAAGACCCTCCTCCACCAGTTGCCGGCGCACCCGCGTGACCATGGACAGGTTCGTATCCAAGGCCTCGACGATACGATCATCCGGCCAACCTGGAGCCAACGGACCTTGATCGGACTTCAAAAGAATGCGCGCCTTCAAGATCGCCTTGGCCGACGACTTGCCCTTGGAAATCAATGCTTCGAGCTGTTCACGTTCTTCGCTCGAAAGCTCGACCACATACTTCTTCCGTGACATCGTGCACCACCGTGATAATTCGAATCGATGGTTATCGAATCATCAAGAGCCTGGGAGTTCAACCAAAGCAGGGCAAACAATTCGAATTAAATGGTGCGGAGCACTAGGTGCCTTGCGCCGTTGGTCGTTCGTCCTTTTCCGGCACGCGGCTGCCGGGCAACAGGACCTGCGCCGTCGTGCCGACGCCTGGCTCGCTGGATAGCGACAGCCGGCCGCCATGCAGAGCAACCAGCCGCGACGAGATGGAGAGGCCCAGGCCCACGCCTTCCTGTCCGCGCAGGATGTTGGCTTCAAGCTGGCTGAACGGCTCCATCGCGCGCGCGATATCCTCGGCCGCCATACCGATACCGCTGTCTTCGACTTCAAGCGCGAACCAGCCGTCCTGGTTTAGGCGCGACCGCACCTTGATCCAGCCGCCGGCCGGGGTGAACTTCAACGCATTGCCGATCAAATTCACCAAGACCTGTTTCAGCCGCCGGCCGTCCGCATAAATGGGCTCTGGCGCGTCGTTGGCTTCCACAGAAATTTCAATCTCGGCGTCTGCCGCGCGCTTGGTAAACAGGCGCACGCTTTCATCGATCAGCTCAGGCAGCGATTCGACCTGCTCCTTTACAGCCGGTCGCACATCGAAGCCCCTGACTATCGCCCCAAGTTTCTTCGCTTGTTGGATTGCGGCCAGACCAGCCACTCCTCCTCCAAGAACCAATACCTTAGCGGGTGCCACACGCCCGGCAGCCGTGATCTGCCCCGAGAAGAAGCTGTGGTATGCATTTGCAGCCTCGAGCACTGCCCGGTATCCCGCGACAT
>JAAEUE010000408.1 GCA_024227565.1 Alphaproteobacteria bacterium
ATGGTAGCGCTCTGGTGTTTCAATCCATGAAGGGGTGTTGCGATGACAGGATATTCTCATTTGAGTTTCTGGGAAAGGCAAGAGATCGCCCGGTTGCATGCGACCGGGTGGTCTCTTGCCCGGATCGGCGCGATTATCGGGCGAGGTAGATGGACAGTTTCACGCGAATTGCGGCGCAATGGCAACAAGGATAGCTCTTACAAACCTGAAAGTGCAGAAGGACGCTACCTGGCCCGGCGCCGACGCACAGCCCGGCTGGACCGGACGCCCGAACTGGCCAGGTTTGTTGTTGAACGGCTGCACGAGAACTGGACGCCGGAACAAATCTCTGGCTGGCTGAAGGCTGGCAACGAACGCGGCCTTGGCACCCTCTGCCACGAAGCCATCTATGCCTGGGTTCATGCTGGCGCGCAGAGGACTGACAAGCTTTGGAAGCTCTTGCCCCGCTTACGCGCAAAACGCGGTCGCAAACCAGCGCGCAAGCCGCACAATACCATCAAGGACCGGCGTTCCATTCATGAACGCGGCCAAAACGTTGCGGCCCGGGCGCAAGGTGGTCATTGGGAGGGCGATCTGATGTTCTGCCGCCGGACAAGACCGGTTCTGGTGCTGACGGAGCGCAAGTCGCGCTTCACCATCGTGGCCAGGCTGGCGGGAAAAACGGCAGCAGAAACCGCTCAGGCCATCATGGATGTGTTCGCAAAACTTGATCCAGATCTGCGCCG
>JAAEUE010000409.1 GCA_024227565.1 Alphaproteobacteria bacterium
TCCGTTCGCTGGTCGGGCGCTTTCCGTACAACTTCCGGGATCTCACCATGATCGCCGGAACCATCGGCGATTATGCGGCTTTTGTCGTGCATAAGGATAGTGACATAAACTCCTTCAAGGATCTGGTTACAGCCTTTAATGCCAATCCGCGGAAAGTGGCCATTGGCGGCGGTTCGGTACCGGGCAGCCTGGACCATCTGGTTGCCGCCATGTCCATGCAGGCTTCAGGCGCTGACCCCACCATGCTCAAGTACATCCCCTATGACGCGGGCGGCAAGGCGATGGCTGCACTGTTATCGGGTGAGATCAAGGCATTGTCAACCGGTTTCTCTGAGGCCGTAGGCATGGCAACCGCGGGCGAGGTGAAGATTATCGGTGTCACTGCACCCGAGCGGGTCAATGCCTATAAGGATGCCGCGACGCTCAAGGAGCAGGGCTATGATGTCGTGTTTGTCAATTGGCGTGGTTTCTTTGCCGCACCGGGTCTGCCGGATGCAAAAGCCAAGGTCTTTCGCGCCGCCATTGCCAAGATGTACGCCACGCCGGAATGGGAAGCGGTTCGCGCCCGCAACGGCTGGGTCAACATCCACAACCCGGGGGATGAGTTCACGGCTTACCTGACAGAGCAGGAAAAAGTCATCAAAGCGCTGATGCAAAA
>JAAEUE010000410.1 GCA_024227565.1 Alphaproteobacteria bacterium
GGGAGTAACCGGGACTGGCGTATCGCCATATCGATTTCGGGATCGTTTGAAGATCATGGGTTTGATTTCCTTGTGGTTGTCTATTTGTCGGGGTCGAGTTTAGGGCCTTCACCGGAACCACCTCGGTCTCCGTCCCGCAGTGTGTGGGTGGCAATCATTCCGGCCTCGCGTATGCGTTGGCGGTTATGCATTTGCTTTGCCCATGGAGGCGGGCTGGACCGGGATGGTGAATTCACGACGCCTGCACCACGGCCAGATGCGCCCGCGCTACTTGAGCTGCTTGACCCACCCGTTGCACGATACCCTTCGGCGGCACCGTGAGCATGAGCATCTTTGATTGGGGCGCTCATGCGGGACGCAGTATTTGATGTGGCACGCCCAATGGTCGCCTTGGCAATGCCAGGCAGACCGCCGCTTTCGTATCCGGCGCTTGCCCGACCTGATAAAGATGCCGCTGAAGTAATGGCTGAGCCACCGGCGCGGCCAACAGCACGAGCGGAACCTGATGCGATTGCTCCACCGGCAACACCTGCACCAATCAGACCGGCAGCGGTTCCAGCTGCGGCGCCAGCGCCCAATTGTGGCGCGCCGGATACCAATCCTGCGGCAATGCCGGGAACAAATACCGCCAGCCCAAAAACTGCGATGGCGGCTAGAATGATCGAGGCAGCATGGCGTAAATCAATGTCACCGGTTGGAGGTGTGGCAATATCTACGAAGATGGTTGAACCAATACCGACAACGATGGCCAGCACCATCAGTTTA
>JAAEUE010000411.1 GCA_024227565.1 Alphaproteobacteria bacterium
ATCCAACCTGGGTGGAGTGGGGGATATCCGTAATGCCCTGTTGCTCTCGGGTTTGCAGCAGCAAGATACCTTGGTCAATAACACCGCCAGCTTTCAAGATGCCTATGCCCAGTTCGTGGCTCGCGTGGGAGTAGATACCAACCAGGCGGAGATCAACCGTGACGCCCAGGAGACCTTGCTCGAAATGAGCGGCGCGGCGCGGGAAGCGGTGTCCGGGGTGAATCTCGATGAAGAGGCGGCCAACTTAATCCGTTTTCAGCAGGCCTACGCCGCCGCGGCTCAGGTAATCTCCATCGCCCGGCTGCTGTTCGATACCCTGATCGGCGCGGTTCAGCGTTAGCGGGCGAGGCCGCTGTAAGGGTTATGAGCGCTAACTCAAATGTACCAACATGTAGGATGGGCAAAGCGCGGCGTGCCCATCGGCGGATTAATATGATGGCCACGTCGCTACGCTGCTTTGCCCATATATGGACCCATCCCGTTTTGCAAGGAGTCGTAGGTTGGTGACAAGGTTAAGGTTGCTGCCATACATCCGGCCTGTTGATGCGGATGTTGCCGCTGGCCCTGATGAAATCCGCGCACCTCGACCTCAGCATCCTACCGGCTTCTTTAGAGCCCGTGGGCAAAGCAGGTATCCGAGGCGCCGGTCTGACCTGTCTTGTCATCAATCGCTAGCGTCTCCTTCGCAACCTTGTGATGGGTTAACCTAAACGTGTTCCACTACTTGACTCTGGTTTATAGCAGGCTTTTCCACGCGCTGTCCACGGGCGCGGTACCTTGCACGGGGATACGTAGCCGGTGGGCAGGGGGTGGGAAAGCCGGGCCATTACGCAGTCCTCGCCCAAGAAGTGGGATGGGTCCATTTCACTATCCTACATATTAGTCCTGGCTCTTCCCTAAACCGTGTGGGTAGAAAGGAGAAATCACCGCCTAGCGGCTGCGTCCTTGACCGCCGGAATAGGCACCACACGATGGGTCGCCACCAGGGGAT
>JAAEUE010000412.1 GCA_024227565.1 Alphaproteobacteria bacterium
GACCGGATCGACAGCCGCAAGACCCTGGAGCTGTTCCAGCTTCGCGATCATCTGCCGATGGCGCGCGCCGTGCTGCAGGAAGTCATGGCAACGCCGGAGGAGAATCAGATCCTCAAGCGCCTGTCGCGGCGCCGGCGCCGCCTGGTGAACGAACAGGGCCGTGTCGTCAACGCCCTGCAGGCCGATCTTCAGGCCGTCTGCCCGGGGCTTCTGGAGATCACCAAGGATGCCGCCAACCTTTGGTTCCTGAGCTTTCTGACCTGTCGCGGAGGACTGCTCAAGCTGGCCCGGGTGCGCCGCGCCACCCTGCTCAAAGTGACCGGCATCGGCGCCACCTACGCCGGGGCAATCCAGGCTTGGCAAAGCCGTGCCTACTTCGCTCCCGATGCCAGCCTGGTCGGCGACATGATCCAGCAGGATGCGGCACGGATCCTCGAGCTGAAACAGCAGATCAAGGCTTTGGAGACCCAAATGGCCAAGGTCGCCGAGCGCTCCGCCATTGCCTGCAGGCTCGACACTATTCCAGGCTTTGGCGACGTCTGCACCGCAGTGCTGGCCGGCGAAATCGGCACCCTCGAGCGATTCCGAAACGAGGCCAGCTTGGCCTTGTATCTGGGCATGGCCGCACTGGATAATAAATCCGGAAAGTTCCAAGGCTCAAAGCCGCCAAGACATGTCAACGCCCGGGCCAAGGCCGCGATGATGTTTGCCCTCGATCACCATCGCAAAGGAGTTCCACGATCGCAGCGCTACTACGAAAAAAAACGCGCCCAAGGCAAGAATCACAATCAAGCCATACGAGCCCTCGGACGCCACCTCTGCCGTGTCATCTTCAAGATGCTCAGCCAGGACCGTCCCTATCGGATCGATCCCTGACAAAACCAAAGCCGCTCTAAGTTTTCCCTTCCAATTTCCAGCGGGATGTTCATAACTCACCGTTCGGCCCGGAGGTGGTTAAGGTCCGTTGCTAGGGGTACAACCGAAGAAATCGGCCAGAAAGCCGACATGGTTGCGGGTTCTGGCAAAGACCAAGGGGCTGGAAGTGGACCGGACTGGCCTGCCTCAAGGTATGGGTCAAGGCAAGAGGGGCTGGCAAAGTAGGCCCTTGGGGGTCTTGGCGTGATCGAAAGTGA
>JAAEUE010000413.1 GCA_024227565.1 Alphaproteobacteria bacterium
GGGAGGGGTTCAACGGGGATGTTGGCGGCCCAGGCAATGGCACGCGCCGGCACAGGGTAAGTTGTGCCTTGCGCCGCGCCGATTAACCAGGTGTAGGCAAAGCCGCTGCCTGTATCGATGGCATCCTGCCAGGTGATGCCCCCATCAAGACTGACGGCGTAGCTCTGGATGCCGCTTTCCGCATCGCTGCCTGTGCCGGCGATAATCGTTTCATACTCATCGACGATGTCCCCCGAGACATGCGAGGTGATCGTTAGGGTTGGGGCGATGGTGTCTGCTGTGCCAACGCCCGTAACGTTGAAGGTGATCAGGCTGGTTTCGGCTGAATTACCCGCCTCATCCACCACAACCGCCTTCGCCGAGTATGAGCCAATTGGCAGCCCCGTCGAGATCACGTCAGTGTACAGAATGAAAGTGCGCGGCGTGCTGCCGTCCGCCTCCCAATCTGCGCTGCTCCAGGTGGCGGGATAACTAGTGCCGTTGATCTCAAAGGCGATGCTGCCAATGTTGAATTCGTTACCAATATAGTCAGCCGTCTGCGCTTGTAGCGTCACAAAACCGGTGCCAAAGTTGCTGCCATTAGCAGGGGAAAGCCACGTTACCGTTGGATTTGTATCATCCACAATAAACGCGCCGTCATACCAATCGACTTCATCATCTTCGGTATTGCCCGACACGTCGGTGGCGCGGCTGTAGATGCGATAGTACCCCTCAGTCGTAGGTGTGTACGAGGCGTTCCAATACGTCAGCGACTCGTTAGGCAACGACAGTGCAGCGTTTGTCCATGCGAGCGGCAGCGTGGCCGTCACAGGCAAGGTGCTGTCTACCACTGGCACAACACCATATTCAACCGCCTGCACACCGATGTTGGCCGTCACTCGCGAGGCATCCAATTCACCCATCAGGATTGAGAGCGCAATTGTCTGGTCTTCGTATTCATGATAGCCAATGTCGGCGATCAGGCCGCCGCCAAGCGACA
>JAAEUE010000414.1 GCA_024227565.1 Alphaproteobacteria bacterium
GAAAATATCCGCGACCTCCAACGATGGCCGGGGCAAGGCGGGTTATGAAGACCCTGTCTTGCCCTTCTTGCGTTTGCGCGGGGTCAAATCATCAAGCGGGCTGTCCACCGCCGCGATCATACCGGTCGCAACCCGTGCATACCGCGCTGTTGTTGTGAGTTTGGAATGCCCCAGCAATGCCTGGATCACCCGGATATCGACGCCTCGCTCCAGCAGATGGGTCGCAAACGAATGGCGCAACGTATGCAGCGTCACGCGTTTGGTGATTCCGGCGGCGCGGGCGGTCTCCAGAAACAATCGCGACAACTGTCGGGTTGAGAGATGCTTGCTGCGATATCCGGGGAAGAGAACCCGCTCGGGTGCGGGTACATCCTTATCCTGACCGATGGGGCGATCCACCCACCACGCACGCAGCAGGCTCAGAATATCCGATGGCAGCATCACATTGCGATCCTTGCGCCCTTTCGCCTGCACAATGCGGATGATCTCCTGAGCGCTATCGATGTCACCCACTTTCAACCGAACAACTTCGCTTGCGCGCAGCCCACACCCATAGGCCAGCGATAGCATCACTTTGGCCTTCAGACTGGGCGCCATGGCAAGAACGCGTTTGACCTCCATTTTGCTCAGCACCAGTGGCACCCGGTCCGGCTCTCTGAGATGGAAGATCTCGGCCACCAGATCATGCCGCCGCAGGGTCACCCGGAACAGGAACTTCACCCCTGTCATTGTTTGGTTGCGGGTGCAGATGCTCACGCCGCTCTCAATCAGATGTTGTTGGAAATCCTTCACTTCGTCCGGTGTTGCGGTATCTGGCGATCGTCTGAGCCAGGCCGCAAAACGCTTGCAGGCGCGCAAGTGACTGGTCTGGGATGCTCGGCCAAGA
>JAAEUE010000415.1 GCA_024227565.1 Alphaproteobacteria bacterium
GTGGCAAGGATGGCCTTGACGTGGGCCTCGCCGCAGGCGGCACGAAACTCGCGCATCTCGTCGTAAAGCGCCTGCCAGTTGCCTTCAAGCACGTGGCGGCGGGAAATCACGATGTCGATCTCGTTGGCGCCTGCTGAAACCGAGGCCTCGATTTCCTTAAGCTTCAGATTGTGCGGAGAAAGCCCCGCGGGAAAACCGGTAGAGACAGCCGCTACCGGTATGCCGGTTCCTTCCAGCGCTGCAACTGCGGTTTCGATCATTTCGTGATAGACGCAGACCGCCCCCGTTGTGACCCGCCGATCCTCCAGCCCGAGGGATGCCAGGATTTCAGGCCGGACCGGGGCCTTGGCCTTGGCACACAGGCGGCGCACCCGTGCCGGGGTGTCATCGCCTGACAGGGTGGTCAGGTCCATGCACTCTATGGCCTTGATCAGCCAGGCCGCCTGCCAGTCCTTCTTGACCGTGCGCCGGGCGGGCAGGGTCTTGGCGCGGCGCTCCACTGCCGAGAGGTTGACGCGCTGTGCTTCGATCCAGTCAAGGTCAAGCGGCATGCCGGGATTGCGGGCCGGATGACCAGCGCCGTCATGCGGCAAAATGGTAGCGGTTACCGGTTTGGACGTCATTGAGACCCCTCGATCAGGTTAAGAAAACTATGCCCGTGGGGGCCGAATGCAAGACCCAAATGCGCCGCCACGCTGGCTCCGATATCAGAGAACTTGCACAGGCCCAAAGGCGTTGCGTTATTATAGCCTTCCAGACGCAGCAGTATAGGCACATGCTCGCGTGTGTGATCAGTGCCGTGCCAAGTCGGATCATTGCCGTGATCTGCGGTCAGGATCAGAAGGTCACCTTCACGCAACAGGTCAAAGACTTCCGGCAGCCTGGCATCGAACTCCTCCAGCGCGTTGGCGTAGCCGGGAACGTCGCGGGTATGGCCAAATTCAGAATCAAAATCGACGAAGTTGGCGAACAGAAACCCACCTTCCCGAAGATCAGTTATTGCAGTCAGTGTTTTGTCCATCAATGGCATGTTGCCATGCGCCTTTCGCACCTCACCAACCCCGCGGTGGGCAAATATATCACCGATTTTTCCCATCGTGATCACGTGCCGACCTGCTTTGGTTGCATGATCCAGAAGCGTGGGCGCAGGTGGAGGCACAGAAAGGTCGCGCCGGTTGCCGGTGCGTTTGAAACCGGTCTGGGCATCGCCCAGAAATGGCCTTGCAATAACCCGCCCCAGGTTGATTGGATCAAGCAGGCCGCGCGCGATTTCACAGGTCCGGTACAGCTGCTCAAGACCAAAGCTTTCCTCGTGCCCGGCGATCTGGAACACGGAATCGGCGGAGGTATAGCAGATCGGCATGCCGGTTCTGACGTGTTGGGGCCCCAGATCAGAGATGACCTTCGTGCCTGAGGCATGACAGTTGCCGAGAATACCCGGCAGCGCGGCTTCCGCGATCAGCGCATCTGTCAACCATGCTGGGAAGGCCGGAACCGTCTCGGGGAACACGGTCCAGTCGAATTCAACTGGCACGCCTGCGATCTCCCAATGTCCCGAAGGCGTGTCCTTGCCGCGCGAGGTTTCGTAGCCGACGCCCCA
>JAAEUE010000416.1 GCA_024227565.1 Alphaproteobacteria bacterium
CCCCCCCGCCGGTTCTGTCAGACCTGAAGGGAATGTCCCGTTGTTTGTTGAAACTCGCCTGAGCGGCGTCGCTGGATTTGAAGTTATGCGGCATCCTTGATCTGGTCAAGCTGGGCCTTTTGGCGGTGGTCGATGAGAGCCTGCTTGAGAATGGGCAGTTGCTTGTAGGCCTTGATACGTCGGAAGCCTTTCTTGGCTTCGAACATTCCGGCGGCGGTCCAGCGCAATGCCATCTTGGCGTCGCGCCAGCGCTTCACGTTGCGGCAGACCTGCCTTATGACGCTGTTCATGGACTCGATGATATTGGTGCTGGCCAATGATCGCCGCAACTCAGGCGGAAGCCCCAGTCTGACGACGGTCAGGATTTCATCAAGGCCTTCGAGGATCGATCTGGACACATCCGGTGCCTCCAGTTCGAAGCGCCGCGCCAGATTGCGCATCAGCCGCTCGGCCTTGTCGGCATCGTCGAGTTCCCAAGCCTGTTTCAGAGCACGCCGCACAGAGGCATGATGTTTCGGATCGAGCCGGTCTGTGATGTTGCGCGCCTTGTGGATTTGGCAGCGCTGAATGGGAATGTCCGCGCCGAAGGTGCGCCGGATGGCTTTGCTCAGCGCCTTGGCCCCGTCCACGATGAAGAGACAGCAGCCCTCGGGATCAAGCCCGCGCTCGATCAGGTTGTCGAGCAAAGCCTGCACAGTGGCGGTGTTCTCAGTGGCCCCCTCGATGACGCCCAATGGATGTTTTTGCCCGGAAACCTCAATGCCAACAGCCCCTATCATCAAAAGGCGATCGTCCAGATGCAGCCCGTCGATCTGGATTGCCACAAGGTCCAGTTCGGACAGGTCAGACCCCATCCAGTCATCGAACCTGGCCTGTGTCAGAGCCTTGAACCGCCGCGATACAGCCGACTTGGAAAGGCCGCTGCCAGCCCCGGCCGGAACTCCGGCCTCTGGCAAACGAACGGCGCGGCGAAACTTGCGGGTGGCCACGTTCATCACCATCAGGTTCATGGCCCACTGATCGAGAAACCCACCTGCGGAAATCTCCTCCCAACTCGGCAAAGCCATCTCCTTGCCCGTGGCCTTGTTGCGAACCCGCGGTCGATCAACGTCGACCTTGCCGCCGTGAAAGCCAGCCTGTGCCTTCGTGTGGCCCCAACGATAGCCAGGCTTGTCAGGGCAGTGTTCGTAACGCTGGCCGGCAAGTGCGTCCACGTCTTCGTTCATCAACTGGCTCAGGCTCTCAATGCCAGCCATCAGGCAGAACTGCTCGAAACTCTCTGACACCGCGTCAAACGCCTCTTGGACAAGCGCTTGGAACTTTGGCGCAGTAGCCAGGGCTTGCTGGGATGTGGTAGTCATCTTCATGGTGTTGCTTCCTTTCTTGGTTTGAACACCCCGAGCCTACGGCTCAGGGGAAGCAACGCCACCCTAATTCAAAGTTTCAACAGAGCCAGGGACATCCCCCTCAAAGTGCCACACAATATCACACTGCTAAAGCTGCCACCCTATGCGCCCGAACTCAATCCAATGGAAAACGTCTGGGCCTACCTGCGCTCAAACA
>JAAEUE010000417.1 GCA_024227565.1 Alphaproteobacteria bacterium
TGCCGAGGTTCGTCACCAACCCCCCCATGGTCTCCGGGTAGACGACCGGGTCAAAGGCCATGGAATTTTCCTGGGCGTTCAAGACCGTGGATGCACCTGGGCTGATGCATGCGGCCGTGCTGAGCAAGAGGCCTACGATCAAGGTGGCGGGCTTTTTCATTTCTCCTTGGGTTTCCACCCAAACTTGCTCGGCTTGTAGCGCACTTTGCCTTCGGGAAAGTCCTGAAAGATCGCTATGGCCCGCAAGATCTGGGTGTCCTTGCCCGCTTGCAAATCCTCAAGTTCCAGGGGAACGATTTCATGGGGCTCAATTCCAATTCCCTCGATGCCGCGCCCCCCTTGATAGCGGCTCTTGTTCGAGCTAACCGCCACATACAGCTTGAACTTGCCCGAGGGCAGGTCGAGCGTCTTCTTGCCGGCGGACATGCCGGCGGTCGGACTTTCACCGATCATATAACCGCGGTAGTCCTCCTTAAACATGCCGCTCCCGGTTTCACCCGCACTGCGCACGGTGCCGTCCACAATGACGACCATGGGGCCGCCGTAGGGGTTAGGCCCTGCGGACGCGAACTTCTTTGTGCCCGGGTCGTACACCTCGCCCTTGGGTACAAAGCGGCCGTAGAAA
>JAAEUE010000418.1 GCA_024227565.1 Alphaproteobacteria bacterium
CGTCAAGGTCTTCGACGAAATCCGCAAGCTTTTCGCCCAGATCCCCGAGGCCCGCATCCGCGGATACACCGCCAGCCGGTTTTCCTTCAACACCGAGGGCGGACGCTGCGAAACCTGCAAGGGCAATGGCCACATCAAGCTGGTCAGCGGACAGGAAATCGGGTGTTTGACGGCAACTGGCGTTGAATTGGCAGATGGCCGGAAGCTGAATGCAGATGTCATATTCTATGCAACCGGATACGGCTCAATGAACCGCTTCGTGGCCGATATCGCAGGCCAGAACGTTGCAGACAAGGTGGGCAAATGCTGGGGTCTCGGCGCTGGAACGCGCAAGGACCCCGGCCCCTGGGAGGGTGAACTGCGCAACATGTGGAAGCCAACCCGGCAGGACAATCTCTGGTTCCAGGGCGGCAACCTCGCCCAGTCCCGCCATTTCTCCAGATTTATCGCCCTGCAACTCAAGGCCCGGATGGAAGGCATTCCGACCCCCGTTTACGGTCTTGCACAGAGCCATCACAAAGCCTGAGCGATGCAGAGTTTTTGAGACCTGTGTGCGGGTCTGGTGATTGACAGCATCTTTGCTGTCTGATTCAATTTGGTTGAAAGGCTGGATTGGAGGTTTGCGATGGCGCGGCGATTGATTGGACAGGAACGGTTTTCGTTCGGTAACGCGGCCCGCAAGGGCGACCTGGATGCGCTTGACGCAGTCGTTGACTGGTCGCACTGCGATGCCTTGATGAAGGAGATTTCGGCCTCTTGTCTGGGTGAACAGGGCTGGCCGCCGCTTTGTTTGTTCAAAGCCCTGCTGCTTGGGCGCTGGTATGATTTGAGCGATGTGAAGCTTGCCGAGGCCTTGGACGACCGTGCCTCCTTTCGCCGTTTTTGCGGTTTTTCGCGCAACGAGCCAACACCCGAACGCACCGCTTTCGTGCGCTTTCGCAAGACCCTTGCCGGCCTGAAGCTGAGCGAGGCGCTGTTTGACGCCATCACCGATCAGCTCAAGGCCCGCCATATCACAGTCAAGACCGGCACGTTGATTGACGCCACCATCATTGCCTCAGCAAGCAAGGACGATGGTGAGGCCAAGTGGGTCAAGCACAAGAACAAGAAGGCGGTCCATGGTTACAAGGCCCATGTGGCTTCAGATGAAGGCAGTGATCTGATTGAAACGGTTGGGGTCACCCCGGCCAACATCAATGATGGCAAGGCTGGGTGTGCGGTTGTTCCCGGCGACCCGGCGCTCACCTATGCCGACAGCGCCTATCGCGGGCCCCGGTTTCGCGCTGCCGTTGAGGCAAAGGGCGGCACCGCATGTGTTGTCGCAACCCACGTTTGGGCAAAAACCGATGAGGAGGCACGCGCCAGGCTGCGCCAGATCAACCGTCCCATTCACAAGGTCCGGGGCAGGATTGAGAAGATTTTCGGAACCTGCAAGCGGTCCTATGGCCTCAGGCAGATGACGTGTCTGCGACTCGCCAAGGCAACGCTTCAAGTCAACCTGACAGCCATCGCCTACAATCTCAAGCGCGGCCTTTCGTTACAACGCCTGCATGGCGCTTGAAGCTGGCTGGCGAAGGCGGCTAATCACGGACAAGCCCAAACGCGATCCAGGGCCATACACCCGAACATGGCTTCTTGAACCGAAAACGGAAAATAACGCCAAAACAACAATATAGCCGACCCGCACACAGGTCTCATTATCCCTTTTTTTCGTGATTTGCATCGCCTGCCTTTCCAAAAGACACAACTTCACTGGCCAGATCGGTCAGGCCCGGGGCTTTGAGGGCCGCGAAGGGCAGAGGGCGGCACAGGGACATTGCGGCAATGCCGACGCGCGCGGTCATGATGCCGTTCACGGTGCCCTCGCCGAGTTTGGCGGATAGCCGCCCGGCAATGCCGTGCCCTACCACATTCTGCAGGAAGGTGTCGGACAGGGCGAGGCTGCC